>NZ_JAESJL010000001.1:0-935394 GCF_016756945.1 Pseudomonas sp. MWU318
GAAGCGGACAGTGGACAGTGGACAAACATCGTCACAGGAAGATAGCGCGAACTCGGTGGTAAAGGTCCGAAACTGGAGCCGTTCACCAAATCGAATCCTGAGTACGGTATGGGTGGTGCGCAGCAACTCATCCCTAAACCTGGTACCACCACTATCATCAAAGCAGCTGAAGTCACGATTTTGCCGGAGAAGTAACAGTGCTAACCGATCTAGAGGCGCGCGTAGCGCTCAAAGAACTGATTGAAAAATACCTCAAGGGAAGAGATCCCGATTACGACCGTCTGATCGAAATTGTTCAGGATCCTTCGCGGCAAGTTCCGATCAAGGGTGTGCTTGAGGACATTAGACAGTACAACAAGGTTCAGTACACGCAGCAGGAGCTAGAGCTGATCGACGACCTTTTGTACCTGTATGGCTAAGACAGAACGTACTGGTAGCGGGCAAATGGTTGAAATATGAACGCCTTCGATCAGCGCCTGCTAAAGCTTTGCGAGACCAACGCAATGGCTTTGCTCATTCTGGCCCTATTCTGATATCTAGCATTGCCCGATAGCTACCACTGATGACAGGGCTGCTATCGGCCATTAGCGGCCGTTCTGGAATGGCAGGAAACGACCGATAACTGTCTTCGATACGCAACTTTCGCCCGGCAGCGGCTCGATTGTAAGAATATGGCGGAGAGCTGCAAAACCGCCTACGCTTATAGAATGATTCCTCGAACGCCTTGCCCATCTGGTGGTATAGAGCCGAGAGATCTGACTTCCTTTGACCGTCCACTTAACACCCACCCGGACCGACCCGCGCCTATCGCCAGTAACTGGCCCTTGAATCCGGTCCACATGACCAGCAGTACGGCGCAACGGGTAAAAGCCAGATCCAGTCCCCCCACCTGCCGTTCAAAAGCGACCGATGCCGCAGCACCTCTGGAAACGGGGGCGCTGTTCACGTTCTGCCATGAGGTCAATCCGTATGTATCGGCCGAGCACGATTCCTTACCAGCAGCATCGAGGGTTCAGCCGAACCTTCACTCAGGGGCATTTGAGCCTTGGATTATTCTTTCCCATGGAGGCGTTCGACGGGGACACTCCGAGCATGCTCAACCAGGTCACACTGGCTAAACAAGCCGAGGCGCTGGGCTTCTGCGCGCTCTGGTTTCGCGACGTGCCGCTTCGCGACCCTGGCTTCGGCGATGTCGGCCAAGTCTTCGACCCCTGGGTTTACCTGGGTTATATGGCCGCCCATACCTCGGAGATTACACTTGGCACGCCTCCATCGCCATCCCGCTGCACCATCCCCTGCACACGGCCAAGGCGTCAGCCAGCGTCGATCAGTTGAGCACTGGTCGCTTGATTCTGGGGGTTGCTTCGGGAGATCGGCCAGTGGAGTTTTCGGCGTTTGGCGTCGATCCCGAAAGGCGTGGAGAGATCTTTCGAGAACACTACGAAGTGATTCGCCGCGCCCACAGCACCAGTTTTGAGCCCATCCACTGGAGCACTGGTGAAATGCAAGGCGCAGACCTGATTCCGAAACCTACCACCCAATTCATTCCAATGCTCGTGACCGGCAACAGTCGCCAGTCACTGGATTGGATCGCGCGTGAGAGCAACGGATGGATCAACTATCCGCGCATTCCGAATATGCAGCGGCTGGTCGTGGAAGATTGGCGATTGGAGGTCACCAGGCAATGTGGCTCTGTGTACAAGCCCTTTACTCAGTCGCTGTACATCGATCTCGATGAGAATCCGTCCACGCCACCCACACGTATCCATTTGGGTTTCAGACTGGGACGTTACCATCTACGGTTTTTGCTGGAGTCGCTTGAGGAAATCGGCGTGGACCACGTCATTCTCAATCTCAAATATGGCAAGCGCCCTGCGGCGGAGGTTATCGAGGAATTGGGTACGCACATCGTTGCGCAGTTCGGAGTGCAGCCGCGTCAGGCAGCTCATTGAACATCGGTCACTGCTACGCCGACGAATGCTCACTTGACGAAACCATAAGGTGTCACGGCGCGGATGACCTCCGGTTCTATATCACTGATGGAGATCTTCGCGCCATGAGCGACCGGTGCCCGGCAAACAATCTACCCTACCCAGCCTAAACCCGTGATGAACACGTTGCCTTGCAGATTCTGTGCGGCTTCCACGCCGTCCATGGACACGATTTGCGCGCGTATCCTTTCACTTAACCGAGCGCGCGAGCATGGTATGAATCCTTGACACGGCACTTTAGCCATGACTTTTATCTTCAATACAGGTGTTTTGATTGATCACCGCCCGGAACAGCAGCAGGCCCAGGCTATCCTGATTTTCACAAAATACATCCTGGGCCTCCCCGAACTGAATGGAACTTCCTGTTGGATTTGCTTAACCGGGCAGCTTGGCCGCAAGGACGTCAACCTTCTCGATTGATGGAGGTTCGGCAAACAGCTCGGCAGCATTTGCCATAAGCGCCGCCGCGACCTTGCCCGAAAGATGAGCCTGCCGGCCCGCTTCATCCGGGAATGCGTCAAAGATGCCAAAGGTAGACGGCCCCAAGCGGATTCCAAACCAGGCTGTAGTGGCTGGCTCCTCCTCCACTAAAGGAAGGCCGCTCAAGAGAAAGCGCTCCACCTCTTTCTCTTTCCCAGGTTTTGCTTCCAGACGAACGAACAACGCTACTTTGACCATGACGTGGCTCCTGTTGTTACGATGCGGCTGGTGCTATCTGGTCGCAATAGCTAAAAGGGGCATCCGGCTGTTAACTATGGTCGACGACACCACGATTACAAACCCAAAGAGACCAAGGGTAGCGTCGCATGTCGCTCGGACACTGAGAATGACGTAGTAGGCAGCGCGCAAACCGCAGACCAGCCGCTTGATCACTTTTCCCGAGCTGTGGCCTGATAATCAAGACTCAACGATATCTGAAATTCAGGAGAACATAACAGATCATGGTGACTGTCAAGCCGACCAATATGTACTCGACACGCGGTAGAAATATAACTAACCCACCTAAAGAAAACACGATCAAGGTGTTTTGCAGTATGTATTTCCTTATTCGACTCACAGCTATGAAATAGCCATATTGCTTCCCCAGGAAAAACAAGACCATGCCGGTGATCGACATAATCTGGAAATCGCGCATCGCAATGTCATTCAGGATCGCATGCCTGATCAAATTTGCCAGAAGCGCCAACCCCATAAAAAGAAAAAGGTGCGAGTAGATCAAGGCGTGCCCACTCATACTGCTGTGATTTTTGCTCAGCAGGTAAAAACTATCAAAATAGATCCACCAGATACTGCAGATCATGATGAATCCGGTGATGGCCGCCATCACATTGTAATAACCCCATTGAATGTTAGATAAGCCTCCGGAAAGGCTAATAATTGACTCCCCCAATAAGATTAGGGTGAGTAGGCCTATGCGCTCAACCAAGTGCTCTGTGTGTGCTGGCAACGGCTTTAATTTAGTCCAGAAAAATACAGGAAACAGAATATCAAGAACAATCCCAATATAAGCAACAAGGTAACGCAAGGGCGGGTCAAAAATAACGGATGAAAGGCTAATAACTGCGCTAACTAATAGGGCGAAGCCGAGCCTTGAGGAAAGTTCGCCGCGAGAATCGAGTTTACTAATGGACGAAATATACATAACACTGATCATCGCACGTATACCAAAATAGCAGGCAATAATAAGCGGGTAGTTCACTTCCAGGTTTTCCCCGATCCGTGCCGATAGCACAATGAGCAGGAGCATTATGAATAATGTTGCCAAACGGTGAAGATTGCTGTCTGTATCAAACCTGTTGGAGTAAATCGTGTGACTGGACCAGATCCACCACAACGGTACAAAAAGCAGTAAGAATGTCCATAGTTGCTTATGTTCAAAGTGGCCTTCATGAACATGTCCGAGAGTGTGCGTAACCTGGCCAATCGTAACAACGAAAGTTAGGTCAAAAAACAACTCCAACCATGTTGCATGTCGATTTTTTTCATAATATTTCAAAGATTTCATTAGCTGCCGGCTCCGTGTACACCTCTTTAATGTAAAAGGAAGCTACGTTGGTTTTTCCTCGGCTCCGATGTGGGTGATGCCAAGCCGATTTGGCTCTCTAGCGATTTCGTCCGCGCACTAACAGAAGCTCAATCATTTGACTCATCTCGTTAAACTCTGGGACCCCGTCATAGCGAAGCCCGTCAAAGTAAAACGCCGGAGTACCGTTCACGCCGCTGCGTACACCGCCATTGAAGTCGGATTGTATTTTGGGGATGTAAGTGTCCTCTCGCACGGCAACGTCAAGTTCTTCGCTGGAAAGGCCGTGTTTTAGGACAATGGCGCGATACAACGGCAGACCCAATCGATCCTGATTTTCATACAATTCGTCGTGAGCCTCCCAGAAGAACCCTCGACTCCCGGCATACTCAGCGGTGACCGCTGCACCCAATGCATGGGGGTGAGCGGTGGTCAGAGGGAAGTTACGGAACACAAAAAGCAAGTCATTGCGAAAATGCTGTTGCAGATTCTTGACCATCCAATACGCTTCACCGCAATAGGGACATTCATAGTCGCCAAATTCCACCAAGGTGACCTTGGCATGCGCACTTCCCTGACGATGGTCGTTGGCACTTACCGGGACTTTGAGAGTGGCCATGTAATCACCTGTTAATTTTTGATTGGCGTGCCTTGTGGCGAATTCGCCAGAGCATCCAGCGCATCCAGAATGCCGTCCGCCCCAGGGTTGATTGCCATTGGTGAGACGTAGCTCCAGGCGACCACCCCCTCCTTGTCAATCACGAACAGTGCCCTCTTACAAACTCCGAGCTGGGACTCGTACGCTCCATACTGTCGTGCCACCGCCCCTTTGGGCTCGAAATCGGCCAGCAGGCTGAAGTGAAAATTCCTATCTTTGGCAAAGGCCTGATGACACTAGGCGCTGTCAACCGAGATACCCAATAGCACCGCACCGTATTCTCTGAAGGTGGGTAACAACTGGTTGTACAAGGTCAGTTGGTCACCACACACCGAAGTCCAGTCAGCGGGATAAAACGCCAGTATCACGGGGTTCCCCTTTAACTCGCGCAGCGACAACTGTTGATCAGGGGTTGCGTGAAGAGTGAAGTCGGGCGCGACAGTGCCGGCCGGCAGCGGACCCTGAACCAGGTCGCCATTGGTTTTTTGTGCATCATCGAACTTCAAAGTATTCATTGCTTGAACCTTGATAGATGGGTGGTTGGGACGTGCTCAGTGGGATGCGACGTGCCCGGCGGGATAACTCCATCCACCATCAAGGGGTTCAAAAAAAGACAACGCTGCCTCGATCTCAGCCTGAGCCTGAGTGATTTCGGCAGCGAAACGTTCACGTTCCGCATCAAGGAACACAAGAAGATCCGCCGTGTAATCGCGGAATTGGATTAGGCCAGGTTGGCAGGGGAATGGTCAGATTCGCTCTGGCTCACCAATGACTATAGTCGTTGATGACGCTTGCCGTAGTAGCTGAACGAATTTTCGGAACCCTCCAGTGCCAACAACACTCACGCGCTTATCTTGCTGCCATTTCAGGCGGCGTTTTAACACGATGATTTTGTCAGCTATTTCGCAACTTCAGACAAATCTACATCTGCTTTCTGGACGACAACTGCTGCCCGTTACGACAAGCAGAAATCGACCAGTGGCAGACAATGAACCGCCTTCAGGTCGACAGAATAAAGGTTGATATGAGAAATGCTCTGGGCAAACGAGTCGTTGTCATCAGTGCCGGCATCGTGGGCACTTCGCTGGCGTATCACCTAGCTGATAAAGGCGCGAATATCATCTTGGTTGAGGCTGAAGGTAATCAAAGATGCGGCTCGTGCAGCGATGGTGCTGTACCTAACGAATAGTCGAGATCGGTCTTCGGGAAGCTGAGCGGTAGCCTTTGCGAATATTGTCACTGACCGCTATTGGCCGGAAGCGGTCACTCGGGCGCCATCAAAACGGCCAAGGTCATCTTGATGAACTCCTCGTTCTAGTCGATCGTCCAGAGTGCGCCGTGCAAGTTCTCGGCGACATCTGCCGATCCGCGCTGCTCGTCAAGTTATGGAACGCATTCGGCTAGGCGGAAATTTTTCAGGACGCCAGAAACGACAAAGCCCTGAATAATCAGGGCTTTGTCGTACATAAGATGGCGGAGGCGATGGGATTCGAACTCATGGACCTGTTACAGTCGACGGTTTTCAAGACCGTTGCCTTAAACCACTCGGCCACACCTCCGTTTGCGTTGCGGGCGCCATAATACCTGAATGAAACACACTGTCAAACTCTGTGCATGGCTTGTTACAGAGCGTCTGTTATGATCTTTGCCACTGAACGTTTCAAACCAACAGGAGTGTCGCCATGCGCGAACAGGATTACGCAGTTCACAACAGCGTGCAGGCTGAGCAGCTAGAGGTTAGCCGCGTCCTGCGCAACACTTACGGTCTACTGGCGCTTACCCTTGCATTCAGCGGTGTGATGGCGTTCGTGGCCCAGCAGATGCGTGTCGGCTACCCGAACATTTTCGTAGTGCTGATCGGTTTCTACGGGCTGTTCTTCCTCACCAACAAACTCCGTGATTCCGCGTGGGGCCTGGTGTCCGCCTTTGCGCTGACCGGTTTCATGGGTTTCCTGCTCGGCCCGATCCTCAACCGTTACCTGGGCATGCAGGGCGGCGCAGAAGTGGTCAGTTCGGCATTCGCCATGACCGCGCTGGTGTTCGGTGGTCTGTCGGCCTACGTGCTGATCACCCGCAAGGACATGAGCTTCCTCGGTGGTTTCATCACCGCCGGTTTCTTCGTGTTGCTGGGTGCAACGCTGGCGAGCATGTTCTTCCAGATCAGCGGCCTGCAACTGGCGATCAGCGCCGGTTTCGTGCTGTTCTCATCGGTGTGCATTCTGTTCCAGACCAGCGCAATCATCCACGGTGGCGAGCGCAACTACATCATGGCAACCATCAGCCTGTATGTATCGATCTACAACCTGTTCATCAGCTTGTTGCAGATCTTCGGCATCATGAGCCGCGACGACTGATCGCTGCTTGTGAATCAACAAAAAACCCGCTTCGGCGGGTTTTTTGTTGTCTGCGAAAAGCGGATCAGTTAATCACCATGCTGCCATCGGCCTGCTGCTTGTAAATCGTGTAGGGCAGCAAGAATGTGTCCAGCACACCCGAAACCGCCGCATCGACCACCAGGCCAAGGGAGGCGTTGTTGTAATTGAACGCGTCGACGTCATCCGGCTTTTCGGCGTGCAGCATGCAGAAGTCGTAGGTTGCACCGCTGTAAATGCGCGGCACAGCGCCGCAGTAACTTTTCTTGGTCTTCAACTGGTCCACGGAAGCCTTGTCGCTAAGCACGACGGTCTGCACCGTCCCGCACCCGCTGAGCATCAACACTGTCAGCATCACTGCCTGAATTCTCATGACCGCCAATCCTTCGCCGGAAAAACCTCAATCTACGCCGAACAGGCGCAGAAAGCATTCACGCCATCGGCGGCAAACGGCGTTTGACCGGGGTTTTCTTGACGATCGCGGTGTTGGTTTCGGCCAGCGTGTTGAGGCGGTCGAGCAGGGTGTCCAGCTGTTCCATCGATCGCACATGCAGGCGGGCGATGAAGCAGTCCTCGCCGGTGACTTTGTCGCACTCGGTGAATTCCGGGATCGACATGATCTGTCGTTCCACTTCCTGCAGTTGCCCCGGCAGTGGACGTACCCGGACGATGGCCTGGAGTTGATAACCAAAGCATTTGGGGTCGATCTCGACGGTATAGCCCTTGAGCACGCCGCGTTCCTCCAGCCGGCGCAGGCGTTCGGCCACGCTGGGTGACGACAGGCCGCTGATCTGCGCCAATGCCTTGAGCGAGCGGCGCGAGTCTTCCATCAAGGCGCTGATGAGGATCTGGTCGATATCGTCGGTCATGGCGCAACTCCGGCATTAGGCATTTGAGGAAAACCACCCGCGATAAAAAAGGCAGAAACCGAGTTTAGCCTGCTTTTTGCTCTGGAGGCGCTCGGGGTCGGCTTGGCATACTTTTGCCATGCTTTCGTCAAACGCTTAGGGAGATCGATGATGGACAACACAATCCGCCGTGGTTCATTGGAAATGACCGCCGCCATGCTGATTTCCGGGACCATCGGTTGGTTCGTGCTGATCTCCGGGCAACCGGTGCTGGATGTGGTGTTCTGGCGCTGTGTGTTCGGCGCCGGCACCTTGCTGCTGATATGCGCGGCGTTCGGCTTCTTGCGTCCGGGCATTTTGACCCGCACCACGTTTCTGCTCGCGGTGCTCAGCGGGGTAGCGATTGTCGGCAACTGGGTGTTGTTGTTCGGCTCATATTCCCGCGCCTCTATCGCCATCGGCACGGCGGTCTATAACGTGCAGCCGTTCATGCTGGTGGGTTTGGCGGCGCTGTTTCTCGGCGAGAAAATCACCTTGCAGAAGCTGTTCTGGCTGGCGATTTCCTTTCTCGGCATGCTGGCAATCGTTAGCGCCCATGGCACGCAGGGTGAGAGCGGAGGTGAGTATCTGCTGGGTATTGCGCTCGCATTGGGCGCGGCGTTGCTCTACGCGATGGCGGCGCTGATCATCAAGCGCCTCACCGGCACGCCGCCGCATCTGATCGCGCTGATCCAGGTCTGCACCGGAGTGCTGTTGCTCGCGCCGTTCGCGCACTTCAACGGCCTGCCGCAAACCAACGGCGCCTGGGCCAGTCTGGTGACGCTGGGCATTGTCCACACCGGCCTGATGTACGTGCTGCTGTACGGCGCGATCCAGAAACTGCCGACTGCCCTGACCGGTGCGCTGTCCTTCATCTACCCGATTGCGGCGATTTTCGTCGACTGGTTCGCCTTCGGCCATCGCCTGGAGATCCTGCAATGGGTCGGTGTCGTGGCGATTCTGCTGGCCGCCGCCGGGATGCAACAGGGCTGGGGCCTGAAAGGCCGGCGCCAGCTCAAATCGGCTTGATCAGATCCTTGAACAGGCCTTTGAGCTGCTGATTGCCGGCATCCACCAGATGATTATCGTCAAAGTACAGCGGCACGCCGTCCATGGAGCCCATGCAATTGCCGTTGGGGCACAGGTACGGCGTCGGGTCGATCACCGTCGCGTTGCAGCGGCTGGCGGCGGCTTCGATGGTTGCGATGGCGATGCGGTTGCGCTTCTCATAGACCTGCAACGGCAAGGAAATGTCTGTGTTTTGCCGGAACAGACGCTGATTCAGATTCAAGCCCTTGTAGACGCTGAAAGGCATCTCCGGGATCGGTTTGACGATATACACCGGATGGTTTTCCGCGATCGAGCAGACCGTGCTGACGTACTCTTCGGTATACGCTTCGGCAAACGTAGCCTGGCGCTCGGGAAAGGAAATCCGGTAGCTGTTTTCCCGGCCCGAATCCGCGTACAGCGCCGCACGGCTGAACAGCACCACCGGCACCCCGGCGTACGCGGTTTTCAGTTGTTGCAGCTTTTCCTGATTGAAGCCCCGGCACTGGCTTTCGACGGTCTTGTCGTGCATGGCGAAGTGCGTCAGGGTCGGGCAACCGCCCCGTGACCACGACAACGCCGCTTGCGGGTTGTCCATCTGCACCGCCGCTGCGGTGGATTGCGCATGGCTGTCGCCGTACAGAATCACCGACACATCACCCGTGCCCAGTTTGCAATCCGCCGCCGCATAGGCATTCGGGTAGCACTCCTGCGGATACAGCTTGCTGGTGTATTCCGGCTGGCCGAGTTCGACCAGCGCCGGGCGCCAATCGGGGTGCTGCTTGACCAGCGACGACGTTGCTGCCGACACCGCAACCACAGCCAAAGTCAGTGACGCGAACTTGATCACCGTGCGTGCGGCGGTCGGACCTTTGTTCACCTTCGATTCCACCAGGTAGAAGGACAGGGTGCCGAAGGCGAACGAGGCGATCATCGCGTCGATTACGTGCGGCCAACTATTCAACAGGCCGCACAGGTAAAGCAGTACCACCAGCGGCCAATGCCAGAGGTACACCGAGTAGGAAATGCTCCCGACAAACTGCAGCGCGGGATTGCGGCTGAATCCGGATCGGGTGTTGCCATGAATCACCAGCATCGTGCCCAGTACCGGTACCAGTGCCAGGTAGCCCGGCCACAGATCCGCCTCAGAAAAAACCAGCACGCTGACGGCAATCGCCAGCAAGCCGAATCCTTCGCAAATCGCGCCGCCGCGCTGGCTCAATCTTAGGGGAAACAGAAAAACCAGCCCGCCAGCGATCATTTCCCAGGCGCGGGTGGGCAGCATGTAGAAGGCGAACGTCGGGTTGACGCGGGTCACGACGATGGACGCCAGCAGCGAAATCAGCGCCACGGCCAGCAAGGCAAAGCGAGTTTTATCGGTGCCGAAGAACCGGTGCAGCCCCATGATCAGCACGGGGTAAAGCAGGTAGAACTGCCATTCGACCGACAGCGACCAGGTATGCAGCAACCAGTTTTCATGCAGCGGCGCCGCGAAGTAATTGCCGCTTTGGGCAAAGCTGAAGTTCGAGCTGAACAGCAGACTGCTCTTGATCGTACGGATGGTTTCGCGCAAGTCATCCAGCGGCAGATAAAAGTAGCCGAAGATCAGCAGCGCAACGCACAGGACCAGCAGGGCGGGAATGATGCGGCGGGCGCGGGAGGCGTAGAAACCGAGGAGGGAAAAGTTCTGCTGCTGCACGCCATTGACGATGATGCCGGTCATCAGGAAGCCGGAGATGACGAAGAACACGTCTACGCCGACGAACCCGCCCTCGAACCCTGGCACCTTGAAATGAAACAGCACGACCGCGAGCACGGCCAGTGCCCGCAGGGCGTTGATACTCTTCCTGAATTGCATTTATGCGTCCATGTCACATCCGTTGTGCGGCGCATTGTAGTGATGATGTCGGCTTTGTTACATGGTTTTTTCCGCTGATTCAGATGTTCCAGCGCGGCGCCGTCATCGCCAGGCGTTGGCGCAGTTCGCCAATGTTCGCGGCCAGTTGTCGGGTCAGCAACCGGTAACCGTCCAGCGTGCTGTAGACCGGTGTGTCGAGGCTCGCGTCAGGCAATTCCAGCGGGCGCTGCAGACGTTGCGTGGCGCCAGACTTCAAGGCCCGGGCCATGCCGATCAGTTGCACGCGGATCACCCGGTGCTCGGCCCGTAGCGCCGATTGCAGGTGCGCCATGGCTTCGGGGTCGTTGGCATCCGGGCGGGTGTTGCCGAGGATTTCCAGGGTGCTGACGCACATCCGCAGGTTGCGTTGAATCGCGTCCAGCTCGGTCATGGAAATTTTCACTTCCTTGGACACCGAAGGCATCAGCGAGCGCAGTTGCACCATCACTGTGGTCACCCGGCCCATCAGCTTCAGATGTTCATCGGCGCTGACCGGTTGGCCGCTGATGATCCGCCCGTACAACGTGGCGCAGTCGCGCAAGGCATCGGCCAGGTTGTAGCGCCACGAATACACCGCGTACAGCGGCAGGGCGAAGGAGAACGCCAGGGCCAGGGCGATACCGATCAGAATGTCGACCCCGCGCCACAAGCCGTCGGTGATTGGGTTGTCGCCATGCCCGGCGACAATGAACACGGTGATCGCCGAAAGCAGGGCGGTGTAACCACCCTTGCCGATCGCGTGATAGGAGAAGAAGCCGCAGACCACCGCCATGGCAAAGTAGGTCAGCCACGGCAGGCCCAGCCATGCCTGTTGCGCCACCAGCAGCAGACCGACACCGGCACCGATCAGGGTGCCGGTGGCGCGTTCGGCGGCTTTCTTGCCGATGTTGCCGTGGTGTTGCAGGCCGCCGATCACCACCAGCATGGTCACCGAAGCCCACTCGCCGTGGGGCAGGTTGATGCCGGTGGTCAGCAGGATGGTCGCCAGCAGCCCCAGCGCTACCCGCACCGCGTGAATCAATCGGGCGTGCTGGTAGCGGCGGTACGGGTCCAGCAACGGACGCAGGATTCGCCGCAGCAGCGGTGGCAGTCGTTGGGTGCTGAAGGTGCTCAGTGCAAAGTCCTCGTCAGAAGATGTAGTCGGTGGTGAGGAAGCTCGAATCGCGGCCGCGAATGATTTCGCTGATCAGATCCTTGTTGCTGTCCTGGAACTTGGTTGCCACCAGTGTGCGGATCGAAAACACCCGCAGGGCATCGTGTACCGACAGCGTGCCTTCGGCGGAGTTCTTGCGCCCGTTGAACGGGTAGGTGTCCGGGCCGCGCTGGCACTGGGCGTTGAGGTTGATCCGCCCGACCTGGTTGGCGAAAGTGTCGACCAGTCGGCCGATCGCCACCGGGTTGGTGCCGAACAGGCTCAGTTGCTGGCCGAAGTCCGATTCCAGCACGTAATCGATCACGGTATCGAGGTGACGGTACGGCACGATCGGCACCACCGGGCCGAACTGTTCTTCGTTGTACACGCGCATCTGCGGCGTCACCGGGTACAGCACGGCGGGGTAGAAGAACGACTCGCGACTCTCGCCGCCATTCGGGTTGACCACTTTTGCGCCCTTGTTCTGCGCGTCGGCCACCAGACCGTGCAGATAGTCGACCTTGCCCGACTCCGGCAACGGCGTCAGCGCCACGCCGCTGTCCCACGGCATGCCCGGCTTGAGGGTGGCGAGTTTGGCGTTGAATTTTTCGATGAAGGCATCGACCACGTCCTCATGCACAAAGAGGATCTTCAGCGCGGTGCAGCGCTGGCCGTTGAACGACAGCGAACCGGTGACCGCTTCGCTGACCGCATTGTCCAGATCGACTTCCGGAAGGACGATGCCGGGGTTTTTCGCATCCAGGCCCAGCGCGGCGCGCAAGCGGTGTGGTTTCGGATGCAGTTTTTTCAGGTCGCTGGCGGCCTTGTTGGTGCCGATGAAGGCGAAGATGTCGATCTTGCCGCTGGCCATCAGCGCGCTGACGGTTTCGCGGCCGCTGCCGTAGATCACGTTGATCACGCCGGTCGGGAAACTGTCGCGGAACGCTTCGAGCAGCGGGCGGATCAGCAGCACGCCGAGCTTGGCCGGTTTGAACACCACGGTGTTGCCCATGATCAGCGCCGGAATCAGCGTGGTGAAGGTTTCGTTCAGCGGATAGTTGTAAGGCCCCATGCACAGTGCCACGCCGAGCGGCACGCGGCGGATCTGGCCGAGAGTGTCCTGTTCCAGTTCGAAACGGCTGGAGCGGCGGTCGAGTTCTTTCAGTGCGTTGATGGTGTCGACGATGTAGTCGCAGGTGCGGTCGAACTCTTTTTCCGAGTCCTTGAGGTTCTTGCCGATCTCCCACATCAGCAGCTTGACCACGGCTTCGCGCTGCTGGCGCATCCGGCCGAGGAACGCTTCGACGTGCTGGATGCGTTCGGCCACGCGCATGGTCGGCCACAGGCCCTGACCACGATCGTAGGCACGCACGGCGGCGTCGAGGGCGGTGAGCGCGGTGTCGGCATCCAGCAGCGGAGTGCTGCCGAGAATCACTTGTTCATCGCCGTTCTCGCCGTGCAGATACACAGGGCTGCGCACGGTGGCGAGCGGGCCGTCCCAGCGCCGCAGTTGGCCATCGACGAGGTATTCGCGCTGCTCGACCTGAGCGTCGAGGCGGTATTTTTCCGGGATGTCGCTGACAGAAGGGAACAGATTGCCAAGGATGTTTGCTGTGGTCATGTCGCTACCCCGTGTTGATGTCCGTATACAGATCAAAAAGTCTTTACAGGTTATACGCCTGAATACGCCGAAATTTAAACCCGCCAATGTCACGCGAATGTCACGCCAAGCCCTGTAGGAGCTGCCGAAGGCTGCGATCTTTTGACTTTGTTTTTGAAGAGCAAGATCAAAAGATCGCAGCCTGCGGCAGCTCCTACAGAAAGATGGTGTGGCCCCGGATGGCCCCATCGTTGTCCCGCAATGCCCTCAACCCGCTGCCGTACCTGCCTTAAGGTGTGATCACAACAATAAGCGCTGCCACCCTCGAGGATCGTTATGCGGGCAATTCCACTCACTTTACTGCTGGCGCTGTTCATGACGCTGTGCGGCTGCGACGAAAAATCCGCACCGCCGGCGACCATTCACAACGCCACCCCCTCCGACCCGGCCCTGGCGCAGATCTACACCAACAGCTGCCAGCTGTGCCACGCCAACCCGGCTGCCAATGCGCCGCTGACTGGCGATCGTCAAGCCTGGGAGCCGCGCATTCGCCAGGGCGCCGACACGCTGCTCGACCACGCCATCAACGGCTACAACGGCATGCCGCCGATGGGCCAGTGCGTCGAGTGCAGCGAAGAACAATTCCTGCAACTGATCGGCTTCATGGCCGACCAGCCCCTCCCACAATAAGGGCGCGCGCATGAGCATGGATCTGACACGGCGTCAGTTGTTGCAACGGGCAAGCATCGTCGGCGCGTTCAGTGCACTGGCGGCCAATCCCGCGCTGGGGCAGTTGCTGCGCGCCCCGCGACTGATTCCCTGGCGCAACTGGTCGGGCGGGCAGAGTTGTCTGCCGGCGGCGCGGCTGGCACCGAAGAATCTTGATGAACTAAGCGCTGCGATTCGTCAGGCCCAGGGCAAGATCCGCCCGGTCGGCTCGGCACATTCGTTCAGCGCACTGGTGCCCACCGACGGCACGTTGCTGTCGCTGAGCTACTTCACCGGGCTGCTCGACCACGACCTGAAAACCCTGCAGGCCGAATTCGGCGCCGGCACGCCAATGTCGCGCATGGGCGTGCCGCTGAAAGACGTCGGCCAGGCCCTGCAGAACATGGCCGATATCGATTACCAGACTCTCGCCGGGGCGATTTCCACCTCGACCCACGGCACCGGCAAAACCTTTCAGTCGTACTCGGCACACGTCTGTGGCCTGCAACTGGTGACGGCCAATGGCGAGGTGCTGGACTGCGACAGCCAGCGTCACCCTGAAGTATTCAACGCGGCTCGCGTTTCGCTCGGCGCTCTTGGCGTGGCCACCAGAATCCGTCTGCAAAATCGCCCGGCCTACCGCCTGCGCGAACGCCAGTGGATCGCCAAGACCGAAGAGCTGCTGGAAGACCTCGACAAGAACACCCGGGAAAACCAGCACTGGGAAATGCTCGTGGTCACCCATTCCGACTACGCGCTGTCCATCGCCCTCAACGAAACCAGCGACCCGGCCACGCCGCCGATTCCCCCTGAGGAGGAGGGCGGCAATGAGTTCGTGACCCTGATCGAGAAGATCGACAAATACGGCAGCGACTTCCCCGAGCTGCGCCGCACGCTGCTCAACAGCCTGCGGCATATGGCGAGTTTCGATGATCGGGTCGGCGACTCGTTCGACATCTACGCCAACGTGCGCACCGTGCGCTTCAACGAGATGGAATACTCGGTGCCCGCCGAACACGGCCCGGCGTGTCTGCGTGAAATCCTCAAGCTGATTCAGGACAAGGACCTGCGCACCTGGTTTCCCATCGAGTACCGCTACGTCAAGGCCGACGACATTCCGCTGAGCATGTTCGAGGGCCGCGACAGCTGTTCGATCTCGGTGCACCAGCATTACCAGATGGATCATCACAACTTCTTTGCCGCGGTCGAGCCGATCTTCTGGAAGTACAACGGCCGTCCGCACTGGGGCAAATTGCACACGCTCAACGCGAAGAATCTGCAACCGCTGTACCCGCGCTGGCGCGAGTTTGTCGACGTACGTCAGGCGCTGGACCCGAGCGGACGCTTTCTCAATGCGCATCTGTCGTCGATTCTGGGGGTGAGCTGATGGCGGTCAATCGACGCAATTTTCTCCTCGGCACGCTGTGTGTCGGCGCTTTGTCAGTGGGCGTAGGCGCCTGGCTGCGACCGGGTGATCGTGGCGGCCCGTACAGTGAATATTTCCGCGCGCTGAATAAAGAGCTGAAGGACAACGGCCCGATGCGTCCGGTGTTGTTGATTGATCTGGATCGCCTCGATCACAACATCGACGTGGTGATGCAGTCGGTCAAACGCGGCGGCAAGCAATTGCGTCTGGTGGAGAAATCGCTGCCGTCTCCGGGGCTGTTGAGCTACATCGCGCAACGGGCCGGAACGCAAAAACTCATGTCGTTTCACCAGCCGTTCCTCAATCACGACGCTGTAACTTTTCCGCAGTCCGACATCCTGCTCGGCAAGCCGTTGCCGGTGCGTTCGGCCGAATTGTTTTATCAGACCCACAAAGGCCCGTTCGATCCGTCCAGGCAACTGCAATGGCTGCTCGACGGGCCTGCGCGGCTACAGCAATACCTGGCGTTGGCGCAAGGGCTGGGCACGCGGATGCGCATCAACATCGAACTGGATGTCGGCCTGCATCGCGGCGGGGTCAGTGATGTGAATGTGTTGGGGCAGATGCTCACGCTGATCAGCGCCAATCCACAGCATCTGCAGTTCGCCGGGTTCATGGGCTACGACCCGTTTGTGGGCATGGGCGTGCCGGGGATACTCGGCTCGCCCGAGGAGCTGTTCGCCAAGGTCATGCTGATTTATCAACGTTGCGTGGACTTCACCCGGCAGCAGTTTCCGACGCTGTGGAATGACAACCTGTGCCTGAACACTGCCGGCAGCCCGAGTTACCGCATCCACGAGAACGAGACGCTGAGCACCGAGGTTTCGGTAGGTACGGCGATGCTCAAGCCGACGCATTACGACCTGCCATCGCTGGTTGATCACGTGCCGGCGACCTACATCGCCACCCCGGTGTTGAAGAGTACCGGCGCGGTAAATATCCCGGCGCTGGACGACAAGTCGACGCTGTTTTGGTGGTGGGACACCAACCAGCGCCAGACTTTTTTCATCTACGGCGGCAACTGGATGGCCGAGTTCGAATCACCGCCGGGGTTGCAGAGCAATGGGGTGTACGGGCGCAGCTCGAATCAGGAGATGGTCAACGGTTCCAGCGCCGTGGGCCTGACCGTCGAGGATCAAGTGTTCCTGCGCCCGACCCAGACCGAAGCGGTGCTCCTGCAATTCGGTGATCTGCTGGCCGTGCGTGGCGGCAAGATCGTCGACACCTGGCCGGTGTACAGCTGAGGGCCAAATCATACAGCGTGCGACCGATATCAGAGCCCGTCCACTGTCAGGTCTGACAGTAGACGGTGCGTTTGCGGTGCGCGCAATAATCGGTTTCATGGCGTCGTGGTTGAAGGGGCGAGGATTACCTTTAGGCGTTGTTCATAAATCCCTTTTATGGATAGGTGATGGAAATGGCGACTACCGGTTATTTCGAGTTCTCAAGCGATAAATGGGGCACGACTCAGGCAAACAAGCTCGAACTCACAGAGGACGGCCCTGCCTACAGAGTGCTGGCGAAAAGAGAAGTCGGGAAAAGCATGGAATGGTTTTACCTGGATTTTCCGAAGCGGGAGGGCAAGCATACGTTCGTTTTTTCCGAACTGCTCGCAGTGAAATATTTGTTTCGTAGTGACGACTACACCTTTCGATTTACAGGGAAATCTGGCTCTCTGACTGCCACGAGTGTAGGGGGGGCTGTGGCCGTTACGGGAACGTTCAACTTTGAAATGACCGCCGATCCTGACAGTGATTCACAAGGGCCAAAAACACTGAGCATCACCAATGGCAAATTCGATCTGAAAAATTGATCTGCATTTTTCTGCATCATCCAGGACCGTGGGAGCGAACAGGCTCGATCCCACGGTTTTTACGCCTGCGGGTTCTCCGCCAATTCATTAATGAAGCTTTCATGACAAAAGTTCGGTAGCACATAGCCAGTCCGGTCATGCCTATGTAACGCGCTTGAGGGGCCCAACGGGGCGCTTTTCACAAGCCGAGGCGGGACGCCGGGAGTGAGGCAATGGGGACTATGGAACGCTACTCGAAAGTGGGCATGCAGGAGCTTGATCAGCGCTTGTCGAAGATCGTCGAAGCCGCGCGCAAAAAGCCGGTGTCGGTGTATCGCTACGGCGCGCCGTGGGTCTGGATCGTGTCGCAGGATGACTGGCAGGGCGCCTTGAAAGAGGTCTCCAGCTACATTCCGCCCGGCCATTCGCTGGTGTTGCTGCGCCCGCAGATCGACGACTTGCTCGACGCCCACCAAGGCCTGCTGCACGAGCTCAATGCCGAGCCGGGCATGCTCATCCCCGCGCAAACCGTCATGCACATCCTGCTCCTGCAACTGCTGTATTCGGTGCCCAGCGAGCAGCAACTGTATGAACAACTCAATTACAACCTGCTGTTTCGCTGGTTCGTCGGGCTTGGCCTGAACCAGAAAGTCTGGAGCTTCAACGTCCTCAGTCGCGACATCGCCACGCTGCTCAACAACCCGCGTGCGGTGCAGCTCATTCAGAAAATCATCGGCGAAGTGTTCTGCGGTGCGTTGCTGCAAATGCCCGAGTTCTCCTTGAACTTCGCGCTGCTGCACACCTGGCTCGGCAAGCACAGCGGTGCCTCGACAGTCAGCAACTGACGCAACACACAAGGCGCGCAACAGCGCCAACAGGTCATCGCGAATTCAGGGGGTAGTGTGGATCAGATTTTCACGTCACGGCTGGCGCTGTGGGGCTGGCTGCTGGTGACGGCCGGCGCGCAACCGGCATTCGCCGAAGAGGCTGCCCAAGGCGCCGCGCCGCAACGTCTGGTGGACGTCAACGAATACTTCGTGCGCGGCAACACCGTGCTCGACGCCCGGGCCATCGAAGAAGCGGTGTATCCGTTTCTCGGCCCGCAAAAAGCCATGACTGACATCGAAGGCGCCCGCGATGCCCTGCAGAAGGCCTATCAGGAGCGTGGCTACCAATCGGTGTTCGTCGAGTTGCCGGAGCAAGCGGTGGCGGACGGCATCGTCTATCTGCAAGTCAGCGAAACCAAGGTCGGCCGGGTGCGCGTGGTCGGGGCCAAACACTATTCGCCGCTGGACATCCGCGACAACGTCCCGGCCCTGAAAGAAGGCGAGGTGCCGGACTTCGCCAAGGTTCAGGGCGAACTGGCGCAGCTCAATAAAACCCCTGGCCGTCAGGTCATGCCGCTGGTGCGCGAAGGTCAGCGCCCCGGCACCATGGACGTCGATTTGCAGGTCGAAGACCAGAACCCGTGGAGCGCCAGCGTCGGCCTCAACAACGACTACAGCGCCGACACCGAGAAACTGCGCGCCGTCACCAGCCTCGGCTACAACAACCTCTGGCAGCTCGGCCACAGCATCAACCTGACGTACTTCACCGCCCCGCAGGACACCGACAATGCCAAGGTCTGGTCGGCTTCCTACACCGCGCCGCTGAGCGAGCGCTGGAGCGTGCAGTTCTCCGGTTATCAATCCGACAGTAACGTCGCCACCATCGGTGGCAGCAACGTGCTGGGCAAGGGGCATTCCTATGGCGTGTCGGCGATCTACACGTTGCCGTCCAGTGGCAACTGGTCGAACTCGCTGTCGGCCGGTATCGACTTCAAGGACTTCGACGAACGCCTGACCCTGTCCGGCGAGAGCGACAAGGTGCCGCTGAAATACGCGCCGTTCACCTTCGCCTACAACGGCTTCCGCTACACCGAAAAGAGCCAGCTCGGCCTCGGCCTGAGCCTGGTTGCGGCCACCCGCAGCATTTTCGGCTACGGCAGTTCCGACGAAGACTTCGACTACAAACGCTACCGCGCCAACCCGAGTTTCGCCGTGGTCAAGGGCGACAGCAACTTCACCTGGACCTTCGACAAAGACTGGCAGAGCGCGAGCAAAGGCGCGTTCCAATTGGCGTCGGGGCCGCTGGTTTCCAACGAACAGTTTTCCGCTGGCGGCGCGACCTCGGTGCGCGGCTATCTGGCGGCCGAGCGCACCGGCGATGACGGCGTGCTGCTCAGTCAGGAGCTGCGCACCCCGTCGCTGGCGAAATACACCGGCAGCTGGATGCAGGAATGGCGCTTCTACGCCTTTGCCGAAGGTGCGCAACTGTACCTGCGCGACGAGTTGCCGGACCAGGACGCCAGTTATGCCCTGGCCAGCGTCGGCCTCGGCACCCGCGCCAGCCTGAGCAAATGGCTGTCCGGCAGCCTCGACTGGGGTTACCCGCTACTCGAAGGGCCGAACACCTCGAAGCAGGAGTCGCGCCTGCACTTCAACCTTCAAGCCACTTTCTAAAGGAGCACGTTCATGCAGCGCCTCATTCTTTCGTTGTTGATCTGCCTGGGCTTCGTGCTCCCGGCCACGGCGCAGGCCTGGTGGCAGGACGACTGGCATTACCGCAAACAGATCGCCGTCGACACCACGCCGCAGGGCGCCGGGATCAATCAGGCCCTGGGCCGCACCGCGCTGCTGGTGCGCCTGCACACCGGCAATTTCACCTTCGACGGGGTCAAGGAAGACGGCGCGGATTTGCGCTTCGTCGCCGCCGATGACAAGACCGTGCTTAACCACCAGATCGAAAGCTTCGACGCGCTGATGGGCATGGCGCTGATCTGGGTCGATGTACCGAATGTCGAGGGCGGCCAGCGTCAGGACATCTGGATGTACTACGGCAATCAGAAGGCTCCGGCCACCGGCAACGGCCAGCTGACCTTCGATCCGAATTACACCGCGCTCTATCACTTCGACGGCGCCACCGGCACCCCGGCCAAGGACACCAGCGCCTACGGCAACACCGCACAAAGCGCCACTGGCGCGGCGATTGACGGTGTGATCGGGCGCGCCTTGCAGTTCAGCGGTCAGCCGTTGCTGCTGCCGGCCAGTCCGTCGTTGCAGCACAGCGCTGGCAGCGCGTTCACCTTCAGCGCCTGGCTGCGTCTGGATCAGGCCAATGGCGAGCAACTGATCCTCGCCCGCCGTGAAGGCGCCAACAGCCTGCTGATCGGGGTCAATCAAGGCGTGCCGTTCGTGGAGATCGACGGCCAGCGCGCCGTGGCCACTCAGCCGCTGAATCCGGGGCAATGGCAGCATGTCGCGCTGACCGCCGAAGGTTCGAAAGTCAGCCTGTACATCAACGGTCGTGAGAGTGCGACCCTCGCGCAAGCGATGCCAGCGTTCAATTCGCTGATGGCGGTTGGCGGCGATCTGACCGCTGGCCCGTACCAGCCGTTCGTGGGCGCCATCGACGAACTGCGCCTGTCGAAAGTCGCGCGCCCGGCACCATTGCTGCTGGCTGATGCGACCTCCCAAGGCGCCGAGTCGAAACTGGTGGCCTATGGTGTCGATGAAGAACAGTCCGGTTTCGGCTTCGGCAGCCTCGGTTTCCTGCTCAACGCGGTGCCGGTGGACGCCTGGGTGATCATCGCCGTGCTGGTGCTGATGATGTTCCAGTCGTGGATCATCATGCTGCGCAAGAACCGCACCCTCAGCCGCGTGAGCAAGGCCAACGAGGACTTCCGCGAGCAGTTCGCCAAGGTCGGTACCCGTCTGGAAATGTTCGCCGACGACGCGCAACTCGCCCAGCGTCTGCAGCACTCGCCGCTGTGGCGTCTGTACTCGGTGGCGGTCAAGGAAATCCGTACCCGCCGCGAGCAGGGCGCCGATACCTCTTCGGTGTCGGCAGCGACGATTGAAGCGATTCGCTGCTCGATGGACGGCGTGCGCACCCGCGAGAACCAGGCCCTCAGCTCGAAACTTTCGACCCTGTCCAACGCCATCGCCGGCGGCCCGTACATCGGCCTGCTCGGCACCGTGCTGGGGATCATGGTGGTGTTCCTCGGCACGGCCATGGCCGGCGACGTCAACATCAACGCCATCGCGCCCGGCATGGCCGCCGCATTGCTCGCCACCGCCATGGGCCTGTTCGTCGCGATCCCGGCGCTGTTTGGCTACAACCGCCTGATCACCCGCAACAAGGAAGTCAGCGCCGACATGCGCGTGTTCGTCGACGAGTTCATCACCCGTCTGGCGGAGATGCACGGGGAAGGCCAGTCCAGCGAAGCGGCGCATCAGCGCGGCCATCACGCCAACCACTCCGTACCGGCCTGAGGAGCACTGCCATGGCGTCCGTAAATGCCTCCCACGACGATGACGAAGATGCAGCGGTTGACAGCATCAACATCACCCCGCTGGTCGACGTGCTGATGGTGGTGCTGGTGATGTTTATCCTCACCGCCACCGCGCAGGTCTCCGGGATCCAGATCAACCTGCCCAAGGCCAGCGCCTCGGTGTCGCTGTCGGAGGCCAAGACCAAGGCGATTTCGGTCAACGACGGCGGTCAGGTGTTTCTCGACGCCTACCCGGTGACCCTGGCCGAGCTGGAAGAGCGCCTGCGTATCGAGAAGGCGCAGAGCCCGGACTTCCCGGTGATCGTGCGCGGCGACGCCACGGTGCAGTACCAGAAGGTCATTGAAGTGCTGGATCTGTTGCGCCGGCTCGAACTGTCTCAGGTCGGTCTGGTGACCGGCAAACCGACGCAGGGCTGAGTGATGACCGCACAACTTCCGATCGAGCCGCTGCCGGTGAAAAGGTCGCCGATGCGCTTTGTAAAGTGGGGCGCCGGGCTGCTGCTCGGCGCGCTCGCCGCGTGGTTCCTGTGGCAGTGGGCCAATGACATGAGCGGCGTGCGCCGTGAAGCGCCGAAGGTGCCGACGATCATTCCGTTGCCGCCACCGCCGCCGCCACCTCCGGAAAAACCACCGGAGCCGGAAACCCCGGTGGAAGAAAAAGTCGTCGAGCCCGAACCCACGCCCGAGCCGCAAGAGGTCAAGCCCGAGGAAGAAGCGCCGCCATCGCCGGCGGACGATCTGGCCAACCCGATGCAAATGGACGGTGACGCGCAGAGTGGCAACGACGCTTTCAACATCGGCGCCGGCAAGGCCGGCGGCATGGCCGGTGCGGGTGGCGGACGCCTGGGCACCGGCACCTACAGCCAGTTCCTCGCGTTCACGTTTCAGCGTTTGCTGCGGGAGAACCCCGACCTGCGCAACCTCGCATTTTCGCTGCAGGCCGATGTGTGGCTGAGCAGCGCCGGCGAAATCACCCGGGTCGAGCTGGTCAAGTCCAGCGGCAAGCCCGAGATCGACACTCAGGTGCTGGCCGCATTGCGTAACGCGCCCCATCTGAGCGAACGGCCACCGGCCTCCATCACTTTGCCTGTGCGCCTGTCCCTGCAAGGGCGGCGTCCGGGTTAACCCACTTATTCATTGCCAAGCATTCAAGCTTTGCCAAAAGGAGTTGTGTGCAGATGATTTCCAACGTGAATCGATTGTCCCTGGCGGTCGGCATGGTCATCGCGACCCTGGTCGGGCAGGCAGCGGCAGCGCCTGCGCCCTCGGAGAACGCCACGATCAATCTGATCCGCTTGCTGGTCGAGCAGGGCATTCTGAAACAGGACAAGGCCGACGCGCTGATCGCCCAGGCGCAGAACGAAGCCGCCCAGGCCAAGCAGGCAGCGGCTTCGACTGCGGTGGTGGCAGGTCCGGTCGCAGCACCGGGCGATGTGCGCGTGCAGTACGTGCCCGCCGCGGTGCGCGACCAGATCCGCGATCAGGTCAAGGCCGAGGTCATGGCCACCGCCAAGCAGGAAAACTGGGCGGCGCCCAACACCTTCCCGGACTGGGCGTCACGCATCAGCTTCGATGGCGACATCCGCCTGCGCGACGAATCGCGCTACTACTCAGGCAGCAACAGCAACGAAATCGTCGACTTCGCCAAACTCAACAACAACGGCCCGTACGACGTGAACCCCAACAGCAGCACCAGCCTGCCGCCGTTGCTCAACACCCGTGAAGACCGCACCAATCAATTTCGCATTCGTGCGCGGTTGGGCATGAAAGCGGTGATTTCGCCAGAATGGACCGCCGGCATCCGCATCGGCACCGGCTCGGACAACAACCCGGTGTCGACCACGCAGAACCTCGGCGGCGGGTTTGCCAAGAAAGATATCTGGCTCGATCAGGGCTACCTGAACTGGAAGCCGACCGATGAGCTGACCCTGACCGGCGGGCGTTTCGCCAACCCGTTCATGTCCACCGACATGCTCTATTCCAACGACCTGAATTTCGACGGCGTGGCGGCGATTTTCGACCACAAGCTCAACCGCGACTGGGGTGTGTTCGGCACCGTCGGCGCGTTCCCGGTGGATTACACCAACGACACCACCACCAGCAACGGTTTCGACAAGGAAGAAAGCGACAACAAGTGGCTGTACGGCGCGCAACTCGGCGCCAAGTGGGCGATCAACAGCAACAACCGCCTCAAAGGTGCGCTGGCCTACTACCGCTTCGACGACATTCAAGGCCAACGCTCCAGCCCTTGCGAACCGTGGGCCGGCGCCCCGGGTTGCGACACCGATGGCACTCGAGCGGCGTTCATGCAGAAGGGCAACAGCGTGTTCCTGCTGCGCGACATCACGCCGAACCCGGCCAACCCGACCACCACGCCGCAGCCGCAATTCGTCGGCCTGGCGTCGGAGTTCAACCTGCTCGACCTGAACCTGGTGTGGGATGCCGATCTGCCAGAGGACTTCAAGCTGCGCAGCCAGGGCAACTACATCCACAACCTCGGTTACGACGAAGGCGACATGCGCAAGCGCGCCGAGGGGCAGATCGTCAACAACCTCAACAGCAACGGCGAGATCGAAAGCGGCGCCAATGCGTGGATGGTGCAGTTCACCCTCGGCAACGCGCTGGACCTGAAGAAGCAGGGCGACTGGAATATGTTCGCCGGCTACAAGTACATCCAGCCGGACGCCTTGCCCGACGGCTTCAACGATTCCTCGTTCCACCTCGGCGGCACCAACGCCAAGGGCTATTTCCTCGGCGGTAATTACGGTCTGGCGAAGAACGTCTACGCCACCGGCCGCTGGCTGAGCACCGAGGCGGTGTACGGCGCGCCGTTCGACATCGATGTCTTGCAGCTTGAGATCAACACGCGCTTCTAAGGCGCCGGGAGTACGGTCATGCACGCACGAGTTTTTCTGTTGGGGCTGAGTTTTTTCATCGCACAAGGCGCGCACGCCGAAGGCATGGAAGAGCGTCTGCGTACCCAGTTGCGCAGCACCACTCAGCAGTTGCAGGCCCTGCAAAGTCAGCAGGCCCAGGCCAGCGCCGCGCAACTGGCGGCGCAGAACGAGGCCAAGGCTGCGCAAGCGCAGATCAAGCAATTGACCGCCGAACTGGCCAAGGCCAGAGGCGTCGCCGAACAGTTGGCCGGCCAGCAGCAGAACCTGCACAACCAGGCCCAGGCGCAAGTCGCCGCCAGCAGCGAACAGGTCGGCAAGTTCAAGAAGGCCTACGACGAGTTGCTGGTCATGGCCCGTGCCAAAGAGGCAGAACGGTCTAAGCTTCAAGCGCAATTGGCTGAACGTGACACACAAGTGCAGCAATGTTCAGTCAAGAATCAGCAGATGTACGGCGTCGCCAAGCAGATCCTCAGCGCCTACGAAAACATCGATGTGGCCGAGGTGATGAAGATCCGCCAGCCCTTTGCGGGCAGTGCCCGGGTCAAGTTCGATGAGCTGGCCCAGGGGTTTGGAGACGAGCTTTACAAGACTCAATTCGACGCGCCGCAAGCTGCGCTCGCACACTGATTTACAAACAAGGAAGAAGTCATGACTCAATTGATCAGCCATGTGTCCCCACAATCCCTGACCGACGTCCTGCAAGCGGCCGGTTATCGCGTCAACCAGACCGAACAGAACGGCATCGTGCAGTTGCTCAGCGCCAGTCAGGGCATCGGTTATGCCGTGCGTTTCGGCAACCCGGCGGTGGAGCAGGGCAGCTACGTCGATTTCACTTTCAGCTGTGCGCTGCGGGTGCAAGGTGAGTTGCCACAGGGCGTGGCCGAACAGTGGAACGCCACCCGGCGTTTTGCGCGATTGTCGTTGCAGGGCGAGTTTCTGGTGATGGAAATGGACGTGGTGCTGGCGGCCGGTGTGAGCAACGATCACCTGCGCGGCAATCTGGAATTGTGGGATCGTCTGTTGCAGGAGTTCATCGTCTACCTGCGTGATTTCAGCCAGGCGGCGCAAGCCTCGACGGCCGAAGTCGCTACCGCTGAGCAAGAGGAAGTCGCGCTGTGAAAAAGCCTGCCATGGTGATCGGCGCCGGGGCAGTGGCGCTGTTGGTGGTAGCCGTGGCGCTGGTGCTGCGACCGGGTGCTGACCCGGTTGCCGCCCAGCAATCGTCGCCGTTGGCGGCGGTTGCTGCGGGGCCTGCGGTAGCGCGGTTGGGCAATCAGCAGGTGACGCCGCAGGAGTTGCAGACGCTGCTGGCGACCGTCCCGCCGGCAACTCGCGAGCAATTGCGCGGCAACCGTGAAGCGCTGGAGCGTTGGCTGCGTACGCGGTTGGCGGAGAAAGCCGTGCTGGAACAGGCCGATGCTCAGGGCTGGGCGCAGCGTCCGGACGTGGTGCGGCAAACCCGCGCGGCCAGCGAGCAGATTGTCTTTCGCGATTATCTGCGTTCGGTCAGCCAGGTGCCGGCGGACTACCCGAGTGCGAGCGAGTTGCAGCAGGCTTATGACGCTGGCAAGGGCAACTGGCAGACTCCGGCGTTGTACCGGGTAAGTCAGATTTTCCTCGCGGTGCCGGATGCGCAGAGCCTGGAAACCGTGCGCAAACAGGCGACCGAGCTGAGCAAGAAGGCCCAGAGCACGCCGGCGGATTTTGCCGCGCTGGCGACTCAGTATTCGCAGGATCGGCTGACCGCCGAACGCGGCGGCGATACCTGGCTGCAACCGTTGCAGCAACTGGTGCCGGAGGTGCGGGGTGCGGTGGCGAAGTTGAAGGTCGGCGCGGTGTCCGATCCACTGCAGAGCGCAGCCGGCTTCCATGTGATCAAACTCACCGAACAGCAACCGGCACGTACCGCGACACTGGATGAACTGCGCGATCAACTGACCCAGGCCTTGCGGGCGCAACGGCAGGAGCAGATTGCCCAGGCCTATCTGGACGGGATGCTCAATACCGCGACGCTGAGTATCGATGGGGCCGAGCTGAACAAAATCCTCGAAACCAACCAATAATCCTTTGGGAGCTGGCTTGCCAGCGATGACGGAGTGTCAGGCAACACAGGGGCTGGATGTGAGTGCCCCATCGCTGGCAAGCCAGCTCCCACAGGATCTTCACAGGTTCAGAAGTTTCATACCGCGCTGGAAGCCATCAACAACAAAGATCGACAGGGAGTCATCGATGTCATTCACCGAACCCGCAGGACGACAGGGTAGCCCCGATTTCCGGTGGGCACAGGACGAGCGCGAGCCGTGGCTGGCGCAAGCCGCGACCATCGATGCGGAGGTCGCGCAATATTTTCTGGTCAGTGCCCGCTGTGGCTGTTTCATGCAGGCCGCGCGCAGCCTCAACGTGCGCTCGACCTTGCTGCGCAAGCAGTTGGCGCAGCTTGAGCAGGAGCTGCAGCACTCGCTGTTCAGCTTTCAGGGCAGCGCCCTGAGCCTGACCCGTGAAGGTCAGCAGTTGCAGGCGCAACTGGTCGCGCTGGCCCACGAACGCAAACTGCCGGTGGTCGAGCAGCCGCTGATCCGCCTGGCGGTTGCCGAATCGATCCTGCATGACATCCTCGGTCGCGACCTGATCGCGTTGCTGCGGCGCAATGCCAGCGTGCGCCTGGAGATAATCGCGCTGGACAGCGAACTGGCGTTGCGCGCGGTCAGTGCCGACGTGGTGCTGTGGCTGGCCCACGGCGAAACCCCGAGTCCCGGCCCGACCTTCGCCACCAGTCAGCCGCAGGCCCTGGCGCGTCTGGATTACCTGCCGCACATCGCCAAACGCTATTCCCGGGTCACCGCGCGCCCGGCGAGTGCCGACGACCTCAGCGATTTCATGCTGGTGCAATGGCAGCACGACCGCCAGATCGACAGCTTCCGGCCGTGGAATGAGCTGGTCGAACAACGCCTGGCCGGCGTGGTGCAGATGCAATCTTATGAACTGATGCTGGAAATGATCCGCTGCAGCGCCTGCATCGGTTTGTTGCCGGCCTACATGAGCCGTTTCGATCACGGGCTGGTGGCGTTGCCGGGGTTATTCGATGAGCCGATGCAGTTACAGGCTTGGTTGGCGGTCAACGTTGAATCCCAGGCGATAGAAGAAGTTCGCACGCTGGTCGAACTCATCCACCACACCTTCAACGAACGCCAGGAATGGTTCCAGAATTAACTCAGTCCCCCGACACACCATTCCCTGTAGGAGCTGCCGAAGGCTGCGATCTTTTGATCTTGTCTTTTAAAAGCAAAGTCAAAAGATCGCAGCCTGCGGCAGCTCCTACAGTTTGTACGTGTTTGAACAAGCAGTTTAGAGTGTCAGGCCACACATCGATCCAGGAAGGATCCGCCATGCCCGACCACAACCCCGCCATCACCCTCGAACGCTTCAACGAATCCCATATCGAGGCCGTCACCGCGCTGTACAACGATCCGGCCGTGACCCGGCAGGTGCTGCAGATGCCCTTTCAGTCCACCGAGATCTGGCGTCAACGGCTACTGGCGGAGAACGAGCGGATGGTCAAACTGGTGGCGCTGCACCAGGGCGTGGTGGTCGGTCATCTCGGGCTGGAAAACTATTCACGAATTCGCCGCGCCCACGCCGGCAGTGTCGGCATGGCCGTCGCTGTGGCGTGGCAGGGCAAAGGTGTCGGGTCGAAATTGCTGGCCGCGGCGCTGGACGTCGCCGACAACTGGATGAACCTGCACCGGGTCGAACTTTCGGTGTACGCCGACAACCAGGCGGCTATCAATCTCTACCGCAAGTTCGGCTTTGAGAACGAAGGCCTGTTTCGTGACTACGCCGTGCGCGACGGGCAATGGGTCGACACCCTGAGCATGGCCCGTCTGCGTCGTCGATAAGCCCAAAAAATCCTGTGGGGGTCAATCACCCAGCGCGAACGCCACCGCCGACTGCGCATGCAACTCGGTGGTGTCGAGCAGGGGCAGGACGCTGTGTTCGGGTTTGACCAGCAGGCCGATTTCCGTGCAGCCGAGGATGATCGCCTGGGCGCCGCGCGCGGTCAGCGCTTCGATCACCCGTTGATAGATTTTGCGTGATTCGTCACTGATCACCCCGACGCACAGTTCGTCATAGATGATCCGGTGCACGTCCTTGCGTTCGGCGTCGTCCGGTATCAGTACCGTCAAACCCTGCGCAATCAGGCGCTGCTTGAGAAAGTCCTGCTCCATGGTAAACGCGGTGCCGAGCAGGCCCACCGTGTGCGCATCGATGGCCAAAGCGGCCTGCGCCGCCGGTTCGGCGATGTGCAGGAACGGAATGCTGATCGCTGCCTGAATCTGCGCCGCGACCTTGTGCATGGTGTTGGTACACAGCACTACGCATTCGGCGCCGCCGGCCTCGAGCCTGCGCGCGGCATCCACCAGAATCGCCGCCGCGTCGTCCCAGCGCCCGGCGTGCTGGGCCTGTTCGACCGGGCCGAAGTCGACGCTGAACATCAGGATTTGCGCCGAGCGCAGCGGGCCGAGGCGGTCGCGGACCTGTTGATTGATGAGACGATAATATTCAGCGCTGGATTCCCAGCTCATGCCGCCGATCAGGCCGATGGTGCGCATTGAAATTCCTCTGGCTTATGGCCTGGGTCGAAAGGCCAGGCCAGAGGCAAGTTTCTGTTTGTTCCCGGACGGACGCCAGTGTGAAATCAACTGTACCGACGATCCTGTTGCCAGGTGTCATGGTGCCAGTTGCGCCAAAGACTCACAGCACCACCCGCAAATACCAGGAAAAGATGATCGGCTCGGTCGTGCCTGTCTTTTTGAGGGTGAAGTTGAACAGCCCCAATTTGCCTTTGTTGGGTGTGATCCAGCTCGACGGAACAGGAACGTCGGTGTACGTCGAGCCCTCAACGATGAAGATTTCGGCGCTGTCGTAGCGAGTCGTTCCAACGGTCAGGGAGATCCGCACTTTGTGGGGGACGGGGGGCTTGCCGAGCTCGGGGTAAGATGCCCGAAGATTGTTCTTGGCTGCATTCAGCGTCGGCTCACCCAAACGGTGCTTTTGCTCAGTGATGGTGATGTCGAGCGATTTGGACGGGCGATCCTCGTTGGAGCCCGGCAATTGAACCGTGTAGTAAACACTTGCACCGCTGCCGACGGTGTCGACCACTTCCTCGCGCGGAACCCGAAATTGCAAGGTCTGCCCGGCAGCGGTGACGATTTGAATCTCACTGCCATAAGTGGAGTTGCGGCCTATCCAATAGACCTTTACCGACTGTCGCGGCGCCGAGCCGGGGTACCTCACCTCGACAGTCGCGTACCGGGCTTCGTAGAAGTCCCGGACAAAATTCAGCACGGTGCCGTTCGAATCCCTGGCTTCCAGGACTTTTGGTGCAATCAGGTCCAGCACCGGTTGGCGGATATGCACATCGAGATACGTGGTTGCCGACCAGAATGCCTGCGGGCCCGAGCGGTTGCCCAATTGGTCGGTCACCCCGAAACGCAGGGCGAACCGTTTGTTGTCCTGCCAGAAGTGTTCGGTGGTCAGCTTGATCACTACCCTTTTTGCAGTGACTTCGGCTGCGGTCACTGTGTGTTTGATAGTAGTCCCGTCCAGGTAAAAGGTAATTTCATCCAATTCGCGCATGAAGATGTAGCTCAGCGTGGCATCCACACCTGCGGCAGCACTCGGGGCATCGACACCTTTATCGATGATGATCGACGCAAAGCTCAATTCAAGATTCGGATTGTCGCCGCTCCCTGCGATTTCACCGCCGGGGCGTTCTGCGTGGTAGAGCAGGACCAGCGGTGCCGAGATTTCGGGCATGGGTTGGCTGAGCCGTTTCACCCGCAGGCGCAGTCGATTGATCCCTTCATTCAGAGAGAATACAGTCAAGAACATGTCGAAAGATTTGTGAAGTTCATCCGGCCCGATGATTTGCGTTGCGTCGGCGATCTCCGAGCCGTTGGTCAATAAACTGGCAGTGTCATTCAAACTTTGCTCGACCCAGGGATCTACGACGTTGTGAATAAAACCGACTACGCTCAGCGAGAGCGGAATCCCCCCTTCCGGATTCTCTGGATGGGTCGCGTTAACAAGCCCGGGAATTTGTGGCGGGTAAATCGTCAGTACTCCATTGCGATTTTTTGTATCGGACATTTCATGCACTCCGGGAGGGGATAAACGATGGTTTATCTAAAACCTTCGGCGGTGCGCTGCCTACTGTCAGATCTGACAGGTGAATCGGTAAAAATCATACCGCTCGTCGCACCAGAGTGTTGAATGGGCAATGGGGCACTCGAGGTTTAACGTACGCCGGCGCCTCGATCTGTCACTATCGACCATCGCAGGCTCTCCCCGAGGAACGTACTGATGAACGACGTACAACAACTGGGCGAAATGCTTCGTCACTATGCCGAGAGTGAAGCGCACAAGAAGCAACTGTTCGAAACCCAGTCACAGGCCTGGGCCAGCCGCATCACCGAGCTGTTCGGCCAGATCCGGCAATGGCTGGAACCGGTGCAGGCACCGAACCTGCTGGAGGTGAGCCGCGAGGCTTACGTCGCGTTCGGGCCGAGCACACCGGTGGAAACCTCGACCTTCAAGACCGAGAAACTGAGCATCCTGATCGCCGGCAAACCGGTGGAATTCGTGCCGGACGTGATGGGCAGCGGGGGGCAGATTTCTCTGGCGGTGATGGGCTTGACGGCGGCGCGCTACGGCAGCATTTCGCTGGTGGGCTTGCCCAGTGGCGAGTGGCAATGGCGCAAGACCAATGGTTTGAAGGATCCGGACACCTTTGTGTTTGATGCGGATTTTCTTGCGCAGCAGCTGCAGAGCCTGATCCCCCGCGATCGCGCCTGACCTGCAACACCCCCCTGTAGGAGCTGCCGCAGGCTGCGATCTTTTGATCTGTTTTTTAGAAAATCAAATCAAAAGATCGCAGCCTGCGGCAGCTCCTACAGGGGCGGTGGTGGGGCTACATCTCGAGGTTGATCCAGCCCGGTTTTGCCTCTTCCGGCGCCACGGCCTTCACGGTCTTGCCGGTCGCCAGTTCCACCCGCCGTGCCACGTCCGGGTCATCGGCGAACGGCACCATGCTCGCGTCATCGAGGCTTTCAGTCGTCTGGTGGCGCAGGCAGTACTCCACCGCCAGCCACAGAAACACCACGCCCAGCACATTCAAGAAAATATCCATCCTCTTCGGCTCCCTGCCTCAGGCAATCTGTGCCTGGCTGCGTGCCAGCGCCACGTCGGCGACCCGCACCGTGCGCCAGACGTTGTATGCCATCAGCAGCATGCCGCTGAGGAAGAACACCCCGCCGGCAAAGCGCACGATGAACCCCGGATGACTGGCCTGCAGCGCCTCGACAAACGAATAGGTCAGCGTGCCGTCCTCGTTGATCGCCCGCCACATCAGGCCCTGAGTGATGCCGTTGACCCACATCGACGCGATGTACAACACCGTGCCGATGGTCGCCAGCCAGAAGTGCAGATTGATCAGCGGCGTGCTGTACATCTGCTCGCGGCCGAAGACTTTCGGCACCATGTGATAAGTCGCGCCGAAGGTGATCATCGCCACCCAGCCCAACGCCCCGGCGTGAACGTGGCCGATGGTCCAGTCGGTGTAGTGGGAGAGGGCGTTGACGGTTTTGATCGCCATCATCGGCCCTTCGAAGGTCGACATGCCGTAGAACGCCAGCGACAGCACCAGGAAGCGCAGGATCGGGTCGGTGCGCAACTTATGCCAGGCACCGGACAAGGTCATCATGCCGTTGATCATCCCGCCCCAGCTCGGCGCCAGCAGGATCAGTGACATCGCCATGCCCAGCGACTGAGCCCAGTCCGGCAATGCGGTGTAGTGCAAGTGGTGCGGGCCGGCCCAGATGTACAGGGTGATCAGCGCCCAGAAATGCACGATCGACAACCGATACGAATACACCGGGCGGTTGGCCTGTTTCGGCACGAAGTAATACATCATTCCGAGGAAGCCGGTGGTCAGGAAGAAACCCACCGCGTTATGGCCGTACCACCACTGCACCATGGCATCGGTAGCCCCGGAATACACCGGATAGGATTTGAACCAGTCCACCGGGATCGACAGGTGATTGACCACGTGCAGCATGGCGATCACCAGAATGAACGCGCCGAAGAACCAGTTGCCGACATAGATGTGTTTGGTCTTGCGCTGCACCACGGTGGTGAAAAACACGATGGCGTACGCGACCCAGACCACCGCCATCCACGCCGCGCCAGAGAATTCGATCTCGGCGTATTCCTTGGTGGTGGTGTAGCCCATTGGCAGGGTAATCAGCATGATCACGATCACCGATTGCCAGCCCCAGAAGGTGAAGGCCGCGAGCTTGTCCGAATACAGCCGCACCTGGCAGGTGCGCTGCACCGCATAGTAACTGGCGGCGAATTGCGCGCTGCCGGCGAAACCGAAAATCACCAGGCTGGTGTGCAATGGCCGCAGGCGGCCGAAGGTGGTCCAGGGCAGGTCGAGGTTCATCTCCGGCCACACCAGTTGCGAGGCGATCCAGACCCCCATCGCCATACCGACGACACCCCAGAAAACCGTCGCGATAACGAATTGGCGGACGACCTTGTAGTTATACGCCTGTCCGATTGTTGCTGTGCTCATGGTCAATTCTTCCACGGTTGCAAAGTCTTGCCAGGCCACCCGGTCTGGCACGAGCTGCACTGTAGGAACAGCGCCGGAAACAAAACAGGCTCAGGAATCTTTCATTTATACGGATCAGATATAAGTGCTGCCTGCGGCGTTCTGCCGCGCCCTGATATGGTTTTTATCGTTTCAGGTGAATCTGTTGCATGCTGCGCTGCTCGTCCATAGTGCTGGCAAAATCTGTAGGAGTGAGCCTGCTCGCGATTGCGGTGTGTCAGTCAACAAATCAGTTGCCTGACACACCGCAATCGCGAGCAGGCTCACTCCTACAGGAATTGCGCACAATTCTGATGGGGTGGCCGCTGCATGTATCAATACGACGATTACGACCGCGCACTGGTGTTCGAGCGCGTTGCGCAATTTCGCGATCAGGTCGAGCGCTTCATGGCCGGAGAGTTGAGCGAAGAAGAGTTCCTGCCGCTGCGTCTGCAAAACGGCCTTTACCTGCAGAAGCACGCGTACATGCTGCGCGTGGCGATTCCCTACGGGACACTGAGTGCCGAACAGATGCGTACGCTGGCGAGCATTGCCGCCGATTATGATCGCGGCTACGGCCACTTCACCACGCGGCAAAACCTGCAATTCAACTGGATCGAACTGGCGCAGGTGCCGGACATCCTTGAACGCCTGGCGCAGGTCAACATGCATGCGATCCAGACCTCCGGCAACTGTGTGCGCAACATCACCACCGAAGCCTTTGCCGGGGTCGCGGCGGACGAGTTGATCGACCCGCGCCCGCTGGCCGAGATCTTGCGGCAATGGTCGACGATCAACCCGGAGTTCCTGTTCCTGCCACGCAAGTTCAAGATCGCTATCTGCTCGGCGAAACAGGATCGCGCGGCGATCATGATGCATGACATCGGCCTGTATCTTTATCCGGGGCGCGACGGGCAGATGCTGCTGCGAGTGATCGTCGGTGGCGGGTTGGGGCGCACGCCGATCCTCGGTCTGCAGATTCGCGAAGGCTTGCCGTGGCAGCATCTGCTGTCCTACGTCGAAGCGATCCTGCGGGTCTACAACCGCCATGGCCGGCGCGACAACAAGTACAAGGCGCGGATCAAGATTCTGGTCAAGGCGCTGGGCATCGAGGCGTTCGCCAAAGAGGTCGAGGAAGAATGGCAGCACCTCAAGGACGGCCCGGCGCAGCTGACCGAGGCTGAATATGAGCGGGTCGCCAGTGCCTTCGTACCGCCGATCTATCACACCCTGAGCGATACCGATCTGGACTTCGGCACGCATCTGGCCGAAAACCCGGCGTTCGCCCGCTGGGTCGCGCGCAACGTGCAGCCGCACAAGAAACCGGGTTACACCAGCGTGGTGCTGTCAACCAAACCGGGGCTGAGCGCACCGCCGGGGGATGTCACCGGCCAGCAGATGCTGGCGGTGGCCGACTGGTCGGAGCGTTTCGGTTTCGGCGAGATTCGCATTGCCCACGAACAGAATATTGTCCTGCCCGATGTGCAGAAGTCTGACCTGTATGAACTCTGGCGACTGGCCTGCGAGCGCAATCTGGGCAGCGCCAACGTCGGCCTGCTGACCGACATCATCGCCTGCCCGGGCGGCGATTTCTGTGCGCTGGCCAACGCCAAGTCGATCCCGATTGCCCAGGCGATTCAGGCGCGTTTCGACAACCTCGACTACCTGCACGACCTGGGCGACATCAGCCTGAACATCTCCGGCTGCATGAACGCCTGCGGCCACCACCACATCGGCAATATCGGCATTCTCGGCGTGGATAAAAACGGCAGCGAGTGGTACCAGATCACCCTTGGCGGCGCGCAGGGCAAGCACAGTGCATTGGGCAAGGTCATCGGCCCGTCGTTCAGCGCAACCGAAGTGCCACAGGTGATCGAACGGATCATCGGCACCTTCGTGCGTTATCGCGAAAGTGAGGAACTGTTTGTCGACACCGTGGCGCGCATTGGCCTGGAGCCGTTCAAGGAGCGGGTCTACCCGAAAACGCTGGAGGTGTCGGTATGAACAATCTGCTGCGCCTGGAGCAGGGTGTTGCGCGGTTGATCGAAGGCGATCCGTGGACGCTGATCCGCGAGCCGGAGCAGCGCAGGCCGCAAGGATTGCTGATCCTGCCGCTGGCGCACTGGCTGCAATCGCCTTCGACCCACGCGGTGTGGCTGGGGCCGGACGACGAGGTCGAAAGCGTGGTGCCGTGGCTGGCCTCGCTGCCGTTGATTGCCCTGGATTTTCCGAGCTTTCGCGACGGCCGCGCCTACAGTCAGGCGTATCTACTGCGCAGCCGGTTTGGCTGGGCCGGCGAGTTGCGCGCGATTGGCGATGTGTTACGTGATCAGCTCAGCCATATGCGTCAGTGCGGGTTCGACAGTTTTGCGGTGCGCGAGGACAAATCGGCTGAGGATGCGCTGAAGGGACTGGCCGGCATGAGCGTGCTGTACGGCCGCTCGGTGATCGAACCACGGCCGCTGTTCCGCAGACGCTGAATATCCAATGCTTGAGAGATACTTTGTGGTGAGGGGATTTATCCCCGACGGGCTGCGAAGCAGACCTAAAATCTGCCGAAGCACTTCTTCAGCTAAAACCTGTTGGCTGGTTCTGCGGCCGCTGCGCAGCCGGTCGGGGATAAATCCCCTCACCACAATTGTCTAGCGGCCCCTCTATACAGGGGAAACCCTTACATCCCGCAGCATTCCCGGATTTTTCCTTGGGTCGATGCTGGCCTTTTGGTAGAGTCCCGGTCGCCAGCGGGTTTTCGGCTGGACGACGGAACGAAGAAGGGAGTCTGGGTAGTGAGTGCGGGCAAAAAGATTTTGGGCCTCACGGCGTTGCTGTTGATGCTGACGCTGTGGGCCAGTTACTTCTATGTGTTCAAGGAAAACCGCGACGGCCAGTTGGGCGGCGCCGGTGAAAGCACCGCGTGGTGCGGCGCGCCGCCGTCCACCGAAGCGGCGCTGTTGGGCAAGGATCAACTGACCTTGCGCGTCACCAACAACCTGCGCGGCGAGTTCATGCTCAGTGGCTCGCTGGTGGTCTCCGAACGCACCTTCAACCGTTACGACCTGGGCCGCAACGAACTGCGTCTGCGCCTGGAACCGTTGCAGTGGTCGTATGGCGTGACGCCGATCTTCCTCGAACAGGTCAAGATCCAGCCGCTGAACCGCAACCTCGCGTCGCCGACCAAAAGCGCCTACGCCGAGCTTGAGCCACGGCCGATCGGCGTGCAGGGCCAGGTCACCGAATTCCCCTTTGACACCTATCGCTACGGCTACAAACCGGTGCTGTATTACCTCAAGGGCAGCGAGCGCATCGACCTGCGCTTCAAGAACATCACCACGCTGATGGATATGTCCAATACCTTCACGCCGATCCAGAAGTACAACCGCGTCGAGTACATCAACGAGAAAAACTCGATGATCCGCGACGAGGACTACAAGGCCTACGCCCCGCACGAATGCGCGTTCAGTGTCGAGCGCAAAGGCTCGTTCAAGGTCGTGGTGCTGTTGTTCCTGCTGGTGCTGTGCCTGCCATTGCTGCACGTGTTCTATCGCGACGAGCCGGGGATCGATTTCCTCGCCACGCTGGTGACGATTGCCGTGGTTCGGGTGCTGCTGGTGGGGCCGGTGCAGGACTTCCAGCTGTACAACATCGACTTCCTGTTCGGCGCGGCGATTCTGCTGGTGGGCTCGGTATCGCTGATCAAGGCGATGCGCGCCAACAGCCGGCGCGAGATGGCGTTGAAGAGCGGGGCGACGTCTTCCTGGTGACACGGCCCTGAACATGACCCTGTAGGAGCTGTCGCAGGCTGCAATCTTTTGATGTTGCTTTTAAAAAACAAGATCAAAAGATTGCAGCCTGCGACAGCTCCTACAGGGGCGCTTTATTTCAGCGCCGGATCGCTCATGTTCATTTTCTTCCAGCCTTAAGTGGTATCTGCATCTGTGGCTTAAATGAGGTTTGCCAAGCCGCGCGGGGTCTCGTATGAATTTTGTGGTTTTGCAACGCAATCGCCGCGCTTTTAGCTATACCTGTAACTCCCCCATACGCACATTCAGGCCTTCTGACAGGAGTTACAGCATGAAGCTATCAGTAATGATGGGCACCCTCTGCATCGCCACCCTGGGCGTGGTGGGTTGCTCCAGCAAAACCGTCGCTCCCGATGAGTATTCCGGCTTTCTCAAGGACTACAGCCAGCTCAAGGAGGCCAAATCGCCGTCCGGCGCCGAGGTGATGCGCTGGATCGATCCGAAGGTCGACATCAGCAAGTTCACCAGCGTGTACATCGAGCCAACCCAGCTCTATCCAAAGCCGCAACCGACCGCAAAGATTTCGCAGCAGACCCTCAACGGCATCACCTCCTATTACGATCAGGCGCTCAAGCGTGAAATCAGCAAGGATCTGCCGTTGGCCAACGGCCCCGGCCCTGGGGTGATTGTGGTGCGGGCGGCGATCACTGCCGTGAGCAGCAAGACCGAAGGTCTGCAGGTGTATGAAGTGATTCCGGTGGCGCTGGTCGCCGCAGCGGTCAGCACTGCCAGCGGTATCCGCGATCAGGAAACCACCCTGGCCACCGAAGCGGTGTTCCTCGACGGTGCGAGCAACAAGGTGGTGGCGCAAGTGGTGCGCAAAGGTACCGGTAAGCCGTTGGAAAATGAAACTCAAGCGATGAAGGCCTCCGACGTCAAACCTGTGATCGACGGCTGGGCCAATGACATGCGTCAGATGTATGTGAAGCTCAAGTCCAAATAAGCTGGGGCCTTTGTAGGAGCTGCCGCAGGCTCGGGCCGCGATCGGACGATCTTTTGACTTTGATTTTTTAAAAGCCAGATCAAAAGATCGCAGCCTTTGGCAGCTCCTACAGGGGGCAGGGATTACAGGTTTTTCTTCGCTTGCTCGCGAACACGTTCTTCCTGCGCCCGCGCCTCAGGCGTGAATTCGGCACCGAAATCCTCGGCGGAGAATATCTGCCGTATCTCGATATCAGAGTCGCCCGGCATCGGGTTCGGGCAGCGCTTGACCCATTCGATGGCTTCTTCCTTCGATTTCACTTCCCAGATCCAGTAACCGGCCACCAGCTCCTTGGTTTCGATGAAAGGGCCGTCGATGACGGTGCGCTTGTCACCGGAGAAATGCACGCGGACGCCTTTGCTGCTCGGGTGCAGGCCATTGCCGTCGATGAGGATGCCGGCCTTGACCAGTTCTTCGTTGAAGTTGCCCATGGCGGTGATCAGCTCTTCACTGGGCATGATGCCGGCTTCGGAATCGGCGCTGGCTTTGACAAGGATCATGAATCGCATGGTGATGTCTCCAGGGAATGGGGGGATTCACTGCATAGTCGAGCGGGCAGGGCGTGAATCGACAGGTCTCTGAATAAAAGATGCAGTCCGGCGTTTTAACAAACGCAATCCGACACACTGCACTGCCAAGGTAGGAGCTGCCGCAGGCTGCGATCTTTTGCTCCTGTCGTTAAAAACCAACATCAAAAGATCGCAGCCTGCGGCAGCTCCTACAGGGTGCGTCGGGGTTGTATACAATTTTTTGCGCAGGCCCCTGACAATTTTCATGCAGGGCATAGGTCGTCGGACAATTTCGTGGTTAACTTCGGCCTCTTGCATGCTCAATAACCACGTTAAGAAGGACTAAAGTCATGGCTCAAGTCACCCTCAAAGGCAATCCGGTTCAAGTCAACGGCCAGTTGCCACAAGCCGGTTCCAAGGCGCCAGCCTTTTCCCTGGTTGCCGGCAATCTGTCCGACGTCACCCTGAAAGACTTTGCCGGCAAGCGCAAAGTGCTGAACATCTTCCCAAGCGTCGACACTCCGACCTGCGCCACTTCGGTACGCAAGTTCAACGCTCAGGCCAACGAACTGGCCAACACCGTGGTGCTGTGCATCTCGGCTGACCTGCCATTCGCCCAGGCCCGCTTCTGCGGCGCAGAAGGTCTGGAAAACGTGCAGAACCTGTCGACCCTGCGCGGTGCCGAATTCATCGAAAACTACGGCGTAGCCATCGCTGACGGCCCGCTCAAAGGCCTGACCGCCCGTGCCGTGGTAGTGCTGGACGAGAACGACAACGTCCTGCACAGCGAACTGGTCAAGGAAATCGCTGAAGAGCCGAACTACGACGCAGCACTCGCCGTTCTGAAATAAGCGCTTTTACAATTGTTAACGGCCTGGCCCTGTCCAGGCCGTTTTCATTTGTGTATCAGTGTTTTGCCTCACACCTTGAAACGTAAGTTGAAGGTAAATTGCCGGTAAAGCTGCTTTGCTTAAATCCGATCAGTGCTTATCGTTCAGCCTCCCGTAAAAGAAGCCCACGCGCCCAATGGTTAATCAATCCATGCAATCGTCCCCTCGCAACTCCCGTCGCTGGCTGATCAGCCTGCTCGTCCTGTTGGTCATCGCCGTCCTGTGCTGGAAATTCTGGCCCGCCGGTTCGGCCCACAAGGAGGGCGCCGACAAGGCGGCGAGCGGCCATGCCGGACGTTCGGGGATGATGCGGCCGGGCTTCGGCGGCGCGGCCGGGCCGATTCCGGTGCGTGTGGCGCCGGCGGTCACGGGCGACTTCCCGCTGTATTACAAGGCACTGGGCACGGTGACTGCGCTCAACACCATCAACGTGCGCAGCCGGGTCGGCGGTGAACTGGTGAAGATCAATTTCGAGGAAGGGCAGATGGTCAAGGCCGGCGACCTGCTGGCAGAGATCGATCCGCGTCCGTACCAGAACGCCTTGCTCCAGGCTGAAGGCACCTTGCTGCAGAATCAGGCGCAGTTGAAAAACGCACAGGTCGACGTCGAGCGTTATCGCGGCCTGTACAAGGAAGACAGCATCGCCAAGCAGACCCTGGACACCGCCGAAGCGCTGGTCGGCCAGTACCTGGGCACGGTCAAGACCAATCAGGCGGCGGTCAACGACGCCAAGCTCAATCTCGAATTCACCAAGATCCGCGCACCGATTGCCGGTCGCGTCGGTCTGCGTCAGGTCGACGTCGGCAACCTCGTCGCCGCCAACGACACCACGTTTCTTGCGGTCATCACTCAGACCCAACCGATCAGCGTGGTCTTCACCCTGCCGGAAAACAGTCTCGAAACCGTATTGGCGCGCTACCACAGCGGCGCCAGACTGCCGGCCGAGGCATGGGATCGCGGCGATACCAAGATCCAGGCCAGCGGCGTGCTGCAAAGCCTCGACAACCAGATCGACGTCGCCACCGGCACCCTGAAATTCAAGGCTCGTTACGATAACCGTGACCAGTCGCTGTTCCCCAATCAGTTCGTCAACGTCCATCTGCTGGCCGACACCCTGAAAGGCGTGGTGCTGGCACCGTCGGCGGCGATTCAGTTCGGCACCAACGGCACGTTCGTTTACGCATTGGACGGCGACAAGAAAGTCACCATCCGCCAACTGAAGATCGGCGCCAGTGACGGCACCAACACCGTGGTCACCGAAGGCCTCGCCGCGGGTGATCGCGTGGTGCTGGAAGGCACCGACCGCCTGAAGGAAGGCAGCGAAGTGGAAGTGGTCAACGACAGCAATGACGTGCCGACCACCCCGACCGGGCACCTGCAGGGCAAACCAGCCGCCAGTGCGCCGGACGCTGCCGCGGCTGACAAGGCCAAGAAGGGCGCATGAACATTTCGCGGCTGTTCATCCTCCGTCCGGTAGCCACCACCCTGAGCATGCTGGCCATTGTTCTGGCCGGCCTGATTGCTTATCGCCTGCTGCCGGTCTCGGCCTTGCCGCAGGTCGATTATCCGACCATTCGCGTCATGACCCTGTACCCCGGCGCCAGTCCGGACGTGATGACCAGTGCCGTCACCGCGCCGCTCGAACGCCAGTTCGGGCAGATGCCGGGCCTGACGCAAATGGCCTCGACCAGTTCCGGCGGCGCTTCGGTGCTGACCCTGCGCTTCAGCCTCGACATCAACATGGACGTCGCCGAACAGCAGGTGCAGGCCGCGATCAACGCCGCGACCAACCTGCTGCCGACCGACTTGCCGGCGCCGCCGGTGTACAACAAGGTCAACCCGGCGGATACCCCGGTGCTGACCCTGGCGATCACCTCGAAAACCATGCTCCTGCCCAAGCTCAACGATCTGGTCGATACGCGCATGGCGCAGAAGATCGCCCAGATCAGCGGCGTCGGCATGGTCAGCATTGCCGGCGGCCAGCGGCAGGCGGTGCGGATCAAGGTCAACCCGGAAGCCCTCGCGGCGAACAGCCTGAACCTTGAAGACGTGCGCACGCTGATCGGCGCGTCCAACGTCAACCAACCGAAAGGTAACTTCGACGGCCCGACCCGGGTCTCGATGCTCGATGCCAACGACCAACTGACGTCGCCCAAGGACTACGCCAACCTGATCCTCGCCTACAAGAACGGCGCGCCGCTGCGTCTGAAGGATGTGGCGGAAATCGTCGACGGCGCGGAGAACGAGCGTCTTGCCGCGTGGGCCAACCAGAATCAGGCAGTGCTGCTGAACATTCAGCGTCAGCCGGGCGCCAACGTGATCGAGGTGGTCGACCGGATCAAGGCGTTGCTGCCGAGCATCACCGACAACCTGCCGGCCGGCCTCGACGTTACCGTGCTCACCGACCGCACCCAGACCATCCGCGCCTCGGTCACCGACGTACAACACGAACTGCTGATCGCCATTGCGTTGGTGGTGATGGTGACGTTCCTGTTTCTGCGGCGTGCCAGCGCGACGATCATCCCGTCGGTGGCGGTGCCGCTGTCGCTGATCGGTACGTTTGGCGTGATGTACCTGGCCGGCTTCTCGGTCAACAACCTGACCTTGATGGCCCTGACCATCGCCACCGGTTTTGTGGTCGACGATGCGATCGTGATGCTGGAAAACATCGCGCGCTTCATCGAGGAGGGTGACAGCCCGATGCAGGCGGCGCTGAAAGGCGCCAAGCAGATCGGCTTCACCCTGATTTCCCTGACCCTGTCGCTGATCGCGGTACTGATTCCGCTGCTGTTCATGGCCGATGTGGTCGGGCGGCTTTTCCGCGAGTTCGCCATCACCCTGGCGGTGGCGATCCTGATTTCGCTGGTGGTCTCGCTGACCCTGACGCCGATGATGTGCGCACGCCTGCTCAAGCGTGAGCCAGAAGCCCACGAGCAGGGCCGCTTCTACCGGGCCAGCGGCGCGGTCATCGACTGGATGATCGCCGCTTACGGGCGCAAGTTGCAGTGGGTGCTCAAACACCAGCCGCTGACCCTGTTGGTGGCCATCGGTACGCTGGCGCTGACCGTGTTCCTTTATATGGTGGTGCCCAAGGGCTTCTTCCCGGTGCAGGACACCGGGGTGATCCAGGGCATTTCCGAGGCGCCGCAGTCGATTTCCTTCGCCGCCATGGGTGAGCGTCAGCAGGCGCTGGCCAAGGTAATCCTTGAAGATCCGGCGGTTGAAAGCCTGTCGTCCTACATCGGTGTCGACGGCGACAACGCCACGCTCAACAGCGGTCGTCTGCTGATCAACCTCAAACCCCACGGCCAGCGTGACCTGAGCGCCACCGAAGTGATCGCGCGCCTGCAACCGCAACTGGACAAACTGGTCGGCATCCGTCTGTTCATGCAGCCGGTGCAGGATCTGACCATCGAGGATCGGGTCAGCCGCACCCAGTATCAATTCAGCATGTCCTCGCCGGATGCCGAACTGCTCAGCCAGTGGAGCGGGCGTCTGGTCGAGGCGCTGGCCCAGCGCCCGGAACTGACCGACGTTGCCAGCGACTTGCAGGACAAGGGTCTGCAGGTCTATCTGGTGATCGACCGCGATGCGGCTTCACGCCTCGGTGTGTCGGTGCAGAACATCACCGATGCGCTGTATGACGCCTTCGGTCAGCGGCAGATCTCGACCATTTATACCCAGGCCAGCCAGTACCGCGTGGTGCTGCAGGCGCAGGCCGGGGAGAAGATCGGGCCGGCGGCGCTGGACCAGATTCACGTCAAGACCACTGACGGTGCGCAAGTGCGTCTGTCGAGCCTGGCCCATGTCGAGGAACGTCAGGCGCAACTGGCAATCACCCACATCGGCCAGTTCCCGGCCGTGATGATGTCGTTCAACCTCGCACCCGGCGTGGCGCTGGGGCATGCGGTGGACATCATCGATCAGGTGCAGAAGGACATCGGCATGCCGATTGGTGTGCAGACCCAGTTCCAGGGCGCGGCCGAAGCGTTCCAGGCGTCGCTTTCGAGCACCTTGCTGCTGATTCTGGCGGCGGTGGTGACCATGTACATCGTGCTCGGCGTGCTTTACGAAAGTTACATCCACCCGATCACCATCCTGTCGACCCTGCCGTCGGCGGCGGTGGGGGCCTTGCTCGCGTTGCTGCTCAGCGGCAATGATCTGGGGATGATCGCGATCATCGGCATCATCCTGTTGATCGGTATCGTCAAGAAAAACGCGATTATGATGATCGACTTCGCCCTCGACGCCGAGCGCACCCAGGGCATGGCGCCGGAGCAGGCGATCTATCAGGCGGCGCTGCTGCGCTTCCGGCCGATTCTGATGACCACCCTGGCCGCGCTGTTCGGCGCCGTGCCGTTGATGCTCGCCACCGGTTCCGGGGCTGAGTTGCGTCAGCCACTGGGTCTGGTGATGGTCGGCGGCTTGTTGGTGAGCCAGGTGCTGACCTTGTTCACCACACCGGTGATCTACCTGTATTTCGACCGCCTCGGTCGGCGCTTTGGCAAGACCAATGCTGACCGCGAAGAGGTTTCGGTATGACTGTCCGTACACATATCCCTTGTAGGAGTGAGCCTGCTCGCGATGGCGGTATGCCTGCCTCTACCGATATTGAATGTGCCGACCTCATCGCGAGCAGGCTCACTCCTACAGGGGAGTGCGGTGAAATTAAGGATCTTGGTCAATGAACCTCTCCGGTCCTTTCATCAAGCGCCCGGTCGCGACCATGCTCCTGAGTCTGGCGATCATGCTGCTGGGCGGTGTCAGTTTCGGTCTGTTGCCGGTGTCGCCGCTGCCGCAAATGGACTTCCCGGTGATCGTGGTTCAGGCCAGTCTGCCCGGCGCCAGTCCCGAGGTGATGGCGTCCACGGTGGCGACGCCGCTGGAGCGCTCGTTCGGCGCGATTGCCGGCGTCAACACCATGAGCAGCCGTTCCAGCCAGGGTTCGACCCGGGTCATTCTGCAATTTGACCTCGACCGTGATATCAACGGCGCGGCGCGGGAAGTGCAGGCGGCGATCAACGCTTCACGCAACCTGTTGCCGAGCGGGATGCGCAGCATGCCGACCTACAAAAAGGTCAACCCGTCGCAAGCGCCGATCATGGTGCTGTCGCTGACTTCCGATGTGCTGGAAAAAGGCCAGCTCTATGACCTGGCCTCGACCATCCTTTCGCAGAGCCTGTCCCAGGTGCAGGGTGTGGGTGAAGTGCAGATCGGCGGCAGTTCGCTGCCGGCGGTGCGCATCGAACTCGAGCCGCAGGCGCTGAACCAGTACGGCGTGGCGCTCGATGACGTGCGCAAGACCATTGCCGGGGCCAATGTGCGCCGGCCCAAGGGTTCGGTCGAAGACGGCGAACGCCTGTGGCAGATCCAGGCCAACGACCAGTTGGAGAAGGCCAAGGATTACGAATCACTGATCATCCATTACAAGGACGGTGCGGCCCTGCGTCTGAAGGATGTGGCCAAGGTCAGCGACGGCGTCGAAGACCGTTACAACAGCGGTTTCTTCAACGATGACGCGGCGGTGCTGTTGGTGATCAACCGCCAGGCCGGCGCCAACATCATCGAGACGGTCAACGAGATCAAGGCGCAGTTGCCGGCGTTGCAAGCGGTACTGCCGGCCAGCGTCAAGCTGAACCTGGCGATGGATCGCTCGCCGGTGATCAAGGCCACGCTGCACGAAGCGGAAATGACCCTGCTGATCGCCGTGGCGCTGGTGATTCTGGTGGTGTTCCTGTTTCTCGGGAATTTCCGCGCCTCGCTGATTCCGACGCTGGCGGTGCCGGTGTCGCTGGTCGGCACCTTCGCGGTGATGTACCTCTATGGCTTCTCATTGAACAACCTGTCGCTGATGGCACTGATTCTGGCCACCGGACTGGTGGTGGACGATGCCATCGTGGTGCTGGAGAACATTTCCCGGCACATCGACGAAGGCGTGAAACCGATGCAGGCCGCATATCTCGGGGCCAAGGAAGTCGGTTTCACCCTGCTGTCGATGAACGTGTCGCTGGTGGCGGTGTTCCTGTCGATCCTGTTCATGGGCGGGATTGTCGAGAGCCTGTTCCGCGAGTTTTCCATCACCCTGGCAGCAGCCATCGTGGTCTCGCTGGTGGTCTCGCTGACGCTGACCCCGATGCTCTGCGCGCGCTGGCTCAAGCCGCACACGCCGGGCCAGGAAAACCGCCTGCAGCGCTGGAGCCGCCGCGCCAACGACTGGATGGTCGGCAAATATGCGACCAGCCTCGACTGGGTGTTGCGCCACCGCCGCCTGACCTTGCTCAGCCTGATCATCACGGTCGGGGTCAACGTCGCGCTGTACGTGGTGGTACCGAAGACCTTCATGCCGCAGCAGGACACCGGCCAGTTGATCGGTTTCGTCCGGGGTGACGATGGTCTGTCGTTCAGCGTGATGCAGCCGAAAATGGAAACCTTCCGCCGTGCCGTGCTCAAGGACGAAGCAGTGGAAAGCGTCGCCGGGTTCATCGGCGGCACCAACGGCACCAATAACGCGTTCATGCTGGTACGCCTGAAGCCGATCAAGGAGCGCAACCTGTCGGCGCAGAAAGTCATCGAGCGCCTGCGCAAGGAAATGCCCAAGGTGCCCGGCGCCCAGTTGATGCTGATGGCCGATCAGGATCTGCAATTCGGCGGTGGCCGCGAGCAGACCACCTCGCAATACAGCTACATCCTGCAAAGCGGGGATCTGGGGGCGTTGCGCGAGTGGTACCCGAAAGTGGTGACCGCGCTGCGCGCACTGCCCGAGCTGACCGCCATTGATGCCCGCGAGGGGCGCGGCGCGCAGCAGGTGACGTTGATTGTCGACCGCGATCAGGCCAAACGCCTCGGGGTCGACATGAACATGGTCACGGCGGTGTTGAACAATGCCTACAGCCAGCGGCAGATTTCGACTATCTACGACAGCCTCAACCAGTATCAGGTGGTGATGGAGGTCAATCCGAAATACGCGCAGGATCCGGTGACGCTCAATCAGGTGCAGGTGATTACCGCTGACGGTGCGCGGATTCCGTTGTCGACCATCGCCCATTACGAAAACAGCCTGGAAGACGACCGCGTCAGCCACGAAGGCCAGTTCGCCTCGGAAAGCATCGCGTTCGACATGGCTGAAGGCGTGACCGTGGAGCAGGGCAGTGCTGCGATCGAGCGGGCGATTGCCAAGGTCGGTCTGCCGGAAGACGTGATCGCGAAAATGGCCGGCACCGCCGATGCCTTTGCCGCCACGCAGAAGAGTCAGCCATTCATGATCCTCGGTGCGCTGCTGGCGGTGTATCTGGTGCTCGGTGTGCTGTATGAAAGCTACATTCACCCGTTGACGATTCTCTCGACCTTGCCGTCGGCCGGGGTCGGTGCATTGCTGTCGATCTATGCGCTGGGCGGCGAGTTCAGCCTGATCTCCCTGCTCGGATTGTTCCTGCTGATCGGGGTGGTGAAGAAAAACGCGATCCTGATGATCGACCTTGCGCTGCAACTGGAACGCCATCAGGGCCTGTCGCCGCTGGAGTCGATCCGCAGCGCCTGCCTGCAACGGCTGCGGCCGATTCTGATGACCACCCTGGCGGCGATCCTCGGCGCCTTGCCGTTGCTGCTCGGCCGCGCGGAAGGCGCAGAAATGCGCCAGCCGTTGGGCCTGACCATTATCGGCGGCCTGATCTTCAGCCAGGTGCTGACCCTTTACACCACGCCTGTGGTTTACCTCTATCTCGACAAGCTGCGCCACCGCTTCAACAAGTGGCGTGGCGTGCGTACTGACGCCGCTCTGGAAACTCCGCTATGACTGACCGTTCGCTTCTCAATCTGGCCACTGCGCGCGGCTCGCGCCTGTTGAGTCTGTCGCTGTGCGTGGCGATGCTCAGTGCCTGCGCTGTGGGCCCGGACTATCAGCGTCCGCAGACCGCCGAGGTCGCGCAATACAAAGAGGCCAAAGGCTGGCGTCAGGCCAATCCGAGCGACTCGCTGGCCCGTGGCGCCTGGTGGGAGTTGTATGGTGATCAGCAGCTCAATGGCCTGATCGAGAAACTCAACAGCTCCAACCAGACCGTGGCGCAATCCGAAGCCCAGTACCGTCAGGCCCAGGCTTTGGTGCGCAGTGCCCGGGGGGCGTTTTACCCGAACGTCGACCTGAGCGTGGGCAAGACCCGCTCCAGCCAGGGCACCGGCAGCAGCAGTTCGAGCCTGAGCAGTTCCGCCAGTGGCATTCGCGACACCTACAACGCGCAGTTGGGCGTGAGTTGGGAAGCGGATATCTGGGGCAAATTGCGCCGAGGCCTGGAAGCCGACCAGGCCAGCGCCCAGGCGAGTTTTGCCGATCTGGCCGCGATGCGCCTGAGTCAGCAGTCGGAACTGGTGCAGAACTACCTGCAATTGCGGGTTATCGATCAGCAGAAGCGTCTGCTCGAAGCCACCGTCGCGGCCTACGAAAAATCCCTGCAAATGACCCAGAACCAGTACCGCGCGGGGATATCCGGGCGCGATGCGGTGGCGCAGGCGCAGACCCAGTTGAAAACCACCCAGGCCGATCTGGTCGACCTGATCTGGCAACGCGCGCAGTTTGAGAATGCCATCGCCGTGCTCACCGGGCAGGCGCCGGCCGAATTCAGCATCGCTGAAACGCAGAACATTCCGAACCTGCCGCAGATTCCCCTGAGCCTGCCTTCGCAGTTGCTGGAACGGCGCCCGGATATTGCCTCGGCGGAACGCTCGGTGATCGCCGCCAACGCCAATATCGGCGTGGCCAAAGCCGCGTACTACCCGGATCTGACCTTGAGCATGAGCGGCGGCTACAGCAGCAGTACCTCGAAAAATCTTTTAACGCTGCCGAACCGTTTCTGGTCGGTCGGGCCAAAGCTGGATCTGCCGATCTTCGATGGTGGCATCCGTTCGGCCGAGGTTGACCGTACCGAGGCGGTCTATGACCAGACCGTCGCCAAGTACCGCCAGACCGTGCTCGACGGCTTCCGTGAAGTGGAAAACTATCTGGTGCAATTGAAGGTGTATGAGGACGAGGCGGCCGTGCGTCAGGAAGCACTGGATGCCGCGCGCGACTCGCTGCGCCTGACCCAGAACCAGTACAAGGCCGGCTTGATTGCCTACATCGATGTGGTCGTGGTGCAGGCCACGGCGCTGAGCAACGAGCGCACTGTGTTGAATATCCTGCAGAGTCGCCTGATTGCCAGCGTGCAATTGATTGCGGCGCTGGGTGGCGGCTGGGACGGACAACTGGCCACCGAATAGCCTGTGTAGGAGCTGCGGCACGCTGCGATCTTTTGATCTTTAAAAACAAGGTCAAAAGATCGCAGCGTGCCGCAGCTCCTACAGGTTGTGATGGTTGTTCCAGAGCCTCGCAAAACCATCAAACAAGCGTTTCATCGGGTTGATGGCAAAATGATTACTTTGTCAGTGCGTTCTTCCGCGCAATCAGTACAATCGCCGCATTTGCCCGGCCGAGAATGGACGCAGTACGGCGCGGGTGGTCGCGAGAATCTTCATGCTCATCGGTAATTATTCCTTCACCCTGGTTTTCATTTCTTTGTGTGTAGCGATCCTCGCGTCCTACACCGCGCTCGATCTGACCGGGCGCATCGCCAGCGCCCGTGGGCGCGCAGTGCATTTCTGGACGGCCGGCGGTGCACTGGCGATGGGGGTCGGCGTCTGGTCGATGCACTTCATCGGCATGTTGGCCTTCAAGCTGCCGATCGACCTGGGCTACGACATTGCGATTACCGCGCTGTCGCTGCTGATTGCCGTGCTGTCCTGCGGGTTTGCCCTGTGGCTGGTCAGCCAGCCGAAATTGCCGATTTGGCAATTGGCCTTTGGCGCTTTGGTCATGGGCGCCGGCATCAGTGCAATGCATTACACCGGCATGGCCGCGCTGCGCATGACGCCTGGCATCGATTACGACCCGACCCTGTTCGGCGCCTCATTGCTGATCGCGGTCGGGGCCTCGGCGGCGGCGTTATGGATCGCCTTCCGCCTGCGCCAGCACTCGCCTTATGTGCGTCTGATTCGTGGTGGTGCGGCAGTGATCATGGGCATCGCGATTGTCGGCATGCACTACACCGGCATGGCCGCCGCGCAGTTTCCTGATGGCAGTTTCTGCGGCGCAACGCTCGACGGCCTCAAGGGCAACGGCCTCGACAATCTGGTGCTGATCACCACGCTGGCGGTGCTGTCGATCGCCTTGCTCACTTCGATTCTCGATGCGCGCCTTGAAGCGCGTACCGCCGATCTGGCGCATTCGCTGACCCTGGCCAACCGTGAACTCACGCAACTGGCATTGCACGACACCCTGACCGGTCTGCCGAACCGTATGCTGCTGGACGACCGGATCAATCAGGCGATGAAGAAGGTCGAGGAGCAGGGCGGTTGTTTTGCGTTGATGTTTATCGATCTGGACGGTTTCAAACCGGTCAACGATGCCTTTGGCCACCACATGGGTGACCAGTTGCTGCGTGAAGTCGGGGTGCGCCTGCGCGAAGATCTGCGCAGTCAGGATACGCTCGCGCGAATTGGCGGCGACGAGTTCGTGCTGCTGGTGCGTCTGAGCGAACCCGACGATGCTCTGGGACTGGCTGCGCGTCAGGTCGGGTTGCTCGGTCAGGCGTTCCGCGTGGCCGAGCACGACTTGCAGATTTCTGCCAGCGTCGGCATCGCCCTGTACCCGGGTAACGGCCTGAGCGCCCAGGAACTGCTGATGAATGCCGACGCGGCGATGTATCACGCCAAGGGCAGCGGCAAAAACGGTTACAGCTTCTTCGATGCTTCGATGAACAGCAACGCGCGCAAGCAACTGCAGCTGTTGCAGGACCTGCGCGCCGCGCTGGAACACAGTCAGTTCAGCCTGTATTTCCAGCCCAAATTCGACGCCATCAGTGGTCGTCCGGTCGGTGCCGAAGCGCTGCTGCGCTGGCAGCATCCGACCCAGGGCATGTTGCTGCCCGACAAATTTATCGATCTGGCAGAGAAGACCGGCCTGATCATCGCCATCGGTGAATGGGTGCTCAACGAAGCTTGCCGGCAGATGCGCGAATGGTACGTGCTCGGTTACACCGACTGGCGCATTGCGGTGAACCTCTCGGCCTTGCAGTTCTGTCACGCGGGGCTGGTGCAGAGCGTGGCCAAGGCGCTGGCGACCCACCATCTGCCGGCCAACAGCCTGACCCTGGAAATCACCGAAACCACGGCCATGACCGACGCGGATGCGAGCATGAAGGTGTTGCAGGAGTTGTCCGACATGGGCGTCGACCTGTCGATCGACGACTTCGGCACCGGTTATTCGAGCCTGATGTACCTCAAGCGCTTGCCGGCCAACGAGCTGAAGATCGACCGCGGTTTTGTCCGCGATCTGGAGCATGACAGCGATGACGCGGCCATCGTCTCGGCGATTGTGGCGTTGGGCCAGGCACTCGGTTTGCGCATTGTAGCCGAGGGCGTGGAGACCGGCGTGCAGCAGGATTTCCTCACGCAGTTGGGCTGTGATTCGCTGCAGGGCTATCTGTTGGGGCATCCGATGCCGGCGGACGCATTCATGCAGAATATTGCCCGTGGAGAGGCTCTGACGGCAGTCTGACTGCATTCTGTGGCGAGGGAGCTTGCTCCCGCTGGGGCGCGCGAAGCGGCCCCGTTTTTACTCGGTTGTACCGTATCGGCCGGATTCAAGTCTGCTTCGCAGCCGAGCGGAAGCAAGCTCCCTCGCCACAAAAAACATCTCAGTCTCATGCAGGGTTTTGTCTTTGACAGAGCCCATGCAAAACCGCCCAATGGCGGTTATTCTTCAACCCGACTGTTACGTGTGCATTGGGGGGAAGGGCCAGCATGGATAAAGTCATGGTAATCACCGGTGGCGGGCGCGGAATTGGCGCCGCTACGGCGTTGTTGGCTGCCGGGCAGGGCTATCGGATCTGCATCAACTATCAGTCGGATGAACAGGCCGCGCAAAGCGTGCTGGAGCAAGTGCGGGCGCTGGGGGCGCAAGCCATTGCGGTACGCGCCGATGTCAGCATCGAAGACGAAGTGATCGCGCTGTTTCAGCGGGTCGACACCGAATTGGGGCGGGTCACCGCGCTGGTGAACAACGCCGGCACCGTCGGGCACAAGTCGCGGGTCGATGAAATGTCCGAATTCCGCATTCTCAAAATCATGAAAACCAACGTCCTGGCGCCGATCCTCTGCGCCAAGCACGCGATCCTGCGCATGTCGCCCAAACACGGCGGGCAGGGCGGCAGCATCGTCAACGTCTCCTCGGTCGCCGCGCGCCTGGGTTCGCCCAACGAGTACGTCGACTACGCCGCGTCCAAAGGCGCACTCGACACCTTCACCATCGGTCTGTCCAAGGAAGTGGCGGGCGAAGGGATTCGGGTCAACGCGGTGCGTCCGGGCTATATCTATACCGATTTCCATGCATTGAGTGGCGATCCGGATCGGGTCAGCAAGCTTGAATCGGCGATCCCGATGGCCCGGGGCGGCCGTCCGGATGAGGTGGCGGAGGCGATTGTCTGGCTGCTTTCCGATAAGGCTTCGTATGCGACCGGTACGTTTATTGATCTTGGCGGTGGGCGTTAACAACAAAAATGCTGTATGCCTGTATTTAAAACTTACTGAGCTGCAACAAAGTATTTATGGGTGCGCTCAGTGGTTTTAATAAGTTGCTTGTTGGAGAGTTTGGTTTCAGCTCCTGTCTCTCTCGGTTGTAGTACCGTCAAATAAAATTCTGCTATTAATTGAATGTTTTCGGCGGCCCGTCTTCGACATTGTTTGTATTGTGTTTTTGGTGGGCGAGGATTGTGTTCGGCTATTGGTTTGGTTACTTTGTTGTTGTCCCGCACAAAGTGGGAATCAAAACTAACTGATGGAGTGTTTGCTGTGGATCTTTACCCTGATGAAGTAGCATTTTGGGATGCGTTTGTAACAGGTTATATGGGTAAAAATTACTCTGCCGTATCGCCAAGTAATATATATGAAGTTGTGTGTATTGCTGCGGACAATTTGATCCTAGAGCGACGTAAGCGTAATGTCGTGAAGGAAGTTGTGAAAGTGTAATGTTTCTCGTGCCTGAGAGACGTCAATGTTGCCTTGTGGTGTTTTCTGGAGTGGCGAAATTATTTCGGTAACTCCGGAATTTTCTTAAGGTTGTCATTTTATTGTCTGGCTCTCTGGCGGGTGGGATTTTGGTATCTTCCAGATTAAAAGGATTTTCCAGTGAGTTTTAATGATGCGCTGAATAAAGCGACTAATGATGAAGAATTGAACAAGGCGATCAATGATGAAGCCAATAAGTCGGTCATCGCCCATCTGTATGTTGAGGGAAAGCCGCTGGTTTTAAACTATCAACTGATGGAGAACAGGCTGGCGCGACCACGCCTGACACCGGCACAACGTGCGGAATATAATCGACAGCTCGGGAGTGAAGGCGGTTTCCTGACAGTCGCTGATAACGAAGGCGATACGCCGTTGCTGATCCATTTTCGTTCAAAAAACGATCGTTATACGTTACGCGTCGCAACACCCGGAAAGTTCTACGGCTATTTTCTGAGTATGGAAAGTATCGTGGATGCCAATGGTGAAGAAACCTCTACTAAAAATCTGCAAGTGTTGGAAAAAGGTCAACCGACAAGGTTCTTTCTAGAGACCGTAGCCCCTGATCTATTTCGATTGAGGAATGTAGCCAGGCAGACGTCGAAAGCGTTCTCGGACTTGTTGTCGAACACCGAACTCCAGCTTCTTCAGTCGGCCGAGGATCAGATCGGAGTTCCCACTTATCTCTACCAGCAAGCGGGGCGCCGTCAAAATGATCCGCAGCAATATTTCTCGGAGACAAATCTGCGATCCAATAACGTGATTTGGTCGCCTTATGGAGTCCATATTGGCTGGGTGGTCAAAGGAACAGGTATCGTTAAACTGAGTGATATTGGCTGAGCAGCACCCTTTCTTGATGGTCAGTTAGAAAACTGATGTTGCAGATTGCAATCACTGTTGAGTCTTCTCTGTGTTGGGGCAGTGTAACTTTTGCAAGTCACTGATCTGAACAGTCCTGCCGGTTGCCGCTGGCGGGACTTTTTTGCGTCAGTCAAGTTCGTATAGGCGATTATCTGTTGTTGTCGCATAAAACTTCGTATGCGACGAGGGCGTTTGTTGATCGGGGGCGGGCATTAGAGTCTGTAAAAACGAGATGCAGGCGGGTGGAGTGAGGCGCGGAAGATCAAAGCTTCGCTCCGTGCTCACTCTGACTTGAAGTTGTTAATGCTGAACTATATGGATGTCATTAAATCCGACAATTACTTGCTCAGTTAAAGTAGGTGCTGTATGCAACTGGATCCAAAGTTCCTTCAGGTCGCTCTCGTTGATTGGCAAGCGTGCCTCCATTTGATGCCATTTCCCATCCGAGGGAGGAAAGGGAATATTAACTCTCTGGTTACCTCCAATGGCGCGGAACGTAAATTCCTTTATTTCGACCCCTTGTGGGACGGACATTCTGAATGTGATCGTTATGTCTTCCTGTTTGAAAAAGTCAGGGAACTTTTTCCTTAGATCGAGATGGGAGGATTGTTCATCAGCTGATCGCCGTAACTTAACCCCTAAGGCCCTCTCTGCTTTGTCGTCTATGACGTAACCATTCTCGCCGGCCGTACTTGACCATCTGTAGTGAAAATTCGTGTAGTCGTCAATATGGCGCTTTTCGCTCATTTCAAACTCCTTGGCATAAATTGCTTTGGATAAGGTTACTGAAAGTGAAGTTGGTAATCGGCAGTCAACTTAACTTCATCTTCAGCCTATTTTGACCTGAGCGTTTGATCTACTGTCAGAAATACTAGGTTTCTCCTGTTTTACCTGCCGTCGGTCGGATTTTGAGCTAAAACGACCGCACAATCCGCCCCAACGTCTCCATCGCCTTCTCCGAATCCTCGGTCCACGGGCTGCCGTAATTCAAGCGGATACAATTTCTGAAACGCTGGGTCGGCGAGAAGATCGGCCCCGGCGCGATGCTGATGCCTTGCGCCAACGCCATCTGAAACAATTTCAATGAATCCATCTGCGGCGGCAATTCCAGCCACAGGAAGTAGCCACCAGCCGGTTGGCTGACGCGTGTCTGCGCCGGGAAATAACGAGCGATCGCTGCGAGCATCGCGCTTTGCTGTTCTTCCAGGGCATAGCGCAGTTTGCGCAAGTGGCGGTCGTAGCCGCCGTGTTGCAGGTAGTCGGCAATGGCCGCTTGCGCCGGCATCGAGGCACAGAGCGAGGTCATCAGTTTCAGCCGTTCGATTTTCTGTGCGTAGCGCCCGGCAGCGACCCAGCCGATGCGGTAGCCGGGGGCCAGGCTCTTGGCGAACGAGCCGCAGTGCATCACCAGTCCCTCGGTGTCGAAGGCTTTGGCCGGTTTCGGTGCTTGCTGGCCGTAATAGAGCTCGGCGTAGACATCGTCTTCGATCAGCGGCACTTGATGCAGGCGCAGCAGGTCCACCAGTTCCTGTTTCTTAGCCTCGGGCATGGTCGCGCCCATCGGGTTCTGGAAACTGGTCATGCACCAGCAGGCCTTGATCGGATGGCGCTCCAGGGTCTGGGCGAGCACGCCGAGGTCGATACCGTCGCGCGGGTGCACGGGGATTTCCACGGCTTTGAGTTTCAAGCGCTCCAGCACTTGCAGGCTGGCATAGAACGCCGGAGCTTCGATGGCTACCAGATCGCCCGGTTCGGTGACCGCTTGCAGGCACAGATTCAGCGCTTCGAGGGCGCCATTGGTGATCAGCAGTTCTTCCATCGGCAGCATCAACCCGCCGACCATGTAGCGCAGGGCGATCTGTCGGCGCAGTTGCGGGTTACCCGGCGACATGTCGGTGACCACCATGCGCGGGTCCATTTCCCGTGCGGCGCTGGCCAATGAGCGCGACAGGCGCTGCAAAGGGAACAGCGTCGGGCTGGGGAACGCCGAGCCGAAGGGCACGGTGCTCGGGTCCTTGATCGATTCCAGCACCGAGAACACCAGTTCGCTGACGTCGACTTCGGTGGAGTCGTTGACGTGGCTGCTGATCACCGGCTCCGAGAAAGGACTCGGTGCGTGGGTGTTCACGAAGTAACCGGAGCGCGGTCGCGCGCGGATCAGACCGCGACGTTCCAGCAGGTAATAGGCCTGGAACACCGTGGACGGGCTGACCCCGTAGGTCTGGCTGGCGTAGCGCACCGACGGCACCCGTTGCCCGGGGCCGAGCACGCCGGAGCGGATCAGTTCAGCGATGTCGTCGGCGAATTTTTCGTAGCGTTTCATCGGGGGCCTTGGTGCTGGTTGGATGTGTAGGGTGTCAGGGAAAGCCCCTCACCCTAGCCCTCTCCCGGAGGGAGAGGGGACTGATCGGGTTGTATGTTCGAGTTACGCCGACTTGAAAGCCCGGAGTCGAACTCGGGTTTGAAAACCACTGAGATCTGCTCCCTTTCCCCCTCGCCCCCTGGGGGAGAGGGCTGGGGTGAGGGGGAGGATTCTAACGGCTCAGCGATTCATCGGCGCCACAAACCTGCTTTTCGCCACGCTATAAATCTCGGGCTCGTCGCTGTCGGCGATCTTGAAACTCAAGGTCTGCGAGCTGCTGGTCGGACGTTCGGTGGTCATCGCCACCGACACCGGCACATCGACAATCTCCCCCGGCGCCAGGCTCAGTTCGGTCTTGCCCTGCAACTGGAAGCCGTCGCCGTCCACCAGGCTCAGGGTGTAGTCCTGGCGCTGTTGGGTCTTGTTGATGACCTTGAGGGTGTAGATGTTCTCGATCTGGCCCTGACCGTTCTCGCGGAACAGCCCGCGATCCTTGGTCACGTCCAGCGAGACCATCGGCCGCTCAACCAAGGCCAGCGCCAGTGCGCCGATCATCACCAGCAGCACCGCGACATAACCAATCAGCCGAGGTCGCAGCAGATGGGTCTTGCCACCCTGCAATTCGCGCTCGGAACTGTAGCGGATCAGGCCGCGCGGGTAGTTCATTTTGTCCATGATCGAATCACAGGCGTCGATGCACGCCGCGCAGCCGATGCATTCCATCTGCAGGCCGTCGCGGATGTCGATGCCGGTCGGGCAGACCTGCACGCACAACTGGCAATCGATGCAATCACCCAGGCCGGCTTCGGCGGGTTTCACGTCGCGTTTGCGCGGGCCACGGTTTTCGCCACGGGCGACGTCGTAGGAAATCGCCAAAGTGTCCTTGTCGAACATCACGCTCTGGAACCGCGCATACGGGCACATGTGCATGCACACCGCTTCGCGCAGCCAACCGGCGTTGATGTAAGTGGCGGCGGTGAAGAACAGCACCCAGAACAGACTGACCCCGCCGATCTGCAGGGTGAACAGCTCTTCGGCCAGCGGCCGGATCGGCGTGAAGTAGCCGACAAACGTCAGCCCGGTCATCACGCTGATCGCCAGCCACAGGGTGTGCTTGGCCGCGCGCCGGGCCAGTTTGTTCAGGCCCCAGGGCGCCGCTTGCAGTTTGATCCGCTGGTTGCGTTCGCCCTCGGTGACTTTTTCGCACCACATGAAGATCCACGTCCACGAGCTCTGCGGGCAGGTGTAACCGCACCAGACCCGGCCGGCGAACACGGTGATGGCGAACAGACCGAACGCAGCAATGATCAGCAGCGCCGAGAGCAAGATGAAATCCTGTGGCCAGAAGGTCGCGCCGAAGATGTGGAATTTGCTTTCGGCCAAGTCCCACAGCACGGCCTGACGACCGCCCCAGTTCAGCCACACGGTGCCCAAGAACAGCAGAAACAGAAAGCCCGCGCCGCTGATGCGCAAGGTACGGAACAGGCCGGTGAAACTGCGAGTGTAGATGTGATTGTCGGTGGAGCCGGCCTTCGCCTTCATGGGGCGACCAGGCACATTTTTTATGGTGGGGCTTGCTTCTACGGTTCGGACGGGGATTTGTTCGCTCATGGTCGTTCGCTCATCAGCCTCCATCAGGCAAATGAACTATGAGCGTCGATCTGTTTGCATAACAGACTCAGCTATTTGAATAAAAAGCGTATCAGATGGCTTTTGATCCAGGCCCTGCGACAACTTGAAGCAGCCCGCAGACGCAGGCGCAAACGCCTATCGCAGACGTCTGCACCGGGGGTTGATCCGGATCAGTCAAATCACCGAATCACTCTCGTCAGCCTTCAGGTGCTTGCGGCCATCCTTCGCACCGGCGACGGTCAGTGCATCGGCTTCTGCTTCGGTGATGTAAACGCGCCGGCCTTCAATCTCTACGAACGACATGGCTTTTTCGCTATCGGTTTTGACTTCCAGCGTGTCGCAGATACGAATTTCCTCGCCATTTTCGACGGTGAAAAAACACACTTTTGCTTCGGGATTGGATTCATCGATTCGAACGGGCATGAGGCTGTCCTTTTTTCATGAGTACCTGAAAGGTTAGGGCGCGCGCTTTGCTGATCGTTCTGCGCAACTGATTAATGGTCGCCGCTGTCCATCCACTAACGACAGATAAGAAGGATGGAGCGATGAACGCCTGGTGGCATGAAGTGTGGGTGACGCTGCAAGCGGAGTTCGCCGACGTCGGCGATGCCTCGCAACTGACGCGCATCACCGTGCGCCTGCTGATGGCGGCGGTGCTGGGCGGGATTCTGGGTTTCGAGCGGGAGCACAAGGGCAAGGCCGCCGGGGTGCGCACGCACATGCTGGTGGCACTAGGGGCGGCGCTGTTTGTGCTGGTGCCGCAGACCTCAGGGGCTGAATCCGATGCGATGAGCCGGGTGTTGCAGGGGGTGATCGCCGGGATCGGCTTTCTCGGTGCCGGTACGATTCTGAAGAATCAGGAAGGTGACGAAGGGCATGTGAAAGGATTGACCACGGCAGCCGGGTTGTGGATGACGGCGGCGATCGGCGTGGCGGCCGGGTTGGGCAGGGAAGCGACGGCGCTGCTCAGCACTTTGCTGGCGCTGGGGATTTTCAGCGTGATGCCACGGGTGGTCAGGATGTTCGAGAAGGAAGGGGAGAAAAACCGCCATCTGTAACAACCCGCAATCACCCTGTAACCCCCCCTGTAGGAGCTGCCGAAGGCTGCGATCTTTTGACGTTGATTTTAAAAAACAAGATCAAAAGATCGCAGCCTTCGGCAGCTCCTACAGGGAGGGCGTGGTGCTCAGACGATGACGGGCGGCATCGTCGTCGGCGGTTCTTCCTTCGGCGGTGGCGTGGTGCCCGGTGGTTCCTGCTCGGGAATCGGCTGCGGCTCGGTCTCGGGCAGGGTGGGTTTGTCGATGTTCGGATCAGGCGTTTCGGCCGGGATCGGGATGTTCATCTGTAGACCTCCGTGTGGCACATGGCGTGAGAAGTGCTTAAGTGGATTGACCACCGTGTGATGAATTCGATCCGCTTTTCTGACCAGACAAATCCCTGTGAACTTTTCCCCGCGCCGGTCGCTCGGAACCTAAGTGAGTTCAAGTCGGGGCCGGTGCCTCATTGTGAACACTGTTCCGGCACAAGAGCGTCCTTGGGGCGTTAAGGAGAGATGCTCGATGTCTGCTGAAAAACCTTCAGAGCAGAGCTACAACCCGCACATGCCGCTGTCGCAGGCGTTGCTGCTGCCGCGCATCGTGATCGAAAACACCATGCCGACCCTCGATGGCGGGCAGTTTGCCGTGAAGTCGATCGTCGAGCGTGACGTGATCGTCACCAGCAAGGTCTTCGCCGACGGCCATGACAAGCTGGCCGTGCGCATCCGCTGGCGTGCCGAGGGCGAAGAGTCCTGGCATAGCGAGGTGATGACCGAGCTGGGCAATAACAGTTGGCAGGGGCAGTTTCGTCCCGACCGCCAGGGTCGCTATCTGTACTGCATCGAAGCGTGGATCGACCATTTCGCCAGTTTTCAGTACGAACTGGAGAAGAAGCACAACGCCGCCGTCCCGGTATCGCTCGAACTTCAGGAAGGCCGCAGCATGGTGCAGCAGGCCGCCGAGCGCAGCGACGGTCAGCTCAGCGAACAACTCGCCGCCTTGCACCATGAATTGTCCGGCCTGCTCGAAACCGAGCAGGTGGCGCTGTTTTTGCACTCGCGCAGTGCGCAATTGATGGCGCAGGCCGATCACCGTGCCTATCTGAGCCTCAGCGCCGAATTCCCGGTGGATGTCGAACGGGAACTCGCCGAGTTTGCCAGTTGGTACGAGCTGTTTCCGCGCTCGATCACCGACGATCCCAAGCGTCACGGCACCTTCAACGACGTGCACTCGCGTCTGCCGATGATTCAGGACATGGGCTTCGACGTGCTGTACTTCACGCCGATCCACCCGATCGGCCGCGCCCACCGCAAGGGCCGCAACAATTCCCTGACCGCCGGCCCGGATGATCCGGGCAGTCCGTACGCGATCGGTAGTGAGGAGGGCGGGCACGAGGCGATTCACTCGCAGCTCGGTACTCGCGAAGACTTCCGCCGGCTGGTGGCCGCCGCCGCTGAGCATGGCCTGGAAATCGCCCTCGATTTCGCCATTCAGTGTTCTCAGGATCACCCGTGGCTCAAGCAGCATCCGGGCTGGTTCAACTGGCGCCCGGACGGCACGATCAAATACGCGGAAAACCCGCCGAAGAAATATCAGGACATCGTCAACGTCGACTTCTATGCGCCGGACGCGATCCCCAGTCTGTGGGTCGAGCTGCGCGACATCGTGGTCGGCTGGGTCAACGAAGGCGTGAAGATCTTCCGTGTCGACAATCCGCACACCAAGCCGCTGCCGTTCTGGCAATGGCTGATTGCCGATGTGCGGGCACTGCACCCCGAAGTGATGTTCCTCGCCGAGGCGTTCACCACGCCGGCGATGATGGCGCGTCTGGGCAAGGTCGGTTATTCCCAGAGCTACACCTATTTCTCTTGGCGCAACACTAAGTCGGAGCTGGCGACCTACTTCAGTGAACTCAACGAGTCGCCGTGGCGTGAATGCTACCGGCCGAACTTCTTCGTCAACACGCCGGACATCAACCCGGCGTTCCTGCATGAGTCGGGGCGGCCGGGGTTTCTGATCCGCGCGGCGCTGGCGACCATGGGCTCGGGCTTGTGGGGCATGTATTCCGGTTATGAGTTGTGCGAAGCGGCGCCGGTGCCGGGCAAGGAGGAATACCTCGATTCGGAGAAGTACGAGATCCGCGTCCGCGACTTCAATGCGCCGGGCAACATCATTGCCGAAATCGCCCAGCTCAACCGCATCCGCCGGCAGAATCCGGCGCTGCACACGCACCTGGGGCTGAAGGTCTACAACGCCTGGAACGACAACATTCTGTACTTCGGCAAGCGCAGCTTTGACGGCAGCAATTTCATTCTGGTGGCGGTGAGCCTCGATCCGCACAACGTGCAGGAAGCCAATTTCGAGCTGCCGCTGTGGGAGATGGGCCTGCCCGACGACGCAACCACCCACGGTGAGGACTTGATGAACGGGCATCGCTGGGACTGGCATGGCAAGTATCAGTTCATGCGCATTGACCCGGCGTACCAGCCGTTCGGGATTTGGCGGATTACTGCCGCGTAAGACACACACCGACCCGTGTAGGAGCTGCCGAAGGCTGCGATCTTTTGCCTTTGATTTTTAGAAGCAAGATCAAAAGATCGCAGCCTCCGGCAGCTCCTACAGAGGAATCGCACAGAATTCAGCAGGAGTTTCACATGGCGAAGAAACCCAAGGCAGCCACCTTTATCAAAGACCCGCTCTGGTACAAGGATGCGGTGATCTATCAAGTTCACGTCAAATCTTTTTTCGACTCCAACAACGACGGGATCGGCGACTTTCCCGGCCTGATCGCCAAACTCGATTACATCGCCGAACTCGGCGTCAACACCATCTGGCTACTGCCGTTCTACCCGTCGCCACGTCGCGATGACGGTTACGACATCGCCGAATACCGAGGTGTGCACAGCGACTACGGGACCATGGCCGATGCCAAGCGCTTTATCGCCGAGGCGCACAAGCGTGGTTTGCGGGTGATCACCGAGCTGGTCATCAACCACACCTCGGATCAGCACCCGTGGTTCCAGCGGGCGCGCAAGGCCAAGCCCGGTTCGGCGGCGCGCGACTTTTACGTATGGTCGGATGACGACCAGAAGTACGACGGCACGCGGATCATCTTCCTCGACACTGAGAAGTCCAACTGGACCTGGGACCCGGTCGCCGGTCAGTACTTCTGGCACCGTTTCTATTCGCACCAGCCCGACCTCAACTTCGACAATCCGCAAGTGATGAAAGCGGTGCTGTCGGTGATGCGTTACTGGCTGGACATGGGCATCGACGGCCTGCGCCTCGACGCGATTCCGTACCTGATCGAGCGCGACGGCACCAATAACGAAAACCTGCCCGAGACCCACGATGTCCTCAAGCAGATCCGTGCCGAGATCGACGCCAATTACCCGGACCGCATGCTGCTGGCCGAGGCCAACCAATGGCCGGAAGACACCCAGCTGTACTTCGGCGACACCGATGCCGAGGGCGTCAACGGCGACGAATGCCACATGGCCTTTCACTTCCCGCTGATGCCGCGCATGTACATGGCGCTAGCCCAGGAGGATCGCTTCCCGATCACCGACATTTTGCGGCAGACCCCGGAAATTCCTGCCAACTGCCAGTGGGCAATCTTCCTGCGCAACCACGATGAGTTGACGCTGGAGATGGTCACCGACAAGGAGCGCGACTACCTGTGGAATTACTACGCCGCTGACCGCCGCGCGCGGATCAACCTTGGCATTCGTCGGCGTCTGGCACCGTTGATGGAGCGTGATCGTCGCCGCGTCGAGTTGCTCAACAGCCTGCTGCTGTCGATGCCCGGCACGCCGACGTTGTATTACGGCGACGAAATCGGCATGGGCGACAACATCTACCTCGGCGACCGCGACGGCGTGCGCACGCCGATGCAATGGTCGATTGACCGCAACGGCGGCTTCTCCCGCGCCGATCCGGCCAGTCTGGTGCTGCCGCCGATCATGGACCCGCAATACGGTTATCTGTCGGTCAACGTCGAAACCCAGGCCGGCGACCCGCACTCGCTGCTGAACTGGACGCGACGCATGCTCGCCGTGCGCAAGCAGTCCAAGGCGTTCGGTCGTGGCACGCTGAAGATGCTTTCGCCGAGCAACCGACGGATTCTGGCCTACACCCGCGAGTTCACCGACGCCGACGGCAAGCACGAAATCATTCTCTGCGTGGCCAACGTCTCGCGCAGCGCGCAGGCGGCGGAACTCGATCTGTCGGCCTACGTCGGCATGGTCCCGGTGGAGATGCTCGGCGGTAACGCGTTCCCGCCGATCGGCCAGTTGAATTTCCTCCTGACCCTGGCGCCGTACGGTTTCTACTGGTTCGCTCTGGCCACGGAAAACCAGATGCCGAGCTGGCACGTGGAACCGGCGCAGAGCCTGCCGGACTTCACCACCCTGGTGCTGAAAAAACGCATGGAGGAACTCCTCGAAACGCCGACCCGCAACACCCTGGAGCAGAGCATCCTGCCGAGCTGGCTGCAGAACCGCCGCTGGTTCGCCGGCAAGGACGCGGCCATCGAGCAGGTCAATCTGGCCTACGGCGTGCGCTTCGGCGACGCGCAGCATCCGGTGCTGCTCAGCGAGATCGAAGTCACCAGCGCCGGGCAGACCAGTCGCTATCAATTGCCGTTCGGCTTCATCGCCGAAGATCAGGTCGGGCCGGCGTTGCCGCAGCAACTGGCATTGTCGCGTGTTCGTCGCGGGCGTCAGGTCGGTCTGATCACGGATGCCTTCAGCCTTGAAACGTTTGTCCACGCGGTGCTGCAAGGCATGCAGAGCAACACCGTGCTCAACTCCGAACAGGGCGAGATTCGTTTCGCGCCGACCGCGCAGCTGGAAAAACTCGGCCTCGGTGCCGAGTCGGAAGTGCGCTATCTGTCGGCCGAGCAGTCGAACAGTTCGGTGGTGATCGGCAACAGCCTGGTGCTGAAGCTGATCCGCAAGGTCGCCTCCGGTGTGCACCCGGAACTGGAAATGAGTGCGTACCTGACCGAGGCCGGTTTCGCCAACATCTCGCCGCTGCTCGGCTCGGTAATCCGCCGCGACGCCGCAGGCGAAGACAATCTGCTGATGATCGCCCAAGGCTATCTGAGCAATCAGGGCGATGCCTGGGAATGGACGCAGAACAACCTCGAACGGGCGTTGCGTGATGAGCTGGCGGACGCGATGTCCGAGCAGGAACAGCATTACAACGCCCTCGGCGAACTGAAGGACTTTGCCGGCATGCTCGGCCAGCGTCTGGGCGAAATGCACCAGGTGCTGGCGGCGCCGAGCGACAACCCCGACTTCGCCCCGCAAACCACCAGTGCCAAGGATGCTCAAGCCGCCGGCAAGGACGTTGCGGCGCAGGTCGAGCATGCCTTGAAACTGCTGAAGCAACATCAAAGTCATCTGAGTGCGGCGGATCAGAAAATGGTCGCGCGACTCCTGGACAACAAAAAGGTCATCCTCGGCCATGTGCAGGAACTCGCGCAAAAAGCCGTGGGCGGCTTGCGTATCCGTGTCCACGGCGACTTGCACCTGGGGCAGGTGCTAGTGATCAAGGGCGATGCCTACCTGATCGACTTCGAGGGTGAACCGGCGCGGCCGCTGCACGAGCGGCGTGGCAAACACAGTCCGTACAAAGACGTCAGCGGCGTGCTGCGTTCCTTCGATTACGCGGCGGCGATGACCATCAACGTACACAACGTCGATCACAGTCCAGAGTCCGAAGCGGCCCGCCATCGGGTTGCCGAGCGCTACCTGCGTGAGGCGCGCGACGCATTTGTTCAGGCGTATCGCCAAGCGGCAGCTAGTCTTGATCATGCCTGGCAGGATCCTGCGGGTGCCGACGCTGCGCTTGCGCTGTTCGGCCTGGAGAAGGCGGCCTATGAAGTGGCCTATGAAGCCGAAAATCGCCCCACGTGGCTGCCCGTGCCGTTGCACGGTTTGTATGGGTTATTGACAGGGCTTAAACCCTTTTCCGATCTTGGTGGAGAGTAGTCATGAGTTTCTCGAACAAGGAACAGGGTCACGCTAAAGAAGCGTTATTGCCGGCGGCGCGGGACATCGACGCCCTGGTGCGCGCTGAACACCACGACCCGTTTTCCATTCTCGGCCCACACGGTGATGGTGCCGGTGGGCAATTCATCCGCGCTTATCTGCCGGGTGCGTTGAAAGTCGAAGTGCTGGACAAGGACAGCGGTGAAGAACGCGGCGAGCTGCAAGCCACCGAAACCCCGGGGCTGTTTGTCGGTCACTTCGATCAGGCGCGACCGTATCTGCTGCGCACGCGTTGGGCCGGCGGCGAACAGGTGGCGGAAGATCCCTACAGCTTTGGCCAGTTGCTCGGCGAGATGGATTTGTATCTGTTCGCCGAAGGCAATCACCGCGACCTCAGCAGTTGCCTCGGCGCGCAACTGACCACGGTCGATGGCGTTGATGGCGTGCGTTTCGCCGTGTGGGCGCCGAATGCTCGCCGAGTGTCGGTGGTCGGTGATTTCAACGTCTGGGACGGTCGCCGGCATCCGATGCGCCTGCGGCATCCATCCGGGGTCTGGGAGTTGTTCATTCCGCGCCTGCAAGCAGGGGAGTTGTACAAGTACGAAATCCTCGGCGCCCACGGCATCCTGCCGCTGAAGGCTGACCCGATGGCCTTGGCCACCAGTCTGCCGCCGGACACTGCTTCGAAAGTCGCCGCGCCGCTGCAGATCAACTGGCAGGATCAGGACTGGATGAACGGCCGCCGCGAGCGGCAGAAGCATTCAGCGCCGCTGTCGATCTACGAATTGCATGCCGGATCGTGGCAATGCGAGCTGGACGATCTGGGCGAAGTCGCCCGCCAGTATACCTGGCCGGAGCTGGCCGAGCGGCTGATTCCTTACGTCAAGGAGCTGGGTTTCACCCACATCGAACTGATGCCGATCATGGAGCACCCGTTTGGCGGCTCATGGGGTTATCAGTTGCTCTCGCAATTCGCCCCGAGCGCCCGTTACGGCACGCCGGAGCAGTTCGGTGAGTTCGTCGACGCCTGTCACCGCGCCGATATCGGCGTGATCCTCGACTGGGTGCCGGCGCATTTTCCTACCGATACCCATGGCCTGGCGCAGTTCGACGGCACCGCGCTGTACGAATACGGCAACCCGCTGGAAGGCTTCCATCAGGACTGGGACACGCTGATCTACAACCTGGGGCGCACCGAAGTGCACGGCTACATGCTGGCGTCGGCGCTGCACTGGTTGAAGCATTTCCACATTGACGGTCTGCGCGTTGATGCGGTGGCCTCGATGCTCTATCGCGACTATTCGCGCAAGGCCGGCGAATGGGTGCCGAACCGTCACGGCGGGCGCGAGAATCTGGAGGCGATCGATTTCCTCCGCCATTTGAATGACGTGGTCGAGCTGGAAGCCCCGGGGGCGCTGGTGATCGCCGAGGAGTCCACCGCATGGCCGGGCGTCAGTCAGAGCACGCAGCAGGGCGGCCTCGGTTTTGCCTATAAATGGAACATGGGCTGGATGCACGATTCGCTGCACTACATCCAGCAGGACCCTGTGTACCGCGCGCACCATCACAACGAATTGAGTTTCGGCCTGGTTTACGCCTGGTCCGAGCGTTTCATCCTGCCGATCTCCCACGACGAAGTGGTGCACGGCAAGCACTCGCTGATCGACAAGATGCCCGGCGACCGCTGGCAGAAATTTGCCAACCTGCGCGCCTATCTGAGTTTCATGTGGACCCATCCAGGCAAGAAGCTGTTGTTCATGGGCTGCGAATTCGGCCAGTGGCGCGAGTGGAATCACGATCAGCAACTGGACTGGTACCTGCTGCAATACTCGGAACACAAAGGCGTGCAGAAACTGGTCGGCGACCTCAACCGCCTGTACCGCGAGGAACCGGCGCTGCATGACCAAGACGATGCGCCGCAGGGCTTCCAGTGGTTGATCGGCGATGATGCGATCAACAGCGTGTACGCGTGGCTGCGCTGGAGCAAGGACGGCAAACCGGTGCTGGTGGTGGCCAACTTTACTCCGGTGCCGCGTCAGTCGTACCGGGTCGGGGTGCCGTTCGCCGGGCGCTGGAACGAACTGCTCAACAGCGATGCCGACACCTACGCCGGTTCGAATTATGGCAATGGCGGCGGGGCGTTTACCGAAGAGGTGCCGAGCCATGGCCAGTCGTTGTCGCTGGAGCTGAATCTGCCGCCGCTGGCGGTGTTGATTCTCAAGCCGGAGGGTTGATCCAGACACCGCTAACCCTGTGGGAGTGAGCTTGCTCGCGAAGAGGTCGGAACATTCAACATCTCTGTTGCCTGATTCGCCGTCATCGCGTTCAAGCCTGCTCCCTCAGGCGTTTTCGGTGATCCGGGGATCGCTGCCGCAGCAGGATTACAGGTGCACTTCCACCGCCAGCGGCAAATGATCCGACAAGTGTGTCCACGGCTTGTTGCCGAGGATCTGCGGGTCGTGGCTGCTGGCATTGCGCAGGTAGATGCGGTCCAGGCGCAGCAGTGGAAAACGCGCAGGGTAGGTCTTGGCCGGGCGGCCGTGGTGGCGTTCGAAGGCTTCGTGCAGGTAATCGCGGCGGGCGAGGGCGGCATTGCCCTGCAGCTGCCAGTCATTGAAGTCGCCGGCAATGATAACCGGCGCATCGTCGGGCAATGATTCGAGCAACTGGCAAAGCAGCTGCAACTGCAATTGGCGGTGGCTTTCCAGCAGACTCAGGTGCACGCAGATCGCGTGGACTTCGGCGTGGCCCGGTACGTCCAGCACGCAGTGCAGCAGGCCTCTGCGCTCGGGGCCGGTGATCGACACGTCGAGGTTGCGGTATTCGCGGATCGGGTATTTCGACAGCAGGGCATTGCCATGGTGGCCATCGGGGTACACCGCGTTGCGCCCGTAGGCAAAGTCGCTCCACATGCTGTCGGCGAGAAATTCGTATTGCGAGGTTTGCGGCCACTCGTGGTAGCGATTGGAATGTCGCTCGTGTTCGCCCACCACCTCCTGCAGAAACACCAGATCAGCCGAGGTGCTGCGCACCGCTTCGCGCAGTTCCGGCAGGATGAAGCGCCGGTTGAGGGCGGTAAACCCCTTGTGAGTGTTGACCGTCAGCACGCGCAGGCGATGGATGACGGGTGCGTCGACGGCGTGACGCTTGGGATCGCTGGACACGTTCACTCCTCTGAAAAAACGGCTTCCTGTTCATGCGACTGGTCTGTGAGCGGGCAGTTCCTTCCAGATGCCCCATGCCGTAATACAAATCACCAGAGCCGCCAGAAAACCTGTGGGAGTGAGCCTGCTCGCGAAAGCGCTCGACCAGACATCATCAAAAAAACCGAGCAGCCTCGGACATAAACGTGAATCGGCAAGCGCGTTTAAAATACACGAACCGTTACGCCATAACGGCTACAACGCCTTGCGCCGTTACCTACGCCTACGCCAGAATCCGCCGGCTTACACGGCTATGCGTTGGGCTTATCGTTTCTCTGTCACTGGAAAACAGTGATCGGGTTTGGTAGCCCATTTCGGTACGGTCGTATGGCGTCACCTTATGTAGCCTCTTTTGGGGGCTCAGTTTTATGGTGGACATGCGTGGGGCTCATTCGTGAGCGCCGGGTTCCGTATCGACCGGTCTACCAACCCGCGCATGGCCGCCACCCATCGTTTGGTAGCGAGGGTGATGGCTCCTATTTCTCGATACGGAGTTTCATCCATGTTCAAAGCCACACCCAACCCCCCGGACGTCGACCCTATCCCGTACGACCCGGCCCTCGATCCGCAGAAGATAAAAGCGGCAACCGACCGCGCCATCAATTTCTACCTCAACCCTGGCGCCCTGAAGATCTCGATCCCTTCAGTACCGTCAGGCAAATCAAGCCGAATCTTCCTCATCGACCCCACCGTGGACGAAGAAACATTGCTGGTCGAGGCCTGCGAGTCGTTAGCGGCCGCCAGCGACATGGCCCGCGATATCGGCGACACCGTCGACCACTCACAGCGCCGGGCCATGCTGATGCTGCATCAGGTGATCATGCTCAGTGAACTGATGGTCAACCGGGTACTGGACGGCCGCCGCGTGCCGAACTAACTGCCCGGTCCCCTGTAGGAGCTGCCGAAGGCTGCGATCTTTTGATTTTGTTTCTCAAGATCAAGATCAAAAGATCGCAGCCTGCGGCAGCTCCTACAGGTCATCATTCTTTCAAAGTGTCTTGATCGGAGTTCCAGCTGATGTCCGAAACCCCACCCAATCCGCCGGCCACAGACCCGGTATCGCCCTACGAATCCCTCAACTCCAGAAAACTTCACGAAGCCGCCGAACGTGCCCTCGACCACTACCTCGCACCCGCGCAAATCATGGCAACGCCATACACCCCCAGCAGCATGTTCCTCGTCAATCCACAAACCGACACCGAATCCCTGCTGGCCAACGCCTGCGAATCCCTGGCCTCAGCCACGGTCATGCTCGGCGATTTCGCCGGCACGCTGGAAGGGCCGAGTCGCAATACGGTGTTGGGCATTGCGCAAGTGGTGATGCTGGGGGAGTTGGCGGTGAATCAGGCGCTGGATAATGTTGTGCCCAGGGAATAGGCGCTGATAGTTCTGGCCTCATCGCGAGCAGGCTCGCTCCTGCACAGGTTCTGCGGTGGCGCACAGGTTATGCGCCCGGCAAATCCTCTGTAGGAGTGAGCCTGCTCGCGATGGCGGTCGATCAACCATAACTGCGTTGACTGACACACCGCTATCGCGAGCAGGCTCACTCCTACAGGGGAGAAGGGGTTTCAGATGAGGACGATTTCGTACGGCAAGCGCATACGTTCGAGGATCACCCGCGGCAGCAGCGGCGCAATGCCGATTGCCGGTTCGCCCATGAGCTGGCTGGCGTAGGCGTGGGTGGCGTGGCTCTTGCGCGCCACGGTCCAAGTGTCGAGTCGCAGTTTGCGCGCGCGTTCCCAAGGGATCAGGTTTTGGTCGCGTTCCGGCCAGTGCCAGGCCCAGACCGGCACGTCATGGAACGTTGCGCCGACTTGCGCCGCCGCTGTGGCACTCGCGCGGCCGACCGCTTCGTGATCATCCGTACGATCGTCGCGCCAGGTGCTGAACACCACGTCGCCGGGGCGCAGGTAGCGAGCGATGAAGTCGGTGAGGTCGGCCTCGCGGTCGAGCAGCGCGTTGTCGGTGAACCCGCCACGCACCCATTTCAGGCTGTGCATCGGCAAGCCGAGGCGGCGCAGGGCTTCGACACTTTCCTGGGGGCGGAACACGCTCAGACGTTTTTCCGACCATTGCCGTGAACCGGGATGGCTGGCGCTGCCGTCAGTGATCGACAGCAGTTGCAGCGGATGGCCGAGGCTTGAGAGCAGTTGCAGGAGCCCGCCACAGGTCACCACCTCATCGCCCGGATGCGGGGCGACAACGACGGCTCGGGCACCGGGTGGCACCAGACTGTGGGTATTGATGACGGGGATGTTGTCCAGTTGCCGGGCGCTGTTCCATATTTGCGCCGGCAGCGGATTATCGCTGAGGGATAACGGTTTCATGGGTATTACGTCCTTGTTGTCTCTGGCCCTCAGTCGTGCAGACACCGTGGAAAACCAGGTGCGCGCGACCCGTGAAGGCGGATGAATTGCCGTGCGACGCTCCGAACCCTGGATTGCCGCGCAGCAGAGTATTGCTCATGAAAGTTGATTCGTCGCGTCACAGATCAATCTGATCCGCTTTTTTTTAACCAGGCTGTGCCAGATTTCGCAGATAGTCACCGAATCCACCCCGTGCGCGACTGTCCAGACGGGCGCTGGTGCGCACTTGCGGGCGATGGCTCCAGGCGATGTTGGCACCGCACCGCTCCAGTCGCCGCACCAGTTGCACATCTTCGTCGCAGGCCAGCGGCGGGAAACCACCGGCCCAGCGGTAAACGTCGGCACTGACCCCGAGGTTGGCGCCGTGGATGTGGCGATGCCCGTCACGGGCCTGATAGTGACTGTGGTAGCGAATCTGCGCGGCTTCGTCGAACGATTGATCCCAGTGTTCGACGGTCACGGTGCCGCATACCGCGTCGGCGCCCAGCCCCAGCTGCGCCACCAGCCAGTCATCGGCTACTCGGCTGTCGGCGTCGGAGCAGGAAATCCAGCGGGCGCCGCGCTCCAGCAGGACCTGCGCGCCAGCGGCCCGTGCCTGACCGACATTGCGCGCGTCGATGTGCAGGCTCTGTACGGGAAAGCGCTTGACGATCTGCGCCGAGCGGTCGGTGCAGCTGTCGAGCACCACCAGCACTTCGACCGGCTCACCGGCCAGCAGCCCGTGTTTGCTGGCGCGCACGGCGGCTGTCAGGCACTGTTCCAGCAGGTCTTCCTCGTTATGCGCCGGAATCAGAATACCGATCATCGCAGGCCCTCCAGTGCGGCCACCGAGCGCGGCTCGCGGCTCCAGACTTCAAGGATGAAGTCCGCTTCCTGATGCAGTGCCAGACGCGGCAGCGGCAGTTGCTCGTGAATCAGGTCATGCACCTGCCGCGCATTCAGCGGGCAGTTGTCGATGGGCGGGCGCCAGTGGCAAGCGAGCAATTGCCCGTCAGCCGTCAGGGATTCACTGATGCGGCGGATCACTTCTGTCAGATCCTGGGCATCGAGGTAGTAGCCGATTTCGCTAAATACAATCAGGTCGAATTTTTCCTCCGGCCAGTCACCGGGCAGGCGACTCTGGCGCACTTCGGCGTGGTCAAACAGGCTCAATCGGGTACGCGCCAGGTTCACCGCGGCACTGGCGGTGTCGCAACACAGCAGGCGATCGCAGCGCTCGGCGAGCTCGGCACTGAGTTCGCCATTGGCGCAACCGGGTTCGAAGATCGCCCGATAATGTGCGCGGGGCAGGGCGGCGAGGGTGATCGCGCGTTTGCGCTGTTCGTACCAGCGCTCGCGGAACGCCCAGGGATCGTCGTTGGCGCTGAACAATCCGTCGAAGTAGCGATCTTCGACACTCATAGGAACACCACTTCAAACGGTTGCAGCAGACGATCCAGCACGTACGGCGCCAATACCGGTTTTAGCCCGGCTTGCGGGTCGCCTTCCAGTTGGCTGGCGAACGCATGCACCGCGTGGCGTTTGCGCGCCACTTGCTCCGGCGACAACAGAATCTTGCGTGCGCGCTGCCATGGCACCGAGGCGTCTTCGGGGGAGGCCCAATGCCAGGTCCATACCGGCAATTCGTGGCAGGTGGCGCCAACCCGCCGTGCGGCCTCGATACTGGCGCGACCGGCGGCTTCGTGATCGCAGTGGCCGTCCTCGCACCAGGTGCTGAACACCACGTCGCCGGGGCGCAAGTGGCGTTCGATGAAGGCGATCAGCGACGGCTCATCCGCGGCGACCTGGCTATCGCTGAAACCGCCGCGCAACCATTTCATCCGGTGCAGCGGCACGCCGAGGCGGCGCAGGGCTTCGGCCGATTCCTGCGGCCGTACCACGCTCAGGCGTTCGACCGGCCAACGCTCGGAGCCAGGATGACTGGCGCTGCCATCGGTGACCGAGATCAGTTGCAACTGACGCCCGGCGGCGGCCAGCAACTGCAGCATCCCGCCGCAGCCGAGCACTTCGTCGTCCGGGTGCGGGGCGACGATCACCGCCCGCGCGCCCGGTGGCACCAGACTCAGGACATCGACGCTGTCCAGCGCCGCCAGGTGCCGCGAATGTTGCCATTGCAGCAGCGAAGTGCCCTGGTGGCCGATGATCGGGTCGGGTTTGTTGGCGGCATTCATAGCGTCCAGGCCTCCTCGGGGTGTTCGGCCAGCGACTGGCCGAGCGCGGCGAGATCACGCTCGGCATGGCTCTGGCGCAGGAACACCGGCAGATCAGCGATCAGCCGGGCGAAGTGCCGATCCTTGCAGAACGGCCCGGCACCCAGCGCCCGCCCGGTCTCGCGCATCACTTGCTCAGCCGATTGCTCGACCACGGCACGGGCGCGCCGGGCCAACAGTTCGGCATCGGCTTCGGGATGCGCATCAATGTGCAAGGTACTGAAGCGCAACACATTGGCTGCCGCGTACAGCGCTGAATCGACCGCACCGAGGTGGGCGAGGGCGTGCGGCTCCTCGCGTTGTGCGCAGTGTTGACGCAGCACCTCGGCGATCTGCCGCGCCGCGCCGTACCAGCACGCGGCGATGCCGATCCCGCCTTGCCAGAAACCCGGACGATTCAGGTAGTCACCGGGTTCGCCGATGGCCTGGGCTTCGGCGCCGTCGAACAACACTTCGACGCTGCCGGTGGCGCCCATGCCGACCGCTTCCCAGCCCTGATCGGTGATGGTCACGCCCGGTTGATCCAGCGCCACCGCGACCAGTTGCTGGCGATCCTCGGCATCCCACGCGGTGAGCAGCGCATGGCTGAGCACCGCCGCCCCGGAACACCAGGCCTTGCGCCCGTCGAGGCGCACCATGTGCCCGGCCGGTCGCACCTGCACCCGAGCCTGCGGTGGTTCAGCCGCCCACATGCCCCAAGTGCTGCCCGGTGTGGGCGAGCCACCAAGCTGTTCGATGATCGCCAATGCGTCGGTGTGGCCTTCGAAGAGTTTGCACAAGCCCAGATCGTGTCCGCCGACTTCGGCCAGACGCTGAAAGCGCTCAAGCGTGCGGCCGCTACCGGGCAGCGGCAACTGATCCAGACCGGCCTCGACCAGCGCCCGCAGGCAATGGCCGAGTGCGGCGGTGTCGTGATAGTCCGGCGGGCGGCGCGCCAGATAGCTGTGCAGGTCCATATCAGTCTTCTTCTTCGCGTTGCAGTTCGAACAGCAGCAGCGAACGCCCGGTGACTGAATACTCATGGCCGAAATCGAAGCGTTCCTGACCGCGAATCGACGGCTGATTGGTGTCGATCATGCAGGTCCAGAAGCTGCCTTCCGGCACTTCCGGCAGGCTGAAGTTGACGATGTCGTGGTGGGCGTTGACCACCAGCAGCAACGTCGCATCGGCGCCTTTGCGGCGGATCCCGGTTTCCTGCGCGCGACCATCAAGGAGCATGCCCAGGCAACGGTTGTGCGCGTCATGCCAATGCTCGGTGGTCATCTCGGTGCCGTCCGGCGCCAGCCAGGTGACGTCCTTGACGCCGATGTCCTCGTTGTATTCGCCGACCAGGAAGCGCCCGCGACGCAGGATCGGATAAGCCATACGCAACTTGATCAGGCGTTTGACGAATTTGAGCAGCGCCTTGCCGTCCTCGCTCAGGTCCCAGTTGACCCAGCCGATCTCACTGTCCTGGCAATAGGCGTTGTTGTTGCCGTCCTGGGTGCGGGCGAATTCGTCGCCGGCAACGATCATCGGTGTGCCCTGCGACAGCAGCAGCGTGGCGAAGAAGTTGCGCATCTGCCGGTGGCGCAGCGCGTTGATCTCCGGGTCATCGGTCGGGCCTTCGACGCCGTGGTTCCACGACAGGTTGTTGTTGCTGCCGTCCTGGTTGTTCTCGTCGTTGGCTTCGTTGTGCTTGTCGTTGTACGACACCAGATCGTTGAGGGTGAAACCGTCATGCGCGGTGATGAAGTTCACCGACGAGTACGGCCGCCGCCCGCGCTGGTTGAACATCTCGCCGGACGCGGTCATGCGGCTGGCGAAGTCGGCGACCTGGCCGTCGTCGCCTTTCCAGAACGCGCGCACGGTGTCGCGGAATTTGTCGTTCCACTCGACCCAGCCCGGCGGGAAGTGGCCGACCTGATAGCCACCGGGGCCACAGTCCCAAGGCTCGGCGATCATTTTTACCTGACGCAGCACCGGGTCCTGACGGCAGGCGACGAGGAAGCTGTGGCGCTCGTCGAAACCGTCGTGATAGCGCCCGAGAATGGTCGCCAGGTCGAAGCGGAAACCGTCGACGTGCATCTCGCTGGCCCAGTAGCGCAGCGAATCGGTGACCATCTGCAGCACGCACGGATGACTCAGGTCGAGGGTGTTGCCGGTGCCGGAATCGTTGATGTAGTAGCGCTTGTCGTCCGGCATCAACCGGTAATACGAGGCGTTGTCGATACCGCGCATCGACAGGGTCGGACCTTGTTCGTTGCCCTCGGCGGTGTGGTTGTAGACCACGTCGAGGATCACTTCCAGATTGGCCTCGTGCAGGTGCGCGACCATCTCCTTGAACTCGGCGATCTTGCCGCTGGCCAGATAGCGCGGGTCGGGGGCGAAGAAGGCGATGCTGTTGTAGCCCCAGTAGTTGGTCATGCCCTTGTGCAGCAAATGCTGATCGTTGACGAAGGCATGGATCGGCAGCAGTTCCACGCTCGACACGCCGAGTTTGCGGATGTGTTCGAGCACGTCGTCGACCATCAGGCCGGCAAACGTACCGCGCACGTTCTCCGGCACCGAAGGGTGACGCATGCTGATGCCGCGTACGTGGGTTTCATAAATGATGGTTTTGTCCCACGGCACGCTGACACGGTGGTCGTTGCCCCAGGTGTGCGCCGGGTCGATGACCTTGCACTTGGGCACGAACGGCGCGCTGTCGCGTTCATCGAAACTGAGGTCGGCGTCGGGGTGGCCGATGGTGTAGCCGAACAGCGCCTCGGACCATTTCAACTCGCCGACCAGTTGCTTGGCGTAGGGGTCGATCAGCAGTTTGTTGTGGTTGAAGCGGTGGCCGTTGGCCGGGTCGTACGGGCCATAGACGCGGTAGCCGTAGATCAGCCCCGGGTGGGCGTCGGGCAGATAACCGTGGTAGATCTCGTCGGTGTATTCCGGCAGTTCGATGCGTTCGAGTTCGACTTCGCCGGCATCGTCGAAGATGCACAGTTCGACCTTGGTGGCGTTGGCGGAAAACAGCGCAAAGTTCACCCCCAGACCATCCCAGGTGGCGCCGAGCGGGAAGGGCAGACCTTCACGGATTCTGGACGGCTCAGCGTGCGCTGCGGGCTCGGCTTTTTTTGGACTGGACATGATTGCTCCTGCAAAACGGGTTGGTTCGGATAACGGATCAACTGTGGGCACAGAATCTGTGGTGAGAGGATTTATCCCCGATGGGTCGCGCAGCGGCCCTGCGACTGCTTCGCAGCCGATCGGGGATGAATCCCCTCACCACAGACATCTCTCCCTGACAGGGGTTGTTTGGGGTTTCTTGAGGACGAGTTGGCCCTCGGTGGCGAGCGAACTCGCCACACGGTGATTCAGTTCAATATTCCGGGTGGGTCAGTTGGCCGGGGGCTTGCGTGGGGCGCGCGGCTTTTTCTCGGCGGGCTTTTCACCCGGCGGTACGACTTTGGCGGCGCTTGCCGGTTTGGCTTTGGCCGCCGCCGGAGGCTTCGGCTTGGCCGCCGGGGCTTTGCTTTCGGGGCCTTTGCCGGCGGCTTTGCTGCCAGGGGCTTTGGGCGACTTCTTCGGCGCGAGGGCCTCGGCTTCGGCCAGTTTGCGCGCCATTTCCCAATGACGCGCTTCATGACCTTCAGGTTTGCCCTCCGATTCCCAGATCTGATAGGCAAACTCGCGGATGCGTTTATCGTCGGTACTCATCGCAATGCTCCTGAACTGAACTCGTCGTTACGTAAAGAGTTGGATAAACAGATTGACCGGGAAATCCCCCAGCGCGGCGCTGACGTTCAGCTCCCTGTTTTTTGTGACTGCGCTGCTGTGAAAAAGTCCCTTCAGGTTTGTGTCAGAGGCGGCGAACGGTAAAACCACCCGTGTATCGCCCCAGCGCAGCGCATCCACCTGTGGCACGGCACTGTTTTCCAGCAACGTCGCGCAGCGGATCGGCACGATCACGATGGCGTAGCGGCCCTCGTGCTCACGAGCGAATGCGAGCACGTTGTGCGCCTGCTCGCCCAGCACCTCCAGGGCCTGATACGTGCCCCGGCGAAACAGCTCGGCGTGTTCGGCGCGCAGGTTCAACACCTCGGCGACCAACGCTTGCTTGATGCGCCCGTCACGCCAGTTCGCCAGCAGCTCCGGGAGCGGCGCGTGTCCGTCCAGAGCTTGCGCGCGCGCGGCGTAATCCACCGGCCGACGGTTGTCCGGATCGACCAGGCTGAAGTCCCAGAACTCGTTGCCCTGATACAGATCCGGCACCCCCGGCACGGTCATGCGCAGCAAGGTTTGCGCCAGACTGTTAAGGGCGCCGGCTGCCGCGATGCTGTTGACGGTCTTGCTCAGCGCGGCGCGCAGCAGCTCGCCTTCTGCACCGTTGAGCAGGCGTTGGGTGAACGTCTGCGCAGCGTTTTCGTAGGCCTCGTTCGGCGCGCTCCAGCTGCTTTGCAGCTTGGCCTCGCGCAGGGCTTTCTGTTGCCACTGCCAGATGCGTTCGGCGTAGTCGCTGAAACCTGCCTGATCGTCATCACGCAGTTGCAGCGGCCAACTGCCGAGCAACGCCTGATACAGGATCAGTTCATCGCCGGACGACGGCACTTGATCATCGTCGCGCAGCGGTCGGGCGAGGGCGCGCCATAACTCGACCTGTTCGGCGTACCAGTGGCTGCGTTCGCTGAGTATCGCCAGCCGTGCACGGGTGTCTTCGCCGCGTTTGTGGTCGTGGGTGGCGGTGGCCAGCAAGTTGTCGGGGAACGCGTCCAGGCGTTGCTGATTGACCGCATGGAAGTCGCTGACCGATGCGCTGAACTGCTCGGTGTTGTAGCCGACGTCATTACGCGACAGCAGCACTGCCGAGCGATACAGCGCGGTGTCTTCCACGGCTTTGGCCGCTGCCGGCGACGTCAGTTGCTGGAAGCGTACGCAAGCGTGCTTGAGGATCTTGCGCGAGCGCCCGCGTGGCTTGTGCCGCCATGGTGTGCCACCGAGCCAGGCCGCCACACAGTCAAGCACCGGCCAGTCGCCTTCGCCCAGCGTCTGCCGCGCGCCGTCCATGGCCTGCTCGAAGAACTGTTCATCCTGCGCCGCGCGCCCCAGCGCATTGATGTAAGTGCGATACACCGGGAAATGCACGATCAGCGCCTGCAATACCCGACGGATCGCGCCGAGGGTCAGGTCACGGGTCATCAGGTCATCCCGGGCCACTTGCAGCAGCGCCTGGGCGACGCTTTCGAAGTCACTGGCCAGCGAGCCGTTGAGGATCTGCTGACGTGCCAGTTGCGCTTCTTCGATGAACGCCGCCGGGCGCTCGGTACGCCGTTGCCACAGGTCGCCGAGGACGTGTTCGCCCTCAGGGTCGTGTTGCAGCAGCGACAGTTGATTCATGAACTCGTAACCGGTGCTGCCATCCACCGCCCAGTCGGTGCGCAGGGTTTCGCCAGCGCCGAGAATCTTTTCGACGTAGATCGGCAAGTGCCGATCCGGCGCAAGAAAGTCGAGGCGCCGCCGCAGCTTGCGGCAATAGCCACGCGGGTCGGCGAGGCCATCGATGTGGTCGATACGCAAACCGTCGACCAGGCCTTCGGCGATCAACTGGAAAATCTTGCCATGGGTCGCTTCAAACACAGCCGGGCGCTCGACGCGCAGGCCGCCGAGTTCGTTGATATCGAAAAAGCGCCGCCAGTTGATGTCGTCCGCTGCGGTGCGCCAACTGGCGAGACGGTAGCTCTGGCGTTCGAGCAACTGGTGCAGCTTGTCGAAGCCTTCTGCAGTCGTGGAGTCGTAATGCGCGAGACCTTCCTCGATCGCGGCGAGGATCTGCGGATCGCTTGCCAATTCTTTCAGTTCAGCCTTGAGCGGTATCGCCAGCGCATGCGCGTCGGTCTGGTAGCTGAGGGTACTGAAACGATCGGCCAGGGATTGCAGCGCTTCGACCGGTTTGAGCAGTTCGCCGTAGTCATTCGGGCAGATCGGGAAGTGATGCTCATAATGCTCGACATGGAAGCGTCCCTGCTGAGCATCAAAGCGCAGTTTCAGCGTGCCTTCCTGCAGCGCGACGCCGTAATCGCTGCCGAGAAACGGCAGCAACAATTGGCCTTCCATCAACGGGTCCGGCGAGTGCCACTGGATGTCGAAGAACTCGCCGTACGGGCTCAGGCGGCCCCATTCCAGCAGGTCCAGCCACCACGGGTTGTCACCGCCGCCGACCGCCATGTGGTTGGAGACGATGTCGAGGATCAGGCCCATGTTGTGTTCGCGCAGGGTGCTGACCAGACGCCGCAGCGCCGGTTCGCCGCCGAGTTCCGGATTGACCTGGGTCGGGTCGACCACATCGTAGCCGTGCATCGAGCCGGCGCGGGCCGCGAGCAGCGGTGAGGCATAAATGTGGCTGATGCCGAGGCGGGCGAAGTACGGTACCAGCGGCACCGCCTGTTCCAGAGTGAAACCCTTGTGAAATTGCAGGCGCAGAGTGGCGCGCAGTGGTTGGTTGAACGATGAATTCATTGGTCACGCTCGGCAGCTTGCAGGCGGGCACAGGCCAGCAGTTCCAGGCGGCGCGCGGCATCCGCGCCATCGAGCAACGCTTCGCTGTTGCCGGGCAGGCGCCGCGACCAGTTCGGATGGCTGTCGATGGTACCTGGCAGGTTGGCTTGCTCGTCGACGCCCAGCGCGTCTTCCAGCGGCAACAGCACCAGCGGCGCGCGGGTGTGGCCGAGGAAGCGCACACTGGCGTCGACCACTTGATCGGCCTCGTGGGACTCTTCGCGGAAGTTTTGCGGGTCCTGACTCAGCGCATCGCGCAGGCCTTGGCGTTCACGCTGGCGATGCCGGCGCCATTCGATTTCACCGTTGGCGTCGACGAAATCCAGGCGCGCATTCCAGTCGATGTCGCGGCCATGCCACCAGCCATTGAGCGTCGGCAGGTCGTGGGTGGTGGTGGTCGCCAGTGCGTTGTCCGGCCAGTCGAGAATCGGTTTGAAGCGGGTGTTGTCCTGTTCGAACAGCAGCACGCGCATGCCAAGGATCGCCCGCGCGCTTAGTTTTTCGCGCAGGCCGTCGGGCACGGTGCCAAGGTCTTCGCCGAGGACGATAGCCTGATGTCGATGGGATTCGAGGGTCAGCAGTCGCAGCAGATCGTCCACCGGGTAATACAGGTACGCACCGTCAGCCGGCGCCGAACCGTTAGGGATCACCCACAGACGTTGCAGGCCCATCACATGGTCGATACGCAGCCCGCCAGCATGGGCGAAGTTGGCGCGCAACATGTCGATGAACGCACGAAAGCCGTTGCGGATCAGGCCTTCGGGGGAGAACGCGGAAATCCCCCAACCCTGACCGGAGCGGTTGAGAATGTCTGGCGGCGCACCCACGGTAAGCGAGGCGAGCAGTTCGTCCTGAAAGCTCCAGGCCTGGCTGCCGGCGCCGTCGGCACCGACCGCGAGGTCAGCGATCAGGCCGATGCCCATGCCGGCGCCGCGAGCAGCCGTTTGTGCACGCTCCAGGCAACGATGGATCAGCCATTGGCAAAAGGCGAAATAGCCGATGCGCTCGGCGTATTCCTCGGCAAACGCTTCGAGGGCGGCGCCACGCGGCTCGTGCCAGTGTTCCGGCCAGTGTCGCCAGTCGAGGCTTTCGCCACGGGCGGCGCGCATTTCCTGAATGGCTTCGAAGCGGCAGTGATTTTCCAGGGCTTCGCCACCGGCATGGCGGAAACTGGCGAAGTCGGCATGCAACGGATGCTCGCCGGCAACGAAGCCTTCGTACAAGGCTTGCAGCAGTTTGTACTTGGCCTCGGCGGCGGCAGGCCAGTCGATCAGTTTGAGGTCTTCCAGTTGCTTGAATTGCTCGGCCAGACCGCTGGCGTCGATCGCATCACGCAACGCCCGTTCACCAAGGATGGCGCCCGGAGCGGCATACAGGGAATTGAGGAACAGCCGGCTGGACGGTGAATACGGGCTGTAGCGCCCGGTGTCGGCGCTGAACATCGCATGCAGCGGACTGATCGCCAGCGCCTCGGCGCCGCGTTCGCCGGCCACTCGGGCCAGCTCTTCCAGCGCCTGGGTATCACCAAAACCGCCATCGCCGGGGCGGCGCAGACTGTACAACTGCGCGCTCAACCCCCAGACGCGAGGGATCGGGTTGTCTACCGCATCGCCGACGCTGAAGCAGCGCTCGGGGGCCACGGCCAGGGTGAAATACTGATCGGCGATGTGCACCTGTTGATAGCCGACCGGGATCAACCCTGGCAGTCTGGCTTCGGCATCGAGTTTGAGGCTAAGGCGTGAACCGTCTTCCAGGTGGACTTCGCACGGGGTTTCCGGTTCGAAGTAGCGGGCCAGGTCAACACCAACACCGACATCGGCGGTCAGCAGCGGCGGCAGGTGGCGATCCTGTTGCACCTGTTGCAGTTGCAGCAGGCTGGCGTCGATTTCCTGCGCGGTATTGGCCGGATGACCCAGGCCGGTGAGAACATTGCGCAGCACCGCCGGGGCGACTTTCTGCGGGCGGCCGTTGGCGTCGATCCAGTCGACGGCGAGGCCGGCGCGGCTTGCGAGTATTTCCAGTTGCGCATCGCTCATAGGCGCTCTCCATCCAGAGGTTGCAAGGGGGTTGCGGCCGTGAGGCTGACAAGCGCGCAATACGCGGGCAGTACGCCCGGTTCCGACAGGGCAACGGCGGGCGGCTGTTGAAACAGCCACACGGCGTCGGTCTGTGCAGGGTTGACCACTGGCGTATCGCTGAGGTTCAGGTCAATTCGCAGCTCGCTGCCATCGCCCAACCGCCAGCGTGCACTGACCGCACCGAAACCGAGCATATGCGCGCCGAGCGCCTGGGTTCCGGACAGATTGGGAATGATGTAGCGGTGGCGCAATTGCAGCAGTTGCCGGTACAGCGTGAGGGTTTCCTGCTGTTTTGCGCTGCCGCTGCCGACCAGGCGAGGCTGCGAGGCGTGGAAGGTCTGCTCGGCATTCGGATCGGGAATTTTTTCGCGTTTGTGCGGATCGGCGAAGGCGCTGAACCCGGCGAATTCATTGCGTCGGCCTTCGCGCACCAGATCCGCCAGTTCACCGTGGTGGCTGGTGAAGAACAGGAACGGTTGCTCGGCGGCGAATTCGTCGCCCATGAACATCAGCGGAATCATCGGTGACAGCAGCAACAGCACGGTGGCGGCCTGCACGGCGCGTGGATCGGCCAGTTGATGCAAACGTTCGCCGAAGGCCCGGTTGCCGATCTGGTCGTGGTTCTGCAGGAACAGGATGAAAGCGGTCGAGGGCAGGTGTTCGCTGGGCTCGCCGCGCGGTTCGCCGTGGCGGGTGATGTGGCCTTGAAACACGAAGCCCTGACTCAAACAGCGCACCAATTGCTCGGTGGGTTGCAGCGCATAGTCAGCGTAATAGGCGTCGGTTTCGCCGGTCAGCAACACGTGCAGGGCGTTGTGGCCGTCATCGTTCCACTGCGCGTCGTAATCCTCTTCGAGCAGGCTCGATTGGTTGAGCTCGTTCTCCACGGTAAGCCAGACGTGGCGCGTCGGATCGATCTGCTGCCGAATGCGTTGTGCCAGTTCGGGCAGGAAGTCGGGGCTTTCTATCGCGTGCACTGCGTCCAGGCGCAGCCCGTCGAAGCGGTATTCGAGCACCCACATCAGCGCGTTTTCAATGAAGAAGTCCCGCACTTCACGGCGGCGGAAATCGATCGCCGCGCCCCATGGCGTGTGCTTGTCTTCGCGGAAGAAGCCTTTGGCATAGCGCCCGAGGTAATTGCCGTCAGGGCCGAAGTGGTTGTAGACCACGTCGAGAATCACCGCCAGGCCATGGCCGTGGGCGCTGTCGATCAGGTGCTTGAGTTGTTCCGGAGTGCCATAGGAGGCTTGCGGGGCGTAGGGCAGCACGCCGTCGTAGCCCCAGTTGCGGGTGCCGGGAAATTGCGCGAGCGGCATCAGTTCGATGGCGGTGATGCCCAGTTCGGCGAGGCGCGCCAAGTGCTGCTCGACTTCGGCAAAGCCGCCGAGTGCGCCGACGTGCAACTCGTAAATCACCGCTTCGCTCCACGGCCGGCCATGCCAGGTGGTGTTGCGCCATTGATAGGCCAGCGGATCGACCACCACGCTGTGGCGGTCAAGGTCGCCATCCTGGGCGCGGGAGGCCGGGTCGGGCACCTCCAATTCACCATCGATGTTGAAGCGGTAGCGGGTGCCCGCCGGGCACCGGATCTTGATCACGAACCAGCCATCGGCCTGCGGTAACATCGGCAAGGACTGGCCGTCTTCAAGTTCAACACTGACGTAAAACGCATCCGGTGCCCACAGCGCAAACTGAGTGTGTTCGGCGTCCTGCATGATCGCGCCGTGGGGCCAGTTTTTTTGGGTCCGTAACGGCATTGTGAAAAGCTCCCTGAATTATTTGTGGCCGGCTTTACCCAGCGCCTTGGCGACTAGTCGTTCGTAGAGCTCGGCGTAGGGTTCGACCGCTTTGCACCAGTTGAACGGCGCGGCCATCGCTCGGCAGCGCATGGCGTTGAGCAGTTCGGGGAAGGCGAATACCTTGAACGCGCGGCTCAGGGCTTCGCGGTAGCTCTCGACAGTGGACTCGTCGAAGAGGAAACCGGTGACACCGTTTTCGATGGTGTCGGCCAGGCCGCCGGTATTGCGCGCCACGGGCAAAGAGCCGAAGCGCTGCGCATACATCTGGCTCAGGCCGCAGGGTTCATAACGTGACGGCATCAATAGGAAATCGCTGCCGGCGAACATGCGCCGGGCGTCGGTTTCATTGAAGCCGATGCGCACGCCGATCTGCCCGGGAAAGCGCAGCGCCAGTTCACGCATGGCCTGTTCTTCTTCCGGCTCGCCACGGCCGATGATTGCGATCTGGCCGCCGTTCTGTACGATGTATTCGGACACCGCTTCAGTCAGGTCCAGGCCTTTCTGATAAACCAGACGCGAGACCACGGCGAACAGCGGGCCGCTGGAATCTTTCAAGCCAAACAGTTCACGCACATGGGCAGCGTTGACCGCTTTGCCTTCCCAGTCGCCGATGGCGAACGGCGCAAACAGGTGCGGATCAGTGGCCGCGTCCCAACTCTCGTCGATGCCGTTGGGGATGCCGCTGAGCAAGCCTTGCTGGGTCTTGGCGGCGAGAAAACCGTCGAGACCGCAGCCGAAATCCGGGGTGGTGATTTCCTGCGCGTAGGTGGCGCTGACGGTGGTGATGTGGCTCGAATAGGCCATGCCGGCCTTGAGGAACGACATCTTGCCGTAGAACTCCATGCCTTCCTGTTGCAGGGCATGCGTCGGAATGCCGAGCTCCGGGCACGAGCCGAGGCTGGTCACACCTTGATAGGCGAGGTTGTGAATGGTGAACAGGGTCGGCGTGCGCTGCCCGCGCCAGTGCATATAGGCAGGGGCCAGGCCAGCGGGCCAGTCGTGGGCGTGCACCAGATCCGGGCACCAGTGAATTTGCGCGAGGTTGGCGGCGATGTCGGCAGCGGCCAGGCCCAGGCGGGCGAAACGAATATGGTTGTCCGGCCAGTCGCGGCCGTTGTTGGCACCGTACGGCGAGCCTTCACGCTCATACAGCTCGGGGCAGATCAGCACGTAGATCACCAGCCCGTCCGGCATGTCCATACGGCCGATCTTGCACGGAGGCAATGCGGCATGGCCGCCGAGTTCGCCGATGATGTGGATCGGGTTTTCACTGTGCATCACCTGCGGGTAACCGGGGATCAACACGCGCACATCGTGCAGGTGCGCCATGGCGCGGGGCAGGGCGGCAGAGACGTCGCCCAGACCGCCGGTCTTCACCAGATCGGCGATTTCCGAGGTCACGAACAACACTTTCTTCTTGTTGGGATTCTGGCTGGCGACCGGCGTCAGCGTTTTGGTGCCCGGGACGTTGATCGACCGGCTGCCGGGAAGACTCAATGTGCTCGCGTCGCCTACTGACTGCTGAGCACGCTCTCCCTGAATATCCAATGCCGCACTGATCATGTGAATCTCCCGTGTCGTTGATCTGTTTCTTGTCTGGAACAAGCCATATCCATGGCCAAATCCTGTGGCCGGGCGCAAACGCGCCGCGCATCGGTGAGCAAACGCTACCCAACACGCGCAAGCAGAATGGGTGAAGTGGCCGTTGCAAGGATTACACCAGTCGCGTTGCCCCTGCCTTTCTGATGACCCGTCGCCTCACGCAAAAGTTTCGACTTTTTTTGCGCGCGCTGACCGACTGGTCGAGACCCGCGAAAATCAGTCTAGGCCAGATCCTAGAGCGGGTGAGGGCAAATGGGTAAATTGTTCGACAATCGGTTTGCAGGCTGCGAAAGACGGGGTGTGCAGGGTTGAACGCACCGACGAAGTGCAGGTTTTTTTCTCAGGAGGGGCCAAAACGGTGACTGAGCGGTCACGATTTTGTGCTAGCGGTGAGGCGCGGCGCACTGTTGTGGTGCGGACAGTTTGTTGCTTTGCTGAACGCTGGTGTACCTGTAGGAGCTGCCGCAGGCTGCGATCTTTTGATCTGGATCTTAAAAACAAGATCAAAAGATCGTCCGATCGCGGCCCGAGCCTTCGGCAGCTCCTACATGGGATCAGTTGAGGATTCGGATTGGGTTATCCGCCGCCCAAGCCTGAATATCCTCGATCATCTGCGCAAAGAACTGCGCATAGTTCTGCCGGCTGACATACCCCACATGTGGCGTGGCCAGCACATTGTCCAGGGTGCGGAACGGGTGCAGTTCAGGCAGCGGCTCCTGATCGAACACATCCAGCGCCGCGCCGGCGATCTTCTGTTTCTGCAACGCCTTGATCAGCGCCGCTTCATCGACGATCGGACCGCGGGCGGTGTTGACCAGCAGTGCGGTGGGTTTCATCCAGTCCAGCGCCTGCGCGTCGACCAGCCCGCGGCTGCGTTCGCTGAGCACCAGATGCACCGACAGCACGTCAGCCTGTTCGAACAGTTGCTGCTTGCTGACCCAGGTCACGCCGGCCTGCTGTGCGCGTTCGGCGGTGAGGTTTTCGCTCCAGGCAATCACGCGCATGCCGAACACCTGACCGAATTGCGCGACCTTCTGGCCGATGCTGCCCAGACCGAGAATGCCCAGGGTCTTGCCGTGCAAATCACCGCCCAGCCCTTGCTGCCAACCGCCGGCGCGCAGGGAATTGGCTTCATTCACCAGATTGCGCGTAGCGGCCATGATCAGCGCCCAGGTCAGTTCCGGCGCCGCGTGTTTGTAGCTGTCGGTGCCGCAGACCTTGATCCCGAGACCTGCTGCCGCTTGCATGTCCAGCGCCGCGTTGCGCATGCCGCCGGTGACCAGCAGCTTGAGATTGGGCAGGCGCTGCAGCAAGTCCTGGTCGAAACGCGTGCGCTCGCGCATCACGCAGATCACCTGGTACTGGCCCAGTCGCTCGGCCAGTGTGGCGTTGTCCGCCGGGAAGTCATGCACAAACGTCACTTCGCCGATGCTGTCGAGCGCCGACCAGTCGACCACGTCCCGTGCCACGTCCTGCCAGTCATCGATCACTGCAATCTGCACCGCCATCAGTCTTACCTCATCAACGAACGGGATTGGTGTTGTTCAGCCAGCCGAGCAAGGCCTGGTGAAATTTCGCCGGTTCTTCCATCTGCGGCGCGTGGCCCATGCCGGGGAATTCCACCAGCGTCGACTGTGGAATCAGCTTGGCGACCTGCTTGCCGAGCACCTCATAGTGGCCGATTTTCGCCTTGACCTCGGGGGACGCGAGATCCTTGCCGATGGCGGTGGTGTCCGACGTGCCGATCAACAGCAGGGTAGGCATCTTCAGGTCCTTGAACTCGTAGTACACCGGCTGGGTGAAGATGATGTCGTAGATCAGTGCCGAGTTCCACGCCACCTGGGTTTTGCCCGGGCCGTTGCTCAGGCCGGCGAGCATGTCGACCCAGCGATCGAATTCGGGTTTCCAGCGCCCGTCGTAATAGGTGTTGCGCTCGTAGTCGCGAATGCCTTGGGCGGTGACTTTCAGTTCGCGCTGATACCACTGATCCACGGTGCGATACGGCACGCCGAGGGCTTTCCAGTCTTCCAGGCCGATCGGATTGACCAGCGCCAGTTGTTCGACCTGATCCGGGAACAGCAGCGCGTAGCGAGTGGCGAGCATGCCGCCGGTGGAATGGCCGAGCAGGGTGGCTTTCTGGATGCCCAAGGCCTTGAGCAACTGTTGGGTGTTGGTCGCCAGTTGCTGGAAGCTGTACTGGTAGTGATCGGGTTTGCTGGAGGTGCAGAAGCCGATCTGATCCGGCGCGACGACCCGGTAACCGGCCTCGCTCAAGGCCTTGATCGAACTGTCCCAGGTGGCGGCGCAAAAGTTCTTGCCGTGCATCAGCACCACGGTGCGCCCGTTGGCCTTGCCGTGGGCGGCGACGTCCATGTAACCCATTTGCAGGGATTTACCCTGGGACTGAAAGGCAAAGTGTTTGAGCGTGTAGGGGTATTGGAAACCTTGCAGCTCCGGGCCATAGGTCTGGCCATCGGCGGGTGCAGTTTCAGTGGGCGCTGCAGCGTGGGCAAACAGCGGCAGCACAGCGCTGAGGAACAGGCCGGGCAGCCAGCGGGATAGCGTGACGGACATAAGGGCAAACTCCATGGAAATCGGCCGATGCTGGAACGGCGGGATTAGGGCGATGTTAACCACAGGCAACATCGTGACCGGAATGTTCAACCGAGCCAGCCGAGGGTGATCATCGCCACCACGGCGTAACGCGCGCCTTTGGCCAAGGTGACGATCAGCAGAAAGCGCCCGAGCGGCTCGCGCATGACGCCGGCGATCAGGGTCAGCGGATCACCGATCACCGGCAGCCAACTCAGTAGCAGCGACCAGTGACCATAGCGCTCGTAGTGTTTGCGCGCGATGACCATGTGTTTCGGGCTGACGGGAAACCAGCGTCGATCCTGAAAGCGTTCGAGGCCGCGCCCCAGCCACCAGTTGACCAGCGAACCGAGGACGTTGCCCAGCGTCGCTACGCCCAGCAGGCCCCAGAGCCAGTAACGGTCGCTGGCGATCAGCCCGACCAGCAGCGCTTCGGATTGCAGCGGCAACAGCGTCGCAGCGCCGAACGCCGCCGCGAGCAGCCCGACGTAACCGGCTGCCATCAATGGGCCGGGTAGTCCGCCACCACCACATCCGTGCCGTCCTTTTTCAGGCCGATCACTTGATATGCATCGCTCATGCCGTCCATTTCCATGCCCGGCGACCCCATCGGCATGCCCGGTGCGGCGATACCCAGCAGATCGTCACGCTTGCTCAGGGCCTGCACTTGTTCGGCCGGCACGTGGCCTTCGACGAACTTGCCGTTGATCAGCGCGGTATGGCACGAGCCCAGGCGCGGTGGCACGCCGTGTTGTTGCTTGAAGCTGCTCATGTCGCTTTCGACATGGTCTTCGACTTTGAAGCCGTTGGCTTCGAGGTGGCTGATCCATTTCTTGCAGCAGCCGCAATTGGCGTCGCGATGCACTTCGATCGGGATCAGCTCGGCGGCCTGGGCCAGGGAGGAAAGGAGCAGGGCGCTGAGGGCGGCCAGTCGCAGGGAGGTTCGCATGGTGGGGTCTCGACAAGGATGACGGTCAAAAAGGAAAGTATTTTGACCGGATTATCCTGCCGGGCATCAACGGAGTGTTTCAAGTTGATACAAGACAGGCTGGCAGGATGATCATGGATCAAACCTGACAGCCAGATGAGTGAGAGATTACAAATCTGTCACCTGTAGGAGCTGCGGCACGCTGCGATCTTTTGACGTTGATTTTCATGAACCAGAGATCAAAAGATCGCAGCGTGCCGCAGCTCCTACAGAAGAGGGACGTTAACGGACTTTGAACCGCCCCATGATCGCGCTCACCCGGTTGTTGGCTTCCAGCAATTGGCGGGTGTTGAGTTCGCTGGCCTGGCCGCTGTGCACCAGTTCTTCGACCATGTGGCGGATCTGCACCATGCTGCGGTTGATCTCTTCGGTGACCGCACTTTGCTGTTCGGCAGCGGTGGCGATCTGCGTGCTGAGGCTGTTGATGTGGCTGACCGAACCGGCCATTTCATCCAGACCCGAGTTGACCCGCGCCGTGGCGTCAGCGGCGGACTGGCAACTGGCCTGGGTGTTTTCCATGGCGCTGACCGACGAGCTCACGCCTTGCGTCAGGCGAGTCAACATTTCGTTGATTTCCGAAGTGCTGGCCTGGGTGCGAGCGGCGAGCGCACGGACTTCGTCGGCGACCACGGCAAAGCCGCGACCCTGTTCACCGGCCCGGGCGGCTTCGATCGCAGCATTGAGTGCCAGCAGGTTGGTCTGCCCGGCAATTGCGCCGATCACCCCGAGAATCTCGGTGATGCGCTGCGCGTCTTGCTGCATGTTCTCGACTTTTTTGGTGGCGCTGGCCACTTCGTCGATCAAGGCCACCACGCTGTTGGTCGCTTCACCGACCACCACCCGTGAGCGGTCGGCGTTTTCGTTGGCGCGCTGGGTGAACGCTGCGGTTTCAGCGGCGTTCTGCGCAACGCTTTCGGCTGTCGAGCTCATTTCGGTGATGGCGGTAACGGTCTGATCGGTTTCCGAAGCATGGCGCAGCAGAATCTGGCTGGTGTTGGCCGACGTGCGCTGCAGGTCATCGAGGCTCGAAGCCATGGCGCCGGTGGCCTGAGTGACTTCACCGATCATGTTCTGCAGGTAGGCAATAAAGGTGTTGACCGAGTGGCCGATGGCGCCCAGCTCGTCTTCGGCACGGATGGTGATGCGTCGGGTCAGGTCGGCATCGCCGCTGGACAGCAAGTCGATGTTGGCTTTCAGCGCTTTCATTCGCGACACCAGTTGGCGGATCGCATACACCTGCAACAGCACCAGCAGGATCACCAGTGGAATCTGCAACAGGCTCAGGCTGCTGAGCACGTCGTCACGCTGGGCGGTGAGCATTTTCGTTGGCAGGGCGGTGGCAAGAAACCACGGCGTGCCTTCGATCGGGCGCATGAAGAAAGTGCTGGCTTCGCCGTTGTTGTCGAACTCGACGCGTTGCGCCTGGTCACGATTCTGCAGGCCGGCCTTGACCTGACTGGCGAAGGTCGAACCGGCGGCCAGTTCGCTGATGTTCTTCAGCACGATCGGGCCGCTGATGCGCGAGCTGTTGCTGATGATCTTGCCGTCGGCCTCCACGATCAGCATTTCGGCGTTGAGGTCTTTTTCCTTGCGCGCCACCAGATCGTTGAAGAAGCCTAGCGTCACGTCGATGGTCGACACGCCCCAGGCCGCACCGTTTTTCTGGATCGCCATGGCGCAGTTGGTGCGCGGCTCGGCACTGGCGTCGTCTTTATAGGCAGCAGCCCAGGCGCACTGTCCGCGCGGAGTCTGCATGCCGCCCTTGTACCAGCTCTGATCGTAATAGTTGGGCGCCGCGTCGCTGTTCCAGAAGGTATTCACCGCCAGTTTGCCCGAGGCATCGCGGTGCCAGAAGGTGCTGAACTTGTTGCGCCCGGCCTCACGCTGACCCGGCAGTGGCCAGATCCCGCCGCCGAAGACTTTCAGTTCGCCGTATTGATCCACCAGGCCCGGCAACACCGTGTCGATGGCCGCGCTGTCGAGCAGCGGAATGGTCTGGGTGATGCTGCGCTGCTGCGCCTGGACTTTGTTCAGTTCGCCCTGAATCTGTTCGGCGACTTCGGCAATCCGGTTGAGCACCACCTGTTCTTCGGTATGCCGCAGCTTGGGCGCGACCAATTGGCTGATACCGACCACGGTCAGCACCGACAGCAGCAGGATGAACAGAACCAGAAATAACGTGTAGCGAGCCTGAATGGTGCGGAATGCGGGCATGGATACCGGTCCTTGAGCTGCGATTCTTATTGTGGGGTCGAGGGAAAAACGGCGGGGTCACACCAGCGTATCGTCGGCGAACGGGGAAGCTTTAGGTACTTTGGTGCAAGAAAATGTCGGGCTGACAAAAGGGCGTATCTACCCCGATACATATGAACTGACTACCTCGTGAAACGGTACGGGAAAAGCATCGGCAGCCATCGTCAAACTGCCATGAAACCGCGGGAAAATGGGCGTCTGATGATTTGTATCGAGAATGTACAAAAATTGTAAGCGGCAGCACAAAAAGGGTTGGTGCCATTAGTTGGCCGGTAGATACTTCCCGGCATTCGACGGTTCACCAAGGACAGACATTCATGGTTATTTCACAGGGAGTTTTCTCATGACAATCGGCATTGTCGGCGGCTGGGAGAGCAAGGCAGGGGTGCTGGTTCGTAATACGGGCGCGAAAAAGCAGGTGAGTCAGAGCGTCAAGGTGCAGCAGATGCTGAGCTTGGTCGGCAATGATCCGAACGCGATCAACACCGCGGAAATGGACAAGCAGGGCCTGCGCAAGAACATCAAGGGTTTCGATCCGTCGAACACCTCGGTAAAACAACTGGGTAATCTGAGCGTTTTCCTGCGCAGCCGCGGGCTGATCTCCGAGATCACGTCATTCACGTTGCTCAATGCCGGCGACAAGTTCGACCGGTTCGGCGTGACCAAAGACGTCGATGCCAAATTCAATGCGCTGGAGTATTTCGCAACCCAGCTCGACGCGATCCAGAGCAATGGCCTCAATGGCAACGCTTACGGCAAGAACCTGATCCCCGAATTCAAAAAGGCGATCTACGTGCTGCAGAACCTGAAAACCTACGGTGAAGGCAACGCGCCGAAGCCTGTGGATCAGGGCGTCAAAGCCAAGGCCTGAATCTTGAAAAACGGCCCGCCCATTCTGTGGGCGGGCCGTTTTTTTAGCCTCGGTAAAGTTCCCCGGCCTGTCTGGCCTGATCCTGCAAGCGTTGCATGTGCGGGCAGTGCAATGTCAGCGTTGATGGCTGGTAGCCGCGATGAAACAGCCCCAGCCAGCCTTCGCTACGGTCATCGGGGACGATCCCGGTGAAAGTGAAACTCACATCGGCAAGTTTGCCCATTGCGGCGGGAAAACCTTTGGCGAGTCTGAGCCTGATCGAAACCAGCCAATGCACCGGCAGTCGCTCAAGTTGCCTGAGCAGGTTGTCATCGAGCTCTTTGAGCACGATGTCATAGCGCCCCGAGGCGTGTTCGACATGGACCTTCGGGCCTCTCCAGGGCACGGCTTTGTCGGTGATACCAAACGCCCCCTCCAGATGCGACACCAATTCGCCGCAATCGGTCGGCCAGGCCAGTGCGGGCAGCGGACGTCGAAAGCCATCGATATTGTAATGGCCGACAACGATCGTCTCTCGGCCCTGTCCGTCGAAGGGCGAAGGTGCGTAATCCGGCAACAGACCGCAGCTGTAAAAGCCGAGACTGGCGGCCATACGCTGAGTGTACAGATGGTGCGTGACCTGTTTGATGGTGACGCCCCGGCAATCCAGGGCCTGGGCGTGAATCAGCAATTGTCGGCCCAACTGTGTGGCGATGTTTTGCCCGCGGGTATCCGGGTGCACCACCGTCAATGCCAGTTCTGCCAGTGAGGATCTGCCAGACTGGCGAAACAGGGTGGCATGCCCGCGAATCTGTTCGTTCAGCACCGCCACCAGCGAGTGCCAGCGACCGTCGTTGTGGTTCTGGCTGATCATGCACGGCAGATACACATGCGGTTGAGGGTAATGAGTGCCGTAAATTGCCTCGAACAGGCCACTGACTGCCGGTGCGTCGGTGATGCGATAACGTCGCAGGGTTGTCTTGTCCTTCATGCTTGCGGCTCGCACAGGGTCTGATAGTCGCGTCGGTCCACGACCAGTTGATGCTTGCCGGAACGCGGATGGCACGTCAGCTCATCGCTGGCGCAGGCGATCACATGCAGATCGAGCAACTGATCACCCTGCAGCTTCTCGATCAACGGATATTGTTCGATCAGCGCGCTGCGCAGGCTTGCGTTTGACTTGGCAATATCAGGCATTGGCGTATCGGGTACCCATCTGAGGCTCAGCAGGTCTTTTTTTTCCTGCTGTTCGATGACCAGTTGCCAATCGGTGCTGCTGGCGCAGCGATGGACCAGGTCGCCAATGTCACTGATGTCCAGACTCAACACGCCCACCCGTACTCGCTGGCTGCTCATGCTGCGTCCCATCAGCGCGAATTTACGCATGGGCGTGCCGGCCGGTTCGCGCCAGCACGCCAGATCGCCGACGGGATAGCGGATGACGGGCATCAGGCGACGGGTCAGATTGGTCAGAACCAGCTTGCCGTTACGGTTGCATTCTTCGATGACAGCGCCGCTCACTTCATCGATGATCTCCAGCACACTGTGGTGCTCCAGCATCCGGTGTTCGCCCAGAGCGCAATCGCGGGCGCTGACGCCGATCAGTCCGGCATCAACGCTGGCGTAACCGATAGAAGCTACACGCGCGTTCGGGAACACCCGGCGCAGCGCTTGCAGCTGCGCGCCGAACAGACTCTCGCCGCCGTAAAGCAGGGTTTCGACACCCTCCAGAATCCGAGAGTGGCGTTCAAGCCAGGCGGCGAATTTCAGCAGGTGCGCCGGCAATCCAGCCAGCACATTGATCCGGTACGCAACGATCGATTCGGCCAGTACGGCGCTATCGACGGCCCCGGTGAAAGGAAACTCGCTGACCGGCGTCTCGACATGGGCAAGGGCATCGTGGACGAAAATGAAGCTGGCATACAGGTCGCCGACAAAGAACAGATTGGCGACCCGATCGCCGGCGTTCAGTTGCGCGGTGAGGTGGCTGCCGAAATCGCGTACCAGGGTTTGCCATTCTGCGCGGGTGAACAGCGACAGTTTGCCTGAGCCGGTGGTGCCCCCGGTCTTGAAGACCAGCGCATCCGCCGTCGGGCCGGTCAATAGCAGCCACTTTTGCGGCTTCTGGCTGCCGTGCCAGTACAGTCTGGGGTCGATCAAAGGCAACCCGTTCAAGCCGTTGATGGGTTCTGCGACGTCCTTGAAGTGTTCGCGGTAATAAGTCGAATGTCGGCGAGCAAAGCCGAGCAGGGCATTCAAATCTACGGTGGTGTTCATGGCGTTTTCTTATTAAAAGGAGCGGTGGGGCGCCAGCCGGCGTCCCTCTTCAGCGGCGTGAATCAATCACTGGCGGTGTCTTGCCGCTGTGTCTGTTACGAACGAATTGCTCAACGGCACATTGCTCGATCTCCACAGTGAGCAGTCCGGTCTGTACCAGCGTGCTCAGCGTCTGATAGCCCTGCAGTTGACGTTGGGCCTGTTCCGGTTCCAGAGGGCTGCGCAGTCGCATGCGCTCCCGGCCGTCAGGGCCATGGTCGAGGGCCAGTTGAAACGGCACTTGCAGGCGTTGCTCCAGCGTTGCCAGCGAAATGAAGTCGGTGCCGATGCGCAGCAACTTGCCGTGCCGTTGCAACAGTTCGAAGCGCGGTGAGGTCAGACCGCAGGGGCAGGGGTCGGGTAGCCAGCGTCCGCTGTCACCGATGTCATAACGCAGCACGGACTGGCCCTGACGCGCCCGGGAGGTCACCAGCAGACGGCCCGACTCACCGTGATTGACTGGCATGTCCTGATCGAAATTGACGATTTCCAGGTGCTGGATGTCGCTCATCAGATGGAACACACCGTCTGCCGTGGCCTGGCAGGCATGGCCCAGGGGGCCGGCATCGACACTGCCGTAAATCGCTGAACGGATCAGTCTGACACCACAGCTTTGCAACAACTCGCGGGTGGGCTCACTCACATGCTCGCCACCGAGAAAAACCTTGTCGATGGCGCCATAGCGCTGCAGCGTTTGCCGTTCGTTGAGAAACAACCGGTGCAGGGTGCTGGGCATGCCGATCAGCACGGTGATCCGCTGTTGCACGATCAGTTGTGCGATCTCGCGGTAATCGTCATCCGCCGGGGCGCCCATCGGCCAGTGTCGGGCCTCCAGTTGTTCCAGCACCTTGGCAAAACTGGAAAATCCGCCGTACAGCCCACCGCTGAAGAACAGGTTCATGACTTTGTCTCGCGCCGGATCCAGGCCGGCCGCCAGCAGGCCGTCGGCAGTCGCACGCATCTGGCGCTGGAAATCGTGGTAACTGAAACCGGAAAGGGTTGGCGTGCCACTGCTGCCGCCAGAACGAAAGTACAGTTGCGCCCTGTCGTTCGGTGACTGACTGATAAACCTCGTCTTGTCCATGATCGGCACCCCCGCCAGCGCGGGTGGAGGAGACTGGTGGTCAAGCGTGGCGTGCCCCGCCAGCGAGTCCGGCGTCAAGGTGACCGATACGCGGCGGCTCAGGCGCTGCAGGGCATAGACTCCGTCATGGGGTTCGCCGTCGTAGCCGTCATGGATGGCTCCGATCGGGGCGATGCGGGTCACGCCGGCGGCGATCAGTGACTGCGCCAGTTCGGCGATTTGCGCCCCATGACACAGCAAGGCACAGCTCTGCAGCACGTTGCGCCACGGCAACAGCGTAGCGCCGAGCAGCTCGCGGGGCAGGGGTTTGAGCAGCAGGCTGCGAAACAGCGCAGAAGGTTCGAGTTGACGGTCATGGCTCCAGATCACCCGCCAGTGCGGCGTACTCCAGACCCGGCCCGTCTGTCCGGCAAAACTCTGGGCCAGCCGTGCCATTGCGGTACCGGTGGTGATTTGCGAGGCCTCTTCGAGTGTCGGGGTGAGGGCCGGCCATTGCCCGGTGCGACGTTCGAACGCGGCGGCCAGCTCTGTACCAATGTCGTTCAGAACGGCCTCGTCGTCACTGTCTACCAGCAGCCATTGCGGGCTGGAGCAGGCTTGCTGATCGAGGCGGCAGACTTCATCCACCAGCGCATCCAGGACTGCCGGTGACGCTGCGTCCGGGGTCAGATAAGCGAAGCTGATGCGGTGCCCCCAGTCGATCCAGCGACATCCCGGCGGAATCTGTAACCGAATGGCTTGCAAGGCCGTTTCGCCACCCCAGGCGGAGACACCGTTGGCGTGTCTGCACAGCTGACCGATTTGTCCGGTCGTTGTCGGCAGTACCGCGACGTAACCACCGAGCTGCCCGCTCGAGTCACATTCCAGCAACACCTGCAGCAGGCGCGCAGTGAATCCGTCGTCGCTGCTGCTGGGTCGCAGCCAGTTGACGTTGCCGCTCAACAAACCCTCCAGTACCGCACAGAATGCGAGCAGCGGCGCATTGGCCGGGGTGATATGAACCACCAGGCCCAGGGGGCTCCAGCGCTCGAAACGCGACTGCCGATAGTCGATGCGCCGCAGTGAATCGGGTTGCAGCCCCAGTTCACGATCAAGCTTTGCCTGCAGCGTGGCCGGCTGGCAGAAGTCGATCAGGGCCTGGCGCTGGTCGGTGTCGAGTGCCAGCTCCAGAGGCTGATGCCGCAGGCGTTCGGCGAACGCCTGCGCAGCGCTTAGCAATGTGGAGGTCTCAAGGGGCGTCTGCAGCTGATGGGGCAGTTGCAGATAAAGTTGTTGCAACGCACTGTCGAGATCGCAGTCGGAGTGCAGTTTTCCATTGATCAAATACATATCAGTGTCTCCCCAGCAATTCGGAAGCCGCCATGGCACAGCTCCTCGCGGTGGCGGTGCCGGCGCGGCCATGCAGTTGAAACCAGTCGCTCTTCAGCCCACAGCCGCAACTCGCAGCGGGATACAGCGTGGCGAGGTCACTCATCACCACCGCATGGGCGGGACTTGATGAAATGTAAGGCGAGACCAGGCTGAGCAGGCCGCACTGTCCATAGGGCAGGACCGAAAAGTCCACGGGGCTGCGCACGTACACTTTCGAATAGACCGGCACATGAAAATGGTGGTGGGCACACTCGATGTAAGGCACCGCGTGCTCGACGGCGCCGTAGCCATCGCGACAGTCTTTGGTATCGATGCCCAACTGCAGCTGGATCCGTGCGTACAGTTGTTGTTTCGGGACTTCTTCGGCGGCACGGGTTTTCCAGCCACCGCCAAAAAACGCCAACGATCCGGCCGGCAGTTGCAGATCCGTCACGCCGGTGGCGCGCATGCGTTGCAGGGTTTCCCAGAGAAAGGCCGGGAAACCGAAGATGCGCACCGGCAGACCTTCTTCGGCAAAGGCTTGCAGAGCTGCTATCACGCCGAACAGATCGAACCGGTGACTGTCGCCGTCAGCCCGCAGCGCATACACCACCCGATTGACCGGGGCAAAGCCACACAGAAACTGATCGGTGAACGATGTGCCCAGGGTGATCCGCGTCTGGGGTTCGTAACTCAGCAACAGGTAATTGCAGGGCGTTTGCGGTGTGATCCAGCCGTACTGCGCGAATATCCGTTTGACCATGTACTGGGCTGCGCCGAGGCTGCGCGCGTCATACCGCATGCGGCTTTTCTGACCGCTGGTGCCCGAGGAAGTCAGTTCCAGCGCGTCCTCGCCAGTGGGGCTGAGCAGCAAATGCTGTTTGAAGAAGTTGGCAAAAATCGGTGGCAGATGTGACCAGTCATCAAAGGTTTCGAGGTCTTTGGCTTCCACGCCATTGGCGTTCAGCCAATGCTCATAACCCGGGGTCTGTTCGATGTGAAAACGAGTGATTTCGAGCATGGCCCGATCAAACAGACCGGGCGCCACCGAGTCCGGACAGTAGGCAGCCGTTGACGCACAGAGTGCATCGCTGTGAGGGAAAGAGTGCATTAGTGGTCATCCTTTGATGTAACCGGTGGAAGGGTGGGTTGCACGGACAGGTGCAGGAAACGCTGGATGAGGGGCAGGCACAGCAAGCCACCGAGCGCCGCCCACAGGGCGAAACGCTCGAGGCTTTCGGCACCGCCGACGGCGGCTATCAGCGAACCGCCTGCGCCCATCACGACAATCGAGAGCATGCCGATGGTCGCGGAAACCAGGCCCTTGCTGTCATCGCTGGCGAACAGTGCCAGCCGGTACAGCGCTGCGTTGCTCATGCCCAGTCCGATGGCATACAGCGACAGGCTGGCAATCAGCAGCGCCAGCGCAGCGCTCGACAAGGCGGTGCCGATCAATGCGATCAGGCCCAGGCACAATGGCCACAGCGCAAGGCGAATGACCCGGGGCAGCGAGTGGCTGACGAGCAGGCGATCAAGGATCAGATTGCCGGCAATCACGGCGCAGAAGACCGGGATCTGCCACAGCCCGTATTCGCGCGAGGACAGGCCCAGCAACTGCATCAGCAGCAGCGGCGACAGTCCGATCCAGGCGATCAGTGGCAGGCTCATCAAACCCAGTGCAAGGCTGGCGTAGAGAAAGTTGCGGTTGCCGAGCAAAGTCAGATAGCGCTGTCCAATCTGCCGTCCGTTGAACGCAACCGGCGCCTGTTGCTGACCGTCGTTGCGCATGACGCCGATGGTCTCGGGCATGCAGATATACAGGCCCAGCCAGGCAACAGCCGCTGCCAGGCCCAGGCCGAGAAACAGTGTTCGCCAGCTCAGCCATTCGAGCAGCAGGCTGCCGAGCAATGGCCCGAGCAACGGCGAGAGCAATGCCACATTGCCCAACAGTGCCATCAGGCGCACGGCATCCGCTTCACGGAACACTTCCTGCAGGGCCGGATAACTGACGGCCACGACGAAGCCCAGGCCCATCCCCTGTATCAGCCGCAGCAGGTTGAACGCCTCGATGCTGCTGGTGATAAAGGTTGCGGCACAGGCCGCGCCGAACAGCAGGCACCCGCTCAACAGCAGGCGTCGCCGGCCAAAGCGGTCGGAGAGTGGACCAATCAGCCATTGCAGGCAGACTCCACCGATCAGGTACAGATTGAATGCATAAGGAACATGCCGGGCGTCTGCTTCGAACTCGGAGGTAACGGTCAGCATTGCTGGCATGATCAGGTCGCTGGCCATGTAGGTCAGCAGTTCAAACAGGGTTATGGCCAGACAGAAGCCAAGGGCCCGTCCGGGGTTGATATCGATAAGTGTTCTTTGCATGCGCGGATGAGCTCGTGGTTCGGCATCAGAAGCGCAGAGGGTAGGGGGGTGGAGAGGGAGATTCACACCAGACAGGTATGACGAGAGATATCAAAAATGCGCAAAATGTTGCGCGGGAGAAGGGGCCTACAAAAGCGTGATTAACGTCCTACACGCACGGATCAAATGACCTACAGAAAGCGCCTACTTTTCAGTAGGCGCAGTCGTTGTGGGGAGCACGATTTGTAACATTTTCCTGGAGAGCCATCACCTATCGATGTTGGTAATAACCGGGGCCTTCCTGATAACGATGGTGGCCGTCATGCCAGCCGCCGTGGGGGAAAATGATGCAGCCGCTCAAAGTCAGTACGGCAAGGACAGGAATCAGCCAGGTGATTCGACGGAACATTTCAGAAATCCTCATGGTTACGCCGGCATGAAGCCAAAACTCTTCATCGGCTGTAACATGAGACCGCGTCCGGCCAGACGCATCCCCGCAACACGGTATGTGCATGGCATGCAATCGGATACAAACCGGATACATTTAAAAGTTTCAGGAACCTGTTAATGACCCAGAAGCAACGTTTGAAATACTCGATCCTGATCGCCCTGTCGGTGCTGGCGATCATGCTCGGCCTGTCCTGGCTGCAAAACGCCGGGATGATCAGTCAGAAGATGTTCCAGTACATCGCCATGGGTGTGGCGGTGGTCGTGGTGGTGATCAACGGGGTGATGCGCCGCAAGGTCAAACCCTGACGGCGATCGCGGGACGCTTCAATCGTGATTGAGCACTGCAGCAGCCTGTGGATGCAGGCTGTAACTCTTGTCCGGGTTGAAGGTGACCACTCCCTCGGCGCATAGACGCTTCAACACTTCGCGCACGCTGAGAAAGGACAACGGTATATCCAGGTCCAGCAGTTGACTGTGCACGCCGCGCACGCCCAGGCGTCGATCGCTTTGTGCCGCGACCAGCAGGGCGTCGATGACTTTCAGACGAATCAGACTGGTGCGCAGGCCGAAGCTTTTCAGCAACAGACGAATACGCTCATTGCCCTGACGCTCGGGGCTGGGGGCGAAGCTGCTCGCGCGGGAACTCATGGAAGCTCCTTGTGACGCCTGGCTACCGTCCATTGGTAGTTGCGAGTTGTACATGGGGTTACTCCTTTTCAGAGCCCGATCAGGAAACGTTTTGACTGCTCTCAGTAAACAAGACGTTTCAGCACGACAAATCATGAAAGGAAATATGTAGAAATTTTGTCGGTTATTCGTTGTTTTCCCGTAATCAGTGAATTTCACCTTCTTCAATCGGGCTAAATTTTTTTTCTCGCATTCGTTTCCTGAACAGCCGTCTTGCGCCCAGGCGCATGAATCAATTTCAGAGTGGATCCGGCGCAAGCGCCGATCCTTGTCTTGTCGTTCAGGAGCGAGTGTGATTATTTCCCGACAGTTAACCGGACTGGCCCTCGCCGGTGCGTTTCTCGGACTCAGTCTGTCCGCCCATGCCTTCAGTCCCGCTACACAAGCCAGTGCCGATATCCGCCGCACCTCCTTTGGTGTGCCGCACATCCGCGCGGAAAATGAACGCGGACTGGGTTTCGGCATCGGTTACGCCTACGCGCAGGACAACCTGTGCCTGCTGGCCAACGAGATCGTCACGGTCAATGGCCAGCGCTCGCGTTATTTCGGGCCGGAGCAATTCACCGTCGAACAACGCGAGAATCGCGTCAGCGACCTGTTCTTCACCTGGCTCAATACGCCTGCAGCGGTGAAGGCCTTCTGGGACGCGCAACCTGCCCAGGTGCACGATCTGGTGGAAGGTTATGCCGCGGGCTATAACCGCTATCTCGCCGAGCGCCGTCAGCAGGGCCTGCCGCAACAGTGTCAGGGTGAGTGGGTGCGTGATATCAGCGCCGAAGATCTGGTCAAACTCACTCGACGCCTGCTGGTCGAGGGCGGTGTCGGGCAGTTCGCCGAAGCCCTGGCTGGCGCGACGCCGCCGCAGGCCACGGCGCAGCTCGGCAGCGATGCCCGGGCCTATCAGTTGGCGGACGCGCGCATGCAGCGCTTCGCTCTGGATCGCGGCAGTAACGCGGTGGCGGTGGGCAGCGAACGCTCGTTCAACGGACGCGGCATGCTGCTGGCCAACCCGCATTTTCCATGGGTTGGCGGCATGCGCTTTTACCAGATGCACCTGACCATTCCGGGCAAACTCGACGTCATGGGCGCGGCCTTGCCGGGGTTGCCGATGATCAACATCGGTTTCAATCAGCATCTGGCCTGGACCCACACCGTGGATTCATCCAAACACTTCACCCTGTATCGTCTGCAGCTCGATCCGAAAGACCCGACCCGCTATCTGCTCGACGGCCAGTCGCTGCCGCTGGCCAAGCAGACGGTCACCGTGCAGGTCAAACAGGCGGACGGTCAGGTGGTGCCGGTTTCGCGCGATGTCTACAGCTCGCAGTTCGGCCCGATCGTGCAATGGCCGGGCAAACTCGACTGGGATCATCAGTACGCCTACAGCCTGCGCGACGCCAACCTGGACAATGATCGCGTGCTGACGCAGTGGTACGCGATGAACCAGGCGTCGAGCCTCAAGGATCTGCAGGATTCGGTGCACAAGATTCAGGGCATCCCCTGGGTCAACACCCTGGCTGTGGATGACAAGGGACAGACGCTGTACATGAACCTGTCGGTGGTGCCGAACGTCAGCGCCGACAAACTGGCCAAATGCAGCGACCCGCGCATCGGTTTGCAGATGATCGTGCTCGACGGTTCCAACAGCGCTTGCGCCTGGGATATCGATCCGCAAGCTGCACAAAAGGGCATCTATGCCGCCAGTCAGCTGCCGCAACTGTTGCGCAAGGACTTCGTCCAGCACTCCAACGATTCGGCGTGGCTGGCGAACCCGGCACAACCGCTGACCGGATTCTCGCCGCTGATCAGTCAGGACGGCCAGCCGCTGGGCCTGCGTGCGCGGTTTGCGCTGGAGCGTCTGAGTGCTCTGGGCAAAAAAGGTCCGCTGGCGGTGAAGGATCTGCAACAGATGGTGATGGACGACAACGTCTATCTGGCGACTCAGGTGCTGCCCGATCTGCTGAAGTTCTGCGCTGCTGATCTGGGTGCGGACGCGGCCGCGTTGAAGCCGGTTTGCGCCAGTCTCAAGGGTTGGGACGGCCGGGCGAATCTGGATTCGGGCATTGGCCTGGTGCACTTCCAGAACATCATGCAGGCGCTGCAAGCGTCGCCGGATGTCTGGCGTGTGCCGTTCGATCCAAAAGACCCGCAGCACACGCCACGCGGTCTGGCGATCGAGCAACCGGCGGTGAGCAAGGCGCTGCGTGAAGCGCTGCTGGCTTCGGCTGCCACCGCGCAGAAAATGGGTCTGAAACCCGACACTCGCTGGGGCGATATCCAAGTGGTGAGCAGCGGCGCTGAACAAACCGCGATTCACGGCGGGCCGGGAACGCTGGGGATCTACAACGCGATCCAGAGTGTGCCGCGTGAAGATGGCAAACTCGAAGTGATCAGCGGCACCAGCTACTTGCAAGTGGTGACCTTCGACGACAAAGGCCCGCACGCTCAAGGGCTGCTGGCGTTCTCGCTGTCCAGTGACCCTGAGTCGAAATACTCCCGGGATCAGACCGAGGCGTTTTCGAAAAAACAGTGGAGCGTGTTGCCGTTCACTGAGCAGCAGATCGCTGCCGATCCGCAGTATCAGGTGCAAAGGGTTCGCGAGGTGGCGGGCAAGACTGCCGGAGTGGCTGCGCAGTAAGGTGTCCTGAACGAAAAAGCCGCTGCTCCTTGACAGGAACAGCGGCTTTTTATTGCCCTGAGTCAGCCATGGCCGACGGGAACCGCTTTCAGGTTTTTGGTGGCTGCCGCGGTATCGAGTTGATCACCGGATCACCCTCGGTATTACGGGTCAGGTAGACCGGCAGCACCTTGGGCAGGGTGTTGACGAGACCGCCGAGTTCTTTGATGTTGTAGACGCCGCCGACGCGGATCGCACCGGTGTTGGCGTCGGCCAGTTTCAGTGGTTTGCTCAGGTAGCGATTGATCAGCGGCAAGGCTTCGTTCAGCGCCAGGTTGTCGAGCACCAGTTTGCCGCTGCGCCAGGCCAGGGCGTTGTCGTTGGTGTAGGTCTGGCTGATCTGCGGCATGTAGTCGCCATGTCGGTACTGCGCCTGCATGGCCGGCCCCAGGCGCAGGCCGTCGCCGGGCAGAGCGGCGTTGCTGGTTACCAGCACCGAGCCTTCGATCAGATTGACCCGTACCTGATCTTCGTAGAGCCAGACATTGAAGCGGGTGCCGGTCACGCGGATCTTGCCTTCGCCGGCCCTGACCACGAACGGGTGGGAGAGGTCATGGCTGACTTCGAAAAACGCTTCACCCTTCTTCAGGGTGACCCGCCGCTCGTCCTTGTAATTACTGAAGGTCAACTCGGAATTGAGGTTGAGCTCGACCTGACTGCCATCCTTCAAGGTGACCTGACGGACATTGTCGGTGGCTGCGAAATGCTGGTAGCTGTTGGGGAGCAAGCCCAGGTTCCAGCCGCTGTAGGCCGCCAGTGGCAAGGCCAGCGCGCAGACGCTCGCGGCAATTGCGTAGCGTCGCCAGGCGGGCAGCGGTTTATTCAGCGGCACACTCGGCGGCATCTGCGCACGTGGCAAGTGTTCGGCAACGTCCCAGATTTCCAGCATCGCTTCATATTCGAACGCATGCAGCGGATGTGCATCGCGCCATTGCTCGAAAGCCAGACGCTCCTCGGCGGAGCAGTCTACGGCGTGCAGGCGCATGCACCAGTGCGCGGCGGCATCGGTGATCGCATCGTATTCGGCTTCCGAGAGGGATTCTTGGGTCATTGACTCGTCCTGATTTGCTGCATTCTAACCTTGCGGGCGTTGCGCCGAGAACATCCGTCATGGCTATTGCCCATCAAAGTGGAACTTATTTTTCCGTCAGACGCCCAAAAACAGGACATCCGAGGAACATCATCCACAAATGGAGTGAAAAAATGATCAAAAAAACCTTTGCCGCTGCAATCGCCACCGCTGCTCTGTTCAGTGCCGGTGCCGCCATGGCTGATCGTCCCGGTGCAGGCTGGGTCACCATCGAAAAGGCTATCGAGATCGTGAAAACCAAGGCCGGTTACGTCGAAGTCTATGAAATCGAGGCCGACAATGACGGCTACTGGAAGGGTGAGGGCCGCAAGGCCGACGGTTCGGTCTATGAATTCCGCATCGACGGCGCCTCGGGCAATGTATTGCGTGACCAGAAAGACTGAGTTCACCCAGCGATAAACCATGCGCAGGCCAACCGCCTGCGCATTTTTTTGCCTCAGTTGAGCCCTCCGTGAGGTTGGGTGACCGGATCAAGCTGGCGGCCCATTTCGCAGATCAGAAAGGCGATCGAATCAGCGTTGCGCAATATCGTGTCGATGCGTGGATGCGGGTTGGTCGGGCTGAGAAATGCCGTTCGCGCGTCCTCAAGATTCCTCGTCCCCGTGGTCTTGAGAACTTCCCTGCGCACATGTTCCATGCCCTCAAACTCGTCGATATCGAGCCACTCCTGAAGGTTGTCGCTCCAGCGCGAAAACAGCTCCTCACGGCGCGTGGACAGTGACAGTGCTTCGCGCTGAAATCGGGTCTGTACCTGTTTGCGGGCAGCTCCGTAACCGGTCACGGTAGCAATCAGATCAGCAAACGGGCGCCGCGCTTCCAGGGAGGCAATGTCGACGGTCTTGCTGAACTGATGGGAGAACTCGTGGATCAGCGTCGCTGCCCGTGCATGCCCGTCAACATTGAACGGTTCGGTCAGGCCTGTGTTGTACCAGTCCAGCCCTTGATTGAAGAACTTTTCGGTGAAATGGACTTTCTTGAGTAAATCGCCACCCAGTACAAAGGCGATTACACCCGAGCTGCTGTGTCTGTTCGAGCCGACCACAAAGCGACTGCTGTTCAACAGGTCTTCTGTTGGATCGACCAAGGCATCACAGATCGGCACGATGGCCTGCTTCAGCTTGTCGAGAATGTCGGCATCAATCCGTTGCACGTCAAAAAAAGACTTGAGAAAAGTATCGAGGCGGGTGCCCGGCACATAGTTTCTCAGCTGCGCAAGATTGTGCAGGCTGTTGAACGCGTAATGCCGGGCCAGATCAATTGCCTCGATCAACATGCGGGCTTTTTCCGGATGGCGGGCGCGGATTTCTTCCATGCCTTGCGCTTCGATATTCAGCATGTACCGCGCCTGGCGATGGGTGGCGTAATGGTTGAACATCGTCGACATGGCCTTGCCGAAATGCACGGTATGACGATCCGGGTCCAGCACCAGTTGCCGGGAAGCGGTGTGTTGCAGCACCGGGCCTGGCTGCTCGGCGCCCTTGAGTTGCCAGACGGCTCCCGGCCGCTCCACGGGATAGACTTTGCCGGCGATAGGGGCGTAAGTCGCTTTGGTTGTCAGATCCTGATACGTGCCCTCGGCAGCATCGTGAGTCAGATCCTTCAGGGCGATCGTTGGCGCTTCGAATGTCTGCAGCGAGGTGCGCAGCGGATCGGTCGGCTTTGTTTCTGCAAGGACGGGAGCGCTCAACGTGGTTGGCTGCGGTGCTTGCGGCGCTGCCACGACTTGAGATTCCAGACGTGACTCCAGCGCCAGTCGCCCGAGACTGATCATCTCCGCTGCGCCGGCGACAAAGGTTTGCAGCGCACGTTTCCAGTGGTGATCCTGCAACGCTTCGGCCGAACCCATGAAGTCCTTGAAGCTTTGCCAGAGAAACTGCACATAGGCGAGTTTGCCCGGCAGCAGGCCCCGGATCTGCTGGATGCCGGAACTGAACAGGTGCTTCGCGGCGTCCCAATCCGCCTGCGCCGATGGCAGCGAATGGCTGCTCAGCAAGTGTGGCAACAAGGCCAGATTGTCGTCGAACAACTGCAGCAGCAAGTTGCCGTTGATCGGGGTGGTGGCCAGGGTCATCTCGCTCGTCTGGCCGCTGCTCGCCTTGAACAACGCGCTGAAGATCGAACGTTGACTTTCCGGCAAGCGGCGCAGCAGCAGGTCCTGCAGTGAGCCCGGCGTATTCAGCGCGGCGATCACTGCTGCCTCGTCCTCGAACTCACTGAATGCGTGCTCTCCATGGTAGGGCGCATAAAGCACCTGAGGGCCGGATTTTTCCGCAGGGCCGATCAAGTAGAGCCCCAGCGCCTTGATCGCTGAGGCTCCGGCGGTCTTGATCAGCGCCAACGGCCGGACAATCGCATCGGTCCCTTGCACGGTCGCACGAGCGACGGCATCGGGCATGTCGAGCACCTGTGTAATCAAGTCGAAGGCTTTTGTCGACAAGCGTTGTTGCAGTTGTAACTGATGGGCATGTTGCAGCAGTTGCCAGGGTAGTTGCTGGATGAAACGCAGCTTGCGTTGTTCGGCGTCGACGTCATTCGCGGACAACACCGAGGTGATTTTATTGGCAAATGTTGTCGCAACGTTCAAGGACAACAGCAGGCTCCTGACCGCTTGTTGGTCGAGTCCCGTCGGCAGCGCCCGGTTGGTGCTCGAGCTGAGGGTGAATGCAGTGTCCTGGGCAATATGCGCGTGGTTCAAGGCGAAATCGGTCAGGCTCATCCCAGCCCCGATCGGGCTCAGCGCCGGGGTGACAATGATCTGTTCGGGGTCGAGATCCTGCCTGTGCAAGCGGTTGCTCAGCAGCGTTCGAAGGGTCTGCTGGATGTAATCACGCAAGGTTGGCAGCGCGTGGAGATAATCCTGATCGTCAATGACACTGAGGCACCACTGTTCCAGCAGTTCCAGATGCAACTGCTGCTCTTCAAGCGTGGCCATTCCCAGCCAGGCAGGCAGTGAATGCTGCTTGCCGAGTGCCTGCGCCAGAGCGGTGGCACGTTGCAGATTGGTCTCAACGACTTGCTCACTCAACGTCTTGAGGATCTGATTTTCCCGTGGCTTTGGCCAATGGCGGCCCCGCACCTGTTCACCGCGCTGGAGAAAGTGTTCGATCGCTGATTCGGTGCGATCCTGCAGGACATTGCCGCTGATCAGCTGTAACCGTCCAAGCGTGTAGTGTTGATGGAACCTCTGTTGCAGGGGTGAAAGATTTTCCAGCAGCACCAGGCGTCTTTGCGGATCCAGCAGCCGCTGGTTTAAAACCTGTCTGGCGTGCTCGATCGAGCGGAAGACTTCCAGGCCCAGAGCCGGGGTCCACAAAATCGCGCGTCCGGAGTGCTGCGTATCGAGGCCACCGCGTTCCGTGAGCAGGACGCAGTTGGCCAACGGCAGCACTTCGCTCTCACCGGCGACCTGTAACGTCAATGACCAGGCATCCGGCCGAATCCCGTTGAGTGCCTTGCGGCGGCTGCGATCCGGGTGATCCGGATTGAACACGGTGTCGACCAGGGTTTGCGCATGACGGCTTAGCGTTCCGTCCAGGACTCTCAACCGTGCTTCGCCATTGATGCCGACAGACAGGGCGTGCGCCAGCTTCGCTGCGATACCTTGCAGGTAGGTACGCTGCAGCGCTGTGACGGTCAACGGCTGGGCGGCGAAGTCTGCGGCGATGGTTGGCATGATGCTGGCGAACTTGCGCACTTCGGCTGCGGCGGTGTCCGCCAGCACCCTTGAAGGCAATGGGTTGCCGGTGAGCATCGGCCGGGTGCTCCAGCGCCCGCGAGCATCCAGGGTGACAAGGCGCTCGTGGAGCATCGAGCGGATGTCCAGGGCCTTATCGAACAGTGCGCGGATATCCACGACGCCGTCGCTGTGCCGGTACAACTGCAAGGCATAGTCGATGTTCTGTCGTTGCTTGGTGATGATCAATTCGAGCAGTACGCTGAACACGTCTCCGGCGATCGATTTGCCGGAAACCTGCGGCCGGTCGAAACCGAGGAAGCGCTGGCGCTCGTCGAGACTCAGCAGACCATAGAGTTCGTCTTCGTGCCCGGGGCTGGCGAACTTGCCGAGCAGCATGGATTTGAGATCTGCGTAGTCCTTGAGCACTTGCAAACCGTGCGTCGGGGTATACAGGCAGCTGTCGGAGTGGCTGATCATCAGCGCACCGGCCAGTTCCACGAAGTTTGCCTGGTGCTCCCATAAACGCACGGTTTCCACGGCCGCGCGAGGTGCCAGACTTTCACTGAAACCCAGCGACGTCAGCAGGCTGTCGAATTGGCGCTGATCGATGATGCCAGCCTCGCGTTTGAGCAAAAAGTCCGCCAGCGCCTGCTGCCGAATGATCTGCGCCAATACGTCGCGCCGCGAGGCCCCGTTAGCACTGGGCCCATTCCAGTAGCGCTCCATTTGCTGGTACAGCAACACCAGCAGTTTGCCTGAAGCCGTGGTGATGGCTGTTTCCCAGTGTTGCTGATCACTGGCCAGGAATGTCCGACTCGGGTGCGAAAACTCATGGGTCTGGCCAACCGGCCATCCGGAGTGGCGATAGTGCAACAGCAGCGCATCGCCAAGCGACAGCGCTTCAAGCCCGCGCCGTGAAGCAAGGGCGGTCGATGCCGGGCCGGTGGCAGTCGTGGTCGCGTACAGGTTCACGCGCGTGCGTGTCTGGTCGACGTCGTGCATCGTTGGCGTCAGCAGTGCGTCGACTATGGTCTGGAGCAGACTGCCAAGCTCGGGCAGTTGCATCAGCTCATCGAGCATCGCCTGTGCATTAAGCTGCTGGCAGTGCTCGATGGCGGCGCGTTGATCCTCGAAGATATCGCCCTCGACAAGCTGGTAGGTCACGCTGATGCCGTGCTGTTCTGCCAGTCGTTTGCGTTGGGAAAAGGCGAGGAACGCCAGCAGCCGGTCATCCTCGCTGGCGCTGTTCAGATGCTGTTCCAGATGCGCGGTCAGGGCGCTGAGGCTGGCATGTTTTTTTAGCCCGGCGAAAGGTGTGTACAACAGGATCCCGTGATCATCCGGGGTGGCACTGAGTATGAAACTGCCGGCCAGAGGCACCGCTGGCGCACCATTGGTATTGAGCAGGATGCGCTGGGCAAGCATGGGCGGGGTCTGCTGACTGCGCAGTGCGTGGGTCGCCAGTTGCACGTGACTCAACCATTGGAAGTCCGCGCTGGACAAGTGATGGAGATTGCCGAGTTCGCGCCACGATCCGGGGGAGTTGAGGATGGGCTGGAACAGCAGGGGAGGAATGGGAGCAGGCATCATCGGGTCTCGTTCAGGGCACCGTCCGGTGCACCGGTAAATTGAGACACGAGACTAAAGACCGGATCGATAACAGAGGTGGTACATAGTTACCGCACCAGCGGCAGCGCAATGTGCTAGCCGCGACAAGCCGGCACCACAACGGTTGACAGCACCCGTACCGGGCGTGGTTAATCGCTGGGCAAGCTGTTCGTACGCTGTTGTTCCCTCCAATAATTAGTCTGGAGCTTCAGATGTCTGCGCCACACGATTCCGTGTCTTCCCCCGTTGCGTCCACACTCTCGCTCGAAGCGCTGACGCAATTGCTTGAAAAAATTTTCCTGCGCCACGGTACGTCGGCGTCCGTCGCCCGCACTCTGGCTGCCAATTGCGCCGGTGCCGAACGTGACGGTGCGCACAGTCATGGCGTGTTCCGTATCCCCGGATATGTTTCGACCCTCAATAGCGGTTGGGTCAATGGACAGGCTGTGCCGCAAGTCGAGGACGTAGCCTCGGGTTTCGTGCGAGTCGATGCCGACAACGGTTTCGCCCAGCCCGCGCTGGCCGCAGCCCGCTCGTTGCTGGTGGAAAAGGCGCGCAACGCCGGGATCGCGGTGTTGGCGATTCGCAATTCCCATCATTTTGCGGCGCTGTGGCCGGACGTCGAGCCGTTTGCCGAAGAAGGGCTGGTGGCGCTCAGCGTGGTCAACAGCATGACCTGCGTGGTGCCGCATGGCGCCGATCGGCCGCTGTTCGGCACCAACCCGATTGCCTTTGCCGCGCCGCGGGCCGGTGGTGCGCCGATTGTCTTCGATCTGGCGACCAGCGCCATTGCTCACGGTGATGTGCAGATCGCGGCGCGCAAGGGCGAACGTCTGCCCGCCGGAATGGGCGTGGATGGTCTTGGGCAGGCGACGCAGGATCCGAAAGCCATTCTTGAAGGCGGCGCACTGCTGCCGTTTGGTGGGCATAAGGGGTCGGCGCTGTCGATGATGGTCGAGCTGCTGGCGGCGGCGTTGACCGGGGGCAATTTCTCCTTCGAGTTCGACTGGGCGAACCATCCCGGGGCCAAGACCCCGTGGACCGGACAACTGCTGATCGTCATCGACCCGAGCAAGTCCGCCGGGCAGAGCTTTGCCGAGCGCAGCGAAGAACTGGTGCGGCAGATGCATGGGGTGGGGTTGAAGCGCTTGCCGGGTGATCGTCGGCATTTGCAGCGCGCGCGGTCGCTGGCCGAGGGGATTGTGCTGGAGGAGCAGACGCTGGCGCAGTTGCGCGAATTGGCCGGGGAATAATTGTCAGATAACCCATGTGGCGAGGGAGCAAGCTCCCTCGCCACAGGTTTTTTGTCAGACGTCGATCAACGACGACCGAGCAGCAAACCCACCACCAGACCGAAACCGGCGGAAATCGCTACGGTCTGCCATGGATGGCCGCCAATGTAGCTCTCGGTGGCCTCGACCGCCGGTTTGGTGCGGTCGCGCACGCTCGATACGGAATCCAGCGCCTGTTGCAGTTTCAGGGCGATTTGTCCGCGCAGGGTCTCGGCTTCTTCGCCCACCAGTGAGGCGCTGCTCTTGAGCAGTTTGTCGGACTCTTCGATCAAAGCCTGAAGTTCGCTGAAGGCTTGATCCTTGATTTGGTCTTCGACGGCTTGCACGCGGGATTTGCGGGCCATTGGGTGACTCCTTGCAGATGGATGAACAGTGATCAATGGAGTGTGGCGCTGACTGAAAAGTTGCACTGATTTTAGGTGCGAAAGAAAAACCTGCGCGGGAGATTTCCCTCGAGCGTGTAAGATGTCGCCATTTTACGCAGCAGGTATTTCCCCATGAGTTTCAATCTGGCCGACAAATCCCTCGCCGAGCGCGCTGCGCTGGAAGACGAGAAATCCCGTCTGTTCGAACTCTGGCAGAACAATCTGGGCAAAGCCAAAGGCGAAGCCGCGCGGTTGTTCGGCGAACGCTCCAAGCGCAAGGGCAAATGGGCCGAGTGGGTGCGCGCCGAGCTGGATGGCATGTCCCCGCCGGAATTCGCCAACATGGTGCGCAGTGAGGTCAATCGACTGATGGCGGCCAACAAGTAACAGCGCCTCAGTCGATGTTGAAACACTCGACAATCGCCTCACGGACCTTGATCACCACCGGGTCGATCTGCGTGCTGGTGCGCCAGCCCAGTTCGATCGGGTAGCGCGGCAACGCCAGCGGGCAGGGCAGCAGCACCAGCCCGCTGAGCTCGGCAATGGCCTGAGCGGCATGGCGGGGGATGGTTGCCACCGCGCCGCTGCCCTTGAGCAGATGCGGCAGCGCCGCAAAGTGCGTGGTCGAGGCGCAGACCCGCCGGCTCAGGCCCAGCGCCGCCAGGCCTTCGTCGGTGATGCCGATAAAGCCGCCCGAGGACACCAGAATGTGCTCGCGGGCGACGAACTCCGGCAAATCGATGTTCTGTTGGCCGGGCGCCAGACTGCCCGGATCGACCAGACACGCATAATCCCCTTCACCCAACACCTGACGACTGAGCAGACGCTCGGCGAACCCTCCTGCAGTGATCGCCAGGTCGATGCTGCGCTCCATCAGGGCGCGGGCGACGATCTGGCTGTGAGTCTGGCGGAAGATCAGGCGTAATTTCGGCGCACGGCGGGCAATATCTTCGATCAGGCGCCGGCCATAGGCGATTTCGAAATCATCCGACAGGCCGACGGTGACTGATCGGCCGTCATAGTGGTGGGCCGCCGGATCGACCATCGCCAGGCTCTGCCGACATTTGTTCAGCGCCTCGCTGACCACCGGTTTCAGTTGATTGGCCTTGAGCGTCGGCGCCAAGCCACGGCCGGTGCGCACGAACAGTTGATCGCCATACACCTCGCGTAACCGGCGCAACGCCGCGCTGACCGCCGATTGCGTCACGCCCAGACGCAGCGCCGCACGGCTGGCGCTGGACTCCTCATGCAAGGCTTCGAAGACTTTCAGCAGATTGAGGTCGACGGTTGCGATATTCATTTGGCTCATATCATTCAGCAGTGAATCGGTGTTTATTCATGATCCCGCGCCGCCGCAGAATCGGCAACACTTGAACCCGATGGAGTGACCGCAATGCCCAAATCAATCGTCGCCGCCCTGCAGATCGGCGCCTTGCCCGGTGGCAAGGGTGAAACCCTGGAACAGATCCTGAGCTGGGAAGGCGCGATCAGCGAGTCCGGTGCGGCACTGGTGGTGATGCCTGAAGCGCTGCTCGGTGGCTATCCGAAAGGTGAGGGCTTCGGCACGCAGTTGGGCTATCGCTTGCCCGAGGGGCGTGAGGCCTACGCCCGCTACTTCGCCAACGCCATTGACGTGCCAGGGGCAGAAACCGAGGCACTGGCCGGTTTGTCGGCGCGCACCGGGGCCAACCTGGTGATCGGCGTGATCGAGCGTGCCGGCAGCACGTTGTATTGCACGGCGCTGTATTTCGATTCGCAGGCGGGGCTGGTGGCCAAGCATCGCAAACTGATGCCGACCGGCACCGAACGGCTGATCTGGGGCAAGGGTGATGGCTCGACGCTGCCGGTGCTCGACACCCAGGTCGGCAAACTTGGCGCGGTGGTGTGCTGGGAAAACATGATGCCGCTGCTGCGCACGGCGATGTACGCCAAGGGCATTGAAGTCTGGTGCGCGCCGACCGTGGACGAGCGCGAGATGTGGCAGGTCAGCATGCGCCACATCGCCCATGAGGGCCGCTGCTTTGTGGTCAGCGCCTGTCAGGTGCAGGCTTCGCCGAACGAGCTGGGCGTGGAGATTGCCAACTGGCCGGCGGATCGGCCGCTGATTGCCGGCGGCAGTGTGATTGTCGGGCCGATGGGCGATGTGCTGGCCGGGCCGTTGCGCGGGGAGGCCGGATTGCTGACGGCTGAGGTCGATACTGATGAGCTGGTGCGGGCGCGGTACGACTATGACGTGGTCGGCCACTATGCGCGGCCGGATGTGTTTGAGCTGAGTGTCGATGAGAGGGCCAAACCCGGCGTACGCTTCACCGCATAACTACGGGACTGATTGAAAAACCCGTGGGAGCTGGCTTGCCAGCGATGGCGGACTGTCAGCAACGACGATGTTGGCTGATGCGGCCCCATCGCTGGCAATCCAGCTCCCACAGGTATTTGTGAGCGGTTTCAAAATTGTGTATTTACCACGTCGCAGCAGTGGCCTTCGGCAAACTCAGCTTGCCACTGTCGACAAATCGCATGGTGCCGAACACCCCGCCCGCGAGTTTGCCGCGCAGCACGTAGGGCAGGTTGTCGAGGGTTTGTGTCTGGCTCAGGCCGAGGGTCTGGCGCAGTACCGAGAACGCGGAAACGCTGACCGGCACGCTGACCACGGTTTCCGAGAAGCGCGGGATCGAGCCGGTCTGATCACTGACGCCCGAGGCCAAGGGACGGCCATTGACCTCCAGATCCAGGGCAATGCCGTTGTAATCGATGGCCGTCTCATTGGGGTTCTGCACCCGCAGCTTGATCGCGAAGCGCACTTCCAGATCCTGGCTCGGCAACGGTTCGAGGCCGACCACGTTGATGTTCACCGGATCGCGGTTGGGAAACAGCGCGCAGGCGCTCAGGGACAACAGCAGCAGGGACAGGATGACGGCGTGGACGCGGCGCATAAACAGTCTCTCAACGAAAAAGGGCTGAACCGTTGCCGGCTCAGCCCTTTTTTCATGGCGCAGCGTCAGCGGTTCAACTGTGCGACCGCCGCGGCCGTTGCAGGTTCAGCTTTGGCCGGCAGATCGGGGTTTTCCATGACCTGCAGAATCGACGCTTCCGGATCGAAATCGTCTTCTTCCAGCTCAATGAATTCTTCCGGCAGGAAGATATTCAGCACGATAGCGCACAACGCACCGACGGTGATCGGCGATTCGAAGATGTTACGCAGCGCTTGCGGCAACTCGCGCAGCACTTCCGGCACGGCGGCGATGCCCAGGCCCATGCCCACCGAGATTGCCACGATCAGCATGTTGCGCCGATGCAGGCCGGCCTCGGCGAGGATCTTGATCCCGGCCACGGCCACGGTGCCGAACATCACCAGTTCAGCGCCGCCGAGCACCGGTTTGGGCATCAGTTGCAGCACCGCGCCGATCATCGGGAACAGCCCCAGCAGCACCAGCAGGCCGGCGATGAAGAACGCCACGTAGCGGCTGGCCACGCCAGTCAACTGGATCACGCCGTTGTTCTGCGCGAACGTGACCATCGGCATGCTGTTGAACACGGCCGCCATCGCCGAGTTGAGGCCATCGGCGAGCAGACCGGATTTGATTCGGCGGATGTACAGCGGCCCCTTGACCGGTTGCCGCGAGATCATCGAGTTGGCGGTCAGGTCACCGGCTGCTTCCAGCGGCGAAACCAGGAAGATCACCGCCACCGGCACGAACGCCACCCAGTCGAAATTGAAGCCGTACTTGAACGGCACCGGCACGCTGACCAGCGGCACTTCGGGCATCGAGGCGAAATCCACCGTGCCCATCAGCCAAGCGACCACGTAGCCGAGGGTCAGGCCGATGACGATCGCGCCCAGGCGCAGAAACGGCACGTCGACGCGGTTCAGCACAACGATAGTGCCGATCACCAGTGCGGCCAGAAACACATGGCTGGCGGCGCCCAGATCGGGCGCGCCGAAGCCGCCGGCAATGTCGGTCATCGCCACTTTGATCAGCGACAGGCCCATCAGGGTGATGATGGTACCGGTGACCACCGGGGTGATCAGCATCCGCAGTTTGCCGATGAACTGGCTCAGCACCACTTCGATGAACGCGGCGAAAAAGCACACGCCGAAAATCGTCGAGAGGATTTCATCGGTACCGCCGCCCCGGGCCTTGACCATGAACCCGGCGCTGAGAATCACGCTGATAAAGGAAAAACTGGTGCCTTGCAGGCACAACAACCCGGAACCGACCGGGCCGAAACGCTTGGCTTGAACGAACGTGCCGAGGCCCGAAACGAACAGCGCCATGCTGATCAGATATGGAATTTCACTTTGCAGGCCCAGGGCGCCGCCCATGATCAGGGTCGGGGTGATGATGCCGACGAAGCTCGCCAGCACGTGTTGCAGCGCGGCGAAGACGGTGGCGGTGAGGTGCGGACGGTCGTTGAGGCCGTAGAGCAGATCGTTGTTGCGCGGGACTTTTTCAGAGGCGGTCATGGTGTTTTGCGCGCCGCGAGGCGGGGCCGGGTCAGAAAATGGAGGCGCAGGATGCCGGAAGAGGACGGCGAGGGCAACGAGCAAAAATTGCCTGAAAGGTCAGGTTTTATTGGGTTTGAAAAGGATTTCCCCTTAAATCAAAAGATCGCAGCCTGCGGCAGCTCCTACATTTTGCATTCCTGTAGGAGCTGCCGCAGGCTGCGATCTTTTGATCTTTAAACAAAGGCTGCGAGCAAATCCTCTTCAAACGCCTTCTGCGCATCCCCCGGCACCTGAGCACGATGCCGGGCCAGATGAAATGCCACTTCGAAACTCAACTCCCCAGGCCGCAACGCGCGCAGCAAGCCCTTGTCCTCCCAGACCCGCGCGTAGTGATCGGGCAGATAGTCGACATGCTTGCCGGAAAGGATGAAGGCGAGGGTGCCCTCGACCTGTTCCGAACGCGCGGAAAAGCGCTTGTCCGGAAACGGCTCGCCCGTGCGCATGAACCGGTACGGATGATCCACCCGGTCGCAGGCCTGCAATGCCGCATCATCCGGCGCATCGACGCTGAACAGTGGATGCCCCTGTGCGCAATACAAATGCTGGGTTTCCCTGAACAGCTCGCGGTAATCGAAAGCGCTCTGCACCTGGGAGAAATAACCGATGGCCAGATCCAGCCGCTGTTGCAGCAACAGACGCTCCATTTCACCGGGCATCGCGCTGATCAACTCGATGCGCACCGACTCATCGCGCTCGCGAAAGCGCCGGATCGCCGCCGCCACCCGCAGCAGCACCGACTGATCAACCGCCTCGGACAGGCCCAGCCGCACCTCACCGATCAGCCGTCCAGCGACGCCGTTGGATTGATGACGGAAAGTCTCGATGGACTGGAACAGGGCGCGAATCGCGATCAGCAATTGCTCACCCTTGGGCGTGACGCTGAAACCGCCCTTGCCCCGGCTGCACAGGCGATAGCCGAGGCGGGTTTCCAGTTTGGCCATTTGCTGACTGATGCTCGACTGACTCAGGCCCAACTCACCTTGCGCCGCGCTGAAGCCGCCACATTCCACGACCCGCACAAACAGGCGCAGCAACTGCAAATCGACGTCGTGAAGCTGACCGAGCATTACATTACTCCGGGATAAAGTCAGGTTAACAAACTTGATATTTCTGCAATGTATCCGACGGCGCATCCTGCCACCACTTCCTCCGGTCAGGTGTTCGTCATGGCTCCCGTTTTCAAGCTGTGTTTTCCCGCGCTGTTGTTGTCCGTAGTCATCCAGGCACAGGCCGAGGACAAGACCCTCAATCTTTACAGCTGGGCCGATTACGTGCCGGCGCAGACGCTGCAACGTTTCGAACAGGAGACCGGCATTCATGTGCGCTACGACACCTTCGATACTTCCGAGGTGCTGGAAACCAAACTGCTGACCGGCGGCAGCGGTTATGACGTGGTGGTGCCGTCGTCCAGCGTGCTGGCCCGGGGGTTGGCAGCGGGCGCGTTGAAGGAAATTCCGCATCAAGGCCTCAAGGGCTACGCCAACCTTGATCCCGATCTGCTGGAAAAACTCGCCGCCGTCGATCCCGGCAATCGCTACGCCGTGCCTTATACCTGGGGCACACTCGGGTTGGGGCTGAACATCGAGGCGGTGAAAAAGCGCTTGCCGGACGTGCCGCTGAACAGCCTCGATCTGCTGTTCAAACCCGAGTACGCCAGCAAGCTCAAGGACTGCGGGATTGCCGTGCTCGACTCGCCGCAGGAAGTCATCGGTCTGGCGTTGCACTACCTCGGCAAAGATCCCTACAGCACCGACAAGCATGATCTGGCCGCCGCCGAAACCTTGTTGCAGAAACTCCAGCCGTCGGTGTTGTACGTCGCCACCGGCCGACAGATCAACGATCTGGCCAATGGCAGTGTCTGTCTGGCGCTGACCTACAACGGCGACGTGAGCATGGCTGCCGATCAGGCGCACAAGGCCAACAAACCCTATGAAGTCGCGTACCGGATTCCGCACGAAGGTACGTTGATCTGGCAGGACAATCTGGCCATTCCCAAGGACGCGCCAAACCCGCAAGCGGCGCGGGCGTTTATCGAATTCATGCTGCGCCCCGAGTCGGTGGCCGAGCTGACCAATACGCTGTTTTTCGCCACCGCCAACCAGGCCGCGACGCCGCTGGTGGATGAGGCGGTGCGCAACGATCCGGACATCTATCCGCCCGCCGAAATGCGCGAACGCCTGTACGCCGACCGCAGCATGAGCCTCAAGGACATGCGTCAGCGCACGCGTCTGTGGACCACTTTCCGTAGCCATCAATAACAAAAGGAGCACACCGATGGACGTGCCGATGCTCAACGACCAAGCCATGACCCGCGACAGCCTGTACGGCACGAGTGCGGAAAGCACCTACGCCGGGATCACCAGTTTCATGCGTCGCCGGTACAGCCGTGATTTGCGCGGCGTCGACGTGGCAGTCAGCGGGGTGCCGTTCGACACCGCCACCAGCAACCGTCCGGGCGCACGCTTCGGGCCACGGGGGATTCGCGCCGCGTCCACCGGGATCGCCTGGGAACGGCACTGGCCGTGGACGTTCGACCCATTCGATCATCTGGCGGTGATCGACTACGGCGATTGCGACTTCGATTACGGGTCGCCGCACACCATTCCGGAAAGCATCGAGGCCCACGCCGAGCGCATTCTTGATGCCGGCAGCGCGATGCTGACGTTTGGCGGCGACCATTTCATCACTTATCCGTTGCTCAAGGCCCATGCACGTAAGCACGGCGCGCTGTCACTCATCCACTTCGATGCGCACAGCGACACCTGGCCGGACGAGGGCGGCAAACGCGTCGATCACGGCACCATGTTCTGGCACGCGGCCAGGGAAGGGCTGGTAGATCCGGCGCGTTCGGTGCAGATCGGTTTGCGCACCACCAATGACGATCATCAGGGCTTTGCCGTGCTCGACGCCCGTCAGGTGCATCGGCGTGGCTGCGAGGCGATTGTCGAGGCGATTCGCGCGCGGGTCGGCGATCACCCGGTGTACCTGACGTTTGATATCGATTGCCTGGATCCGGCCTTTGCCCCGGGCACCGGCACTCCGGTGTGTGGCGGGTTGAGCACGCTGCAGGCGCTGGAAATCCTCGGCGGGTTGCGCGGAATCAATCTGGTGGGCATGGACGTGGTGGAAGTGGCGCCGGCCTATGACCATGCGGACGTGACGTCGCTGGCAGCGGCCACCCTGGCAATGGAAATGCTCTGCCTCTACGCCGCTCGACACAAGGTCGACCGCTGACACCCACAACCCCATGTAGGAGCTGCCGCAGGCTGCGATCTTTTGATCTTGATCTTAAAAACAAAATCAAAAGATCGCAGCCTCGTTGCACTCGACAGCTCCTACAGGGATATATACTGCCGCGCATGACTTTCGACTCTCCTTTAAGCGCCTGGCAACACGCGATCGAGCACAAGGGTTTCATCCAGGATGAAGCCCAGGAGCATGCGGTCTGGGCCTTGCAAAAATGCCATGAAGCCTTGCACACCGGTGCCCGTTCGGTCACTGGCGTGTACTTGTGGGGGCCGGTCGGGCGCGGCAAGACCTGGTTGATGGATCAGTTCTATCAGAGCCTGCGGGTGCCGGCGCTACGGCAGCACTTTCATCATTTCATGGGCTGGGTGCACCAGCGCTCGTTCCAGCTTACCGGCATCGCCGACCCGTTGCGGGAGCTGGCCAAGGAGCTGGCGGCGGAAGTGCGGGTGCTGTGTTTCGACGAACTGTTCGTCAATGACATCGGCGATGCGATCATCCTCGGTCGGCTGTTTCAGGTGATGTTCGACGAAGGCGTGGTGGTGGTCTGCACCTCTAACCTGCCGCCGGATGAGCTGTACGCCGACGGCTTCAACCGTGATCGGTTTGTCCCGGCGATTGCCGCGATCAAGGCGCACATGCAGTTGGTGGCGGTGAACGGCGCCGAGGATCATCGTCTGCATCCGGGCGCGGGCCTGCAGCGTTATTTCGTCGTGGCGCCGGGGCAGGACAGTGCGTTGCAGCCGATGTTCCAGGCACTGAATGCCGGGCAGCCCGCCAGCGCCGAGCCGGTGCCCGTCGGACATCGCCTATTGAACGTGGTGCAGGCCAGCGAATCGGTGCTCTGGTGCCGTTACGCCGATCTCTGCGAGCAACCGTTTGCCGCCATGGACTTCATCGCACTGTGCGACAGCTATCGGTCTATTCTGTTGAGCGACGTGCCGAACCTCAGTGCGCGGAAACGCGAAGGGCGCATCGCTCGCGGCACAGAGGACGGCTCGGCGCAGGTGGTGGCCGGTGACCGTGAGTTGCCGCAATTGTCGGTACACGACGACGGTGTACGCCGTTTCATTGCCTTGGTCGATGAGTGTTACGACCGTAAGGTGCCGCTGTACATTGAGGCTCAGGTGCCGATGGACGCGCTGTACACCGAGGGTTATCTGGAATTCCCGTTCCGGCGTACCCTCAGCCGTTTGCAGGAGATGCAACTGCAGCGTTTTGCCGAATCCTGAGCGCAGAGGGCGCGAGCATGAGTCAACCGTTGTCGCATCATTTACTGACCATGGCTTACCAGAACGCGTGGGCCAATCATCGCCTGGGCAAAGCGTGGACTCAGCTCGATGCCACTGAGCTGGCGGCGCCGCGAACGAGCTTCTTTCCGAGTATCCGCCTCACCCTCAATCACATCCTCACCTGCGACTGGTTCTACGTCGACGCTCTGGAGCGTGAGTTGCGCGGTGATGAACCGCATCCTGATTGCTATGTGTTTTTCAACCATGACGAGCCGTTTACCGAGGCCGCAGCGCTGCGTGAAGAGCAGGCACACGTGGACCGCCGCTTGATCGCTTATTGCGAACAACTGCGCGATGCCGATCTGGGGCGGATCGTCACCATCGCCCGTGAAACGCCGCAGCATGACAGTCGCTTGCGTATGCTGTCGCACCTGTTCGAGCATCAGATCCATCATCGTGGGCAGGTGCACGCGATGCTCAGCGCGACCTCGGTGAAACCGCCGCAGCTGGATGAGTTTTTCTGCGCCGGCGAGAGCGGGTTGCGTGCTCAGGATTTTGCCGAGTTGGGGTGGACGGAGGAGTTGATTTGGGGGCGTTGATGTTTGAAAAGTCAAAAGATCGCAGCCTGCGGCAGCTCCTACATTGATTTGTTATGGGATCAATAATTGAGTTTCTCGGGTTGTGGCCCGCAACATCCTCGCGGTAAGGTCGAACAGCCTTTCAGGTGCGCACTTTGCACGCCGGGGCCATGATCGGGGATGGAAATGGATTCCGCAGAAATTCTTGTGCTGCAAGCCAGTTACACCAATCCACTGCACGCCGAAGCCATCGGCATCGTGCTCAATCATTACGCAGAAGATCCCATGGGTGGCGGCCATTCGCTTGACCCGGAACTGCTGCGTCGCGTGCCGGAAGAACTTGCGCGCAGGCCTCACGCGTTCAGCGTGCTGGCGTTCGTCGGTGGCGAGCCGGCAGGCCTGGTGAACTGCTTTGAAGGTTTCTCGACGTTCGCCTGCAAGCCGCTGGTCAATGTCCATGACGTGGCGGTCGTGAGCAAATTTCGCGGCCTCGGCTTGAGTCAGAAAATGCTGCGCAAGGTCGAGGAAATCTGCCGTCAGCGCGGCTGCTGCAAAATCACCCTGGAAGTGCTCGAAGGCAACGAGGTGGCACAGAATTCCTACCGCAAATTCGGCTTCGCCCCCGGCATGTTCGACCCGGAGCATGGCCGCATGCTGTTCTGGATCAAGGATCTGCAGGCATAAAAAAAGGCGCCCCAAACAGGGCGCCCAACTGTCATCTCCGAGGCCAGAGCGGAGCCATCGGAGGTCCATCGGTTGCTCGGTGAATCAGTCGCGATAAGACTCGGTGACTTGCGCGGTCTGATCGTTCGGAACCTTCAGTTCCGCTGCTTTGCTATCGGTCGGCTGTTCGCTTGGCGCGTGGTGGACCGGGAAGTTGTCGTAGTAATGCCGCATGCGTTCGGCGCCGCCCTCGGCAAAGGCGCTGGCGGAACCGAGGGCGAGTAGCCCGGCAAGAATGGCGGTGGTGGTTTTCATGGTGCCTCCTACTGAAAAACGTGGGAGCCGTTCGTCCATGAAGCAGATCTCGGGGCACAGTCTCCCGGCGGGGAATTAACTCGGGGTTAACAGCGGTGGCGAGGGGATTTGGTGACGCATTGCGCGTCACCTCGAGAGTGGGGCCGCTTCGCGACCCATCGGGGATGAATCCCCTCACCACAGGGGTTTTGTTTGCGTTGATTGGTCAGAGCTTCCAGTCCAGGCTCAGGGTCACCGTGCGCGGATCGCCCCAGTACACGCCGTTGTAGAAGCCGACGTTGTCGTAATACTTCTTGTCGAACAGGTTATCGACGTTCAGCGACGCCGACAGATGCCTGTCGAACTCATAGCGCGACATCAGCTTGACCACGGTGTAGGCCTCCTGGTTGATCCGCGCCGGTTCGGTGATGATCCGGCCGTTGGCGCCGCGCCCGACCGGGCGGTTAGCCGCGCCATAGACGTCGCTCTGCCAGTTCACCGCGCCACCCACGGTCAATGCGTGCCAGTTGCCCGGCAGACGATAGGCCGTGGACAGCCGCAGCATGTTCAGTGGTTGAGCGGTGTTGCTGCGCTGTTTTTCGCCGTCGACAGAGTGGGTGTAGGTGTAGCCGGCGGTCATGTTCCAGCCGCTGAGAATTTCCCCGGACACTTCGGCTTCGAAGCCGTTGACCTTGTTGCCCTTGCCGCCGGATTTGAAAAACTCCTCGCCGCTCACCGGGTCCGGGGGCACCGAGTTGTCACGCTCGGCGACGTTGTCTTGTTTGCTCCAGAACACTGCCGTCGCCAGGTTCAGGCGTTCGTCGAGCAGGCTGCCTTTGAGCCCGACTTCGTAGTTGCTGCCGATCACCGGGTCGAGGTAATTGCGGTTGCTGTCGCGCTTACTCTGCGGTTTGAAAATGTCGGTGTAGCTGGCGTAAACCGTGTACTCCGGCGTCAGGTCGTAAAGCAGGCCGGCGTAGGGCGTCCAGATATCATTCTGGCGTTGATGGGTGGCATCGGTGCTGGTCGGTTTTTGCTGCGCATCATAGTAGTAATCGGTGCTGGATTCGTCCCAGCTGCCATAGCGGCTGCCGAGCACTGCATGCAGCTCATCGGTCAGGCTCAGACGTGTCGCGAGATAACCGGCTTTCTGCCGGGTGATGCCTCGCGCACCCGGCAGGCTGGTAACGGTGTCGGCGAATTTGCCGATGTCACCCATGTATTTCCAGTCGCGGATCTTGCCGTAGTCGGCGGCTTGGGGACTGTTGAAGGCGTAGGGCGAAGTCGAGCGGTTCTCCGCCTCGCCATAGCCGAACATCATCTCGTGTTCGCGGCCGAACAGCTTGTAGGGCCCCGACAGGTTGAAGTCGTACACGCTCATTTTCTGCGTGCCGAGCATGTGTCCCATGTAAGCCGTCATGCCGCTGCGGTCGGCCTCGGGGAAACCGGAGCCGCCGTAATAGACCTTGCCGTCGGTATCACTTTCGCGGTGGGTGTAGGCGGCCTTCAGCTTCCAGCCATCACCCAATTGCTGGTCCAGGGTAACGAACGCGGTCTTGTCCTTCAGCGGCCAGGAACTCCAGGATGTCGCCATGTTCGTCGACCGGCCGAGTCCCGCCTTGCTGCCGTCGGCGTTCCAGTACGGCACGGTGCCCCAGGAGGTGCCCTGAACCTGCTTGTCCTGATAGTCGTAACCGACGGCAAGCACCGTGGAGTCGGTCAGATCAGCTTCGAGAATGCCGTAGCCGACCTCGCGCTGCAGCGCGTATTTGTCGCGGAACGACTGGCTGTCGCGATAGGCCAGCACCGTACGCCCGCGCAGCCGACCATCGAAGGCCAGCGGCCCGCCGACATCGACATAGCTGTAGTAGTTGTCGTAGCTGCCGCCACTGACCCCGGCCAGTGCCTGCCACTGGGCAGTCGGGCGCTTGCGCACCATGTTGATCGTCGCTGAAGGATCACCGGCGCCGGTGGTCAGCCCGGTCGCGCCGCGTACCACTTCGATGCGGTCGTAGATGATGGTGTCCGAATCCGACTTCATGCGCCCGAAGGTGTTGAGCATCCCGTCGATCTGGAAATTGTTGATCGGGTAACCCCGCGCCGAATAGCTGACCCGATCCGAGTCGTTGTGTTGCACGACAATGCCAGTGGTCTGGCGCATGGCTTCGGACAATGTACCGAGCTTGAAATCATCCATTTGCTGGCGTGTGACCACGGACACCGATTGCGGGGTTTCCTTGATCGACAGGTTCATTCGCGTCGCGGTGCTCATCGCGCCAGTGGTGTAGGAATCAGTGTTTTCGGTGTTGAGGCCGAGGCCTTCAGCGCTGACGCTGGTGGCGTCCAGTTCCAGCGCCTGCGCGGTGGATTTTGGCGCTGTTTCAGGATCGGTTTCAGCCAGCAGATCGGGACTCAACGCCATGCTGAACAAGCCGACAGTCAGGGTCATGGAACGGGTAATGGGCGCGAACATCGCAGCCGACTCCTTGTCTTCGAGGGAAAAAATCCGTTGGTTCAGAGACGAGGTGCAGCCCGGCGATTTAGTAACAAACGAGAAATATTATTATTTGAAGATGTTTCCCGAGATCGCCGATCCGCGCGAAAAGCTGCGCACAGCGCTTGCCCAATGAACGGCGGCGGGTATGCTGTTGGCCTGCCGAGGAGATAGCAATGGCCTACGATTTTGACCTTTATGTGATTGGCGCCGGTTCCGGCGGTGTACGTGCAGCGCGCTTTGCCGCCGGTTTCGGCGCGAAAGTGGCGGTGGCCGAGAGCCGTTATCTGGGCGGCACCTGCGTCAACGTCGGCTGCGTGCCGAAGAAACTGCTGGTGTACGGCGCGCATTTCGCCGAAGACTTCGAACAGTCGTCCGGTTTTGGCTGGAGCCTGGGTGAAGCGAATTTCGACTGGGCGACCCTGATCGCCAACAAGGATCGCGAGATCAATCGCCTCAACGGCATTTATCGCAACCTGCTGGTCAACAGCGGTGTGACCTTGCACGAAGCTCACGCGAAGATCGTCGGTCCGCACGAGGTCGAGGTCAATGGTGAGCGCTTCACTGCGAAAAACATCCTGATCGCCACCGGTGGCTGGCCGCAGATTCCGGAAATTCCGGGGCACGAACACGCGATCAGCTCCAATCAGGCGTTCTTCCTCAAGCAGCTGCCGAAGCGGGTGCTGGTGGTCGGTGGTGGTTACATCGCTGTCGAGTTCGCGGGCATTTTCCATGGCCTTGGCGCGAACACCACGCTGTTGTATCGCGGTGATCTGTTCCTGCGCGGTTTCGATGGCTCGGTGCGCAAGCATCTGCAGGAAGAACTGACCAAGCGCGGCATGGATCTGCAATTCAACGCCGACATCGCGCGCATCGACAAACAGCCAGACGGCAGCCTGAAAGCGACCCTCAAGGATGGCCGCGTGCTGGAGGCCGACTGCGTGTTCTACGCCACGGGCCGGCGTCCGATGCTGGACAACCTGGGGCTGGAAAACACCGATGTGCAGCTCACCGACAAGGGCTTTATCAAGGTCGACGAGCAATACCAGACCAGCGAGCCGTCGATTCTGGCGCTGGGTGATGTGATCGGTCGGGTGCAACTGACGCCAGTGGCACTGGCCGAAGGCATGGCGGTGGCGCGGCGCTTGTTCAAGCCTGAGCAATACCGTCCGGTGGATTACAAGATGATCCCGACGGCGGTGTTCAGTCTGCCGAACATCGGCACTGTCGGCCTGACCGAAGAAGAGGCGCGGGAAGCTGGGCATGAAGTGGTGATTTACGAGAGCCGCTTCCGCCCGATGAAGCTGACGCTGACCGAGTGTCAGGAGAAAACCCTGATGAAACTGGTGGTCGACGGCAAGACCGACAAGGTGCTCGGTTGCCACATGGTCGGTCCGGACGCGGGGGAGATTGTCCAAGGCTTGGCGATCGCGCTGAAGGCTGGCGCGACCAAGCGTGACTTCGACGACACGATCGGGGTGCACCCGACGGCCGCCGAAGAGTTTGTCACCATGCGTACGCCTGTCGGCGCTTAAGTTTCCTTCGCTTTGGCTGTGTCTGGCGCTGCCGCAACGGTAGCCGCCAGACGCATGCTGTCTTCGAGGCTGGCCTGAGTCTTGGTCAACTCCTTCTCCAGTGACTGATTGAGCTGCCGCTGTTCGTCGGCATCCTGTTTCAGCGTCTGACTTTCCAGCAGGGCTACGCGCAGGCGTTCCTGGAGGAGGGTGCGTTCGTTGTCGACGCGAGTGGCTTGTTCCAGCAACTGATCCTGACGCTGGTTGCTGTGCTTGAGCTGATCCTGCAACAGGCTCAGCTCGCGCTGAGTTCCACGGTTTTCCGTGAGCAGGCGTTCGTTGTCGCGATGCAACTGAGTGATCTCGTCCTGACGCACCAGTGCACTTTGTTGCGCCTGGCGCAATTCCATCTGCAACTGCTGCAGCTGTCCTTCGTGACGGGCTTGTTCCTGCTCGCGCTGCTCTTTAGTGGCGTTGCGGTAGTGCTCCAGAGCATCGCGGGCGTGCAGATGTTTCTCTTCCAGCGAGCGGATCTGCTCGTCCTTGTCCTGCAGGCGCAACTCGAAATCAGCCAGCGCCTGATTGAGTCCGGCGTTGCGGGTTTGCTCGGTCTGCAGCATTGAGCGGGTTTCTTTCAGCGCCTCGGATTCGCGGGCCAGTGCTGCGCCTTGAATGTCGTGCTGTTGTTCCAGTTGTTCGAGTGCCTGGCGTACCTGTTTGAGTTCCGACTCCAGGGTTTCACGCTGCTCCTCGAACTGCTCGCGGGCTTGCTCGATCGGCTCTTGCGCCTGTTCTTTCAGGCGCTGGGCGAGGCGCGAGACCAGTGCGGTCAGTTCGTCATTGATCGGTTCCGCGGACGCTTCGACCGGTTGGCTGCCGTCATCCAGCTCTTTCAGATAGCGATGGATCGTGGTTTTCGAACCGGTGTTGCCCAGTTCGATGCGTACTGCATCGATGCTGGGGTGTTCGCCTCGGGCCAGAATCGCTGAGCGCGCGATCTGCACCACTGCTTTATTAACGCCACCACGGGCCATTTTAACTCCTACCATTACGTACTGTGGTACATGCCACCAAAGTACGCAGTGTACCACGCTGAAAATAAAGTTAAATGCTTGATTAATCACAGGCGGGATATACTGGTATTACCCAATGTCAGACCCCTGAATCGGTTTTTTCATCCAGCAATCAGTACGCCTGCGAGAACACTGCCCATGAGCGAGATCGATCGCTATCTGCAAGCCGCCACCCGTGACAACACCCGCCGCAGCTATCGCTCGGCGATCGAACATTTCGAAGTGAAATGGGGCGGCTTCCTGCCGGCAACCGCCGACAGCGTGGCGCGGTATCTGGTCGAGCATGCCGGTGTGCTGTCGATCAATACGCTGAAACTGCGGCTGTCAGCGCTGGCGCAGTGGCACAACAGTCAGGGTTTTGCCGATCCGACCAAGGCGCCGGTGGTGCGCAAAGTGTTCAAAGGCATTCGCGCATTGCATCCGGCGCAGGAAAAACAGGCCGAACCGTTGCAATTGCACGATCTGCAGCAAGTGGTCGACTGCCTGGAGCAGGAAGCCAGTAGCGCCAGGCAGAATCAGGATCGTCCGCAGTTGCTCAAGGCCTATCGTGATAGGGCGCTGATTCTGCTGGGCTTCTGGCGGGGCTTCCGCAGTGACGAGTTGTGTCGTCTGCAGATTGAGCATGTGCAAGCGCACTCCGGCAGCGGCATCACCCTGTACCTGCCGCGCAGCAAGGGCGACCGCGAGAACCTCGGGCAGACGTATCAGGCGCCGGCGCTGCTCAAGCTGTGCCCGGTCCAGGCTTATATCGACTGGATCACCGAGGCAGCGCTGGTACGCGGTCCGGTGTTTCGCGGCGTTGACCGCTGGGGCCATCTGAGCGAGGAGGGCTTGCACGCCAACAGCATCATTCCGCTGCTGCGTCAGGCACTGGAGCGCGCCGGCATCCCGGCCGAGCGTTACACCAGCCATTCCCTGCGCCGCGGCTTCGCCACCTGGGCGCATCAAAGCGGCTGGGATCTGAAATCACTGATGAGTTACGTCGGTTGGAAGGATATGAAGTCAGCCATGCGCTATGTTGAAGCCAGCCCTTTTCACGGGATGGCTCGGATTACGGATAAGCCGGCTTCGTCGTAGATATGGTTTTCTTCTATTAATACAGTCTGCTAATAGCGAAAACAAATCAGCAGCATCAGGTTTGCCAATGAGCCATCCGTCGAGTGAGTGGGTAGGATTCACCCATCGAATTCACAACCCTGACGGAGAGTCATCAATGCCTATCATCAACAGCCAAGTAAAACCGTTCAAAGCTACCGCATTCAAAAACGGCGACTTCGTACAAGTCTCGGACGCTGACCTGAAAGGCAAATGGTCCGTAGTGTTCTTCTACCCAGCTGACTTCACTTTCGTTTGCCCAACCGAGCTGGAAGACCTGGCCGACAACTACGCTGCGTTCCAGAAACTGGGCGTGGAAATCTACAGCGTTTCGACCGACACCCACTTTGCTCACGCTGCCTGGCACAACACCTCGCCAGCCATCGGCAAAATCGAATACACCATGATCGGCGACCCGACCCACGTCATCTCCCGCAACTTCGACGTACTGATCGAAGAAGCTGGTCTGGCTGACCGTGGCACCTTCGTGATCAACCCTGAAGGCCAGATCAAAATCGTTGAGCTGAACGATGGTGGTGTTGGCCGTGACGCTTCCGAGCTGCTGCGCAAGATCAAGGCTGCTCAGTACGTTGCTGCTCACCCAGGCGAAGTTTGCCCGGCCAAGTGGAAAGAAGGCGAGGCCACTCTGGCTCCGTCCCTGGACCTGGTCGGCAAGATCTAAGTCTGTGACGCACGCAACACAGGGCGGGACTCCGCACCTACTTCAGTAAGCTGCACCGCCCATTGAAAAAGCCCGGGCGAAATTCGCTCGGGCTTTTTTTCGCCTCGAATAAAGACACAGGAGATCGCCCGTATGTTGGACGCCAATCTTAAAGCCCAGTTGAAATCGTACCTGGAACGGGTTACCCAGCCGATCGAGATCGTTGCTTCCCTCGACGACGGTGCGAAATCCCGGGAAATGCTTGACCTGCTGAAAGACGTTGCCAGTCTTTCGAGCCAGATTACTCTGATCGATAGCGGCACCGATGCCCGCAAGCCGTCGTTCTCGATCAATCGCCCGGGTGCCGACATCAGCCTGCGTTTCGCCGGCATCCCGATGGGCCATGAATTCACATCGCTGGTGCTGGCCCTGTTGCAAGTCGGCGGCCACCCATCGAAAGCCAGTGCCGAAGTGATCGAACAGATCCGCTCGCTCAAAGGTGAGTTCAACTTCGAAACCTACTTTTCGCTGTCGTGCCAGAACTGCCCGGACGTAGTCCAGGCGCTGAACCTGATGGCCGTGTTGAACCCGAACATCCGTCACGTCGCCATCGACGGCGCGTTGTTCCAGGACGAAGTCAACGATCGCAAGATCATGGCCGTGCCGAGCATCTACCTCAACGGTGAGAACTTTGGCCAGGGCCGCATGGGCCTGGAAGAAATCCTCGCCAAACTCGACACCGGCGCCATCGAGCGTCAGGCCGAGAAAATCAGCGCCAAACAAGCCTTTGATGTGCTCGTAGTTGGCGGTGGCCCGGCTGGTGCTTCGGCTGCTATCTATGCCGCCCGTAAAGGCATTCGCACCGGTGTTGCGGCTGAGCGCTTCGGCGGTCAGGTGCTGGACACCATGGCCATTGAGAACTTCATTTCCGTGCAGGAAACTGAAGGCCCGAAACTGGCGACGGCGCTGGAAGAACACGTCAAGCAGTACGACGTCGATATCATGAACCTGCAGCGCGCCGACAAGCTGATTCCCGGCAAGAATGGCGAGTTGCACGAAGTCCATTTCGCCAGCGGTGCGACCCTGAAAGCCAAGAGCGTGATCCTGGCGACCGGCGCACGCTGGCGTGAAATGAACGTGCCGGGCGAGCAGGAATACCGCAACAAGGGCGTGGCGTACTGCCCGCACTGCGACGGCCCGCTGTTCAAAGGCAAGCGTGTGGCGGTGATCGGCGGCGGTAACTCCGGCGTCGAAGCGGCCATCGACCTGGCCGGTATCGTTGCCCACGTCACGCTGCTGGAGTTCGACGTGCAACTGCGTGCCGACGCGGTGTTGCAACGCAAACTGCACAGCCTGCCAAACGTCACCGTGATCACCAGTGCGCAAACCACTGAAGTCACTGGCAACGGCGAGAAGGTCAACGGCCTGCGTTACAAGGATCGCAATACTGACGAACTGCGCAGCGTCGAGCTGGAAGGGATTTTCGTACAGATCGGTCTGCTGCCGAACACCGACTGGCTCAAAGGCACCATCGAGCTGTCGCCGCGCGGTGAAATCATCGTCGACAACCGTGGCGAGACGTCGATCCCGGGGATCTTCGCGGCCGGTGACGTGACCACCGTGCCGTACAAGCAGATCGTGATTGCGGTGGGCGAGGGCGCGAAGGCTTCCCTCAGCGCGTTCGATCACTTGATCCGTACTTCGGCGCCGGCGTAAACGTCAGCCGCTGAAACGAAAAAACCCATGAGCGATCATGGGTTTTTTATGCCTGAAGCAAAAGATCGCAGCCTGCAGCAGCTCCTGCAGGGAATGTGTAGGAGCTGGCGCAGCCTGCGATCTTTTTACAGCGGCGCAGGCTGAATGATTTCAACCCAGTAGCCATCCGGGTCCTTGATGAACGCCAGGCTTTTCATGCGGCCGTCAGTCAGGCGCTTCTGGAAGTCACAGCCCAGCTCTTCAAAACGTGCACACGCGGCAACAATGTCCGGCACCGAGATGCAGATGTGGCCGAAACCGCGCGGGTCGGTGTTGCCGTTGTGATAGGCAAAATCGGCGTCGTTTTCGGTGCCATGGTTGTGGGTCAGTTCGAGGATGCCGGGAATCGACTTCATCCACTCGGTGCGGGCAGCGGCGTCGGCCGGGATCTGCGCCTTGTCGACCAGCGCGAGGAAGTACAGGCTGAATTCGGCTTCCGGGAAATCACGCTTTTCAACCAGCGAGAAGCCCAGTACGCGGGTGTAGAAATCCAGCGACTGGGTGATGTCCTTTACACGCAGCATGGTGTGGTTGAAGACGAAGTTGCGGGTTGCGCTGTCTGGAGTGGCGGTGACGCCGGGGAAAGTGTTCAGTTCGTGCAGGCTCATAGGCCCTCCGTAACAATGGGGCGAGTGAATGGGCGCAATGATACGCATGCGGGGCAGCATCGCCAAACCGAATGCGCGGCTTGCTCTGTGGGCGGCCGGGCGTCAGACTTTGCAGTTCAATCTGCGAGTGCCTCTGGTAATGATCCGACCGTTCAAAGCGCTGTTCGTTTGTCTTTTCTCATCGCTGCTTGCCGTGTCGGCGCTGGCGGATCAGCCGAGCATCACCTGGCCTGCAGGCTGGGAAGTAGAGGCGCTGCCTGATCAAGCCCCTCAGGTTTCGCGCCAGCGCGCGGTGAAAAACGATGCTGACGGCAATCAGGTGATGGTGATGGAGTTGACCATGAGCCAGGTTGAGGCAGGCCATCAGGTCAATGTGCAGGGTGTGCTGCTGGAAATGCGCAAATCTATTCAGAAAGACTTCTTCCAGGGCGGCTATCAAAGCGTTTGCAACAAGATACATCCGGCAAAACTCGCCGCTCTGGATGCACTGGAGACCACCTGCACGATCACCGAAAACGGCCGTCATGTGTTGTCGCAAACATTGGTTGCTGCGGTCGCGACGGATAAGGCTTATGTACTTTCTTACGCGGGTCAGGCTGAGGTTTATAAGGCGAGCGCCGAGGAAATAGTCGCAGTGAGAAACAGCTTGAAACTTTAAGCGCCTGTTTGCACCGCTACGGGTTTAGATACCCGAAGGAATTAAGCACAAAGTTTAGCGGTCGTTGCGGTTGCAACATCCCGGCGCAAAATGTTTAGCCTCACGGCTTGTGGGTGTTAAAGCAGATTGATAACTAGCGTGGCGGAAATCGTTGCTTTTGTTAGATATTGTCGAAAAAAAGCCCTGCATAGAGCAGGGCTTGTTTGTTGACGCAAGATTAACCGCGCAACCAGGAATCAACGGTGGCTGCACCGTACTTTTCCTTCCAGGCTTTCAGGCCACGGTGGTTGCCGCCCTTGGTTTCGATCAGTTCACCAGTGTGCGGGTTGTGGTAAACCTTGACCACGCGAGCACGGCGGGTTTTTGGTGCTGCGGACACTTGCAAGCCGGACTTTGACGGGTTCGGATCGAGGATGGCGATGATGTCTTTCAGGCCTTTGCCGTAGGTTTTCATCAGCCCCTGGAGCTTTTCTTCGAATTCGATTTCTTTCTTGAGCCCGGCATCGTTCTTCAGCGATTCCAACTGCTTGAGCTGTTCCTGAAGGGCCTTTTCAGCTGCACGAAATTCAGCGAGTCTGGACAATATCTTTACTCCAATAGTGTGTTTGGCTGATACCAACCGCAAACAAAGCTATAAGCCAAGAGCCTTGAAGCGACTCGGTGATAATGGCTCACCTGCCAATCTTGCACAGGCTGAAAAAATTGTAGTAGTTAATGCGCCAAGAGTAAATCCTGATCTTGTCGTCATGTAACAACAGTGGTGTTTTGTATCAAATTGGTGCGTCGGGTCGCAGCGCCGGGCTTAATTTATTTTTAGTTAATGGTGACTTAATGCATCGATGAAGTCGGCGCCGGGCATGGGTTTCCCGTACAGATAGCCTTGCAGGAAGTTGACGTGGTGCGCGGTCAGATAATCGGCCTGAGTCTGAGTTTCTACACCTTCGGCAACAATACCCAGATCGAGCTTGGCCGACAGTTCGATAATCGTGTCCAGAATATGCCGAGATAGCGCATCGATGCCGATCATGGCGACAAAACTCTGGTCGATCTTGAGAAAGTCGACGTTGAATTTTCGCAGGTAACCCAGGCTGGAATGCCCGGTACCGAAGTCATCGATGGCGATCATCACCCCGAGCGTGTGCAACTGCTCGAACAACTGGTGCGTGATGTCCGTCGGCTCGATCAACTCACGCTCGGTCAACTCCAGTACCAGGTTGACGCTGGCGGGCGCAAATGCTGCGAGAAACTGGCGGCAATCTTCGACCAGTTGCAGATCCTGACAATGACTGGCGGTAATGTTGACGCCGATGTGGAAGGGTTCGTCGAAGCCCGCAGACAGCGGGCCGAGCAGGGCGGCAGTCTGCTGCATCAGCGAACGAGTCATGGGCACGATCAGGCCGGAATGCTCGGCAAAGGGGATGAACATGTCGGGACGCACCAGCCCCTCCTTGGGGTGCTTCCAGCGCATCAGCACTTCAGCGCCGGACCATTTTTTACTGTCGCCATGCACCACTGGCTGGAAGTAGGGGATGAACTCGCCGGCCTCCAGTGCGCGCAGCATTTCATGGCTCGGCGAGGTTGAGCGCCGCTGCAGGACATGAGCGATAGCGCCAGAGATCACCCCGAAAAACATCAGCAGACTGAACAGCGGCGGGTATTGACTGGCCATATAACGCCAGGTTTCCCCGTGCGGGAAACCTGCAGCGACGCTGAAGGCATAACGCGAAGACTCCAGCATGCTTTGCGCCACCGTTAATGGCGGCAGTGCGCCTTGATGCACCTTGCCATCGGCGGACAGCCAGTTGTCGCCGACCTGCAACAGCAGCAGTGTCTGGCGGCCGATCAGGCGCAGCATATTGCTCAGATGATAGCCATCGAGCGTGGTCAGCGCGCCGCCGCGGCCTTCGCTGAGCCGATACACCAGCAGTGCAGTGTCGGGCGTGATGGGATTGCCATTCATCAACCACAACTTGCCCTCGGTGTAGTCCCCCGGGTTCACGGCTTCCTTGAACTCCCCGAACAGCGAGCTGCAATAGAGGTTGTTGTCCCACACCAGATTGGTCGAACGCACGAAGGGTCGGCGAGTCACTTGTTCACGCAGCGCCAGTTTCACGCTGTCGCAAGGTTGGCCGGCCAGGGGCAGCAGTTCGCTGGCGGCCTGGGCGGTGTTGTCGAGCATCAGTTCAAACTGGCGCAGCGCCTCCTCGGCGGTATTTTGCGTGCTCTGTTGCAAGGTGCGCTCGGCTTGCAGATACAGAATCCCTGTGCCCAAAAGCACCGGCAGCAGGCCGCAAAGCAGGGTCACAATCATCCGCACGCTACGTTTGCGGCGGGGTTTGACAGTCAAGGGCATGGACGCATCCTGTTGCGATGGAGTGAAACGCTCGAATGCAGGCTGGCAACGGCGCGCCTGTGAAAAACAGCGGAGTCAAAACGCATGATAGATGGCCGTTGCCGCTTGTGCCGCTTACAGGCGATTGATCTGCGGGGCGAGTGCGATGCAGGTTCAGCTTGTTCACGTGTACAGCAAAACCCCTTGCACCAATGCGAAAAAGGCGGATTTTATAGAGAGGGCAGACAACCCTATTTACGCTGTGTAGAATCTGGTTACGCATACAATAATAAACGTCTTCTGGCAGCAGAAGCCTCGCCCGCAAGAGCCTTGGGTCGACAATGAAGATATTCGGGTTTCAACTGATCTACGGTGACTTCCTCGCCCGCAGTGTGCGAGGCATCTCCTGCGCACCGCCCCGCGTTCTCAGCATTACTGACAAATAACTCTGGTTAATTGATAAGAATGATGAGGCGTCACCATGGCAGATTTATACGAAAACCCAATGGGCCTGATGGGCTTTGAGTTCATCGAGTTCGCATCGCCGACTCCTGGCACGCTGGAGCCGATCTTCGAGATCATGGGCTTCACCAAAGTCGCGACCCACCGCTCCAAGAACGTGCACCTGTACCGTCAGGGCGCGATCAACCTGATCCTCAACAACGAACCGCACAGCGTCGCCTCGTACTTCGCCGCCGAGCATGGCCCGTCGGTGTGCGGCATGGCGTTCCGCGTCAAGGATTCGCAAAAGGCCTACAGCCGCGCACTGGAACTCGGTGCTCAGCCGATCCACATCGAAACCGGTCCGATGGAGCTGAACCTGCCAGCGATCAAGGGCATCGGCGGCGCGCCGCTGTACCTGATCGACCGTTTCGGCGAAGGCAGTTCGATCTACGACATCGACTTCGTGTTCATCGAGGGCGTTGATCGCAACCCGGTCGGTGCCGGTCTGAAGATCATCGACCACCTGACCCACAACGTGTACCGCGGCCGCATGGCCTACTGGGCCAATTTCTACGAGAAGCTGTTCAACTTCCGCGAGATCCGCTACTTCGACATCAAGGGCGAATACACCGGCCTGACCTCGAAAGCGATGACCGCACCGGACGGCATGATCCGCATCCCGCTGAACGAAGAGTCGTCCAAGGGCGCCGGGCAGATCGAAGAGTTCCTGATGCAGTTCAACGGCGAGGGCATCCAGCACGTGGCGTTCCTCACCGACGACCTGATCAAGACCTGGGATCAGTTGAAGAAGATCGGCATGCGCTTCATGACCGCGCCGCCGGACACCTACTACGAAATGCTCGAAGGCCGTCTGCCGAATCACGGCGAGCCGGTGGATCAACTGCAATCGCGCGGCATCCTGCTCGACGGTTCGTCGAACCCGGACGACAAGCGCCTGCTGCTGCAGATCTTCTCGGAAACCCTGATGGGGCCGGTGTTCTTCGAATTCATCCAGCGTAAAGGCGATGATGGTTTCGGCGAGGGCAACTTCAAGGCACTGTTCGAATCGATCGAGCGTGACCAGGTGCGTCGTGGTGTGCTCGCTACCGAGTAAGCCATGAAAAAGCCTGGCTGATGCCAGGCTTTTTAAGATCAAAAGATCGCAGCCTGCGGCAGCTCCTACATTTGGAATGAGTTTTCCTGTAGGAGCTGCCGGAGGCTGCGATCTTTTGCTTTAAGAGCGGCGTTGCCGCATCAAGTGCTTGAAACCTTCAAACACCAGCACCACCACCGCCAGCCAGATCGGAATGTACGTCAGCCACTCACCCGCCTTGATGCTTTCCCCCAGCAACAGCGCCACGCCGAGCAGCAACACCGGTTCCACATAACTGAGCAAACCAAACAGGCTGAACGGCAGCAAGCGGCTGGCAATGATGTACACCACCAGCGCCGAAGCACTGATCAGCCCGAGCAGCGGAATCAGCCAGAGCAGGCCCGGATACTGATCGAACACGGCGAAGCCTTGCTCACCGCCGCGCACGAACCAGTACGCCACCGGCAGCATCAAGGTCATGTCGACCCACAGACCTCCCAGGTTGTCGGTCTTCAGGCGTTTGCGCAGTACGAAATACAGCGGGTAACCGACCACGACCACCAGGGTCGCCCAGGAAAATCCGCCGACCCGATACAGCTCGTTGGCCACGCCGAGAATGGCAAAGAACACCGCGATTTTCTGCAGGTACGACAGGCTGTCGCCATACACGATGCGCCCGGTCAGAACCATCGCCAGCGGCAACAGGAAATAACCCAGCGACACATCGAGGCTGTAGCCGTTGAGCGGCGCCCACATGAACAGCCACAACTGCACGCCGAGCAAACCCGACGAAACAATCAGACCGCCAATCAGCTTTGGATAGCCCGCCACCTTGCGCAGCAGTTCCAGCACCCGCCGCCATTCACCCGACACCAGCATGAACACGGTCATGCACGGCACGGTCAGGAGCATCCGCCAGCCAAAGATTTCCACGCCGCTCAACGGGGTGAGCAGCGAGGTGTAGTAATACATGACGGCAAACAGCACCGAAGCTGAAACCGATAGAGCGATACCTTTAGACAAACTGTCCTCGCGGATGGTGATCAAACAGGGCGCGCAGGATACGTGGTTTTTGTGCTGAATATTGGCCGGGGCGGTCAATATTTTCTACATGAACCCAAAAGCCCCTCACCCTAACCCTCTCCCAGAGGGAGAGGGGACTGACCGTAGGGTCTCGCGACATTCAGCGATGTGAAAGTCCGAGTCGATTATGGATTCAACACAACAGCTTCAGGCAAAAGCGTAGCTTCAATATTCCCCGATCGGTTCCCTCTCCTCCGGGAGAGGGCTAGGGTGAGGGCGGGGGCTCACGTCGAACGCGGTTTACGGCCCGACACAAAATGGCTCACATCGTTGAACCCCGGTGTCGACGCATGCCCCGGTGTCACCAGCGAGTCGATAAACGCTTCATCCTCCGCCGTGATCTGCACCGCCTGCGCCTTGGTGTAAGCATCCCACTGCTGTTCGGTACGCGGTCCGACAATCGCCGAGGTCACCGCGCTGTTGTTCAACACCCAGGCAATCGCGAATTCGACGATGCCAACGCCACGGCCTTGGGTGTACTGCTGAATCTGCTGGGCGATGCGCAGCGACTCCACCCGCCATTCGGTTTCCAGAATGCGCTTGTCCTGACGCCCGGCGCGGCTGTTGGCGTCGGGAGTGGCATCGGGTGCGTACTTGCCGCTGAGCACGCCGCGAGCCAGCGGGCTGTAAGGCACCACGCCGAGGCCATAGGTTTGCGCGGCGCTGATCTGCTCGGTCTCGGCCTGGCGGTTGACGATGTTGTACAGCGGCTGGCTGATCACCGGGCGGTCGATACCGAGCTTGTCAGCGATGCGAATCACCTCGGCGATGCGCCAGCCGCGATAGTTCGACAGGCCCCAATAGCGAATCTTGCCCTGGCGAATCAGATCGCCAATCGCCGACACCGTGACTTCCAGAGGGGTGTTGTGGTCTTCGCGGTGCAGGTAATAGATGTCGAGATAGTCGGTGCCAAGACGCGTCAGGCTGGCCTCCAGACCATTGAAGATGTGCTTGCGGCTCAAGCCGCTGCGGTTTGGCACGCCGTCCGCCGGGCCGAAACCGACCTTGGTTGCCAACACCCATTCGTGCCGATGGCGGGCGATCGCCTCGCCGACAATTTCTTCCGAGCGGCCGTTGGTGTAGACGTCGGCGGTGTCGATGAAATTGATGCCCTGATCCCAAGCCTTGTCGATGATGCGCAGCGAATCCTGGGCGCTGGTCTGCTCGCCAAACATCATCGTGCCGAGGGTGAGGGTGGACACCTGCAACCCCGAATGCCCCAGTGTGCGATAGCTCATGCCGAAATCCTTTTGTCGGTGGGAAAACTCCAATCAAATACCAGAAGCATCCGATGGGGCAAAGTGAATTATCGGCTCAGTGCTGCGCAACGCATCTGCAAAAAAGCCTGCAACACCCGAACGCGTTCGGACACCTGCACCCGGTGCGGGCAGAGCAGATTGAACGGCACGCTCTCGCCATGCCAGTCATCGAACAGCGTCAACAGGCGCCCGGCGCGCACGTCTTCGGCGACGTCCAGCCAGGCTTTGTAGGCGATACCATGCCCGGCCAGTGCCCAGCGTCGTGCGACTTCGCCGTCATCGCTGAAGTAGTCGCCGTGGACTTCAATTTCCAGCGTTTCGTCCTCGCGACTGAAACGCCAGGTGTTGTAGGGCCGACCATTGCGCAGGTAGAGCAGGGCGCTGTGTTCGCGTAATTCGCCGGGATGTTGCGGTGTGCCGTGGCGATCCAGATAGTCCGGACTGGCGCAGGCAACACGGCGATGTTCGGGCAGAATCGGTATCGCCACCAATGTTGAATCGCTGGGCACGCCAAAGCGCAGTGCGACGTCCACGGTTTCGCGGAACAGATCGGCGTGCCGATCGTTGAGCAGCAGTTGCAACTGAATATTCGGGTGTGCACGTTTGAAGTCGTCCAGCCACGGCAACAACACGTTGCGCCCGAAGTCCGAAGGCGCCGCCAGTTGCAGCACACCGCTGAGACCTTCGCCGTGTTGCCTGAGCGCCTGCTCGCCTTCGGCCAGGGCGGACAGGGCGATGCGTACGCTGTCGAGATAACGCCGACCTTCTTCGGTCAGGCGCATGCTGCGGGTAGAGCGCGCAAGCAGGCGGATACCGAGTCGGGTTTCCAGACGCTTCAAGGCGATGCTTGCGGCGGCCGGCGTCAGTTCAAGCGTGCGGGCAGCGGAAGAAATACTGCCGGAGTCGGCCACGCGGACGAAGATCTCCAGATCGAGAATCGAGCTCATTGGTAAAAATCCTTTAAAGATCTGTGCGTTTTTGCGGGATTCTTCCGTGATTGGCAAGATGGGGCCTTGCAATCAGCAAGCAAAAAGATCGCAGCCTGCGGCAGCTCCTACATGGAAATACGCGTTTCCCTGTAGGAGCTGCCGCAGGCTGCGATCTTTTGATCTGGAGGCGTGATGATTAAGCCCGCAGAGTCCGCGTCATGCGCAACGCCAGCAAGCTGCCGCCGACAATCACCCCCGCCAGCAAATACAACGCCGCGTCGGTCGAACCGGTGCTGTCCTTGAACCAACCCACCAGATACGGGCTGAGGAAGCCGGCCATCTGCCCCATCGAGTTGATCAACGCCAGACCACCGGCCGCCGCGCCTGCGCTCAACAGGGCGGTCGGCACTGGCCAGAACATCGGCAGGCCGGTCAGCGCGCCCATGGTTGCAATGGTCAGGCCGAGGATGGCGATGGCCGGGTTGGCGGCGAAGTTCACCGCGATCAGCAGTCCGAGCGCGCCCATCAGCATCGGTACGACCAAGTGCCAGCGCCGTTCTTTGCGCAAATCCGCCGAACGCCCGACCAGCAGCATGAACACCGCCGCCAGCAGATAGGGGATCGCACTCAGCCAGCCGATCACCAGGTTGTCGCTGAAGCCGAGGTTCTTGATGATCGACGGCAGCCAGAAGTTGATCGCGTACACGCCGCTCTGGATGCAGAAGTAGATCAGGCCAAAGGCCCAGATCGCTGGGTTCTTGAACACCGCGAGCAGCGAGTCCGAGGTGGTTTTCGGTTTGTTCGCCAGGTCTTCGGCCTGATCCGCCTCAAGCACCGCGCGCTCGTGCGGGCTCAGCCACTTGGCATTGGCGAAGCTGTCGCTGAGCAGGAAATAGGCGAGGGCGCCGAGGATCACGGTCGGAATGCCTTGCAGCAGGAACATCCACTGCCAGCCGGCCAGTCCGCCTTGCCCCGCGGCGAAGTGATTGAGGATCCAGCCGGAGAATGGGCTGCCAAGCAGGCCCGAGACCGGGATCGCCGACATGAACAGCGCCATGATCCGCCCACGGCGGAACGTCGGAAACCACTGCGAGAGATACAGCACCACACCGGGGAAGAACCCGGCTTCGGCCGCACCGGTAAACAGGCGCAGGGTGTAGAACTGGGTCGGGGTGGTGACGAACAACAGGCAGGTCGACAGCGTGCCCCAGGTGATCATCATCAGCGCGATCCAGCGTCGCGGGCCGAATCGGGTCAGGGCCAGATTGCTCGGCACGCCGCACAGCACGTAGCCGATGAAGAAGATCCCGGCACCGAGGCCGTATACGGTTTCGCTGAACTTCAATGCGTCGAGCATCTGCAGTTTGGCGAAGCCAACGTTGACCCGGTCGAGGTAGTTGAACAGGTAGCAGATGAAGATGAAGGGGATCAAACGCAGGGTGATGCGTTTGTAGACGGCGTTTTTACCGTCGTCGATGGTCTGGGTAGCTGCGGCGCTCTGCGACATAGCGGCTCTCTCTTTATTATGATTTTTTGCGATGCACAGGTTAACGTTGATCGCCCCGAGAGTCTCGGCCACCTGTGGCCGGATTGTCTTTGTGCCTGAGCACAGGGTTTGCCGCCAGACCCTGTGCGGGTGAACAACCGTCCGCCGCCGCTGCTTAAGGATTTTGCCGATCATGTTCGAACTCGATCACGACCTCGCTCAGGATATCGTCGACCGGGCCATGGCCATTTTGCCCTACAACGTCAACGTCATGGACAGCCAGGGCCTGATTCTCGGCAGTGGCGAGCCGGAGCGCATCAACACCCGTCACGAAGGTGCGCAACTGGTGCTGGCGAACGGCCGCGTGGTGGAAATCGATGCGCAAACCGCGGTGCATCTCAAAGGCGTGCAGCCGGGGATCAACCTGCCGCTGTTACTCGATCAGCGCCTGATTGGCGTGCTCGGCATTACCGGCGAGCCGGAGCAACTGCGCACCTACGCCGAGCTGGTGCGCATGACCGCCGAAATGCTCGTCGGTCAGCGCAACCAGCAGGCCGAGCAGCAATGGCGGCGCCAGCGTTGCGATGACCTGTTGGCGTTGCTGTTGAGCGAAGCCGGCGACTCGCCGCGGCTGGTCGATGAGGCGCAGCAACTGGGGCTCAAGCCGCAATTGACCCGGGTGCCGTATCTGTTCGAACTGGGTCTGGAGCATGGTCCGGGGCAGACCGTCGAGGCGCTGAGCGCGTGGTTGACCTCGCGCTATCCGGATAGCTGGTGCGTGAGTTCGGCCAAGTCATCGCTGCTGTGGTGCCGACCCGCAAGTCAGACGGTTGAGCATGATCGTTTGCTGGAAAAGCTTGATGGCCTTGGCTGGAATATTTTGCGTATCGCCGTGGGTGGACAGGCGGATGGGCTGGCCGGGTTACGCCGCTGTTATCGACGAGTCGGCGATCTGCTCGCCTATGGCCGGGACGTGCTGCCGCACTCGCGCTTGTTGACGCTCAATCGCTATCGCTTGCCGGTGATGCTCTGGCGCCATCGCAACGATGATGCGCTGGATGAATTGCTCAAGCCGTTGCGCAAGGTCATCGCCAAGGACGGCAACGGCCAGTTGCTCGCGACCCTGCGCAGTTGGTGTGAACACGACGGGCAGAGCCAGGCGTGTGCCGATGCGCTGGGCATTCATCGCAACAGCTTGCGTTATCGGATGGAGCGGATTGCTGAGTTGAGCGGGGTTGATCCGCTGAAACTCGACGGGATGCTAGCGCTATATCTCGGGGTGCAATTGCTGCCGCAGATTGATCCGGCGATATGAGTTGTTCTTAAGTCCGCCATCGCTGGCAAGCCAGCTCCCACAGGTTTACAAGGTGATTACAAGTTTTGTAGCCACTGAAGATCCCTGTGGGAGCTGGCTTGTTAGCGATGAGGCCCGAACATTCGGCATCAAGTCCAAGGCTTTTGTAGAAATGAACAATAAACGCCCACCGCCCTTGTGCAGCGGACAGGCGTCAATGCGCAGGCCGACTGGCAGCATGAGGCGTATTGGAACTGGAGAAATTGTATGAAGATCGTCATCGCCCCCGATTCGTTCAAGGACAGCCTGAGTGCCCAAGGCGTTGCCGAAGCCATTGCGCTGGGGCTGGCGCAGGTCTGGCCGCACGCAACACTGGTCAAATGCCCGATGGCCGACGGCGGCGAGGGCACGGTGGCATCGATTCTCGCCGCTTGCGAGGGTGAACTGCGCCGCACCCGAGTACGCGGGCCGCTGGGTGCGCCGGTCGATGCCGCATGGGGCTGGTTGCCGCACAACCACACCGCGATCATCGAAATGGCTGAGGCCAGTGGTTTGCAATTAGTGCCTACGGGGCAACGCGATGCATGCATCACCAGCACCTTCGGCACCGGCGAACTGATTCTCGCTGCGCTGGATGCCGGCGCGCAACGGGTGATTCTGGCGATTGGCGGCAGCGCCACCAACGACGGCGGTGCCGGTGCGATGCAGGCGCTCGGGGTGAAATTGCTCGATGCTCAGGGGCAGGCTCTGGTGCCGGGCGGCTTGGCGCTGGCACAACTGGCGCGCCTGGAGTTGAGCGAGCTTGATCCGCGTCTGGCCCACGTGCGCTTCGACATCGCCGCCGACGTCAACAATCCGCTGTGCGGCCCGCACGGGGCTTCGGCGATTTTCGGCCCGCAAAAGGGCGCGTCACCGGCGCAGATTCTGCAACTGGATCAGGCGCTGGGGCACTTCGCCGAGCTCTGCGCGCAAGCGTTGGGCAAGGACGTTCGCGATGAGCCGGGCAGTGGTGCGGCGGGGGGATTGGGTTTTGCGGCCAAGGCGTTTCTCGGTGCGCAATTTCAGGCCGGCGTGGAAGTGGTTGCCGAACTGGTGGGCCTGGCTGAAGCGGTCAACGGCGCCGACCTGGTGATCACTGGCGAAGGGCGCTTCGACGCGCAGACCTTGCGCGGCAAGACCCCGTTCGGCGTGGCGCGAATTGCCAGGCAATACAATGTCCCGGTAATCGTCATCGCCGGCACCTTGGGTGAGGGTTATCAGGAACTCTACGAGCACGGCATCGACGCCGCATTCGCCGTCACCAGCGGCCCGATGACCTTGGAGCAGGCCTGCGCCGAAGCCCCACGCTTGTTGCGCGAACGCGCGACTGACATTGCCCGGGTCTGGCAGATGGCTAAACGCTGAACCCCACCCTGTAACTGCGCGGATCTGGTAAATGGCCAGATCTTGAACCCCACCCTGTAGGAGCTGCCGCAGGCTGCGATCTTTTGATGTTGTTTTTAAGATCAAAGTCAAAAGATCGCAGCCTGCGGCAGCTCCTACAGGGGCGGGGACCTGTTGCAGTATTGAAACACCTTGAAAAATATTTTCGCTTTACACGAAACCTTCCTAAAGCCCAGCCGATACAGAGATCAGGCGCACACAGATTCCCTCGAACAGTGACGCCACACTGAACCCGCCCCAAGGTCCAGTGATGACGGCAAGGACGCTCGCAGCTACCTCTATCCGAGAGTCCTACCATGTCCTTGCGTAACCTGAATATCGCGCCCCGTGCCTTCCTCGGTTTTGCCTTTATCGCCTTGCTGGTGATTGTCCTTGGTGTGTTCGCCGTCAACCGCATGTCGACCATCCGCCAGGCTTCCATCGACATGGAGACCAATCAACTGCCCAGCGTCACCTACCTTGGCGTGGTAACGGAAAACGTTCTGCGCCTGCGGATCCTGTCGTTCCGGATTCTGGTCAACCGCGACCCGGCAGGCCTGCAAGAAGCGCAAACCCGTATCGGCGTGCTGGTGGACAAGGTGCGCAGCGCTCAGGCCAGTTACGCCGCGTTGCCGGCAGACAGCGAAGAGCGTGCGTTGTATCAGACGTTCGCGACCACGCTCGACAACTACCTGCAAGCGCAAAACCAGATGATGGAGCTGTCGCGTCAGGACAAGGTCGACGAGATGCGCACCTTGATCAACACGCGGATCAAGGACGGTACCGACCAGATGGGCGAACAGCTCAACAAGCTGATCGCGATCAACGCGGCGGGGGCGAACGTCGCCTCCAATCAGGCCGGTGAGCATTACGACAGCGCCATTACCGGCATCATCGTTGTTGCCGTGGTCGCCGCGCTCGCCACGGTACTGCTGGCCCTGCTGCTGACCCGCAGCATCGTCAATCCGCTGAACCGTGCCGTACAGGCTGCGCAAACCATCGCCGGCGGCAACTTGACCCAGTCCATCGAAGTCGATGGCAAGGACGAAGCCACACAGCTGTTGCAAGCGTTGGCCACGATGCAGACCAATCTGCGAAAAACCATCGAACAGATTGCCGGCTCCGCCACTCAGTTGGGCGCGGCGGCCGAAGAGCTGAGCGCGGTCACCGAAGAAGCCTCCCGTGGCCTGCAACAGCAGAACAACGAGATCGAACAGGCCGCCACCGCCGTCAACGAAATGACCGCCGCTGTGGAAGAAGTGGCACGCAACGCGGTGTCGACCTCCGAAGCCTCGAACCAGTCGACCCAGGCTGCCCGCGAAGGTCGCGATCAAGTGGTGAAAACCGTCGACGCGATCCAGACCATGACTCATGACGTGCAGAGCACTGCGCAAATGATCGAAGGTCTCGCCGCGCAGGGTCGTGACATCGGCAAGGTGCTGGACGTGATCCGCGCCATCGCCGAACAGACCAACCTGCTGGCCCTCAACGCGGCGATCGAAGCGGCGCGTGCCGGTGAGGCCGGACGCGGTTTTGCGGTGGTAGCGGACGAAGTTCGCGCATTGGCGCATCGCACCGCGCAATCGACTCAGGAAATCGAAAAAATGGTCGCCGGCATCCAGAACGGCACCGGTGAAGCCGTGTCGTCGATGCAGCAAAGCAACCAGCGCACCCAGACCACCCTGGAAATGGCCCGCGCGGCCGGCGTGGCGCTGGAGCAGATCACCCAGTCGATCCATCAGATCAACGAGCGCAACCTGGTGATCGCCAGCGCCTCGGAAGAACAGGCGCAGGTCTCGCGTGAAGTTGATCGCAACCTGGTCAATATTCGTGACCTGGCCACCCAATCGGCTGCCGGGGCCAACCAGACCAGCGCTGCTACCCATGAGCTGTCGCGTCTGGCGGTGGATTTGAATGCCATGGTGGCGCGGTTTGTGATTTGACCTAGGGTGAAGGCTGGAGACCGCGCAATCAGGAGACGTGCATGCGCTATTCAGCCTTGACCCAACGCATTGCCGGGGAGGGAGCCGCAGCCTGGCAGATTCATGACCGAGCGCTGGAGCTGCGCGCCGAGGGTGTCGATATCCTGCTGCTGAGCGTGGGCGATCCGGATTTCGACACGCCGCTGCCGATCATTCATGGCGCCATCGATAGCCTGCTGGCGGGCGATACGCATTATTCCGAAGTGCGTGGCCGGTTGGCGCTGCGCAAGTTAATTGCCGCGCGCCACCAGCGGCGCAGCGGTCAGATGGTGGATGCCGAGCACGTGATCGTGCTGCCCGGTGCGCAATGCGCGGTGTATTCGGTCGCGCAATGCCTGTTGGACCCGGGTGACGAAGTGATCGTCGCCGAGCCGATGTACGTGACCTATGAGGGTGTGTTCGGCGCGTGTGGCGCGACGGTGGTGCCAGTGCCGGTCAGGCCGGAGAATGGCTTTCGCGTTGACCCCGCCGATGTCGCCGCGCGGATCACGCCGAAGACCCGCGCGATGTTGCTCAACAGTCCGAATAATCCTTCCGGCGCGAGCCTGTCTCTGCTGATCTGGCAAGAGCTGGCGGCGCTTTGCGTGCGCCACGATTTATGGCTGATCAGTGACGAGGTCTACAGCGATCTGCTCTATGAGGGCGAACACATCAGCCCGGCGAGTCTGCCGGGCATGGCCGAACGCACGGCGACCATCAACAGTCTGTCGAAATCCCATGCCATGACCGGCTGGCGCATTGGCTGGTCGATCGGGCCGAAAGCCTTGTCTGAACATCTGGTGAACCTGTCGTTGAGCATGCTGTTCGGTCTGCCGGATTTCGTGCAGAAAGCCGCGCAAGTGGCGCTGGAAAGTGATCTGCCGGAAGTGACGCAAATGCGCGAGGAATATCGTTTGCGCCGCGACCTGGTGTGCGAGCGGTTGCGCGGTTGTCCGGGATTGCAGCCGATCCGACCCGATGGCGGGATGTTCGTGATGGTCGATGTGCGCCAGACCGGGTTTGGTGCGCAGGCATTTGCCGAGCGGCTGCTGGAAGGTTACGGCGTGTCGGTGCTGGCCGGTGAAGCGTTCGGGCCGAGTGCGGCGGGGCATATTCGTATCGGGCTGGTGCTGGATCGGGTGCAGCTGGCGGATGCCTGTGCGCGGATTGCGTTGTGTGCGGCGCGGTTGCTGCAGGCGCGTAGTGCCTGACAGTTTTGTGGAGCCTGTCCCGGCCTCATCGCTGGCAAGCCAGCTCCCACAGGGTTTTTGTGTCGTTCTGAAATGTAATGAACACTGAAGAACCTGTGGGAGCTGGCTTGCCAGCGATTTGGCCAGAACAGGCACTGAAGATATCAGCCCTGCCAGGCCACCGGGTTCACCAGATTCACCGGCTTCTGCCCAGCCAAAGCCGCCAGCAGATTGTCCACCGCACACCGCGCCATCGCCTCCCGCGTCTCATGCGTCGCCGAACCCATGTGCGGGGTTGCCACCACATTATTCAGCTGCAACAACGGCGAATCATGATTCAGCGGTTCACGCTCGAATACATCCAGCCCCGCTGCGCGAATCCGCTGGTGGCGCAACACGTCGATCAGTGCCGCTTCATCCACCACTTTGCCGCGCGAGATATTGATGAAAATGCTCTCGGGGCGCATCAGCGCAAACTGCTCGGCGCCGATCAGGCCTTCGGTCTGCGCGGTCAGCGGCAGGGTCAGGCAGATGAAATCCGCCTCTTGCAGCAGTGCCTCAAGGCTGCGGTACTGCGCGTCGAAACGCGCTTCGACCGCTGGTTTGCGTGACTGGCTGTGATACAGCACTGGCATGCCGAAGCCGAAATGCCCGCGCTGCGCCAGCGCTTCGCCGATGCGGCCCATGCCGATGATGCCCAGGGTCTTGCCATGCACATCGGTGCCGAAATGCGTCGGGCCGATGTTGCGATGCCACTGGCCGCTGCGCACCATATTCGCCAGCTCGACCACGCGTCGGGCCGTGGCGAGGATCAGGGCAAAACCGGTGTCGGCGGTGGTTTCGGTGAGCACATCCGGGGTATTGCTGAGGAGGATCTTGCGCCGGGTCAGGTAGTCGATGTCATAGTTGTCGACGCCCACCGAGACGCTGGCAATCGCCTCAAGTTGCGGCGCCAGATCGAGCAGCGCCGCGTCAAGTTTCAGGCTGGCGCCGAGCAAGCCATGGGCGCCGGGCAGGGCGTCACGCAGCTTCATCAAGCCGTCGGCGTCTAGGCTTTCGATCAGCGTCACGTCACACTGTTGCTGCAGACGCGTCATCAGCGCCGGCGAGAGTTTCTTGTACAGCACGACTTGCTTTTTCATGAGTGAAAAATCCTTTCAGGAATGCGCCGGCACAGGACGCGTGGCAACGGCTTTGGCCACGACGCGGTCACTGGCGCCGGGCTTGAGAAAAATCGTCAGCACCACCGACAACAGCAACGCGCCGCTCATCAGCAGGTACGAGGCACCGGGCGAACCGGTGGAGCTGTTCAGATAGCCGACCAGATACGAGCCGCCGAACGAACCGAGCGCGCCCATGCTGTTGATCAGCGCCATGGCCCCACCGGCAACGTTAGCCGGGAGGATCTCCGGAACAATGGCGAAGAACGGCCCGTAAGGTGCGTACATGCAGGCACCGGCGATCACCAGCAGTGTGTACGACCACCAGAAATGTTCCGCGCCCAAGGCGTAGGAGCCATAGAACGCGATGGAGGCGATCAGCAGCGGCGGCCAGACGAAGCGTTTGCGCTTCTGCAGTTTGTCCGAGCCCCACGACACCGCGAGCATGCCGATCACCGCCGCCAGATACGGCAGCGCCGACAACCAGCCGGCCTCGATCATGTCCATTTGTGCGCCGGCCTTGAGAATTGACGGCAGCCACAGCACAAAGCCGTAGACGCCGATGCTCCAGCAGAAAAACTGCAGCGCCAGAATGATCACCTTCGGCGAGCGGAACGCTTCGGCGTAGTTTTTCACCGCTTTGATCCCGACCTGTTCGGCGGCGAGGGCGCTTTCCAGATCGTGCTTTTCCTGCTCGCTCAGCCACTTGGCCTGAGCAGGACGATCATCGGCCAGTTTCCACCAGATAAACGCCCAGAGCACCGCCGGCAAACCTTCGATGATGAACATCCAGCGCCAGCTGAAGTGCTGTACAAGATAGCCCGAGACCACCGACATCCACAGCATCGTTACCGGGTTGCCGAGGATCAGAAAGGTGTTGGCCCGCGAGCGTTCGGCGCGAGTGAACCAGTGGCACAGGTAGACCAGCATCGCCGGCATCACCGCGGCTTCGACCACGCCAAGCATGAAGCGGATCACGATCAGCCAGTAGGCGTTGGACACCACGCCGGTCAGGGTGGCGAGGCCGCCCCAGAAAATCAGGCTGAAAAAAATCAGCTTTTTCACGCTGTGCTTTTGCGCGTAGATCGCCCCGGGCACCTGGAAGAAAAAGTAACCGAGGAAGAACAGCGCGCCCAGCAATGAAGACAGCCCCGGGGTGATCATCAGGTCGGCGGCCATGCCGGACGCGGCCGCGAAACCGTAGTTGGCGCGGTCGAGATACGCCAGGCTGTAGGTGATGAACACGATCGGCATGATGTACCACCAGCGGCGGGCGGCGAGGGTTGCGGTTTTCATGGTGTTGCTCCTGAGCTTGTTGTTTTTGTCGCAGCAGGTTCAATTAATGGGTTGTCTGAGCGGACCTCATCGCTGGCAAGCCAGCTCCCACAGGTATCTCGGGTAAGTCGACTATTGCATTCCCACCGCCGAACCCTGTGGGAGCTGGCTTGCCAGCGATGGCGGCCTCGAATTCGCTGGAGAGTTCAGACCGGGTCGGCAACCCCTCCATGTCCCCGCGACTCTGCACCGCCCGACTGCCAATCCAGTTCGCGCGTTGCACCGCCTCGGCAAAACTCTGATGTTCAAGCAGGGCACTGATCATGCCGACGGCAAATCCGTCGCCCGCACCCACGGTGTCGACCACATTGGCCACCGGCACCCCGGCGACGAAACCCTGATCCAGCTGCGTGCGGTAATAGGCACCTTGCGGCCCGAGCTTGATCGCTACGGCTTCGGCACCCTGATCGAGATAAAACGCCGCGATGTCCGCCGGGTCTTCGAAACCGGTCAGCAAGCGACCTTCGCTCAAGCCCGGCAAGACCCAGTGGGCGAGGGCGGCGAGGCGATTGATCTCGCGGATCATCTCTTGCTCGGTTGCCCACAGGCTCGGGCGCAGATTGGGGTCGAACGACACGCTGCGCCCGGCATGACGCATGCGCGTCATCAGCTCGAACGACATTTCCCGCGCACTGGCCGACAGTGCCGGTGGAATCCCGGTGGCGTGCAGGTGGCGGGCACTGAGCAAAGTGTCGCTGATCGACTGCACGGACAGATGACTGGCCGCCGAGCCACGGCGGAAATACTCGACCTGCGGGTCGCTGCCGTCGTCGTTACGCGACTTGAACTGGAAACCGGTCGGGTGCTGGTGATCGACCGCGACATGGCTGCAATCCAGACCTTCTTTGATCAAGGTTTCGACTACAAAACGTCCGAGGGAATCGGCGCCGACCCGGCTCAGCCACGCCACATTGAAGCCCAGGCGCGACAGACCGATCGCCACATTGCTGTCGGCGCCGGCAATGCGTTTGTGAAAATGCTCGACTGCAGCCAGATCACCGGTCTGCTCGGCGACCAGCATCGCCATGGTTTCGCCGAACGACAGAATATCGATGTCAGACATGGGCAGGCTCCAGACGCGATTGGCCCAGGCGGGCGAGGGCGGCGACGTGCTCGGTGGTCAGCGCCACCAGGTCATCGCCCTGCAACGGGTATTCGGCGGCGCGCATAACGCCTTGGGCCATGTGCCGCAGCAGTTGTTCCCACAAATGCAGGTCGCTGACGGCCGGTGGCACGGCGACCAGTTTGCCGTCGGCACGCCGGGCCACGGCTTTGCAGTGCACGTAGCCGACGTGGCGTCCGAGCAGACGTGCGGCGTTAGCGGCGGACTGGTCCTGCCACTGCCAGTTGCCGATGTCGAAGGTCATCTTGATCGGCAAGTGATGCTGCTCGACCGCCGCGAAAAAGCGCTGGAACGGTTCGATGCGGCCGCCATGCAAGGTCTGGTCGTTTTCCACCAGCAGTTGCACCGGGCTGTTGCCCAGCAGCTGTTTCAGCACTTGCAGATCACAGTTGTCGGTGAAGTAACCGAGCGAGACTTTCAGCCATTTTGAGCCAAACGCCTCTGCATGTTGCAGGGCGCTGATCAGCTCGGGATTGGGCCGTGCCTGACCGGCGAGCCACAGCTCGCTCGGCGACGAATAGATGCTTTGCAGGCCCTGTGCCTGGGTGGCGGCGTTCAGTTGCGCCGGCACTTCGCGGGTCAGCAACTCTTCGCGCCATTCGATGCGATCAGCGCCGGCTGCGGCCAGCACATCGATGAAGAACTCCTGGCCGCGTTGGCGCACGAGCTCGGCGCCGTAGCTGGACAGGCTGATGGAAACGGCAGGTTTATTCATTGTTATCGACCTCTGAAACCGGTTTCATTTTTGTTCAAAAAAAATCTGATGGATCTTTGTCGGGCTTTCGGGCGTCATCGCGAGCAGGCTCACTCCTACATTTGAAATGCGCTCCCCTGTAGGAGTGAGCCTGCTCGCGATGGCGTCGTAAAAATCACCGCAAAGGTCCTCGGGTAGACCCGCGATCAACCAGCACCGGCGCAAAATCCACTCTGCGCGGTGCCTCGACATCCCCCCGCAAGCGCTTGAGCAAACACTCAAACGCCCGCGCGCCAATCTCGGCTGTCGGCTGGGCGAGGGCGGTAATTCCGCTGCCCACCAACGGGTACCAATCCAGATCATCCAGGGCAATCAACCCAAGATCCTCGAATAGCCGACACCCGATTTCGCGCAAGGCCAGCGTGCAGGCCAGCGCTGCCACGCCATTGGCGCAGAACAGTGCTTTAGGCCCGGTCGCCGGTGTGTCCAAAAAGATTTGAAGATGAGTGGCGAGCGCGTCGCCGGTTTCCTGCACTGCCCCGGTCAACTCGGGACGCAGGGCAATCTGCGCCTGAAAACTGCTGACCCGCTCGATCCGCGAACTGGTGCCGTCATAAGGCTCAGTCACCAGCAAAACATCGCGATAGCCGCGCTGCTCAAGATGCGTCAGCGCTATCTCGACAGCCTGCGGGTTATTCAGTCCGACCATGTCGCTGGCGAGGCCTTCGACCTTGCGGTCCACCAACACCAGCGGCATTTCCCGGTGCAGTTCGTGGAGCTCGTCACGATGATGGCCGAGGGTATTCACGATCAGCCCTTCGATGTTGTACGAGCGCAACAGCGCCAGGTGCTGACGCTCCTGCTCGTCGTCGCGGTCGGTGTTGCACACCACCAGGCTGTAACCCTGTGCACGGCAGGCGGTTTCCACCCCGTGCATCACGGCAATCGAATAAGGGTTGCGAATATCGGCCACGAGCATGCCGATCAGGCGCGTGCGGCCGCGCTTCAGGCCTCGCGCCATTTGATTGGGACGGTAGCCGAGTTCGGCAATCGCCTGCTCGATACGCTGGGCAATGGCATCGGAAAGCAGGGCGCGGTCGTCGCCGATGAAGCGCGAGACGCTGGCCTTGGATACGCCGGCGCGTTCGGCGACATCAAGCATGGTCACGCGGCTGCGCTGGGCGGCGGAGAAGTCGTTCAAGGCTTGAACCTTTTATTGGAGTTATACAATTCAGTCCATCTGAAACCGGTTTCAGAAAACAGCAATATCGTCGTGGCGTCAAGTCCGGACGCTGGGCAGATGCAGGACCCAGGCGACGAGCGGTAGCTTTACCTGTCAGATATGACAGTAGGCAGTTGTGGGAAATCAGCGCTCAATCACTTCCAGTGTGACTTGAAGAAATCTGTACTCGAGATTTAGATCACTGGAGACGCATCCACAATGTCGCAATCCAAAGGACAAATTACCGCCGCACCACTCAGGGTCGAAGGTGTCAGTGATCTGGATCCGGATGGTCGGATTCCATTGGACAAGTTGATCAATGGAACCACTGTCATCATTCCTCGGTGGCCTAGATTTCCAGGGCCACAACAACCCGGGGATCCCGTCGAGCCATACACGATTCTCTATCTTTATTGGTTGCAAAATGGTGTCGAGACTGAGTTGTATCAAGAACGATATACCTTCGTTGATGACAAACCGGAGTTTGAGTTCCCACTGACACCTGCAATGTTGAAAGATGATGGCGTCGCATCTATTCGGTACGAACTCGAAGGTTATGACGGCAATCCCGATCTATCACCACCCAGGAAGTTGACGATTGATCATACGATCGCTCCGACACTGCCGGCGCCCGGTTTTCCTGATGTTAATATTAATGGTTATTTAACTTGCATTTCGAAGCCGCCTGTCTCTGAAAAAGTTCGGGTGCAGGTTAATCATCATCCGGTCTTTCGAGCGTTGGATGTCTGTGAGGTTGAGTGGCAAGGTTTTGCTTCACTTAATGGTAGACCTCCGGCCTTAACCCCCCTACATGTTTTTCGCAAAGAGTTAGCTCTTGCCGATGCCAGGGATGGATTCTTGATGGATATTCCTTTCGAACCTTATGTGCGTCCAATGTTTAATGCACATTCCGGTGTTGCCCGATACACCTTGAAGCGCAATGGAGTACCGATAGCGAAATCTGGAAGTGCAGTAGTTAAAATAGATCGAATTATCCCAGGGGAAACAGTGCCCTGTGGAGGCAGTGCGTAGTAAAGGTGTAGTTATCCTGGTTTAAATGGTTGCCTTGATGTTTCGGCACGATTAACTTGATTGGAGAGAGAAAATGACTATCCAGGAAAAAATCGGTAAAGCAGCAAAACTCACGCAGCAAGAGATCGCCGAGCGTTCTCGGACGGCATTGAGAAGCTCCACACTTAACCTAGGCCGCTTGGCGGAGCAGCCGATCATTGTCGGGAAAATTGTTGATAACTTGATTCCCAAGGCGATCCTCGATCCGGGTCCAATGATCGTTCGTTTCGATACAACTACAATTATGAATCCGCATGCCGATGATGCATGGGCGCTTTACCAACGCAAGGGGGAGAGCGGAAGTATGGATCTCATCAAGGAAGATTACTTTGGCCCCGTTGCAGGGCGGCCTCAGTTTCTTGATGTTGAAGTAACGACAACGGCACTCGTTGATGACGATCTGATTAAAGGTTCAACCAATTATCAGTATCAATTCTTCCATTTCAAAGGAGAGGATGGTAACCCGGACCGCCTGCCTTGGGTGCACGCAGAGATCGACCGAATCGCACCCGAGCAGGACAAAGCCACGGGGCGCAAATTCCAGCCAGAACAAGCGCTTTTCACAAACTTGCCAGCGCGCGGCACCATTGACGATAAATGGCTTGCAGAAAATGAATTTCTGACTTTTACGGTAAACAGAAATTATGAGTGGTACCGACCGGATGATCGGATTTTTGTTTATATCAATCAGAATTATGGTACGGGCACTTCGATTTACAACCAGGTGTTATCTTCTGACACCGTATCCATTCCGCGAGACCTTTTGCCGAAACTGGACTCGTCTTATTACCTTTGGTACGAGTTGGCTGATGTGGTGGGCAATCTGAGTGCTGCGGCGTTTTCGAGTTTGTTCAAAGTACAACGTCGCCCCCCTCCTTCGTTACTCGATTGTGTGATTCCAAAAGGCATATCGCCAGATGTCGTGGATCTTAAAGATCTGGAGGGGCCGGTATATCTGAATGTGCCATACACCATCAATGGCCAGGAAAATGATCGAATCATCCCACGCGTTGGCTCCATAAAGTTTTCGACCGGTTTAGGTAATCAGCCGCTAGGTGCCGACACTACAAGAACACTTCAGTTTCCGATATCAATCAGTCGATTGCTGGCAATGTGGGATAACGCTACGGCACCTGTGCCCATTGTTGCGAATTACAATTTCTCTCGCGGAGTCGAGCCTCTGGTTCCTTCCACCGACACAAACTCTGCACTGGACTTTACCTACCGTGGACCGGTGAACCCGGTATTTCCGGAGCTGGAGAATCCGGACATGACCAAAGTCACTGTCCTTGGTCAATCGGCCACCCCGAACCACATTACCGCCGACGACCGGGGCAAGGATGTGGATATCAGTACACCGATGATCACCCCTCCGACGACATGGGTACCGTTGGGTGATGAGACGGCGAAACTCTGGTTCAACGGCGTTGCAGTCCATTCGGAACTGTTAAGCGCGGGGGCGGTGGCACCTCTGACGTATACCATGGATTCTGCCTTGATTGATGCTGCGGCACCGGAAACTTACGCCTGGTGGACAATTGAAGAAACGGGCGGACGCAATGTCATGAAGTCGCCTGACCAAAAGGTAACTATCGAGAATGTCCGGATCAATCTGCCTCAACCTACAGTTCGTCTTTTCAATGGCTTTGTTTCGTGCAGATATTTGACGATTCCCGACTTTGAGTTGCCTGTGACCGTGCCAATCGATCCGACTCATATGCCGACTGGAACGGTTGTAACGCTCAAGTCCGTGGGTACTAAAGATGCGCTAGGGCAAGAGGTAATTTCGGGAACGGAGTATTCCGATACTTATACAATTATTGGTTCCGAAACCGGTGGAGTGTTTGTGAAGAACATTAAACCCTACAGGGAGAAGTTGAAACCCATTCAGCCGCCAGCAGGTTCAGGTTTGCCAAGGGGCTATATTAAAATCTGGTATGAAGTCAGGATCCTCGGGGTAGTAACGCCTTCGGCCCATTTCCTGAATGAAGTGTCCTTGCTCAATGACAGTAATCAATATTGCGAGGGCACACCGACCAGTTGATAACCCAGTGTGATTGCCGGGAGTTTGGAACATTCTCCCGGCATTTTTCGTCGGGCTTTAGGTAAGAAATCGCTTGAAGTTGAAGAATAGTCCTACATACGAGGTTTATATCGCGCGGTAGTGTGCCGACCTTTCCGGGCGAGGTTGCATCGCCTGCAACTCAAATCGCCGCTCTCAGGCGAACAATATGGGTAGCTTTTCAATGGGGTCAATTATTCCTGACGCACCTGAAGTCATAACGAAAATCTGGCTGGGTGGCTCGTCTTTATGCTTTTCTCTTCTGATTTCCTCCTCTGTAAATGCAGGAAATCTGATTGGCGGTAGTCAGACGATCGGTATTGGCGCCCCCGTGGAGCAATGGACGCTTTCCCAGAATGCCACATTGAATGTCAACGGGGCCCAGACCCTGGGTGTCATAGCCTTTCAGTCGACGTTGAATGCCAATGCAGCGACGACCCGACAGGTTTCCGTTTCCGAGGGTTCAACCTTGAGCCTTGTCAACTCAACGGTTAACGGCGGTAACGCACGGGCTGGAGTGGAGTTGATCAACAGTACAGCGACAATTATCGGGAGCACCATTGATTCCAATCGTCTGGGCCTGCAAGTGGCGCACAACGTCAACAGCAACACCGGTTCCAGTGCAACGGTTTCGGACAGCACAATTTCAGGTGCAACAGGCGGCGCGCGCGCAACAGCTTTCAGTACCTTGACACTGTCCAACTCGACCATTGAAGGCTCCGGTACCGCCAGTTACGGTGTTGCACTGCTGAGTGCTATGGCCTCTGCCGGCGCTGGCACCCGTATTGTCGGTGGACAAAACGGTGTAACGCTGGGGCTGGAAGGCAGCGGACTACCCGCAAGTCAGTTGCAGCTTGACCGTTCGAGCGTCGAAGGCAAGACGGGGTCGGCCATCGTGGTCGATTATGCTGGCGGTTCCGCTCTGACCTCACGGATTGATATTCTTGACGGGTCAACCCTGACCGGAGGCAATGGCACGATTCTCGAAGTGCGTGGCGCAGCCGATGTGGCGATGAACGTCGGGCGCAGCAACCTGACGGGCAACGTCCAGGTGGCTGATGGCAGCAGCGCAGCATTGAATTTCGTTCAGGGTTCTTTGAACGGAAACGTAACAGGCGAATCAGGCAGCAACGTATCCGTCTACTTGCAGCAAGCGTCGCAATTGACCGGCGCTTTGAATAACGTTGCGACAGTTAATATCGATGGGCAATCTCGTTGGGAAATGACGGGGAACAGCCAGGTCGGTGATCTGAGTCTCAATGGCGGCACAGTCAGATTCGGCCCGGACGACGTTTTCTATCAGTTGAATGTACGGAACCTGTCCGGCAACGGTTTGTTTGTGATCGGAACCGACTTCACGACTAACCAGACAGATGTTTTAAATGTCACCGGTATTGCCACAGGCAACCATCAACTGCTGGTGACCAGCACCGGCATCGATCCGGCCAGCGGTCAACCAATCAATGTGGTTCACACCGCTGGTGGTGATGCAACCTTCTCCCTGGCCAATGCCGAAGGAAAGGTCGACCTCGGTACGTTTTCCTATGGATTGAAAACCGACGATGGCGGCAGAAACTGGTTCCTTGATCCTGCCCAGACAACGGTAAGCCCTTCAACCCGTGCCGTTACGGCTCTGTTCAACACGGCGCCAACGGTATGGTACGGCGAGCTGATGTCATTGCGCAGTCGCGTCGGAGAGTTACGCTTCAATCATGACAAGTCCGGCGCCTGGATCAGGGCGTATGGTAACAAGTACAACGTCGCCGACGCCTTCGGAGATGGTTACCGGCAGACTCAGCAAGGTTTCACGTTGGGCGCGGACGCACCGCTGCCTGTTGGTAACGACCAATGGTTGCTGGGTGTGATGGCGGGCCAAAGTTCCGCGGATCTGGATTTGCAGAATGGAAGCAGCGGGAACATCAAAAGTTATTATGTGGGTACTTATCTGACCTGGATAAATGATGCCAGTGGCTACTATGCCGACAGCGTCTTGAAACTGAATCGTTTTCAGAACGATGCCAAGGTCGGAATGAGCGACGGTACACGTGCCAAAGGTGATTACGATAATAGCGCTATCGGTGGCTCGGTCGAGTTCGGCCGACATATCAAACTGGACAGCTACTTCATCGAACCCTTCACTCAATGGTCTGCGGTGTTGATTAAAGGCAGGAATTACAATCTGGATAATGGCCTGCGAGCTGAAGGCGATCGCACCAGATCGCTACTGGGCAAGGCTGGTGTAACGGCAGGGCGTACCGTGCAACTGGAGGGTGGTGCGATGGTTCAACCGTACATCCGTGCAGCACTGGCTCATGAGTTTTCCAAAAACAACGAAGTCAAAATCAACAACAATGTTTTCAATAACGATCTATCCGGCTCTCGTGCGGAGTTGGGGGCGGGACTCGCAGTTAATCTGTCGAACCGCTGGCAGGCGCATGTAGAATTTGAATATATGAACGGTAAAAATATAGAAATGCCTATCGCTGGAGTCTTAGGCCTGCAATTCAAATGGTAGGATGAGTAAACCCCTTTATCTGATCATGAAAAAACCCGGCCAGTGCCGGGTTTTTTTATTATTCCGGTGATCGACTGAGCTGCGTGTTGAACTCACCGTTGCACATGTAAGTGCCACTGCCATCAGATTTTTCAATCGGTGCGTTGAATCTGCCGCTGAAGTTCAATGTATTCAGGTCCAGCTTGTATTGAATGGAACCGGACTTGGCTTTTTGCAATGTCGGGTTGCTTGGGACCGAGTAGTCATTGTAGAAGAGGTCGACGCTGTCATCATCATCAGTAATGCTGGTGATTGCTTCCAGCTTTCCTTGTTCGAAGGTAATGGTGAACGTTTTAGCGTGTCCACCGTGAAAGGAAGTTGAAATGACCACCCAGACAGCTCCTCGGCCTGGTGTTGAAGAGCTTCTGAGTTCAGTCAGTGTTGCGGAAAACCCTGAGCCGTCTTCAAGGTTTGCTACAAAACGTTCCTCAGGATCGATAAAAGGACAAATAGCTTTCAGGGCTGCACTGCTCATGAGTTCGTTCTCCATGGGGAAATGGCGGAAGTCCGGGCATATCTTGCGAGACGAGTGCACGGATAGCTCATATAAGGCCAGCGTCGAGCATTTGTACACTGTCAGGTATAACAGGTATACAAATTCGTTTTTTTATGTTTTCCGATATCCACTAGAGTGATAGCAACAATGTCTGAGGAACATGTAAGCACATCAACCAAACAGCCCCGCCGCAATATTGATCGAAAATCCCAGTATCGCCGTATTGAACACAAAACCGATCAATGACTGCGCCAGTACGATCTTGCGAATGTCGCGGGTAGCAACGCCGACATCGGCAGTCTGCACCGCCACGCCGATGGTGAACGAGAAGTACAGAAAGTCCCAGTAGTTTGGTGTGGTGAGGCCTTCGGCAAAACGCAGGGCCGGCTCCTTGCCGTCCCAGGTGTAAAACAGGCGCGCGTAGTGCACACAGAAGATCACCCCGATCACCAGCCATGACCCCACCACGGTGACGGCAGTGAAAGCGTAATGCAGAAGTTTGTGATGGGTATCCAGATCCTTGGAGCCCGCCAGTTCCAGGGTGATGGCGGCGAGACTCGCCAGTGCTGCGATACATACTACGAACAGCACCAGCCCGGCGTTCTCATCCTCGATTACGGCGATACGCTTGACGTCCGGGGCCTTGGCACGAGTGGCCAGCCAGAACATCAGGATCAAATAAGTCCAGACGCCGGCATTCCAGCCGATGAGGATTTTGCTGACGATGGAGTCGGCAGGAACCAGCAGGCCGGAGGCAAGGCCGACCAGGGCGGCAGCGGACAGGCGAGGGTGGGTACGGGCGAGAAAGCGCATGGGGATTCACAGTGATGATCAATCCCTGCACCTTAGCGCACGCAGCTGTGCTTTTATAGGAGCTGCCGAAGGTTCGGGCCGCGATCGGACGATCTCTTGAGTCTGTTTTATCAAGATCAAAAGATCGTCCGATCGCGGCCCGAACCTGCGGCAGCTCCTGCAGTGGGATCAGTGGTGTTTGGTGAAACGCTGTACCAGCTTCATCACCACCACGAAAAACAACGGCACGAAGATCACCGCCAGGGTTGCGGTGATCATCCCGCCGATCACCCCGGTACCGATTGCCTGCTGGCTCGCCGAGCTGGCGCCGGTGGCGATGGCCAACGGCACCACGCCCAGGATGAACGCCAGCGATGTCATCACGATCGGCCGCAGGCGCAGGCGCGCTGCCTGCAGCGTCGCATCGATCAGATCGTGGCCCTCGTCATACAGGCTCTTGGCGAATTCGATGATCAGGATTGCGTTCTTCGCCGACAGACCGATGATGGTAATCAGCCCGACCTTGAAGAACACATCGTTGGGCATGCCGCGCAAGGTCACCGCCAATACTGCGCCGAGCACACCCAGCGGCACCACCAGCAGCACCGAGGTCGGAATCGACCAGCTCTCGTACAGCGCCGCCAGGCACAGGAACACGATCAGCAGCGACAGGCCGAGCAGGATCGGCGCCTGACTGCCGGACAACCGTTCCTGCAACGACAGCCCGGTCCATTCCTGACCCAGACCTTTCGGCCCCTGAGCGACCAGCCGTTCAATCTCCGCCATTGCTTCACCGGTGCTGTGGCCAGGCGACGGTTCGCCGGAAATCGCAATCGCCGGATAACCGTTGTAACGGGTCAGTTGCGCCGGGCCTTGCGTCCATTTGGCCTGAACGAACGCCGACAGCGGCACCATGTGCCCGGCGTTATTGCGCACATGCATTTTCAGCAAATCATCGACCTGACTGCGCTGATCGCCTTCGGCCTGTACCACCACCCGCTGCATGCGCCCCTGATTGGGGAAGTCATTGATGTAGGAGGAACCCACGGCGGTAGACAACACGCTGCCGATGTCGGCGAACGACACGCCCAATGCATTGGCCTGTTTGCGGTCCACTTCCAGCTGTACCTGCGGTGCTTCCGCCAGCGCGCTTTCGCGCACGTTCATCAGCACCGGGCTTTTTTCTGCGGCGGCGAGCAATTCGGAGCGCGACTGCATCAATGTCGCGTGACCGAGACCGCCGCGATCCTGCAGACGGAATTCGAAACCGCTCGACGTGCCGAGGCCGTCTACGGGCGGTGGCAATACCGAGAACGCCATGGCGTCCTTGATCTGGCTCAGGGCGATGTTGGCACGGTCGGCAATCGAGCTTGCCGCATCATCGCTGCTGCGCTGCGACCAATCCTTCAGCGTGGAAAAGGCCAGCGCCGCGTTCTGCCCGCTACCAGAGAAGCTGAATCCGAGAATCACCACACTGTCACTGATACCGGGCTCGCCAGCGTTATGCGCTTCAAGCTGCTCGGCGACTTGCACCGTACGGTTCTTGGTGGCCCCGGGTGGCAGTTGAATATCGGTGATGGTGTAACCCTGATCCTCAACCGGCAGGAACGAGGAGGGCAGACGTGCAAAGCACAAGCCCATACCGATCAGCAGCACGCCGTAGATCAACAGATATCGCCCGCTACGCTTCAGCGCGTAGCCGACCCAGCCTTGATAGCGATCGGTCAGTTGCTCGAAGCGGCGATTGAACCAGCCGAAGAATCCGCTTTTCTCATGGTGCTCACCCTTGGCAATCGGCTTGAGCAGCGTGGCGCACAGTGCAGGCGTCAGAGTCAGGGCGAGGAATGCCGAGAACAGGATCGAGGTCGCCATCGACAGTGAGAACTGCCGGTAAATCACGCCCACCGAACCCTGCATGAACGCCATCGGGATGAATACCGCCACCAGCACCAGAGTAATACCGATGATCGCCCCGGTGATCTGTTTCATGGCCTTGCGCGTCGCCTCTTTCGGCGACAGGCCTTCAGTGGCCATGATCCGTTCGACGTTCTCCACCACGACGATGGCGTCGTCCACCAGAATGCCGATCGCCAGCACCATGCCGAACATAGTCAGCACGTTGATCGAGAAACCCAGCGCGAGCATGGTGGCGAAGGTCCCCATCAGGGCCACCGGCACCACCAGCGTCGGGATCAGCGTGTAGCGGATGTTCTGCAGGAACAGGAACATCACCGCAAACACCAGCAGCATCGCTTCGCCCAAGGTGTAAACCACTTTGGTGATCGAGACTTTGACGAACGGCGAGGTGTCGTACGGAATCTTGTATTCGACGCCGGCCGGGAAGTAGCGCGACAGCTCGTCCATCTTCGCCCGGATCAATGTGGCGGTCGCCAGCGCATTGGCCCCAGGCGCCAACTGCACGCCGACGGCGGTGGACGGCTTGCCGTTGAGGCGCGTGCCGAACTGGTATTCCTGACTGCCGACCTCGACCCGCGCCACATCGCCAATGCGCACGGTGGAGCCGTCGGGATTGGCCTTGAGCACGATGTCGGCGAACTCTTCCGGTGTCGACAGCTGACCCTTGACCAGAATGGTCGCGGTGATTTCCTGCGTAGACGGGTTGGGTAAATCGCCGATGCTGCCTGCCGATACCTGGGCGTTCTGCGCGACGATGGCAGCGTTGACGTCGGCCGGGGTCAGGTTGAAACCGATCAGCTTCTGCGGATCGATCCAGATCCGCATCGCCCGCTCGGCACCATATAACTGGGCCTTGCCGACGCCGTCGATGCGCTTGATTTCGTTCATCACGTTGCGCGCCAGGTAATCACTGAGCGCCACGTCGTCGAGCTTGCCGTCGCTGGAAGTCAGGGTGATCAGCAGCAGGAAACCGGCGGAGACTTTCTCTACCTGCAAGCCTTGCTGATTGACCGCTTGCGGCAGGCGCGACTCGACCACCTTGAGACGGTTCTGCACATCGACCTGCGCCAGTTCCGGGTTGGTGCCCGGCTGGAAGGTGGCCTTGATCGTCGCGCTGCCGAGGCTGCTCTGCGATTCGAAGTACAGCAAGTGATCGGCGCCGTTGAGCTCTTCCTCGATCAGGCTGACCACGCTTTCATCGACGGTCTGCGCCGAGGCACCGGGGTACACCGCGTAGATTTCGATCTGCGGCGGCGCGACGTCGGGGTACTGCGCCACCGGCAATTGCGGGATGGCCAGCGCACCGGCCAACAGGATGAACAGGGCGACAACCCAGGCGAACACCGGGCGATCGATAAAAAACTGCGGCATATGAAAGCGTCCTGCTTACTGACCAGAGGTCTGGGCAAGTGGAAGAGGGGTGTCGTCGATCTGCACCTTTTCGCCGGGGCGGGCGTGTTGCAGGCCTTCGATGACAATGCGGTCGCCGGGCTTGAGGCCGCCGGTGACGATCCAGCGATCGTTTTGCACCGCGCCCAGTTGCACCGGCTGCTGGGCCACGCGCATCTGCTCGTCGACAGTCAGCACCTGGGCGATGCCCGCGCTGTCACGCTGCACCGCACGTTGCGGCACGGTGATGCCGTTCTGTACGGTGGCTTGTTGCAGACGTACACGGATGAAGCTGCCCGGCAGCAGGTCGAGATCGGGATTCGGGAACTCGCTGCGCAGAATGATCTGGCCGGTGCCCGGATCGACGCTGATGTCGCTGAACAGCAATTTGCCCGGCAACGGATAGAGGCTGCCGTCATCCTGAATCAGCGTGGCTTTGACCTGATCCTGACCGACTGCCTGCAACTGCCCGGAACGGAAAGCGCGGCGCAGCTCATTGAGTTCACGGGTCGACTGGGTGAGGTCGGCGTAGATCGGGTTGAGCTGCTGAATCAGCGCCAGCGGCGTGGTTTCGTTTTGCCCGACCAGTGCACCTTCGGTGACCAGGGCACGGCCGACACGCCCGGAAATCGGCGCGGTGACGGTGGCGTAGCCGAGGTTCAGCTTCGCCCGTTCCACTGCAGCTTTATTGGCTGCCACATCGGCGGTGGTTTGCCGGGCATTGGCGCGGGCGTTGTCGTAATCCTGAGCGCTGATGGCCTTGTCGTCGATCAACTGCGCGTAGCGTTGTTCCTGCAGCCTGGCCTGGAAGGCATTGGCCTCGGCCTTGCGCAACGCGGCTTCGGCGCTATCGAGATCAGCCTTGAACGGTGCCGGGTCGATGCGAAACAGCACGTCACCCTTTTTCACGTCGCTGCCTTCACGGAAGGTCCGTTGCAGCACTACCCCGGCCACTCGGGCACGCACTTCAGCGATGCGCGGGGCGGCGATACGCCCGCTCAGTTCGCTGCTGATCGACAGGGGGCGGGCCTCGATGGTCTCGATGCGCACGGTGGCTGGCGGCGCTTCTTCTTCGGCCTTCGAGGACGAGTCACAGGCGCTCAGCAACAACGCAGCAGCGATCAGGCCGAGCCCGGCCAGCAGATTTTTCGACATGTACCACCCCCAATATTGAAGCCCGCATCCTAAGGCCAGACGCGGAGGGTAGCGGTTAAGCTTTGTAGGCGCTGTGTGAAATTGTGTAAGGGTTTTGCTCAGGGACGGGTGAGGGCGTATATCCTTTACGCCTTGAAATTTATTGCGACAGATAAACCGCCATCGCGAGCAGGCTCGCTCCCACACAGGTTTTGTGATCGACGCAAAATCAATGTGGGAGCGAGCCTGCTCGCGAAGAGGGTCTGACATCCACCACAGCAATATCTGGAACACCCCATGCCCAACATCCTCCTGGTCGAAGACGACACCGCCCTCGCCGAACTGATTTCCAGCTACTTGGAGCGCAACGGTTATTCCGTGAGCGTGATCGGCCGTGGCGACCACGTGCGTGAGCGGGCACGGATCAATCCGCCGGATCTGGTGATCCTCGACCTGATGCTTCCGGGCCTCGACGGCCTGCAGGTCTGCCGCTTGCTGCGGGCCGATTCGGCGACGCTGCCGATACTGATGTTGACCGCTCGCGACGACAGTCACGATCAGGTGCTGGGCCTGGAAATGGGCGCCGACGATTACGTCACAAAACCCTGCGAGCCACGGGTTCTGCTGGCCCGGGTGCGTACTTTGCTGCGGCGCAGCAGCCTCGGTGAACCGATGACGGTCAATGACCGCATTGTCATGGGCAATCTGTGCATCGACTTGTCCGAGCGCACCGTGACCTGGCGCGAGCAACCGGTCGAACTGTCCAGCGGCGAATACAATTTGCTGGTGGTCCTGGCCCGACACGCCGGGGAGGTGCTGAGCCGAGATCAGATCCTGCAACGCCTGCGCGGCATCGAGTTCAACGGCACCGACCGCTCGGTGGACGTGGCGATCTCCAAACTGCGGCGCAAGTTCGACGACCACGCCGGCGAGGCGCGCAAGATCAAGACGGTATGGGGCAAGGGCTACCTGTTCAGCCGCTCCGAGTGGGAATGCTGAGCTGATGTTCAGAATCCTCTTTCGCCTGTATCTGGTGACGATCGTCTCCTACAGCGCGGCGATCTATCTGGTGCCGGACTTGGTGATCATGGCGTTCCGCGAGCGCTTCATCACCTACAACCTCGACTACTCGCGCGGCCTGCAATCGCTGATCACCCGGCAGTTTCACGCGGTGCCACAGGATCAGTGGCCAGCCTTGGCGCAGTCGATGGACAAAGACTTCCAGCCGCTGCACATCGCTCTGGCGCGCATCGACGACGCCGGGTTCACCGCCCCCGAGCAAGTGCGCTTGCGCGCTGGGGAAAACGTGGTGCGTATCGGCGATTGGGGATGGCGCACCTTGGCGGTCACGCCGCTGAACGATGACGTTGCCGTGCAGATGGTAGTGCCGCCGGATCCGCTGGACGTCAATCTGTTGTACTGGAGCATCAACGTGCTGATCGGTGCGAGCATGCTCGCCTGCCTGCTGCTGTGGATTCGCCCGCACTGGCGCGATCTGGAACGCCTCAAGGGTGCTGCCGAACGCTTCGGCAAGGGACATCTGAACGAGCGCACGCAAATCCCCGCCAGTTCCAACATCGGCAGCCTGGCCAACGTGTTCGACACCATGGCCGGCGACATCGAAAATCTGCTCAATCAGCAGCGCGACCTGCTGAATGCGGTGTCCCACGAATTGCGCACGCCGCTGACCCGTCTGGACTTCGGTCTGGCCCTGGCGCTATCGGATGACTTACCGGCGACCAGTCGCGAGCGCCTGCAAGGGCTGGTTGCGCACATTCGCGAACTGGATGAGTTGGTGCTGGAACTGCTGTCTTACAGCCGCCTGCAGAACCCGGCGCAGTTGCCGGAACAGGTTGAGGTTTCGCTGGACGAGTTCATCGACAGCATTCTGGGCAGTGTCGATGAAGAGCTGGAATCACCGGACATCGTCATTGATGTGTTGCTGCATGGTCAGCTCGAACGCTTTTCACTGGATCCGCGCCTGACTGCCCGGGCGATCCAGAACCTGCTGCGCAATGCCATGCGCTATTGCGAGAAGCGTATTCAGATTGGCGTGCAGGTCACCCCTGATGGCTGCGGGATCTGGGTCGACGATGATGGCATTGGCATCCCGGATGACGAGCGCGAGCGGATTTTCGAACCGTTCTATCGCCTTGATCGCAGTCGTGATCGGGCTACTGGTGGGTTTGGCCTGGGCCTGGCGATCAGCCGTCGGGCGCTGGAGGCGCAAGGCGGGACGTTGACGGTGGAGAGTTCGCCGCTGGGTGGGGCGCGGTTCAGATTGTGGTTGCCCACTGCCAACTGAGCATCAAAACCCTGTAGGAGCTGTCGAGTGAAGCGAGGCTGCGATCTTTTGATCTTGTTCTTTAAATCAGAATCAAAAGATCGCAGCGTGCCGCAGCTCCTACAAGGGAGCGTGTTGCTCAGAGGAGTTGGTTTGACTGAATCAGGCCAACCCCGGCCGTCTGCATCCGTCCCATCGCCGTCGCCAGTGATCCATCCATATCAATGGCGCGACAGGCATCCAGCACCACAAACGCATTGAACCCCGCCGCCCGCGCATCCAGCGCCGAGAACATCACACAGAAGTCCAGCGCCAGGCCGACCATGTACACCGTATCGATACCGCGTTCTTTCAGGTATCCGGCCAGACCCGTGGTGGTGCGCCGGTCCGCCTCGAGAAACGCCGAATAGCTGTCGATGTCCGGGTTGCAGCCCTTGCGGATGATCAGTTGCGCGTGAGGCAGGTGCAGCTTTGGGTGAAACTCGGCGCCTGCAGTGCCCTGCACGCAATGATCCGGCCAGAGCGTCTGTTCGCCGTAGGGCAACTGAATCACATCGTAGGGCTTGCGCCCGGGGTGACTCGAGGCAAACGACGCGTGCCCGGTCGGGTGCCAGTCCTGGGCAATGATCACTTGTTTGAACAGACCGCTGAGGCGATTGATCAGCGGGACGATCAGATCTCCTTCGGAGACGGCCAGTTGGCCGCCCGGGGTGAAGTCGTTCTGAACGTCAATGACCAGCAGGGCGCTGCGGGGTGAAATCTGCATCGATGCTTCCTCCTTGGATAATCACGCGCTCAGCATAATGGCAGCGGCACTCATGCGCTCAACCGTCCGATCAAGTGCTTGGCCAGATCTTCCAGTTCCGGCGCCGGGTTGTGCCCGATCAACATCCACGCATGCTCACCTTCGGTCCAGTACACCACGTTCATTTCATGGCGCTGTTCGTGCGCCAGTGGCCGGCTGCCGCTATTGGAGCGGGTCACGCACAAGGCCAGCGGCCCATGCCTGGCGTCCAGATAGGTGAGTTGCGCAATCGGTACGCCGTCGTACTCGAGCATTTGTGCACGTTTGAGTTCAGCGCCCGGCAACCTCACCAGTGCCGGCGACAGATTCAGCCCCAAGCGTGCATCCACCGCACGCAATTGCGCGCGTTGGCTGGCCTCGTCGCTGGGCAAATGATCGAGCGTTTGCGGCACATACAGCGCCATGTAGTCGCCGACCAAGGCGCGCCAGTTATGCGCTTGCTGTGACTGCCAGGCGAGAAACAGGCGATCGGCCAATACGCCGCCCGCCAGCAGACTCGCGGCGGCCGCACCGATGAACCAACGTCGGCTCAGGCCTGGCTGCTGAGGGGCGGGGATGGCATCAAGGCGCGCCTGCAAACGTTCCAGCGGTGCCTGTTGCGCCAGTTCGTCATAGGCCTCCTTGTACGGCAAGCTGCTGCGTTCGAACCATTGCACGCGCAGGCTGAGCAACGGGTCGTCGGCAATCGCGCTGTCGAGTTGGGCGCGATACGCGGGGTCCAACTCGTCGTCGAGGTAGGCCACCAGTTGTTCGTCGGAGGGCTTGTTCATGGGGGGTCACCTCCGGTGGTTTTCGGCACGGCTTGCAGCGGCGGGTACTCGGCCAGTTTCAGCCGCGCGGTGGCCAGACGGCTCATCACCGTACCGATCGGCACTTGCAGGATCTCGGCGACTTCGCGGTAGGACAGGCCTTCGACGTAAGCCAGGTACACGGTTTCACGCTGGGTTTCCGGCAACGCATCGACCCGGCGAATCACCTGCGCCGCCATCACGTGAGTCTGCGCCGCATATTCGCCGTCGAAGGCCAGTTGCCCGTCGGCATCGACTTGTCCCGCACCCTGACGCACCCGGCGGGCGCGCACTTCGTTGAGCCAGATCGAATGCAGGATGCTCAGCAACCAGCGATCCATGCGCGTGCCGGCCACATATTGGCCGGCACGCTCCAGCGCCCGTACACACGTGGCCTGCACCAGATCCTCGGCCACATGCCGATTGCGCGACAGCAGCAGGCCGTAGCGCCACAGCCGCGCTAGATGCTGTGCGAGTTCCGCTCTGAATGCCTGATCGCTGACGATGATGGCGTTCCTTTATCTGTTTCAGGTTTTCGATGAATCGTTGATGGCTTCAGCCAGGTCCTGGTATTCCTCGCAGGCGGTGCCGCAAATCGATTTGATCTGCTGCAACTGCTCCTGCGCCAGGTCGACGCGACCTTTGATCACATAGGCTTCGCCGAGGTATTCACGCACTTGCGCGTACTGCGGATCGAGTTTCACCGATTGCAGGTAATAGCCGATGCCTTCATCGGTACGTCCCAGTTTTCGCGTGGCGTAACCGCGATAGTTGAGGGCCTTGGCGGTGTTCGGTTGTTTCAGGGTGTCGAGCAGGGCCAGGGCCTCTTCGTAGCGACCGTCCTTGGCCAATCGGTAGGCATAGTCGGTGCGATCGGCATCCGGTACGGCGCTACTGGTCTGCAGCACGCATTTCTGCGATTTGCTGTCCCAGACCTGGCCTTTGGGGCAGTTGGGCTTCTGCACGGGCGCACTTTCATCACCGTTGGCAAACACCATTGACGCAGACAACGCGGCGACCAGCAGCAACGGGGCGGCGAACATAACGGAACGGATAGTCATGGGCAAGGCTCCACAGAGGGTTATGTTTCACTTTGAACACCGCAGCACGGCATTTTATTCATCGCTTTGTCAGGCTCTGTTCAAGGTACGCGCAAATGGCGGCGTTATGCTCGGGAACGCCTGCCGTCCATCCAGCGCTTTGTCATGACCCGGCGCTGCCACACGAGGAACTGCCATGAAAGATCAGGTCCATCACTCCGCTGCTGCCGGCTACAGGACTGCCGCCGACACCTACGTCAAAGGTCGCCCCGATTACCCGCCGCAGGTCAGCCAGTGGTTGACCCAGACGTTGGGTCTGGACAGTCACAAAACTGTCATCGATTTGGGTGCCGGCACCGGCAAGTTCACCGGACGGCTGGCGGCCACCGACGCGCAGGTGATCGCCGTGGAGCCGGTGGCGCAGATGCTGGAAAAACTTTCCGCGGCCTGGCCGCAGGTGCTGGCGGTGAGCGGCACCGCGACCGATCTGCCACTGCCCGACGCGTCGGTGGATGCGGTGGTCTGCGCGCAGGCGTTCCATTGGTTCGCCACCCCGGAAGCCCTGACGGAAATCGCCCGCGTGCTCAAGCCTGGCGGCAGACTCGGGCTGATCTGGAACCTGCGCGATACACAGGTCAGCTGGGTGCCGAAACTCGACGCTATCGTGAATGCGCTGGAGGGGGACACGCCGCGTTACTACACCGGCCAATGGCGTCAGGCGTTTCCGCATCCGGCGTTCGGGCCGCTGCAGCTGCAGCAGTTTCATCACGGGCACACCGGCTCGCCGGAGGACGTGATTTTCAATCGGGTGCGCTCCACCAGTTTCATTGCGGCCTTGCCGCAGGCGCAGCGCGACAAGGTTGATGAGCAGATTCGCGCGTTGATTGCCTCGGAGCCGGCGTTGCGTGGCCGGCATGTGCTGACTGTGCCTTATGAGACGGCGGCGTATGTGGCGGTGAAGGGCGGTTAGACCGGTGTTGCTCTCATAGGGAGGTCTGGCGCGCTCTAGCCCCTGTAGGAGCTGCCGAAGGCTGCGATCTTTTGATCTTCAAAGTCAAAGGATCGCAGCCTTCGGCAGCTCCTACAGGGATCAAGGCGCGGCAAAAATCTCTTTGTGGAAGTCAGTCCCGCATTTGGCCGAACCGCCATCGTGATGCCTTGTTATAGTTCGGGCCTCATTTTCTGCCCGGTAAAGGATCACTGCCATGACTCAATACACCGCCTTCAGCGTCGAACTGGCCGACAACATCGCGCATGTGCAGATCAATCGCCCGGAAAAGATCAACTCGATGAACGCCGCGTTCTGGAGCGAGATCGTCGAGATTTTCCAGTGGATCGATGACACCGATGAAGTGCGGGTGGTGGTGCTGAGCGGCAACGGCAAACACTTTTCCTCCGGCATCGACCTGATGATGCTCGCCGGCGTCGCCAACGAGCTGGGCAAGGACGTCGGCCGTAATGCGCGCCTGCTGCGGCGCAAAATTCTCACCCTGCAAGCCTCGTTCAACGCCGTCGACAACTGCCGCAAACCGGTGCTGGCGGCGATTCAAGGCTATTGCCTCGGTGGCGCCATCGACCTGATCGCCGCCTGCGACATGCGCTACGCTGCCGAAGACGCGCAATTCTCGATCAAGGAAATCGATATCGGCATGGCCGCCGATGTTGGCACTTTGCAACGGTTGCCACGGATCATCGGTGACGGCATGTTGCGTGAACTGGCTTACACCGGGCGCACCTTCGGCGCTGAAGAAGCGCGCACCATCGGCTTGGTCAATCGCGTGTATGGCGACAAGGAGCTGCTGCTCGAAGGCGTGATGGACATTGCCCGTGACATCGCCAGCAAATCGCCGATCGCCGTGACCGGGACCAAGGAAATGATCAGCTACATGCGCGACCATCGCATTGACGACGGCCTCGAATACGTTGCCACCTGGAACGCCGCCATGTTGCAATCCACCGACTTGCGCGTGGCCATGGCCGCCCATATGAGTAAACAGAAACCCGAATTTCTGGATTGAGAAACCATGACAGCTCGCTGGACCACTGCAGTACTGGACACCGATCAACCCGGCGGCTGGGCCGTGGCGCGCAGCCCCGAAGGCTTTCTGTTCGATGACAACGGCGCGCTGTTCCCGCGGGAATGGCTCAAGCGTCAGGAGTTGTCGATTCTCACCGAACACGGCATCGGCCATCTCGATGGCGAGCCGGTGTATCTGCTGGAATTGCACAGCTCCAGCGACGTGCCGGGCTGCAACTGGAAAGGTCTGCGGGCGTTCATGCTCGAAGGCGATCACACCGTCTACAAGGTGCTGGGCTACGCCGCGCAGATCGGCACTTGGGCACGTGAACATCGCTTTTGCGGCAACTGTGGGCAGGCGATGACGCAGGTGCCGCGCGAACGGGCGATGTATTGCCAGCCGTGCGACTTGCGCAGCTATCCACGGATTTCGCCGAGCATGATCGTGCTGGTGACCCGTGGCGACGAGATTCTGCTGGCGCGCTCACCGCGTTTCGTCACCGGGGTCTACAGCACGCTGGCCGGGTTCGCCGAGCCGGGCGAGTCGGCGGAGGATTGCCTGATTCGCGAAGTACGCGAGGAAGTCAGCATCGAAGTGAAGAACATCCAGTACATGGGCAGCCAGTGCTGGCCGTTCCCGCATTCGATGATGCTCGGCTTCCATGCCGAATACGCCGGGGGCGAGATCGTCTGCCAGGAAGACGAGATCGAAGACGCCCAGTGGTTCAACGTGCACGACCTGCCGCCGTTGCCGGCGTCAAAATCGATTGCCCGTTACCTGATCGACGTCTACGTGGCGCGCCGCTTAGGCCACGCTGAACCAGTGTTGCCAGGCTAGGCGTACGGTCAAACCCAATACCACGGTGATGAACACCGGACGAATGAACTTGGCGCCGCCGCTGATCGCGGTGCGCGCCCCGAAGAACGCGCCGACCATCACCGACAGGCCCATGCTCAGGCCGATGATCCAGTCCACTTGCCCGGAAAACACGAACACCGACAGCGCCGCGATGTTGCTGACGAAGTTCATGCTGCGCGCCACACCGCTGGCCTTGACCAGGTCGATCGGGTAGAGCAGCAGGCTGCTGACGGTCCAGAAAGCGCCAGTGCCGGGGCCGGCCACGCCGTCGTAGAAACCGAGGCTGAAGCCTTGGGTCGATTGCCATTTCTTCTTGATCGGCGCGTCGCTGTCCAGCGGCGCTTTGGGCGTGCCGCCGAACAACAGATACAGGCCACAGGCGAAGACGATCACCGGCAGCATCTTGTTCAGCCATTCCGCCGGCAGATAGTGCGCGACGACAGCACCGGTCAGCGCGCCGACCAGGGTGCCGACGATCGCATGCATCCACTGTCGAGGGTGGAACAGTTTGCGTCGGTAGAAGGTGAAACTGGCGGTGGCCGAGCCGAACGTCGAACTGAGTTTGTTGGTGCCCAGCACCAGGTGCGGCGGCAGGCCGGCAGTGAGCAGCGCCGGGGTGGTCAACAGACCGCCGCCGCCAGCAATGGCGTCGATGAAACCGGCAATGAAAGCGACAAGGGCCAGAACGGCTAGGGTGGTGAGGTCAACGCTGAGTTCGAAAGGCATGGAATCGGCTTATTCGGCAGGGCGCAGAAGGGCTGCGGGGAAGGGCTGACATGTTACTCATTTCCAGGTGTTGCGGCGACCCGTAAAGCCCCATCGCTGGCAAGCCAGCTCCCACAGAGATCTCTAGTGAACACAATTTTTGCGAACATACCGGAAACCTGTGGGAGCTGGCTTGCCAGCGATGAGGCCAGCTCAGGCACCTCCTGTTCAACTGTTGCTCCCCCAACACCTCGACAACAAATCACCCTCCAACAATGCAACTCCATCAGCCTCAAGCCCAATAAAACCGGCCCTCTGGACGCTGGCACGCTTGCTGCTCTGTCCCATTGACCTTCCCAATGTCCCGAGGACACGCCAATGAGCAAGCAAGCCGTGAAATTCGCCTACTGGGTGCCGAACGTCAGTGGCGGCCTGGTGGTCAGCAAGATCGAGCAGCGCACCGACTGGGGCATTGACTACAACCGCAAACTGGCGCAACTCGCCGAGGCCGCCGGATTTGAATATGCCCTGACACAGATCCGCTTTACCGCCGGTTACGGTGCCGAGTTCCAGCATGAGTCGGTAGCGTTCAGTCATGCGCTGCTGGCGGCTACCACCAGGCTCAAGGTCATCGCGGCGATTCTGCCGGGGCCATGGCAACCGGCACTGGCGGCCAAGCAGTTGGCGACCATCGATCAACTCACCAACGGCCGGATCGCGGTGAACATCGTCAGCGGTTGGTTCAAGGGCGAATTCCAGGCCATCGGCGAACATTGGCTGGAACACGACGAGCGCTATCGGCGTTCCGAGGAATTCATCCGCTCGCTGCGCGGCATCTGGAGCCAGGATAACTTCAGCTTTCGCGGCGACTTCTACCGCTTCGACAATTACACCCTCAAACCGAAACCGCTGGGCCGCCCGGAAATCTTTCAGGGCGGCAGTTCCCGTGCGGCACGAGACATGGCGGCGCGGGTCTCGGACTGGTATTTCACCAACGGCAACAGTGTCGAAGGGATCAAGGCGCAGGTCGATGACATCCGGGCCAAAGCGGCGGCAAACAATCATTCGGTGAAAATCGGCGTCAACGCTTTTGTCATCGCCCGCGACACCGAAGAAGAGGCGCGCGCGGTACTGGCGCAGATCATCGAACAGGCTGACCCGGACGCGGTCAACGCTTTCGGTGACGCCGCGAAGCAAGCGGGCAGGGCATCACCGGAGGGTGAGGGCAACTGGGCGAAATCGACGTTCGAGGATCTGGTGCAATACAACGATGGCTTCAAGACCAACCTGATCGGCACGCCACAGCAGATTGCCGAGCGGATTGTGGCGTTGAAAGCAGTGGGGGTGGATCTGGTGCTGGCAGGGTTTCTGCACTTTCAGGAGGAGGTGGAGTATTTCGGCAAGCGTGTGTTGCCGTTAGTGCGGGAACTGGAGGCTGAAAGAACTGCCGCAGTAGCCTGAACACCACAAAAACCTGTAGGAGTGAGCCTGCTCGCGATTGCGTATGAACAGTCAATATTCAGGCTGACTGACACACCGCTATCGCGAGCAGGCTCACTCCTACAATTGGAACTATGTGGACTTAGAGGCCTAGATCGGAGAGCCCCGGATGATCATCCGGACGCCGACCCAGCGGCCAGTGGAACTTGCGATCGCTTTCCTTGATCGGCATGTCGTTGATGCAGGCATAACGCTGGAACATCAGCCCGTGCTCATCGAACTCCCAGTTTTCGTTGCCGTAGGAGCGGAACCAGTTGCCCGAATCGTCGCGCCATTCATAGGCATAGCGCACGGCAATCCGCGTGTCCGAATAGGCCCAGAGTTCCTTGATCAGGCGGTAGTCGAGTTCCTTGGCCCATTTACGGGTCAGGAACGCCTTGGCTTCCTCGCGGTTGTTGGCGAACTCGGCGCGATTGCGCCATTTGGTATCCAGGGTGTAGGCCAACGACACCTTCTCGGGATCGCGAGAGTTCCAGCCATCCTCGGCCAGACGTACTTTTTCGATAGCCGATTCACGGTTGAACGGCGGTAAAGGCGGACGCACTTGGGCAGCAGTCGACATTTTCAGTCTCCCGATCTAATTAACGATTAAACAACGGTTGAGGCTTATTTAAGGCGTTACAGGTCCAATAACTTACGCGCCATGCATTGCGCATTATCAGCGGCACCGTGATCACCCATCACAAGCGCTACGGTAATGGCGCCGTCAATCAGGATCAGCAATTGTCTGGCCAGACGTTGCGGATCTTCGACGCCATGTTCGGTACACAGCTCGCACAGGTAGTCGAGCAGTTTCTGTTTGTGGTCTTTGGCGACCTGACGTACCGGGTCTTCGGGATCACCGGTTTCGCCACTGGTGTTGATAAAGGCGCAGCCACGGAAGCCTTCCGAGGCGAACCAGCTTTTGAGCACGGTAAACAGGTTGAGCAGGCGGTCGGCCGGGGTTTCGGCCTGATCGACAGCACTTCTGTACCAATGCATCCAGCGCACGTCGCGGCGTTGCAAGGCGGCGACGGTCAGCTCCTCCTTGTTGGCGAAGTAGCGGTAGATGCTTTTTCTGGAGACGCCGGCGGTTTTCACCAGAAGATCCATGCCGGTGGCCGCGATGCCACTTTTGTAGATCAACTTTTCGGTGACATCCAGAATGATGTCGCGGGTCGAGGTGTCAGTGATTTCGTTCATGTGGCGAACAGTAGAACGATCGTTCTCCTTTCGCAAGCTGTTTTTGAAATCAAAAGATCGTCCGATCGCGGCCCGAGCCTTCGGCAGCTCCTACAGAGATCAGTGTTGGAGCTGCAGAAGGCTGCGATCTTTTGATCTCTTTACAGACACTCACAAGACCCGAACCGGTTGATGGTGTAAGCTCTCGGGTTCTTCGGATTCGACCCATTGCGAGCCCTATGCCGTTGCTTTTCAAACGCTCTTTGCTGCCCAAACTGCGCAGCTTTCCGCTGACTGCCGAGGCCGTGACCATTCTGTCCGGCGCCGCCGAGTTCCGTCGTTGCCTGCTGGAGAAAATCGCCGAGGCGACCCGGCGCATCTACATCGTTGCGCTGTATCTGCAGCACGACGAGGCCGGTCAGGAAATCCTCGATGCCTTGCACGCCGCCAAGCTCAAGCGCCCGGAGCTGGAAGTCGTCGTGGTGGTTGACTGGTTGCGCGCCCAGCGCGGGTTGATCGGTGCCGGCAAACAGCCGGGCAACTCGGCGTGGTACCAGGAAATGACCCGCACCCATCAGAGCGAAGTGCCGGTTTACGGCGTGCCGGTGCAGACCCGCGAGCTGTTCGGCGTTCTGCATCTGAAAGGCTTCGTGATCGACGATTGCGTGGTCTACAGCGGTGCAAGCCTGAACAACGTCTACCTGCACAAGTTCGACAAGTACCGTTTCGACCGCTATCACGTGCTGCACACCCGCGAACTGGCCGACTCGATGCATCATCTGGTCAAGCACGGCCTGATCGAATCCAAGGCTGTGCATCGCCTCGACCTGCCCAACCTGCCGACCACCCGCAGCCTGCGCAACGACATTGGCGACCTGCGCAGCCGCCTCAAATATGCGGCGTACGACACCAGTGCCGGCAGCACCGCGCATACCGGCCTGTCGGTCAGTCCGTTGCTGGGCGTGGGCAAGAACAACCCGTTGAACCGGGTGATCGTCGAGCTGATCGCCAGTGCGCAACAGCAACTGACTATCTGCACGCCGTACTTCAACCTGCCGCTGCCGATCATCCGCGAGGTCAACCGTGCGCTGGCCCGTGGGGTGAAGATCGACATCGTGGTCGGCGACAAAACCGCCAACGATTTCTACATTCCGCCGAGCGAGCCGTTCAAGGTGATTGCGGCGCTGCCGTATCTGTACGAAATCAGCCTGCGGCGTTTTGCCAAGCGGCATCAGCGCAACATCGACAGCGGCCAGTTGAACCTGCATCTGTGGCGTGACGGCGACAACAGCTATCACCTCAAGGGCATGTGGGTCGACCAGCGCTATACGCTGCTGACCGGCAACAACCTCAATCCACGGGCGTTCCGTCTCGACCTGGAAAACGCGCTGCTGATCGATGATCCGCAAGGCGACTGGCTTGAGCCACGGGCGAAGGAGCAGCAAGAGATTTTCCGCAACACCACGCGGATCGCCAGCTTCCAGAACCTGGAGACTCTGCCGGAGTACCCGGCGGGGGTGGCGAAGTTTTTGAAGCGTGTGAGTCGGGTGCGGATCGAGCGGTTGCTGTACCGGATTTTGTAACCGTTAAAAGCAAAAGATCGCAGCCTCCGGCAGCTCCTACAGTGGGAATGTGAACACCCTGTAGGAGCTGCCGAAGGCTGCGATCTTTTTTACTGGCGACTCAAATCCGTCAGTTCAGACCGAGCTTGCCACGCAATGTGGACAGGTCTTCCGCCAAGGTATTGACCGGGCCAACCAGCGCCTTGCGATCATTGTCCTTCACCTTGTCATAAGTCTCGAAACCACCGTCCTTGGTCTTGTACTTGGCAAGGATCTTGTCCACGGTGGCGAAGTTCTTGTCGACTTTGGCAACGAACGCCTTGTCCTGTTTTTCGATCTGCGGACGGAACAGGTCGACGATCTTCTTCGCGCCGTCGATGTTGCCCTGGAAGTCGTACAGGTCGGTGTGGCTGTAACGGTCTTCTTCACCGGAGATCTTGGTCGCGGCAACCTCTTCCAGCAGCGCGGCCGCACCACCAACGACTTTCTCCGGCGGGAAGGTCAGGCCGGCGACGCGGGTCTGCAGGTCTTTCACGTCGCTATCGAGCTTGTCAGCCAGAGCGGTCAGGCCTTCAGTGGTTTTCTCCGAGAACAGCGAATATTCAATGCGATGGAAACCGGTGAAGTCTTCAGCCTTCACGCCTTTTTCGTGGTCGTCGACGCGCGAGTCGATGGACGCATCAAGGTCACTGAACAGCTCAGCGATCGGCTCGATCGACTCGTAGTAGACGCGGGTCGGCGCGTACAGCTTCTGCGCGGTGGCCAGATCGCCTTTCTTCACCGCATCGGTGAATTGTTTGGTGTGGCTGCCCAGTTCATCCAGTTGCTCGGTGACGTAGATCTTGTAGTCCGACACCGGGCCGACCAGATCCAGTGGCGCCGTCGCGGCGAACGCCGACAGCGGGGTGTTGAGCAAACCGAGGGTTAGCAGTAACGCGAGTGGCGACTTTTTCATGGAGCGGCTCCGAGGTTTTTTATGGTTAGGCAGCTGTTTTGGGTTGGGTGGCGTTGAGCAGCGAGCGACCGATGAAATCCTTGTCGCCGGTGACACCCGGAAGGGTGAAGAAGTAACCGCCGCCGACCGGTTTGAGGTATTCCTCAAGCGGCTCGCCGTTGAGCCGGGTCTGCACGGTGATGAAGCCTTTTTCCAGATCGGCCTGGTAACAGATGAACAACAGTCCCATGTCGAGCTGGCCGTTCTTGTTCACGCCGTTGGAGTAGTTGAACGGCCGACGCAGAATCAGGTTGGCCTGGCTCGCGGCGGTACGCGGGTTGGCAAGGCGGATGTGCGCGTCGAGCTTGGTCAGTTTGCCTTCCGGGTCTTTGCTGTAATCCGGGACTTGGCTTTCGTGCTGCGCACCCATCGGCGCGCCAGTGGTCTTGACCCGACCGATGATGCTTTCCTGTTCCTGCAACGGCGTACGGTCCCAGCGCTCGACGAAATTGCGGATGATCCGCACCGCTTGATAGCTGCCGTGGGCCGCCCACGCCGGCTCATCGCTGCCCGGTTGCACCCAGACAATCTTGTCCATCGCTTTGGCGTCGTTGGAATCGCGGTTGGCCGAGCCGTCACGGAAACCGAGGAAGTTACGCGCCGATTGCGCCGGCACACCCGGTTTGGCCGGGGCTTGTGGCGGCACGCTGCCTTCCTGTTTCCAGCGCACCAGCAGCAGGTCCGGCAGGTTCTTGACGATGTCGCGCAGGGCGTGAATGTTGGTGTCGGCGGTGTTCGAGCAGAATTGCAGGCTCAGATCGCCGTGGCAGCAATCGGCCTCCAGTGCATCGTTGGGGAAGCCGACCATGCGTTGCAGGCGCTTCGGTTTGGCGTCGGCCAGGCCGAAGCGCTCGTCGAACAGCGATTCGCCTACCGAGACGGTGATGGTCAGGTTGTCCGGAGTCACCACCGGGCCGAGGATGCCGGAATCCGGCGGCGGCAGTTTCGGGTCGATCTGCGCCACCGGGCCGCCCTTCATCAGGAACGCGATGCGCTCGTTGAGGGTACGGAACAGCCGCTCAAGGTCTTCGCGATCACTGGCCAGCACGTCGAATGACACGAACATGCCGGACGCCGGACGCGGGGTGACGATCCCGGTCTGGTGCACGCCATGGAAATCGTGGCGGTCTTCGGTCTTGTCGCTGCTCGGCGCTTCGGTGACTTGCGCCGGGGCTGCCGCCATGGCCGGGCAGCTCAGGGCCGAACCGGCCAGGGCGACGCCGGCGACACCCATGCCCATCAGCAGGCGGCGACGTTGCAGATCGAGGTTTTGCAATTCTTTCATCGGTATTCGTCTTCTGCTTACAGGCCGGAAAGGCCGAGGGCGGGATCGATGCCATCCAGAGCGTCAGCCAGGGCCTGAGCCTTGTCGGCGATCTGTTTGCGTTGTTCGCCACTGACCGTGTCGTAAGTGGCGTAGCCGTCCTTGACCTTGAAGTTGTTCAGTACGCTGTCGAAATCACTCAGCGCCGCGTCGATTTTCGGCAGCAGATCCGGCGCTGACCTGGTCAGCATCGGCCGCAGCAGCTCGACCACTTTGTGCGCGGTTTCCAGGTTGCTGGCGAAGCCATTGAGGTCGGCGTGGCTGTAGCGTTCCTCTTCGCCGCTGGCGGCGCGCACGTCGGCCAGGGTGTTGAGGTTGCGCACCACGATGCTCACCAGTTGCTCCGGTGGCAGCGATTGGGCCAGCAGTTGCTGTTTTAGGTTGGTGACGTCGGCCAGCAGACGCTCGGCAACCGGGTTCAAGCCATCGAGGCTGCGTTGCTGGAACAGCGCGTATTCGATGCGGTGGAAACCGACGAAGGCCGGATCCTGTTCGCGTTTTTCGAAGTAATCGGCGCGGGCATTGATGCTGTTGTCCAGTTCGGCCAGACGTTGCGCGGCAGGCGCCAGACGCTGGTAAGCGGCACGCGCCGGCAGGTACAGCGCCTGTGCCTGGGCCAGGTCGCCACCGGCAATCGCCTGATTCAGCGCGGTCTCGGCTTTGATCAGCGCGCTGCCCTGCGTCGCCAGATACACGCGAAACTCCGACAGCGGCCCGACGAAAGCGACCATCGACGGCTTGGCCTTGGCGGCAGCATCGGAAGCCGCCGTCGGCGTTACGTGCAGTACGCCACGTGGATTGCTCAGCAGACCGCAAGTGATCGCATAGTCGCCGGGCTGCAGATTGGCGTTGATCACCTGGCTCAGGCCCGGCGCGATGTTTTCGCGCTCTTCGATCACCAGCACGCCGTCCAGAATTTCCCATTCCACCGCCCGGTCGGAGCGGTTGACGATGCGGAAACTGGCGCGGCCAGCGGGAACCGTCAACTCGTTCGGATCACAGCTGTGGGCGTTGATGTTGACCACCACTTCATCATGGTTGTGCTGACGCTTGGCCGCGGCCATTTTCGAGGCGTAGTAGAACAGGCCGCCGGCGGCGATCATCACGACCACCGAACCGGCCACCGCCCAGCGCAAGGCGCGGGGAGGCGAGGCCTGAGGAGTATTAGGCTTTGACATGGGGGCCCTTATTGGCTGGAAACGGAAGACGATTTGCCGGCGGCGTCAGCGCTGGAGACCGGCGCGGCGGGGTAGAAAAACATCATCAGCGCCAGCACCAGATAGATCAGGTACGCACCGAGAGTGCTGACGGTCGGCGCATCCTGATACCCGAACATGCCGGCCAGCACCGAACCCAGCGGGCCGTCCATCGGCAGCGTCGCGCTGAAGTCGAACAGCACGGTTTGCAGGTGATTCCACACGCCCGCTTCATGCAGGGCTTGCACCGAGTTGGCGAGGATCCCGGCGGCGACCACCAGAATGAACAACCCGGTCCACTTGAAGAACGCCGACAGGTTCAGGCGCATGCTGCCGCTGTAGATCAGGAAACCGACGACAATCGCCAGCACCAGGCCGAGCAGGGCACCGATCGGCGCGCCTGGGCCTTCGCTCTGCTGAAACACCGCGAGCAGGAAGAACACGGTTTCCAGGCCTTCGCGAGCCACGGCGAAGAACACCATGGCGATCAGCGCGATTACCTGATGCTTTGACGAAGTCAGGGCGTGATCCAGCGAGGCCTGCAACGAATGCTTGATCGACCGCGCGACCTTGCGCATCCAGAACACCATCGAACTGAGAATGCCCACCGCGACCAGACCGACAATGCCTTCGAACAACTCCTGCTGTTTCTGCGGGAATTCGGCGCTGACCAGCTCCAGGCCACCGCCGACCAGCAGTGCCAGAGCGGCGGCGAGAAATACGCCGATCCACACCGCCGGCATCCACTGGCCACGTCCGGTTTGTTGCAAGTAGCTGGCGATGATGCCAACGATCAGCGCGGCTTCAATGCCTTCGCGCAGCATGATCAGAAAGGGAACGAGCATTGCGGCAACCACGAGTGATTTAGATAGGTGGCTAAGTTGTAACATAATGACACTCATTCCCAAATGGGGATGGTTGACATTTACCTGAACATTCGCTGAACGACCTGTTTTTCGCCCTCGCACCTTCCTCTTGTAGGAGCTGCCGAAGGCTGCGATCTTTTGACTCTGATTTTTAAAAACAAGATCAAAAGATCGCAGCCTTCGGCAGCTCCTACAGGGTTTGTGGTGAATCGGGATGACTGGGGTAAGATGCCCGTCACTCGAAAACAACAAGGTCTGCCTCGCTCCATGTCGGAAAAAGACACCATTGCCGTTCAACTGGTGCGTGAAGCGCTGCTGCAAAGTTGTGCCCCGGGCGTGGCCACGGATGAAGTCCTGAACAAGATCGGGATTGCGCCGGCCCTGCTGCACAGCGAACAGGGGCGGGTGCCGGCCTCGCAATACGCCAGACTCTGGCGCTTGCTGGCCCGGCGCGGTGATGACGAGTTCTTCGGCATGGACCCACGCAAGCTCAAGTCCGGCAGTCTTGAGTTCCTTTGCCGCAGCGCCATGGCGCAACCGACGCTGGCCACCGGTCTGGGCATGGGCCTGAATTTCCTCTCCTTGATGCTGGAAAAAATGCCCGCGCAATTGGCGCATCAGCAGAGCTTGGCGGAAATCGTCCTGTTCGAAGACGATCCCGAGCCGCGCCGGGCGTTTACCTATTTCACCTACTGGATGATCGTCCACGGCGTGGCCTGTTGGCTGGCGGGGCGGCGGATTCCGATTCTGGCGATCGAACTGCGCTGCGCCGAGCCGGATTTCTGCGACGACTACCGGGTGATGTTCTCGGAAAACCTGCGTTTCGAGCGTCCGCGCACGCGGATGATCTTTGCTGCTGACTGCCTCGACCTGCCGATCAAGCGTACGGCCGAAGAACTGAAACGCTTTCTGGCCCATGCGCCAGCGAACATTCTGGTGAAATACCGCGACCCGGAAAGCCTGGCCAGCCGGATCAAACAGGACCTGCGGCAGCTACCCGCCGAACAGTGGCCGGAGACCGAAGCCTTGGCGCAACAGCTGTGCATGTCCGCCTCGACCCTGCGCCGGCGACTGTCCGAGGAGGGGCAGACCTATCAGGGGCTCAAGGACAGCGTGCGCAAGGAACTGGCAATTACCTGGCTGGCGGAGCCGTCGATCAGCTTCGTCGAGATCGCCACGCGGCTGGGGTTTGCCGATGCGAGCTCGTTCTACAAGGCTTTTCGCAAGTGGTCGGGGTCCAATCCTGGGCATTACCGCACGCTGATCCTTAACGAGGCGGTCTGATCCGACGCACATTTGGAATGCGCTTCCCCTGTAGGAGCTGCCGCAGGCTGCGATCTTTTGCCTTTGATGTTCTAAAAAACAAGATCAAAAGATCGCAGCCTGCGGCAGCTCCTACAGGGGGTTGTTTGTCATTCTGCAAGCATGGCCAAACCAGTCAGCCACTTTGATGGCTTTGACCATTGCCGCCTCAGCGCCGCAGCGCGACTATCCCTGTGTTGTTTACGGTTCCCAGCCTAATAAAAACACCGAGGGATTCTGGCAATGCGCGATTACTTGTCTGCCACCGAACAGTTCAACTATCAGCACACCGTGGACGCTGCGCTCAGCGGCACGCTGGAGGCGGTCAACGCCTGCGTCGAATGTTGCGACCGCCACGCGTTGCCTGGGCGCATTGCGTTGTTCTGGGAGGGCCGCGACGGCGCGAGTGCCACGTACACCTTCAGCGAGCTGCAAGACCAAGCCGCGCGTTTCGCCAATTTCCTTCTCGAACAAGGCGTGCAGAAGGGCGACAAGGTCGCCGGTCTGCTGCCACGCAACATCGAATTGCTCATCACCGTGTTCGCCACCTGGCGCATCGGCGCGGTGTATCAGCCGCTGTTCACCGCGTTCGGCCCGAAGGCCATCGAGCATCGCCTGAACAGTTCCGGCGCCAAAGTGGTGGTCACCGACGCGGTCAACCGGCCAAAACTCGCTGAAGTCAGCGATTGCCCGACCATCGTCACCGTCGGCGGCGCCAAAGGTCAGGGCATCGTCCGTGGCGATTTCAGTTTCTGGGCCGAGCTGGCCAACTATTCCAGCGTTTGCGAGCCGGTGCTGCTGAGCGGCGAAGATCCGTTCCTGCTGATGTTCACCTCGGGCACCACCGGCCCGTCGAAAGCACTGTCGGTGCCGCTCAAGGCGATCGTCGCGTTCCAGAGCTACACCCGCGACGCGGTGGATCTGCGTCCTGAGGATTCGTTCTGGAACGTCGCCGATCCGGGCTGGGCCTACGGCATCTATTTCGGCGTCACCGGCCCTATGTCGATGGGGCACCCGATCACCTTTTACGATGGCCCGTTCACTCTCGAAAGCACCTGCCGGGTGATCAACAAATACGGCATCACCAACCTCACTGGCTCGCCGACCGCGTACCGCTTGTTGATTGCCGGTGGCAACGAGTTCGCCAAGTCGATCAAGGGCAAGCTACGCATCGTCAGCAGCGCCGGCGAGCCGCTGAACCCGGAAGTGATCCGCTGGTTCGCCGACAATCTCGGCGTAGTCATTCACGACCATTACGGCCAGACCGAACTGGGCATGGTCCTGTGCAACCACCACGGTCTGGAGCACCCGATCCACCTCGGCGCCGCCGGTTTCGCCTCGCCGGGCCATCGCATCGTGGTGCTCGACGAGCAGTACAACGAACTCGGCGTCGGCCAGCCGGGCATTCTCGCCATCGACCGCACCCAGTCGCCGATGTGCTGGTTCGGCGGCTACGAGGGCGTGCCGACCAAAGCCTTCGTCGGCGATTACTACCTCAGCGGCGACACGGTGGAATGGAACCCGGACGGCAGCATCAGCTTCGTCGGCCGCAGTGATGACGTGATCACCACTTCCGGCTACCGCGTCGGCCCGTTCGACGTCGAAAGCGCGCTGATCGAGCACCCGGCAGTGGTCGAAGCCGCCGTGGTCGGCAAGCCTGATCCGGAGCGCACCGAGCTGGTCAAGGCCTTCGTCGTGCTCAACCCGCAATACCGCGCCGAACCGGCGCTGGCCGAAGAGCTGCGGCAACACGTGCGCAAACGCCTGGCCGCGCATTCGTACCCGCGGGAAATCGAATTTGTCAGCGAATTGCCGAAAACCCCAAGCGGCAAATTGCAGCGCTTTATCTTGCGCAACCAGGAAATCGCCAAGGCTCAAGAGGCCGCGGCGCACAACGTTTCAGCTTGAATCAGGAAGTCAGTCATGCAGATCGAGAACAAGGTTTTTATCGTCACCGGCGGCGCCTCCGGCCTCGGTGCCGCCACCGCTGAGTTGCTGGTCAACGCCGGCGCCAAAGTGATGCTGGTGGATATGAACGCCGAAGCGGTAGCCGCCCAGGCCCAGCGCCTCGGCGCGTACAGCGTGGTGGCCGACATCAGCAACGAAGTCGCTGCCGAAGCTGCGGTGCAGGCGACGCTCAAAGCCTTTGGCAGCCTCAACGGTCTGGTCAACTGCGCCGGCATCGTCCGGGGCGAGAAGATTCTCGGCAAGAACGGCCCGCATGCGCTGTCGAGTTTTGCCCAAGTGATCAACGTCAATCTGATCGGCAGCTTCAACATGTTGCGTCTGGCCGCGGCGGCCATCGCCGAGAGCGAAGCCAATGCCGATGGCGAGCGCGGGGTAATCATCAACACCGCCTCGGTCGCTGCGTTCGACGGCCAGATCGGTCAGGCCGCGTATTCCGCCTCCAAAGGCGCGATCGCCAGCCTGACCCTGCCGGCCGCCCGTGAACTGGCGCGTTTCGGCATCCGCGTGATGACCATCGCCCCGGGCATTTTCGAAACCCCGATGATGGCCGGCATGACCCCGGAAGTGCGCGAGTCGCTGGCCGCTGGCGTGCCGTTCCCGCCGCGTCTTGGCAAACCTGCCGAGTACGCCGCGCTGGTTCGGCATATCATCGAAAACAGCATGCTCAACGGTGAGGTGATCCGTCTCGACGGCGCCTTGCGCATGGCCGCCAAGTAAGGAGGATTTGTCATGACTATTGCCAACGATCCGATTGTTATCGTCAGCGCCGTCCGCACCCCGATGGGCGGTTTTCAGGGCGAACTGAAAAGCCTCACCGCGCCGCAACTTGGCGCTGCCGCGATCAAGGCGGCGGTTGAACGCGCCGGGGTTGCCAGCGACGCGGTTGACGAAGTGTTGTTCGGTTGCGTATTGCCGGCCGGCCTCGGTCAGGCACCGGCACGTCAAGCGGCACTGGGTGCCGGGCTGGATAAATCGACGCGCTGCACCACCGTCAACAAAATGTGCGGCTCGGGCATGGAAACCACCATTCTCGCCCACGACATGCTGCTGGCCGGCAGCGCCGATGTGGTGATCGCCGGCGGCATGGAAAGCATGTCCAACTCGCCATATCTGCTTGATCGCGCCCGTGCCGGTTACCGTATGGGCCATGGCCGGGTGCTCGACTCGATGTTCCTCGACGGCCTCGAAGACGCCTACGATAAGGGCCGTCTGATGGGCACCTTCGCCGAAGACTGCGCCGAAACCAACGACTTCAGCCGCGAAGCCCAGGATGCGTTTGCCATCGCTTCGACCACTCGGGCCCAACAGGCGATCAAGGACGGCAGCTTCAAGGCCGAAATCGTGCCGCTGACCGTGACCGTCGGCAAAGAGCAGGTGCTGATCAGCAACGACGAGCAGCCGCCGAAAGCCAAACTGGACAAAGTCGCCTCGCTGAAACCGGCGTTCCGCGAAGGCGGCACGGTGACGGCGGCCAACTCCAGCTCGATCTCCGACGGTGCGGCGGCACTGGTGCTGATGCGCCAGTCGCAAGCGCAGAAACTCGGGCTTAAACCGCTGGCGGTGATTCATGGTCACGCGGCATTTGCCGACACGCCGGGCCTGTTCCCGGTGGCACCGATTGGCGCGATCAAGAAGCTGGTGAAGAAGACTGGTTGGGCGTTGAACGAGGTCGATCTGTTCGAAATCAACGAAGCGTTCGCCGTGGTGGCGATGGCCGCGATGACCCATCTGGAAATCCCCCACGACAAGCTCAACGTGCACGGCGGCGCCTGCGCGCTGGGCCATCCGATCGGTGCCTCGGGTGCGCGGATTCTGGTGACCTTGCTCTCGGCCCTGCGCCAGAAAAACCTGAAACGCGGGATCGCGGCGATCTGCATCGGCGGTGGTGAAGCCACGGCCATGGCCGTGGAATGCGTCTACTAAACACGCGGCCCCTGTAGGAGCTGCCGCAGGCTGCGATCTCTTGATCTTGCTTTTAAAAATCAAAATCAAAAGATCGCAGCCTGCGGCAGCTCCTACAGGAGATCGTGCGTAACCCGGATTAAGGATTCACCATGATTCCCAACGAAGACCAGACCCAGATCCGCGACATGGCCCGGCAGTTCGCCGAGGAACGGCTGAAACCGTTCGCCGCCGAGTGGGATCGCGAGCATCGTTTCCCCAAGGAAGCCATCGGCGAGATGGCCGAACTGGGCTTCTTCGGCATGCTCGTGCCGGAGCAGTGGGGCGGCTGTGACACCGGCTACCTGGCGTACGCCATGGCCCTGGAAGAAATCGCCGCCGGCGACGGCGCCTGCTCGACCATCATGAGCGTGCACAACTCGGTGGGCTGCGTGCCGATCCTCAAGTTCGGCAACGACGACCAGCGCGAACGCTTCCTCAAACCGTTGGCCAGCGGTGCCATGCTCGGCGCCTTCGCCTTGACCGAACCGCAGGCCGGTTCCGACGCCAGCAGCCTGAAAACCCGCGCACGGTTGGAAGGTGATCACTACGTGCTCAACGGCTGCAAACAGTTCATCACCTCCGGGCAGAACGCCGGGATCGTGATCGTGTTTGCGGTGACCGATCCGAGTGCCGGCAAACGCGGGATCACGGCGTTCATCGTGCCCACCGATTCGCCCGGCTACAAAGTCGCCCGGGTCGAAGACAAGCTCGGCCAGCACGCGTCGGACACCTGCCAGATTCTGTTTGAAGACGTGAAGGTGCCGGTCGCCAACCGCTTGGGTGAGGAGGGCGAAGGCTACAAAATCGCCTTGGCCAACCTCGAAGGCGGGCGGGTCGGCATCGCGTCGCAAGCGGTGGGCATGGCCCGCGCTGCGTTCGAAGCGGCCCGCGATTACGCCCGCGAGCGCGACACCTTTGGCAAACCGATCATCGAACACCAGGCCGTGGCTTTCCGCCTGGCGGACATGGCCACGCAGATCGCCGTCGCCCGGCAGATGGTGCATTACGCCGCGGCCCTGCGTGACAGCGGTCAACCGGCACTGGTCGAGGCCTCGATGGCGAAACTGTTCGCTTCGGAAATGGCCGAGAAGGTCTGCTCAATGGCGTTGCAGACGCTGGGCGGTTACGGTTACCTCAACGACTTCCCGCTGGAGCGCATCTACCGCGACGTGCGCGTCTGCCAGATCTACGAAGGCACCAGCGACATTCAGCGCATGGTTATTTCGCGCAATCTCTGACAAGGAACCTTGCCCATGACTTACGAAACGATTCTGCTGGAAAACCACGGCCGCGTCGGCCTGATCACCCTCAACCGCCCACAGGCGCTGAATGCCCTGAACGCGCAACTGGTCAGCGAAGTGAACCATGCCCTCGATGGTCTGGAAGCGGATGCGAACATCGGTTGCATCATCATCACCGGTTCGAAGAAAGCCTTCGCCGCCGGCGCCGACATCAAGGAAATGGCCGAACTGACCTATCCGCAGATCTACATGGATGATCTGTTCAGCGACAGCGACCGTGTGGCCAACCGCCGTAAGCCGATCATTGCTGCGGTCAACGGCTTTGCCCTCGGTGGCGGCTGCGAACTGGCGCTGATGTGCGACTTCATCCTGGCCGGTGACAACGCCAAATTCGGCCAGCCGGAAATCAACCTCGGCGTGCTCCCGGGCATGGGCGGCACCCAGCGCCTGACCCGCGCGGTGGGTAAGGCCAAGGCCATGGAAATGTGCCTCAGCGGGCGGATGATCGATGCGGTGGAAGCCGAACGCTGCGGCATCGTTGCGCGGATCGTGCCGAGTGATGAACTGCTCGACGAGGCGTTGAAAGTCGCCGCGGTGATCGCCAGCAAGTCGTTGCCGATTGCGATGATGATCAAGGAAAGCGTCAACCGCGCCTTTGAGGTCAACCTGACCGAAGGCGTGCGCTTCGAGCGCCGGGTGTTCCATGCGGCGTTCGCCACGCAGGATCAGAAGGAAGGGATGGCGGCGTTTGTGGCGAAGCGTGCGCCGGAGTTTATCGGTAAGTAACGTTGCGTCCTCACTGACGCTATCGCGGGCAAGCCCGCTCCCACACTGGATTTGTGTACGACACAGATCCAGTGCGGGAGCCAGCCTGCTGGCGAAGCTTTTGAGGCAACATCAAAAGATCGCAGCCTTCGGCAGCTCCTACACCGGTTTCCTGTAGGAGCTGCCGAAGGCTGCGATCTTTTGCTTTTACAGTTGGTAGTTCTTCAGCTCCCGCGCAATCACCATCCGCTGAATCTCGCTAGATCCCTCGTAGATCTGGGTAATCCGTGCATCGCGGTAGTACTTCTCGACCGGATAGTCTTCCAGATACCCATACCCGCCATGAATCTGAATCGCAGAAGAACAGACCTTTTCGGCCATTTCCGAGGCGAACAGTTTGGCCTGCGATGCCTCCGACAGGCACGGTTTGCCCGCCGTGCGCAGGCGCGCCGCGTGCAGGATCATCAAGCGCGCCGCGTTGATTTGCATGTGCATGTCGGCCAGCAGGTTGGCGATGCTCTGGTGTTCGTTGATCGGCTTGCCAAACTGGATGCGATCGCGGGAATACACCAGCGCCGCTTCAAACGCCGCCCGGGCGATGCCCAAGGCTTGCGCAGCAATGCCGATGCGGCCGCCTTCAAGGTTGGACAGGGCAATCGCCAGACCCTTGCCGCGCTCGCCGAGCAGATTGGCTTCGGGAATGCCGCAGTTGTTCAGGGTCACCGCGCAGGTGTCGGAGGCGCGGATGCCCATCTTGTGTTCGGTGCGATCGACGATGAAACCCGCAGTATCGGTGGGCACCAGGAACGCGGAAATGCCTTTCTTGCCCAGATCCGGATCCGTCACCGCAAACACGATTGCCAGTTTCGCCCGTTTGCCATTGCTGACGAATTGTTTGGCGCCGTTGATCACCCACTGGCCGTCGCGCAGTTCGGCGCGGGTGCGCAGGTTGTGCGCTTCGGAGCCGGCCTGCGGTTCAGTGAGGCAGAAGCAGCCAATCGTCTGGCCACTGGCGAGATCCGCCAGCCAGGTCTGTTTCTGCGTTTCGCTGCCGTAATTCATCACCGGTCCGCAGCCCACCGAGTTGTGGATGCTCATGAACGCACCTGTGGCGCCGTCGCCGGCAGAAATCTCTTCCACCGCCAGCGCATAGGCCACGTAATCGACGTAAGTGCCGCCCCATTCCTCGGGCACCACCATGCCGAGCAAACCGAGTTCGCCCATCTTCGCCACCAGTGCGTCGTCGATCCAGCCGGCCTTTTCCCAGGCTTGCGCGTGAGGTGCGATTTCGCCACGGGCAAAATCCCGGGCCATGTCGCGGATCATTACTTGTTCTTCAGTCAGTTCGAGATCGTGCATGGCTCAGCTCCCGCTCTCATCAAAACCGTTAAAGAAACTCGCGACATGCCCGGCGTCCAGCGCAGCAAGGGTCGGCGGGTTCCAGCGTGGTGTCTTGTCTTTGTCGATCAGCAGGGCGCGCACGCCCTCGATCAGGTCGCCGCGTTCGAACCACTGGCGATCCAGATGCAGTTCGAGGGCGAAACAGTGTTCCAGGCTCAAGTGCCGACCGCGACGGAGCATTTCCAGGGTCACGGCCATCGCCAGTGGCGAGCGGGTCTGCAGCAGGTCAGCGGTGCTTGTCGCCCACTCGTGGCTGTCGGCGACGGTGACTGCGCGCAGTTGCTCGACAATGCTCGGCACGTCCGGCAGGGCGAAGAAGTGGTCGATGGCCGGGCGCAGTTTCTCCAGCGGCGCATCGGCCAGGGTTTGCACGCCGTTTTTCGCCAGCAGGCCCTGCAGATCCTTGAGCGGCGTGTCGCGCCATTCCAGATGATCGAGTTGTTCGTCGAGGCTCGGCAATTTGCTGCTGTCGACAAACCAGTCCGCCAGCCCGCAGTACAACGCATCGGCCGCACGAATCTGCACGCCGCTGACGCCCAGATAGATCCCCAGTTCACCGGGAATCCGCGAGAGGAAATAGCTGCCGCCGACATCGGGGAAATACCCGATCGCCACTTCCGGCATCGCCAGCCGGCTCTTTTCGGTGACCACCCGCAGATCCGCGCCTTGCACCAGGCCCATGCCGCCGCCGAGGACGAAACCGTCCATCAAGGCCAGCACCGGTTTACGGTAATGATGAAGCGTCAGGTCGAGGGCGTATTCCTCGACGAAGAAATCTTCGTGCAGCGTGTCGCCGCTTTTGAAGCTGTCGTACAGCGAACGAATGTCGCCACCGGCGCAGAACGCCTTTTCACCGGCCCCGCGCAGCACCACGGCGTGCACGCTGGCGTCAGTCGCCCAGGCATCGAGTTGCTGCTGCAACTGACGAACCATGTCGAGGGTGATGGCGTTGAGACCGGCGGGGCGGTTGAGGGTCAGGTGACCGATGTGATTGCGAACCTCGGCCAGCACTTCGTCTGGCGTGGCATCCATGGACGGCGTCCGCGGGGATGAAGCCTGAGCAGTCATCACTAACTCCCTGCTTTTATTGTCTTTATTCGAGAAGCTCGCGCGCGAGCGTTGACGGATCGTAACAGTGCAAATTTGCCGTGTACAACCGGGATATGTGCAGGGGGAGTTTGCGTTTTTGCCTTAAGGAAAAATCGCTATTTGCTGATGTAGGGACTGCCGAAGGCTGCGATCTTTTGATCTTGAAAGATCGCAGCCTCGTTGCACTCGACAGCTCCTACAGGGAGTGTGGGGTGTCAGGAGAAAACTTCGCGGATACTTCGGTGTTTGATCGGTATTTGTTTGTGTAGGAGCTGCCGAAGGCTGCGATCTTTTGGTCTTGAAAGATCGCAGCCTCGTTGCACTCGACAGCTCCTACAAGGAGTGTGGGGTGTCAGGAGAAAACTTCGCGGATACTTCGGTGTTTGATCGGTATTTGTTTGTGTAGGAGCTGCCGAAGGCTGCGATCTTTTGATCTTGAAAGATCGCAGCCTCGTTGCACTCGACAGCTCCTACAGGGAGTGTGGGGTGTCAGGAGAAAACTTCGCGGATACTTCGGTGTTTGATCGGTATTTGTTTGTGTAGGAGCTGCCGAAGGCTGCGATCTTTTGATCTTGAAAGATCTCAGCCTCGTTGCACTCGACAGCTCCTACAGGGAGTGTGGGATGTCAGGAGAAGACTTCGCGGATGCTGCGGCGTTTGGCGTGCAGTTCGCTGGCGTGGATCAGTTGTTCGAGGTCTTCGGGGGTGACATCGATGAACGCTTCCATGTCAGCCAAGGCCAGCTTCAGGTCTTCGGCGGTGATTGCCTGACTGTCGATCGGGGCAACCACAGGCGCTGGCTCGGCCGGGCGTTTCGGATAGCGGATGCGCGTCAGGTTGTTGTAGGCCAGCGCGCTGAGCAGCATGCAGGCGGCGGCGAGCATCACCGGTTCCATGGCTTTCCAGTCCATGGCGATGGTGGCCGGATCGGCCAGTACCAAGGTCAGTGCCAGTGCGCCGGCCGGTGGATGCAGGCAACGCAGCCAACACATCAGGATCAGTGCCATGCCCGCCGCCAGGCAGGCGCTGCCCAAGGTGCGGCCGAGGACGTGGGCCACCAGCAGCGCGACCACGCTGGCGCACAGGTAGCCGCCGATGATCGACCAAGGTTGCGCGAGTGCGCCGGAAGACACGGCAAACAGCAACACGGCCGAGGCGCCCAACGGCCCGATCAGGTGATACGCCACCTCAATGCCGAATACCTGACTGCACGCCCAGACGCTGAACAAGGTGCCCAGCGCCATGCCGATCGCGGCGCGGCTCCATTCGGTGGGGCGGGTGTTGATGGCGGCGGGCAACCAGCGAGCGAGCATGTGAATCGGGTCCTTGCGGTAAATTCGGGGCAAAAAAAAGGACTTGTCCGTTTCGGAAAGTCCTCGAAGTGTTCCAACTATTGGGGGAGGAACGCGCACAGTGTGCCGTGCAAAGTCGATGCTGACAAATTCATATAAATGCTGCTTCAGTGCATTATTTTTGAATTGTCGCCACGCGGCGTCCACTGACAAAACACAGATACCCACCCAGCCCCGCCAGAGCGCTCAAGGCGTATAACATGCTCGGCGCCGGCGTGTGCATCAGCAGGAACCCGCACATCACCGGACTCAGCGCACCGCCCAGCGCCGCGAGGTTCTGCGCACCGTAGTAACTGCCGCGCAGCTCCTCGGGAGCGAGGGTGTCGACGAAGAGGAAATCCGCCGGATAGATGATCATCTCGCCGAGGGTGAAGATGAACATCGCCATGCACCAGCCGACCAGACTGTCGGCCACGCTGAAGCCGATCAGGCCGACGATGAACAACGCGGTGCCGCCGGCAATCCAGAACCGCAGGTGCTCGCGCTTGAGAAAGCGCCCAATCTGGTATTGCAGCAGGATCACCGTGATCGCGTTGCAGGCGAGCAGGGCGGCCATGGTGTCGAGGGTCTGCTCTTGCGTGTGGGTCACCAGCAGATACTGCGACAGGTACAGGGTGAAGCGCCCGTGAACCAGGGTGCTGAGCAGGCAACCAAGGGTGAACAGGATCATCGTGCGGTCGTTTTTCAGGATGATCAGGGTGTTCAGGAAACTCTGCGGCTGGCTCGCCTGCGACAGCGGGCTGACCTCGCGAGAGACGCCCAGCAGCAGAAAAACGCTGCCAGCGGCAATCAGCCCCGCGACGATAAATGGCGCTGAAGGCTGAACCCCGGCAATCACCACGCCGATCATCGGGCCGACGGCGTAGCCAATGTTGGTCAGCGTGTAGTTCAGCGAAAACGCCTTGACCCGCTGGCTGACCGGCAGGTTTTCACTGAGCATCGCTTTGGAACAGATCAGGAACAGCGCCGACGCCGTTTCACTGATGATCAGCACCAGCGTGACCAGGTACAGATTCTGCGCGAAGGTCAGCAGCATCAGGCCGACACCGCTGGAAAGCATGGTCAGGATCAACAGCTGGCGCTTGTCGAGGCGATCGATGATGTAGCCGCCGTACAGCGATAACAGCGTGGCACTGAACACGGCGATGCCCAACAGCAGGCCGACGTCTTGCGGGTTGAGACCCAGTTTGTTGCTGAGGAACAGAGTCAGCAGCGGACTGATCAGGGCACGGCTGATGACGATGCTCAGCGAAGTGATCATCAGTCGGCGGATCAGGCGGGAGTAGGTGGCCACGGCAGTGCAAATGTCCTTATTTTTATGATGAGAAACCTTGTGGGAGCGAGCCTGCTCGCGAATACCGAGTGTCAGGCGCCAACCCAGTTGACTGACAGGACGCTATCGCGAGCAGGCTCGCTCCTACAAGGGATTTGTCCTGTCAGGGCAATATCAGGTGCATGGCGCAGCGTCGATCGGCGGCAAAGCCATGCTCGATTTCTTTCTGCAGAGCATCGAGCAAATGCGCTTCGTGCTCACCGGATGCGACTTCCACAAACCCCATCCGCTGATAAAACGGCGCATTCCACGGCACGTCGCGAAACGTGGTCAGGGTCACGGCGTGCATGTGCTGAAGGCGGGCATGTTCAATCGCGGCCAGCAGCAGTTGCCGGCCCACGCCCTGACCCTGAAACGCGAGGCTGACCGACAGTTCTTCAATGTGCAGTTGGTTGTCGAAATCCAGCGCGCGAATAAATCCTGCGAGCTGCGCCGAGGTGTTTTCGGCGACCCAGACGTAGGCATTGTCGATGGCTTGGCGGTGTTGCGCGGCGCCGGCCACGTCGGTGTCGGCAAGCCAGGCGAGGGTCGGATCTGTGCGAAACAGCTCGGCAGCCGAGCGTTCGATGGCGGGGAGGGCGGCGGCATCATTCTGCCGCGCCCGGCGTACAACAAAACTCATGGTAAAAATCCCTGTAGGAGCTGCCGCAGGCTGCGATCTTTTTCCTGAAAGCGCAAAAGATCGCAGCCTCAATCAGTTCCTACAAGGGCTTCAGATACAACAGCACGTAATCGTTCTTGTCGAAACGCCCGGTCAGCACCGGTTGCAGGCTGGCCAGCGGGGTGCCCTGTAGCGATTGCAGGTCCTTGCTGTCCATCATCAGCCAGGCCGGGCCTTTGAGGGCTTCGAGTTGCTGCACCGTTTCGGTGAACTGCGGTTGCAGGTCCTGCTCGACGTTGACCATGAACTTGATCGCCTTGGCGTCTTTGCCCATGCCGTGCAGCACCAGCGGTGCCGGGTTCTGCTGCACCTGCGCGAAGGCAGCACGACTGAAGGCCTGCGTGTCGTACAGACGTCGCTCCACCGGTTCGAACACCGCGGCATACACCGTCCACAAGGCTAACACCGAGCACAGCGCCAATACTTCGGCACGCCGGCGCGGCATCAACAGGCGCGACAGTGCGAGCAATTGCAGAACGCCGAGTACGATCAGCACCAGAGTGATGCCGTCGAGTTGCTCGGGAAAGCGGCGCTTGGCAACCAGCAGGGCTACCATCAACAGTCCCGGCGTCACCAGCCAGATACCTTGAATCACCCCGCGCAATACACGGAACACCCGCCCGTGCAGCACCTGGAACGGGTACGCCGCGATGATCGCCGCCATCGGCAACATCGGCAGCAGGTAACGCGCCTTCTTCGCCTGTGGAATCGACAGACCGACCATGACGATCAGCCCGGCAGCCGCGCAATATTGCACCAGACGCAACGCCGGGCCGCGTTGATGCGGTTTGCTCAGCCAGGTCGCGGCCAACGCCAGAATCGCCAGCGGATACGCCAGTGCGTAGTTGCCGATGGAGCTGGTGAAGTAATACAGCGAACCACTGACGCCCTCACTGCCGTCCATGCGCCCCATGAACTGCATGCGGATCACGTCCTGCAGGAAGGCTTCGCCACCGCTGAGTTTCGCCAGCCACAACAGCAGGCTGACACACGCTGCGAGTAACACAGAAGCGATCACGCCGAACACGAAGAGGCGTTTCCACTCACGGTTGAGCAGGTAGTAACTGCAGAGCATGCCGGTCGGTACCACCAGGCCGATAGGCCCGCGAATCCCGAAGCCCAGCAACAGCAGGACAAAGATCAGCGGCCAGCGACGGCGTGAGCCGAAGTGGTCGTGCGCGTAACCCAGGTAAAACACCGACAGCGCCACGGCGGCGAGCATCAGGTCTTGCGACACGGCGCGCACTTCGGTGACGAAGGTGCTGGTGAGCATCAACAGCGCAATGCTGATCAAGGCCCAGCGCTGCGAATGCACCGCCAGCAAGCGATACATCAACGTCACGATCACGCCGCCGGCAATGGCGCTCGGCAGCCATGCCGTCAGGGTGTTGATCGCGCCGAAGGGCAACGACAACAACCAGATGAACAGCGTCGAGAGGGCTGAATAGTCGGCGTAAGGTTGACCGTAAGTGGTCGGGAATACGGTCGGCCCGTGTCTCAGCATTTCCTGGGCAAACAGTACGAACCGTGAATCGAAGCCAATGGGAGCCTGTCCGTAAACCCCGGCGATAAACAACAGCAGTGCCAGCAGCCCTGCGATCAGGGACTGCCGGCGGATGACAGGCGACAACGTGATCAAGCGACGTCCGCAGTGTTAGGCCACTGCTGCAGCGGCATCGGCAGTTTGCGCGAGTCACCACGGCCGATCGGGAAGTACTTGAAGCCGTTGCGCGCCAGACGCTCGGCGTCGTACAGGTTGCGGCCGTCGAAGATCACCGGGGCTTTCAGGCGTTGCTCGATCAGGTCGAAGTCCGGCGCCTTGAACTGCTGCCATTCGGTGCAGATGATCAGCGCATCGGAACCCGCCAGCACCGATTCCGGAGTGCCCATCAGCATCAGTTTTTCTTCGTTCGGATACAGATGCTGGGTTTCCTGCATCGCTTCCGGGTCGAACGCGCGAACGCTGGCGCCAGCGGCGAACAACGAATCGAGCAGGACACGGCTCGGCGCGTCGCGCATGTCGTCGGTGTTTGGCTTGAACGCCAGGCCCCACAGGGCGAAGGTCTTACCGCGCAGATCACCTTTGTAGAACGCATTGATGCGGTCGAACAGCTTGTGCTTCTGCCGCTCGTTGATCGCTTCGACCGCTTGCAGCAGGTCGCTGGAGCAATGCGCCTGTTCGGCACTGTGGATCAGCGCGCGCATGTCTTTGGGGAAGCACGAACCGCCATAACCGCAGCCGGGGTAGATGAAGTGGTAACCGATGCGCGTGTCGGCACCGATGCCCTGACGGACCGACTCGATGTCGGCGCCCAGGTGTTCGGCCAGTTCGGCGATCTGATTGATGAAGCTGATCTTGGTCGCCAGCATGCAGTTGGCGGCGTACTTGGTCAGCTCGGCGCTGCGCAGGTCCATGAACATGATGCGGTCATGGTTGCGGTTGAATGGCGAGTACAGGTCGCGCATCACATCGCGCACTTCGTCACCTTCGCAGCCGATGACGATGCGGTCCGGACGACGGCAGTCGGACACCGCCGAACCTTCCTTGAGAAATTCCGGGTTGGAGACGATATCGAACTGCAGCTCACGACCGGCCTTGTCCAGCGCGGCCTGAATGTGCGCACGCAGGGTGTCGCCGGTGCCGACCGGTACGGTGGATTTCTCCACCAGGATCAGCGGCTGCTCACGGTGGCGCGCCACGGCGTCACCCACCGACAGCACGTATTTCAGATCGGCCGAGCCGTCTTCGCTGGACGGTGTACCGACGGCGATGAACGCGACGCGACCGTGTTGTACGGCGAGTTTTTCATCGGAAGTGAAATGCAGGCGGCCGGAGTCCAGGCCTTCGCGCACCAGGCTCGACAGGCCCGGTTCGAAGATGCTGACGTGACCCTGGCGCAGCAGTTCGACTTTCTTCTGATCGATGTCCATGCACACGACGTCGTGACCGACTTCGGCCAACACGGCGGCCTGTACCAGGCCGACATAACCGCTACCAAATACTGTGATTTTCATGGAGCACTCCTGAATTCGGGCGCACGAGACGGACGAGTGTTAATAGTGATGACCCCGAGCATGACCAGTGCCACGCCCAGCGATTTAGTGAAACTGAACGATTCGTTGAACAGCGGCAGACTGGCCGCCAGCAGGTACACCAGCGCGTAGCTGATGCTCAATAGTGAATAAGCCCGGCCCAACGGCAGATCGCGCAATGCCGCGAGCCAGCAGAGCATCGACAGGGCGTAGGCGAAAATCGCCGCCACCACCACGGCCATTGCCGACAGATCGACACTGCCGGCACTCAGCGCCGTCAGCCATTGTTCCGGTTGCGGCAGGCGCGTCATGCTCCAGCGCATGCCCAGTTGGGCGCCACTGACCAGCATTACGCTGCCCAGAGCAAAACCGATTCCTCGAGCCTGGTTCATGACTGTTGCCCCAGCAAAACCACGCCGCCGATCACCAGCGCCACGCCCAGCCAATGCTGGCGGTCGATGGGCTCGCGAAAGACGAAGCGGGCGATCAGGGTGATCAGCACGAAGTTGAGGCTGAGCATCGGGTAAGCGATGCCCACTTCAAGACGTTGCAACACCAGCAGCCAGACCAGCAGCCCGCTACCCAGCGAAAACAGCGCCAGCCACAACCATGGCGAACGCAGTTTGGCGGCCCACGACGACTCAACGCCGCGCCAGCTCTCCACGGCGAATTTCTGCGCGACTTGCCCCAGGCACGTCAGCAGACACGCCGTCAGTAACAGCAACCAACTCATGACGGATCCTTGGGCAGCACCATGATCACCAGATTGCCCGATTCGTAACGGGTACCGTCCTTGGGCAGCAGGTCCAGCTCTTCGAGCTCGTCCTGGCCCTTGACACGCATCAGCACACCGACCGATCCGCTGCGGCGCGCTTCGCGTACCCATTGTTGAACGTTGTCCTTGGTGAGTCGGCGCTCGGCGCCTTCCGGGTAGGAAAGACCGTATTTGAGTTCGCCGACGGTGTTGTACAGCGCGACCTCCGGTTGTTTCATGCGCCAGGCCAGCGCTGCCGCCGCGCCCAGATCATTGCTCAGCAGGTGCGTGGCGCCGGACAGTTCGGTGACATGGTGGCGGATGAACTGATCCGGGGTTTTGTTGGCCACCACCGACTTGGGCAACGCCGCCGGCAGGATCCCGGCCAGTAACAGACTGCCCAGCGCCGGCGCCGCCCAGCACTGCAACGGCAGGAACGCTTGCGCCAGGTTGGCGATGATCCAGCCGATCAGGGCGATGAACACCAGCACCAGGCTGTGCAGTTCGTGGTCGTACACCGGTTTGTTCAGTTGCAGGTAAACCAGTGCGATCAGCGTGACCACACCCAGCAGCAGGTTCAGCAGACCGTTGATCCCCAGTGCCCGACCTTGTTCCAGACGCAGGCGATCAGCCAGCGCATTACCCAGCAGCAGTGCCAATGGCAACAGGCACGGCAGAATGTAGGTCGGCAGCTTGCCGTTGCTCAGGCTGAAAAAGCCCAGCGGCAGCCACAACCACAACAACAGAAAGACCATGTTCGGCTGGGCCCGGGTTTGCCAGGCTTGCTTGAACGCGGTCGGCAACAGGCCAACCCACGGCAGACTGAATGCCACCAGCAGCGGCAAGTAGAACCACCACGGTGCATCGTGCTGCGCATCGTCACCGGCAAAGCGCCGGATGTGTTCGTGCCAGAAGAAGAACCGCCAGTAATCCGGTTCCTGTGCGTGCACCGCCAGCGCCCACGGCAAGCTGACGATGATCGCGATGGCGATCGCCACCGGACCGAACACCAGTAGTTCACGCCAGCGTTTCTGCCAGAGCATCCACGGCAACGCGATCAGTACCGGCAGCAACCAGGCGAGAAAGCCCTTGGTCATGAAACCCATGCCGCAGGCCAGCCCCAGCAGCGCCCAGGCGCCCAGACGGTGCCCGGTGCTTTTGCTGTCGAGCGCAAACCACAGCGCCACCAGGCTCAGGTTGACCCAGAAGGTGAATTGCGGATCGAGGTTGGCATACCCGGCCTGACCGGCGACGACTGTAAAGCTCATGTAGAGCAGGGCGCAGACGAAGCTCTTGCGCGGATCGTTCCACAACCGCCGCGCGACCAGGTAGGCCAGGAGCACACTCAACGCCGTGCTGAGTGCCGACGCGAAGCGCACGCCGAACAGGTTCTGTCCGAACAATTCCTGGCCGATGGCGATCATCCAGTAGCCGGCAATCGGTTTCTCGAAATACCGCAGCCCCATGAAATGCGGCGACACCCAGTTGCCACTGAGCAGCATGTCCTGGCTGATCTGTGCGTAGCGGGTTTCGTCGGGGATCCACAGGCCATGGGTGCTCAACGGCAACAGATAGGCCAGCAGACAGAGGCCGACCAACAGCGGCAGTGCCCAGCGTCTGGTCATGCGCCTTGCACTCCCAGCCAGCCTTCACGGCCTTCGAGCACACCGCGTTGCACGCGGCCCACGGGCAGGGTGTTGAAAAACTCGGGCAACAAGTCGCCCAAGGGTTTGAAGTCAATATTGCGCTGGCGTGCATCGGCCAGCAATTGACGAAAGTCCTGAGCCATCAGAATCCCTTCTACTTCGGCATGAATGGTGTAGACGTTGAGTGCTTGCGCCTGGAACCGGTCGAGGATGAAGGAGTTGAACTCCTTCGCCGCCACGTGCGGGCCGACGACTTCGTCGAAGGTCGGCAGGTCCACCGGAATCTGCGGAGTGCCCAGCGAACCGTCCGCCAGCAGCGGACGGAACAGGCTCTGCCCGCGGCAATCGCTGTTATAGCGAAAGCCGAAGGTCTGCTTGGCCTCGATCACGCGCTCGTCCGCACGCCAACCGGCGGCGGCCGAACACTGGATCTTTTCTCCAAGGATGTCGCTCAAGGTGTCGACGCCGCGCCGGATCTGTTCGATCAGTTGCGCGTCGCTCCAGCGCCCGGCGTTGGCCTGCCAGCCATGGTGATCCCAGGCGTGCAGGCCGACTTCGTGACCGGCATCCCGGGCCTGACGCATCAGGTGCCCGAGATCACGGCCAATCGGTTTGCCGGGCCAGGCAGTGCCGGCCAGCAAAATGTCCCAGCCGTAGAGGCCGGCAGCGTTGGAGCGCAGCATTTTCCAGAGGAACTGCGGGCGGATCAGGCGCCACAGATGCCGACCCATGTTGTCCGGGCCGACACTGAAGAAAAACGTTGCCTTGACCTGCGCCTCGTCGAGCATCTCCAGCAGCCGCGGCACACCTTCTCGGGTGCCACGGTAGGTGTCGACATCGATACGAAGACCTGCCTGCATTACTTCTTGTCCGCGATTTCGAGCATGGCTTCACGCAGGAAGAAGTCCAGGGTGTTGCCGATGGTCTCGCGCATTTCCACGGTCGGCTCCCAGTTCAGCAGGCGCTTGGCGTTGGCGATGCTTGGCTTGCGGTGTTCCACGTCCTGGTAACCGGCACCGTAGAACGCCTTGCTTTCCACGTCGCGGAAACCGGCGAACGGAGGGAAGTTGTGACGCAGCGGGTGCGCTTCGAACTGACGCAGCAGCTCTTCGCCCAACTGACGGATGCTGGCTTCGTTGTCCGGGTTGCCGATGTTGATGATCTGGCCGTTGCAGACATCGTTGTCGTTGTCGATGATCCGCGCCAGGGCTTCAACGCCGTCAGCGATGTCAGTGAAGCAACGCTTCTGCTCGCCACCGTCGAACAGACGGATCGGCGTACCTTCCACCAGGTTGAGGATCAACTGGGTGATGGCGCGGGAGCTGCCGATACGCGCTGAATCCAGACGGTCCAGACGCGGGCCCATCCAGTTGAACGGACGGAACAGGGTGAAGTTCAGGCCCTTGGCCCCGTAAGCCCAGATCACGCGGTCCAGCAGTTGCTTGGAGACCGAGTAGATCCAGCGCTGCTTGTTGATCGGGCCAACGATCAGGTTCGAGCTGTCTTCGTCGAAGTTCTTGTCCTGGCACATGCCATAGACTTCCGAAGTCGACGGGAAAATCACGCGCTTGTTGTACTTGACGCAGTAGCGAACCAGTTTCAGGTTTTCCTCGAAGTCCAGCTCGAATACGCGCAGTGGGTTGCGGGTGTATTCGATCGGGGTGGCGATGGCCACCAGCGGCAGGACCACGTCGCACTTCTTGATGTGGTACTCGATCCACTCGGAGTGAATGCTGATGTCGCCTTCGACGAAGTGGAAGTTCGGGTGGCTGCGCAGACGCTCGATGGCGTCGGAGCCGATGTCCAGACCGTAGACTTCGTAGCGGTCGTCACGCAGCAGGCGCTCGGACAGGTGGTTACCGATGAAACCGTTGACGCCCAGGATCAGTACGCGAGTACGACGTGGCGCACGACCGGATTCGGCGCCGCGCAGCAACGAGCCATCGACCAGACCCAGTTCGTTGGCCAGTTGCGGGCCGCTGAGGTACAGACCGTTGTCGTTGCGCTGACCGGCGTTGATCACCAGCGAGTCCTGACCGCAGGCAATGCGCAGCGGATCGACGCTGATCACGCGACCTGGCGCCTGGCCTTCGTTGCCCTTGACGACTTCAGCGCTCCAGACGATCAGTTTGTGTTCGCCCACGGCGCAGAACGCGCCCGGGTAAGGACGGGTGACGGCGCGCACCAGGTTGAACAGTTCTTCCGCCGGTTTGGCCCAGACCAGTTTGCCGTCCGCCGGGGTGCGGCGACCGAACACGGTGGCTTTCGATTCGTCCTGTGGGGTTTCAGTGATCTTGCCTTGCAGCATGTTCGGCAGGGTGTCGCGCAGCAGGTCGCTGGCGGCGGTGCGCAGTTTGGCGTGCAGGGTCAGGCCGGTATCGCTGCGGTCGATGGCAACGCGCTGCTGGGCAACGATGGCGCCGGCATCAGCGCGCTTGACCATGCGGTGCAGGGTAACGCCGGTTTCGGTTTCGCCGTTGACCAGCACCCAGTTCGCCGGAGCGCGGCCGCGATAGCGTGGCAGCAGCGAACCGTGCAGGTTGAACGCGCCTTTTTTGGCCAGGGCCAGCAGTGGCTCGCTCAGCAGGTTGCGGTAGTAGAAGGAGAAAATGTACTCCGGGTCCAGCTTGGCGATGCGCTCGATCCACAGTGGGTGGTTGGCGTCTTCCGGTGCGTGTACCGGGATGCCTTTGTTGGCGCACAGCTGGGCAACCGACGCATAGAACGCGTTTTCTTTCGGATCGTCGGCGTGAGTGAACACTGCTGCAATGTCAAAGCCGCTGTTGAGCAGGGCTTCAATGCCGGCGCAGCCAATATCGTGGTAGGCGAAGACAACAGTTTTTGCACTCATGAGAGAACCTGATCGGAAGTGGAAGAAGTAGCGGTAGAAGAAAGACCATCGACGGTGACGGCAGGGGCCGGATCGGCCGGCTGGCTGCGCAACACCTTTTCGATGAAGAAACGTGGACGGGCGCGCACATCGCTGTACATGCGGCCGAGGTATTCACCCAGCAGCCCCATGCCGATGAACTGACCACCGGTGAACACGAACAGTACGGCGAACAGCACGAAGGTACCGTCACCGGCCCAACCGGCACCGAAGGCCAGACGCAAGACAATCAACGCAATCGCGAACAGCACGCCCAATCCGGCCATGGCGAAGCCGACGATGCTCAACAGACGCAGCGGGGTGGTGGTCATGCAGGTGACCAGATCGAACATCAGGTTGATCAGGCGCATCGGGCTGTATTTCGAGTCGCCGTGTTCACGCTCGGCGTGGGCCACGACGATTTCGGTGGTGTGACGGGCGAAGCTGTTGGCCAGGATCGGGATGAACGTGCTGCGTTCACGGCAGGCGAGCATCGCGTCGATGATGGTGCGGCGGTAGGCGCGCAGCATGCAGCCGTAGTCGCTCATGGCGACGCCGGTGGAGCGTTGCACGGCCAGATTGATCAGCTTCGAAGGATAACGTCGCAGCGCCGAGTCCTGACGATTGCCGCGCACGGTGCCGACCACGTCGTAACCTTTTTCGGCTTCGGCCACCAGCCGGGGGATTTCCTCCGGCGGGTTCTGCAGGTCGGCATCGAGGGTGATCACCACGTCGCCCTTGCACTGTTCGAAACCGGCCATGATCGCGGCGTGCTGACCATAGTTGCGGTTGAGAATGACCGCCACGAACGGGCTGTTTTCACGCCCGGCGGCTTCTTCGAGCATGTTCGCCGATTCGTCGCGGCTGCCGTCGTCGACCAGCACGATTTCGAAATCGTGATTCAGTTGGCGGCAGGCCGCCTCGGTACGACGCAGCAGCTCTGGCAGGCTTTCCTGTTCGTTGTAGACCGGGATGACGATCGACACGCTACGGATTGGATAAGGTTTCACAGGCGTTTTTCCATGATGTGTGCGATGGCACCGACCACCCGGTCAAGGTCTTGACCGGTCATGTCGGGGAACAGCGGAATCGAGCACAGCCGCGCCGAGTTCCATTCGGTGTTTGGCAGGTACAGGTCGGGGTCACGCTGGCGATACCAGGTGTGCAGGTGGGTGGCGATGAAATGGATACCGGTGCCGATGCCCTGATCCTGCAACGCCTTCATGAAGGCTTCGCGATCCATGCCGCAACGCTCGCTGTCGATGCGCAGGATGAACAGGTGCCAGGCGTGTTGCTGGGCATAGACGGGCAGGGCCAGCGGTTGCACCGGCAGGCCTTCGAATTTTTGCAGGTAGCTGGTGGCCAGTTCGGTGCGCCGGGCGTTGATTTCGTCCAGACGTTGCAGCTGCACCAGGGCAATCGCGGCGTTGATGTCGGCCAGGTTGTACTTGAAGCCCGGTTCCATCACTTGCGCCTGCGGCTTGCGGCCACCGGTCAGACGGTCATAGGCGTCAACGCCCAAGCCGTGGAATTTGAGCATGCGCACGCGGCTGGCGAGCGCTTCGTCGTCGGTGACGAACATCGCCCCTTCGGCACAGGTCATGTTCTTGATCGCATGGAACGAGAAGATCGCCGTGCCTTGCGAACCGACGTGGCGCCCCTTGTAGCGGGTGCCGGCGGCGTGGGCGGCGTCTTCGATGACCGGGATGCCGTGCTTGTCGGCCAGGGCGTACAGCGGATCAAGATCGAACGCAGCGCCGGCGTAGTGCACCGGAATGATTGCCTTGGTCCGCGGGGTGATGGCCGCTTCGATGCGCGCAGCGTCGGTCATCAGCGTGTCGCGGTCGACATCGACAAACACCGGTTTGGCGCCCAGCAGGGAGATCATGTTGGCGGTCGAGACCCAGGTCTGCGACGGGGTGATGACTTCGTCGCCCGGGCCGATGCCCAGGGCCAGCAGCGTGATGTGCATGCCGCCGGTGGCCGAAGACAAGGCCACTGCGTGCTTGCAACCCACGTACTGCGCAAACTGCTCTTCGAGTGCCTGGTTTTTCGGCCCCGTGGTGATCCAGCCCGAGCGCAACACCTGCTCGACAGCGGCAATTTCCTCATCGCCAATACTTGGGCGGGAGAAGGGGAGAAACGCCTGACTCATGGGCACCTCATTGCAAAAAATAAAAGGATGGACTCACGTAACTGTTGGATCCAACCACAGCGTAGACACAGAAAAGCGCTCCTGCATCAATAACTTGGCAAAAAAAGCATGACGTCGGGGATTGATTGACTTTTCACGATTTGCCCGGCAGGTTGGGGCATAGCCACTACCGAACCTATGGGAATTAAGGTTATGCCGGTTTTTGTGAAAGGAACATGAAAAACCGGTTGGCGAATCGTTTATCTGTCACTTATACAGCCGCTGTTCAGGCTTCTGCCGTCCATCGCAGTTTTTTGTCGGACAGTGCCGCTCAAGTACCTTCTTTACTTCAAGTACATTGCATTTGTTAGTTGTTGTAGTGCTGTACATTTTTTACTCAAGGTTTAACGTTTGATTGATTTAGTTGCTGCAACCCCCGACGCTCCAAAAACCAACCCGATGAGCCTGTACCTCGCGCGTTTGGCGCCTTCCAGCCAACTGACCATGCGCTATGTGCTGCAAGATGCGGCCGATCGCCTGGGCTTTGAAGACATGAATGTCGAAGAGATTCCCTGGCATGCCTTGCAACCGGAAGATGTTGTAGCGCTGGTCGCTGCATTACGCGCAGACAACTACGCACCGAACACTTCTTCGTTGTATGTGAATGCGGTGCGCGGGGTGATGAATGAGGCCTGGCGCATGAGTCTGATCAGCCAGGAACATCTGTTGAAGATGCGCTCGGTCAAGGGCATTGCCGGCACGCGGCTGTCTCAGGGGCGCAATCTCAAGCGCACGCTGATTCACGAATTGATGGAAGTCTGCGCCGCCGACCCACGCCCGCAGGGCCTGCGTGATGCGGCAATCATCGCGTTGCTGTACGGCACCGGCATGCGCAAGTCGGAATCGGTGGATCTGGACCTGAATCAGGTCGACTTCAGCGAGCGCAGCCTGTGCGTCACCGCCAAGGGCAACAAGCAGTTGATCAAGTACGCGCCGGCATGGGCTTTCAGCAAGCTCGATGCATGGCTCGAACTGCGCCGCTCGCAGCTCAAGGAAGGCGAGAGCGACGATGCCTTCCTGTTCAACCGTATTCGCCGTGGCAGCCACATCACCCGCGAGCGGATCACCAAGCATGCGATCTACTACATCGCTCGCCAGCGCGGCACGCAGGTCGGGGTGAAGATCATGCCCCACGATTTCCGTCGCTCGTTCATCACTCGGGTGATCGAGGAGCACGACCTGTCGATCGCACAGAAACTGGCGCATCACAGCAACATCCAGACCACCGCCAACTACGATGTGCGCGATGACAACGAGCGGCGGCGGGCGGTGGATCGCTTCGATCTCTGATCAGCTCAGGCCAAACACATGCGCCGCACCGAGTACCGACAGCTGCACCGCGCTGCCGGCGGGCGGCGCGTGCATGCCGGAGCTGCGCACCAGAATCGAACGGGCCGGATCCTGAGTCGCGGATGAGCTCAGTTCAACCGTCAGGGTGCAGGTGTTGCCGGCAAAGTCACGGTCGGTGACCAGCGCATGGCAGCCTTGACTGTCAGATGCCCCTTCGGCGATCTGCAATTGCTCGGGGCGCAGCATGATCTGCGCGGCGCCGCTGAAGCCGTTGCTGTTCACCGCCACCTGACCCAGATCGCAATGCGCCCAACCCGCCTCGATTCGCGCGGGCAGGACCACCGCTTCGCCGAGAAAGTGTGCGGTCTGCTCATCCTGCGGATAGCGGTAGAGATCCATCGGATGCCCGGACTGCACCAGCCGGCCACTGCGCATCACCGCCAACTGATCGGCAAACGACAACGCTTCGCTTTGGTCGTGGGTCACCAGAATGGTGGTGACGCCGGCGTCTTCGAGCAGGCGCGCGACCATTTTGCGCATGGCACTGCGCAAACCGGTGTCGAGGGCGGAGAACGGCTCGTCGAGCAGCATCAGCCGTGGCTGTTGCGCCAGTGCACGGGCCAGCGAGACCCGCTGTTGCTGGCCGCCGGACAATTCGTGGGGCCAACGGTTGGCCATGTTGGCGTCGAGGGCGACGCTGTCCATCAATTGCAGAATGCGTTGATGGCGCGCAGCACCGGTCAGGGCCAGGCCGAAACCGATGTTCGCCGCCACCGTCATGTGCGGGAACAACGCGCCGTCCTGCGGGACGTAGCCGATCTGCCGTTGATAGGCCGGCACTGCGTGGCTGCGGTCGACCAGCGTCTGGCCGTTGAGGGTGAGGCTGCCGCTGTCGGGAAACTCGAAGCCGGCGATCATCCGCAACAGCGTGGTTTTGCCGGAGCCGGAGGGGCCGACGATCACCGTGCGGCTGCCGGTCGGCACGTTGAGGCTGACGTCGTCGAGCGCCTTTTGCGCGCCGAAGGTTTTACTGAGGTTGAGCAGTTCGAGAGCGTTCATCGGCCAGCGGTACGCCTGGATTGGTGATAGAGGATGGCCGTCAGCGGCAGGGAAAGCAGGATCATCAGCAGCGCATACGGCGCTGCGGCGGCGTAATCGATTTCGCTGGTCATCGCCCAGAAACCGGTGGCGAGGGTGCGTGTGCCGTTGGGTGCGAGCAGCAGGGTCGCGGTCAGCTCATTGGTGATTGCCAGGAACACCAGCGCTGCACCTGCCGCCGCGCCGGGGGCCGCCAGGCGCACGGTGATCAACCACAATGCGCGTATCGGCGAGCGGCCAAGGCTTTGTGCGATGTTTTCCAGCTCGACCGGGGCCTGTGCGAAACCGGCGCGCAGGCTGACCAGTGCTCGCGGCAAGAACATCAGCAGGTAAGCCAGCAGCACGGTGATGGTGGTCTGGTAGATCGGCCGGGCGAAATGGATGGTCACAGTGACCAACGCCAGCGCGACGACAATGCCGGGCAGGGAGCTGGTGATGTAGTTGCAGCCTTCCAGCAAGCGCTGCAGTTTGCCCGGCGAGCGGATCGACAGCCACGCGATGGGAATCGCCGCGACACTGGTCAGCAATGCGCCGGCCACGCCGTAAGACAAGGTCTGCAGCAGCGCCGGCAGCAACTCGTCACCTTGCCAGACCTGCACGCCACCGGCCAGCAGCCAGCGGCCCAGCGTGAGCAACGGCACACCGAGCGCGAGCAGGCAGGTCAAGGTTTGCAGCAATAAAGCCAGGGTTGTCACGCCTCGGTTCAGTCGCACGCTGCGCTGATCGCGGGCGCTGCCGGAACCGACTCGCGCGTAGCGGGCGTTGCCACGGGCGGCAGATTCGGCGGTGAGCATCGCCAGACAGCACAGCGCCAGAACGCCAGCGAGCATGTTGGCCGCCGGGCCGTTAAACGTCGATTTGAACTGATCGAAGATCGCCGTGGTGAAGGTGTCGAAACGGATCATCGCGTACAAGCCGTACTCGGCCAGCAAATGCAGACCGACCAACAACGCGCCACCGCAGATTGCCAAGCGCAATTGCGGCAACACCACCCGAAAGAACACCGCCCACGGCTTGAGTCCCAAGGATTGCGCGACATCTTCAATCGCCGGATCGAGACGGCGCAAGGTCGCGGCAATCGGCAAATACAGAAACGGGAAATAGGCGATCACCGACACCAGCACACCGGCCGGCAGACCGTGGATCGACGGAATCAGGCTGACCCACGCATAACTGTGGACGAACGCCGGCACGGCCAGCGGTGCGACCGCCAGCACTGACCACAAGCGTCGGCCGGGCAGATTGCTGCGTTCGGTCAGCCAGGCCAGGGTGGTTCCGAGCAGGATGCACAGCGGCAGGGTGATCAGCACCAGCAGCACGGTGTTGATCAGCAATTCGCCGACCCGCGGGCGAAATATCAGGGCTTCGATGGTTGCCCAACCGGTGTACCACGCCACGCCGATCACGAACGCAATCGGCAGCAGTGACAGCAATGACACCAGCACCGCCGAGCTCACCACCCACGAGCTGCCACGCCCGCCCAGCGCGCGGGGCGTATGAAGGAGGCTGGCGGGGGCCGTCGCAACGGCCGGTGCAGGCAAGGTTTCGGGCATCACTCAGAGCAATCCGGCCTGGGTCATCAACTCGACGGCTTTTTTGCTGTCGAGGGTCGACGCATCGACTTTCGGCGCGTCGAGGGTTTTCAGCGGGGTCAGCTTCGGATTGGACGGCGCGTCTTTACCCACGGCGTATTCGAAGGAGGTGCCGGTTTCGAGAACTTCCTGACCTTCCTTGCTGGTGATGTATTTGACGAATTTCTGCGCTTCATCCTGATGCTTGCTCGAGGCCAGCACGCCAGCGCCGGAGGTGCTGACGAACGCGCCCGGATCCTGATGTTTGAAGTAGTACAGCTTGGTGTTTTTGCTGTTTTCGCCGGTCTTGGACTGATCAACGAAGCTGTAATAGTGATAGATCACGCCGCTGTCGATCTGTCCGGCGTTCACCGCTTTGAGCACCGCACTGTTGCCGCGATAGATCGTTGCGTTGGTCTTCATGCCCTTGAGCCATTCCAGCGTGGCAGCTTCACCTTTCTGTTGCAGGACGGCGGCGACGATCGCCTGGAAGTCCGCGCCAGCCGGGGAGGCGGCCCAACGGCCTTTCCAGGCCGGGGTGGCGAGGTCGAGCAGGGATTTGGGCAAGTCCTTTTCAGTCAGTTTGCTTGGGTTGTAGACGAACACGGTGGAACGGGCGGCGATGCCGACCCAATTGCCGTGGGCCGGACGGTAGGCGGAATCGACTTGCTCAAGGGTTGTCGGCGCCAACGGGGCGAACAGTTTGGCGTTGTCCACCAGCACCATCGCCGGCGAGTTTTCGGTGAGGAATACGTCTGCCGGCGAGGCGGCGCCTTCCTGCACGAGCTGGTTGCCCATCTCGGTGTCATCGCCGTTGCGAATGGTCACCGGAATGCCGGTTTCTTCGGTGAACCCGGCCACCCAGGCCTTGGTCAGGGTTTCATGCTGGGCGTTGTAAACCACCAGACCCACCGAATCGGCGGCAAAAGCCTGCCCGGTGCCGAGCAACGCAGTGGCCAGCAATGCGCGCTTGAAGAAGGATGGAAAGCGTGGATTCATTCGGGCAGCTCCTGTTTTCAGACGTTATGAGCAAACCCTCGCAGGAAACAATGCGAACGATTTGCAAGTGTCGAGTCGCGGCAATGTAGGGTGGCAAATGAGAAAAAAACGTCAAAGAAGCCGTTAATACTTGTCATTGCCATTCAAATTTACCGCGACTCTCTCCTTTTGTCTTAACGTCATTGCTCAGGAGTGGGGAATGTAAGCCACGCTCTGGTCTGCACGCCCGTGGAATACCTGTTCGCCACGGGTCGGGGTGGTGGTGATGACCTGATGATCAGCCTTCAGCGCATCCAGTGGCACGGCGTCACCGGAACGGTATTGCGCGACGAAAATCGTGCGTTGCGGATCCCAATGTTCCCCGCTGGTCCTTTCCAGCCAGGCGATCAGCGTCGCGGTGTTGCCATTGTGCGGGAAGTCCTCGATCGTTTCCGGCACGTAGTAGAACGGTGCACCACCGGTTTGCAGGTACATCGGTACTTTGTTGTCGACCTCGATCATGACCATGCGCCATTGATTCAACGGTGCCTGCTGACTGGCCTGTTCGCGAACCTGCTCGCCGAAGCGGATGACACCGCCGCCGCTGTTGGTCCATGGGTAAAGCACACCCAGTACCGCAGCGAGCAACACAGTAGTGACAGCGAAGCCGATCTTCAGCCCACGGCCTTCGCTGTTGCGGGCGGCCATGCGCCGGGTCACCCACCAGGCACCCAGCAATTGCGCGAAGGGCACCAGCGGCAAGACGTAGTAGCTGCGGCGACTGCCACTGGCGGTGAAGAACAGCATCAGCAGCGCAAGCCCTTGAATCAGCCAGCGGGTATCCGGTTCGATGTGCTTCCAGTTGCGCGCGGCCACCCACAAGGCGATCAACCAGTACGGCGCCCATGGCAGGGTGTAGACCGGCAGGTAGATCAAGTAGGTGTAAATCGGTCCGAATTGATCGAACGGCTGGAAAAACCGTACCACGTTTTCACGCAGCACCAGGCCGAGGCCGCTTTGTTCGTAGTTGGGCGCACCGTAGAGGTGAGACAACAGGAACGGCGCCATGTAAAACGCCCCGGCGATCAATAGCGCGCCGAACAGTCGCAAGTTCAGGTGGCGCTTCCAGCGGTGTTCGCTGAGCAGGTGCGGCAGCAGCACCAGCCCCGGCAGGATGAAACCGATCAGGCCTTTGAACAGCGAGGTCAGCGACAGCAAGCCGAAAAACACCACATAGCGCCAGAACCGGGTGTCATCCGGGCCGCGCCAGTACCACCAGACGGCCGCCAGCACGCCGCAGACGGTGAGAATGTCGGCGGTGGCGACTCGCGCCCAGAACACGAAATAGAAGGTGGTCGCCAGCATCCAGCCGGCGATCAGCCCGGTGCCTTTGCGGAACAGTTGCTCGCCGAGCAGATACACCAGCCACACGCTGAACCACGCGGAAATCACCGATGACAGGCGCAACGACCAATGCCCCAGCCCGCCGGTGAACCACGAGGTGGCGGTGATCAGCCAGTACGACAGCAGCGGTTTGTCGTAATAAGGACTGCCCTTGAGATAGGGGTCGAAATAATCGCCGCTTTGCAGCATCTGCAAGGCGATGTTGGCCCAACGGGTCTCCGGCCCCCACAGCTCGCGACTGCCCAGGCCGAGCAATAACAGCAGGGCAGTCGCCGCCAGCAGAAGCAGCAATTGCCTCCGTTCAGTCCTGGTCCGGGTCATGGCTGGCTCTGGCTGAAGATGAGGATTTCGATCTGCCCACGGCGGTAGTGCTTGCCGTCTATCGGCAACAGCTCCAGTTGTTGCTCGTCAGAGGTGCTGTTGACGCGCATCACCACGCCCACCGAGCCTTTTTTGCGTGCTTCGGTCATCCATTCGCCTACGCCGTCGAGGCTGACCTTGCGTGACGCCATGGCCGGGTCATCGAGGCCGTACTTGAGCTCGCCAACGGTGTTGAACAGGTCGACTTGCGGGCGGCGCAAACGCCATGACAATGCCGAAGCGGCTCCCAGATCGTTACTCAGCAACGAGCTGGTTTCGCTCAGTTCCTGCTGATGTTCGGCAATGAACTGATCCGGCATCTTGCTGTTGACGATGGTCGCCGGCATCGCCGCTGGCAGCAATGCGACGAGCAGGCCGATGCCCAACGCCGGCATCGCCCACAGCGCCAGAGGGCGCAAGGCTTGCAGCGATCCGGCAATCAGCCAGCCGAGCAGCACGATATAGCCCAGCGACAGGCTGAACATTTCGGTGTGTTCGTAAATTTCACGGGTCGCTTGCAGATAAATCAGCGCGATCAGTGCGGCGATGGCCAGCACTACGTTGACCACACCGTTGATGCGTAAGACGCGGCCGTTCTGGTCAGCTATCCAGTTCATCACGGTGTAGCCCATCAACAGAGCCAATGGCAGCAGGCACGGCATGATGTAAGTCGGCAGTTTGCCGCTGCTCGCGCTGAAAAAAGCCAGCGGCAGCAGGAACCACAAGGCGAGGAAGGCGATTTTCGGATCACGCTTTTCGCGCCAAGTACGCAGCAGCGTCGAAGGCAACAGCAGTGCCCACGGCAAGGTGGACGCAAACAGCAGCGGCAGGTAGAACCACCATGGTCGTGCGTGCTGTGCGTCTTCACCGGCGGCGAAGCGGCGGATGTGTTCGTGCCAGAAGAAGAACCGCCAGAAATCCGGTTCACGCGCATGCACGGCCAGTGCCCATGGCACGCTGACCAGCGCGGCCACCGCCACGGCAACCAGTCCATAACGCACCAGTTCACCGAAGCGCCGTTGCCAGATCATGTAGGGCAGGGCGATCAGCACCGGCAGCATCAGGGCGAGGAAACCTTTGGTCATCAGGCCCATGCCGCAGGCAAATCCCAACAAAGCCCAGCCGCCCAGGCGCGCGCGCGGGGTGTTGCTGTCGATGGCAAACCAGATCGCCACCAGACTCAGGTTGACCCACAAGGTGAACTGCGGATCGAGGTTGGCATAGCCGGCTTGTCCTGCGATCAGGCCGAAGCTCATATAAAGGAGGGCGCACGCGGCGCTGATTCGCGGGTTGTTCCACAGGCGCCGGGCCAACAGGTAGGCCAGCCACACGCTAACCCCGGAGCTGAGTGCCGAGGCGATGCGCACGCCGAACAGGTTTTCACCGAAAATCGCTTGGCCGATGGCGATCATCCAGTAGCCGGCGATCGGTTTTTCGAAGTAGCGAATGCCCATGAAGTGCGGCGCCACCCAGTTGCCGCTCTGCAGCATTTCCTGGCTGATCTGCCCATAACGGGTTTCATCGGGAATCCACAGACCGTGAGTCATCAGCGGCAGCAGATAAAACACCACGAATGCCAGCACCAGACCGGGTATCGCAAAGCGTTCGATCAGGGAGCTCTGGTGGAGGCGCGGCAAATTCAGCGCTGCATGGTGCAGCGGTTTGTTCTCAGACGTCATGACTGGACCTTGGTGCAGTACAAAGTGTGCGTTTCAGTGACGGCCCGGCGATTTCCGTAGCAGGCGCGGCACTGGGTTGAATGAATGCAGAGGCGAGCACGGCCGAGGGGCGTGTCCTGCATTCAGAGAACGGGTCTGCTTCCAGCTTTAAGTTCTCCTCGGGAAGACAAGCTTTAAAATGAAATATTTCCAGTTCTGGAAAGTAAAAAACATTTCTTATTACAAATTTCATACACGCCAATACCCTGTGCCAGAGCATTGGCCGAGCCGTTTGTTCTCGACTAAGTTTGATGATTACTTGGCCAATCGTTGCCAGCCTTCGGGATTCATGATGCCGATTACATCAAGTTTTCCTTGCGCATCTATCCGGGCCAAAACAGTGCTGCCATATTCGGCGGCGACCGCGCGCGGGTAACCGGTCTGCCGTTCGAAATCGGCAATGCAGCCGCTGTGGGTTACCAGAATCATGTTCTGTCCCGGGGTCTTGTGCGCCACCAATTCATTGCGCATCGTCGGGCCACAGGTTTCCAGCCATTCCGCCGCCACGGCATCGTGGCCGAGCATGTAATGCGCAGTCTGCATGGTGCGCGTCAACGGGCTGCTGAAGAACTGGGTCTTTTCCAGGCCCAGTTGCGTAAAGCCACGGCCGACGTCGGCTGCAGCAATGCTGCCAGCCTGGGTGATACCGTCCGCCGGCCCCAGACAGGGATTGGTCGAGCGGTCGCAACGTTCGGTATGTCGCACCAGTGCGACGACCTCACCGGCCTGCCAGGCCTTCACCCATTCCTGGGTAGCCGACGCACTCGCATAGCGCAGGTTGGCGGGCGAACGTTGCATCCAGACGAAGCCGCAAATCAGTGCGATCAGCAGCAAACCGACGGCAATGATTGCCCAGGTGCGCGGACGAGACAGGTCCCATCGCTTGGACGCTGATTGTACTTGTACTAATTCAACCACAACGTTGCCCCTTGTCATTCCCGAGTTCCATTCAGTCAACACGCAAAGTGCAACGTAAGCTCCAGGAGATTAGTTACTTTACGGGGATCTGCTTGAATGGCTGCTGAACACTACGTTCAGAGTCGTGGCGGGGCAGTGAAGAACATGTGAAAAATTTGCGAGAGAAGCGCAGGTATTAGCGGAAAAGTCTATTTGATAACTAAACTCAAATAGTCGTTTTGTTTGTTTTGGCCACTTAACAATGGCGCCAGTGGAGGCGAAGCTGCGACTTTGGATAACGTCGTGGCGCAGCTGCTTTCAGCCCCCGACATCAGCACTGGAGTCATTGAACCGGATGGACCTCAAGCAAAGCCTCGCCAATCGGATCGTGATTGTGTTCGCCTTGATGAGCGCGGTGGTGGCCGGTGTCTTCGCGATGGGCATTGTGGCTACCGTGCATGTCGTGGAGCACAAGTTGACCATGACCGCCCTCAGCGGTGGGCTGCGCCGGTTGTTGGCGATGGACGACATCAACCAGTGGCGCCACGAGCCGGAAAAGAGCGAACTGTTTTTTTTCGAAAACGGCCCGGGGCCCATGGCGCTGACGCCGCAACTGGCAGCACTGCCCCAGGGTTTTCAGGAGATCACCTTCAACGGTGATGACTTTTACGCGATGGTCGAGGCAGTCGGCGGACGCAAGTATGTGTTGCTGCGCAATCAGGAAAGCTTCGAACAACGCGAGCACTTGCTGTTCGTGGTGGTGATAGTCGGGTTCATCCTCAGCGTCATCCTGGCGGTTGCGCTCGGCAGGCTGCTGGCGCGGCAGGTCATGGCGCCGGTGATTCGCCTGGCGGGGCAGGTGCGGCATCGTGATCAGTTGATCGCGCTGGCGCCGGCCCTGCATCCGGATTACGCCGATGATGAAGTAGGGGAGCTGGCCCTGTCTTTCGACCAGACACTCGGCCGGTTACGCGAAACCCTTAACCGCGAAAAACTCTTCACCAGTGATGTCAGTCATGAACTGCGCACACCGTTGATGATTCTGGCCAGCTCCTGCGAGCTGTTGCTGGCCAACCCCTCGCTGGATCAGCGTTCCACTCAGCAGGTCAAACGCATTGCCCGGGCCAGCGCTGAAATGCGCCAACTGGTCGAAACTTTCTTGATGCTGGCGCGCAAGCCGGAAGAGCTTGGCACCGAATCCACCTGCACACTCAAATCGATCGCCGACGCCCAGGTGGAAATCTGGGGGCGACTGATTCGTGAAAAGGGCCTGGAATTCATCTACGAGCCGCAACTGGCGGGCAGCACGCGTTATGACCTGACGTTCTTGCAGTCGGTCATGGGCAATCTGCTGCGCAATGCCTGGCACTACACTGATCAGGGCTTTGTAAGGTTGACCCTGCTCAAGGACAGCTTTGTGGTCGAGGACAGCGGCATCGGTATTCCGGAAGAGAAACGTCACGCGATGTTCCAGCCATTCGTGCGCGGTGACGAACAGCGCGGTGAAGGTCTTGGGTTGGGATTGTCGCTGGTGCAGCGGATCTGCAGCCATCAGCGCTGGCAGGTTCAGTTGGTGACTCGCGAACCCAACGGCTGCCGTTTCACCGTCACGCTGTCGGCGGCTCAGGAGGCCGAAGGGCAGACGCGAGAATTGCCCGCCGCCTGATTGATCAGGGCAGCCAGGCGTTTGACGTTGTTCTGTTGCGCGGCCACCAGGTCGTCGATGCTCGGGCCGGACGGAGTTTGCAAGGTTGAATGGCAGGTCAGCAGAGCATTGTCCGCCGCACCGCTGGGACGCAGGCGCCATTTGACGTCGATCAGCCCGTACTGGCCGGGGATCGAGTCGAAACGCTGCACATCGATGCGCACCGAGACGTTGCCGCGACTGCCGGTATTGCTCAGTTGATCGTTCAAGGCACTGCGCAGCTCATCCGCCAGACTCGCCCCCCACCACTGGGTTTCCAGAATCGCCAGGCCATTGTTGCCCTGGCGGATGACGATTTGCGGGCGGTCGACTTGTGGCGGCACGCTGATCCCCTCGATCGGAATCTGCGCGCCCGAGCGGGACGCCGGCAGTTGCACCGGGGTCAGGGTGTGAAAGTTGATCGGCTCGCTGCGGCAGGCGCCCAACAGCATGAACGCAGCGAGCAGGGTGATCTTCAGCGGTAAAGCCATGGGGGAGCTCCTGTGCTCAATTGCGCGGCGGTCCTTTCAGATCCAGCGGCGCCGCGTTGTCGGGACGACCGCGAATCAGCGATTCCGGATGGCGACCGAGATAATCCGACAGCTCACGCAGCGAACGCGACATGCGCCCGAGTTCGTCGAGGGTCTCGGTGAGTTTCTCGCGCTGCGGCGAATCTTCGGCCAGGGTCGAACTGGCGGATTGCAAGGTCTTGCTGACGTCGGCCAGGGTGGTCTGCACGCTTGGCAGGGTTTTCGCGTTGAACTGGGTCAGGCCTTTGCGCAGCTCGACGAGGTTGCTGTCGAGGTTGCCGGCAATCCGTTCGACCGGCAGTTTGTTGAGCTTGTCGACCACGGCTTCGAGTTTTTCCTGCAACTGTTCGAGGCTGCCGGGCACGGTTGGCAAGACCACCGGCCGGGCCGTCGCGTCGAAGGCGACTTTCTCGGCTTTCGGGAAGAAATCCAGCGCAATGTACAGTTGCCCGGTCAGCAGGTTGCCGCTGCGGGCCTGGGCGCGCAGACCGTTGTCGACGAAGGTACCGAGCAAACGAATGCCGGCGGCTTCGTCGTCGGGATCGTGCTTGAATTCGGTGAGCATTTTTTTGTAGGCCTGACCGAGGCGCTGCGGGTAAATGACGATGCCGACGTTCAGCGGGAAGCTGCGTTTTTTAGCGTCGAAATCGAGATTGATGCCGACCACCCGGCCAATTTCCATGCCGAGAAATTCCACCGGCGCATCGACCTTGAGCCCGCGCAAGGACTGCTCGAAACGCAGCACCATGTATTGCGCTTTGCCATTGGGCGGGGCGAGGGCGGTCTGCTGATCGGCGAACAGCTCGAAGTCTTTGTCGTCCGTGGCAGCAACGTCGTTGGGGCTGTAATCCGGCGCACGGAAGGCAATGCCGCCGACCAGCATGGTCGACAGCGATTCGGTCTTCACCGCAAAGCCGTTGGCGCCGACATTGATGTCGATGCCGCTGGCGTTCCAGAACCGGGTGTTTTCGGTGACGAACGCGTCGTTCGGCGAATGGATGAACACCTCGATGTCCACGCCTTTGCCCTCGGGATTGAGGGTGTAAGTAACCACCTGACCGACCGGAATCTTGCGGTAGTAAACCGGCGAACCAATGTCCAGCGAGCCGAGATCCGGCGCATGCAGCATGAAACGCTTGCCCGGTTCGCCGTAAGTGATCGGGGGCGGGTTCTCCAGGCCCTTGAAGTGTTTGGCGCGGCTGTCGGACTGGCCGATGTCGGCGCCGATGTAGTCGCCGGAGAGCAGGGTGTCGATGCCCGACACACCACCAGCGCCGATGCGCGGGCGCACGACCCAGAAGTGTGAGTCTTCGCGGGTAAAGGTTTCGGCCTGCTTGGCCAGTTTGATCGTGGCGTCGACGCTCTTCTGATCGCCGCTCAACTCGACATCCGTCACCTGACCGATCACCACATTGCGGTATTTGACTTCGGTTTTGTTGGCGGTCAGGCCGCTGCCGGTCTTGAAGTTGACGACGATGGTCGGGCCTTCCTGCATCAGGTTGTGCACCACCAGCGAAATACCGACCAGCACCGCGACGATCGGCACGATCCACACCAGTGAAATACTGAAGCGACGCGTCTTGATCGGCGCTTGGCCCGGTGCTCGTGGCTCATCGGCGGCTGACGACTTCATCCATGTCCTCCTCGGTTTTGTGGATGCTGAGCGTCAGGAACGCAAAAGCACTTCATCAATATAGAAGTGCTTGGCCATAGAGCAAATAAGGTTACGTGTAGGAGCTGCCGAAGGCTGCGATCTTTTGATCTTGGTTTTTAAGGTCAAAAGATCGCAGCCTTCGGCAGCTCCTACAGGGGCGAGCGTTAGCCGAGGATTTCGCGCAGGCGATACCAGAACATGCCCAGTGCCAGCAGCGGCGAACGCAGGGCCGGGCCGCCGGGGAAAGTCATGTGCGGCACCGCGCTGAACACGTCCATGCCCTGACTGTGCCCGGCGTGAATCGCTTCGCCCAGCAGCTTGGCGCACCAGTGCGTGACGTTGAGGCCGTGCCCGGAGTAACCCTGAGCGTAGAACACGTTCGGCTGCTGCTGGAGCCGGCCGACCTGCGGGAAGCGGTTGGCGGTGATGCCGATCTTGCCGCCCCATTGATAGTCGATGCGCACGTCCGCCAGTTGCGGGAAGACCTTGAGCATCTTCGGGCGCATGTAGGCGGCGATGTCCGCCGGATCGCGCCCGGAATAATGACAGGCGCCGCCGAACAGCAGGCGTCGATCCGCCGAGAGCCGGTAGTAATCGAGGCCGACTTTCTGGTCGCACAACGCGAGGTTGTGCGGGATCAATTGCGCGGCACGTTCCTCGGACAGCGGCTCGGTGGCGATGATGTAACTGCCGGCCGGCAGTACCTTGCCGCTGAGTTGCTGTTCGAGTTCATCCAGATGCGCGTTGCAACCGAGCACCAGACTGCCGGCGCGAACGCTGCCGGTGGCGCAGCGCACTTCAACGGTTTCGCCATGAATGATCTGCAGCACCGGGCTTTGCTCGAAGATTCGCACACCGAGGGACGCCGCCAGACGCGCTTCGCCTTGCACCAGATCCAGCGGGTGCAGATGACCGGACCCCATGTCGATCAGACCACCCGCGTAGCCGTCGGCGTTGACCACTTGCTGGCGGATCAGCTCCGGGCCGACCAGACGGGTCTGGTGTTGATAACCGAGTTCGTCGAGGCTGGCCTGTTCGTCCTTGAACGCTGCGAATTGCGCCGGAGTGTTGGCCAGCTCGCAGAAGCCCCAACGCAGGTCGCACTCGATGGCGTTCTCGGTGATGCGCTGGCGCACCAGTTCCACCGAGTCGATCCCGGCGCGCTGCAAGTAACGCACGCCGTCATTGCCGACATAGCGGGCAAAGCCTTCGACCTCGTGACCGATGCCGCGAATCAACTGACCGCCGTTGCGCCCGCTGGCGCCCCAGCCAATGCGTCGGGCTTCAATCAACACCACCGACAGCCCGCGCTGCGCCAGTTCAATCGCGGTGTTGACCCCGGTGAAACCGCCGCCGATCACGCAGACATCGGCGGTGAAGTCACCGTCGAGTGCCGGCCAGGGCGTACTGGCCCGGGCCGAAGCTGCGTAATAGGAGCGGGCGTGTTCTTTGCTGTACTGATTCATTTGTTCGACTTCACTTTGCTCCAGGACCGGGTCATCAGCCGCATGATCGACTGGGGCGGGGTAGAGGAGATGTAGAGCTTGTCCAGCACCGCCTGCGACGGGTAGACCTCGGGATTGTTCACCAGCGCCTGATCCATGTACTGCTTGGCGGCCGGGTTCGGGTTGGCGTAACCGACCGAAGCGCTGACCTTGGCGATCACTTGCGGATCGAGCAGGTAATTGATGAAGGCGTGGGCTTCCTTGGTGTTGCTGGCATCGGCAGGGATCGCCAGCAGGTCGAACCACAGGTTGGCGCCTTCCTTCGGAATCGCGTAAGCGATGTTCACCCCGTTCTTGGCTTCCTTGGCGCGGTTGGCCGCCTGGAACACATCGCCGGAGTAGCCGAAGGCTACGCAGATGTCGCCATTGGCCAGGTCGGAAACGTATTTCGAGGAATGGAAATAGGTGATGTACGGGCGAATGCTCAGCAGTTTCGCTTCGGCCTTTTTATAGTCTTCCGGGTTTTCGCTGCGTGGGTCCATGCCCATGTAGTTGAGGATCGCCGGGAACACTTCGTCCGCCGAGTCCATCATCGACACGCCGCACTGGGTGAGTTTCTTCAGATTCTCCGGCTCGAACAGCACGGCCCAGGAGTCGATGTGATCGATGCCGAGCACAGCCTTGACCTTGTCGACGTTGTAGCCGATGCCGTTGGTGCCCCACAGGTATGGCACGGAGTGCTGGTTGCCCGGGTCGTTCTTCTCAAGCAATTCGAGCAGCTTGGGATCGAGATTTTTCCAGTTCGGTAACTGCTCGCGATCGAGTTTGAGGAACGCCCCGGCCTTCACCTGACGCGCGAGAAAGTGGTTGGATGGCACCACCACGTCATAGCCGGTACGGCCAGCGAGCAGCTTGCCTTCCAGGGTCTCGTTGGAGTCGAACACGTCATAGATCACCTTGATCCCGGTATTGGCCTGGAAGTCGGCGAGGGTGGTTTCACCGATGTAGTCGGTCCAGTTGTAGACGCTGACCTGTGGCTGGGCCAGGGCTGCGGTGCTGCACAACAGCGCCAGCGCGGCGGGAACCATGGATTTCAATAGACGCATATCGACACCTCTTGGAGTTATTGGAGTTTTTCGGGTGGTTCTGGATTTTCAGATGGATCATTGTTCCCCTGCTCTTTGTGGGAGGGGGCTTGCTCCCGAAGAGGCCGGTACCTCCAACATTACAGCTGGCTGATACACCGCTTTCGGGAGCAAGCCCCCTCCCACAAAAAGCCATGCCATGGAGGAAGGGGATTTGTGCTGGAGTCAGACGCTCAGCAGCAGGAACTCGCGCTCCCAGGAGCTGATCACGCGCTTGAAGTTTTCATGCTCGGCGCGTTTGACCGCGACGTAACCGCGCACGAACTTGTTGCCCAGGTAACGCGCAACGGTGTCGCACTCTTCCATTTGCGTCAGCGCGTCTTCGATGGTGATCGGCAGGCGCAGGTTGCGGCGTTCGTAGGCGCGGCCTTCGACGGCGGCACTCGGCTCGATGCCTTCGACCATGCCGATGTAGCCACACAGCAGGCTGGCGGCGATCGCCAGATACGGATTGGCGTCGGCGCCCGGCAGGCGGTTTTCCACGCGCATGGATTCCGGCCCGGAGGTCGGCACACGCAGGCCGACGGTGCGGTTTTCTTCGCCCCACTCGACGTTGACCGGTGCCGAAGTGTCCGGCAGGAAGCGGCGGAACGAGTTGACGTTGGGCGCGAACATCGGCAGGACTTTCGGGATGTACTTCTGCAGGCCGCCGATGTGATGGCGGAACAGCTCGCTCATTGTGCCGTCGGCATTGGCGAAAATCGGCTTGCCGGTGGCGATCTCCACCACGCTCTGGTGCAGGTGCATGGCGCTGCCGGGTTCGTCGCCAATCGGCTTGGCCATGAACGTGGCGGTGACGTTGTGCTTGAGTGCCGCTTCACGCAGGGTGCGTTTGAATACGGTGATCTGGTCGGCCAGGTCCAGTGCGTCGCCGTGCCGGAAGTTGATTTCCATCTGCGCCGGGCCGTCTTCGTGGATCAGCGTGTCCAGATCAAGGCCTTGCAGCTCGCACCAGTCGTAGACGTCTTCGAACAGCGGATCGAATTCGTTGGCGGCATCGATCGAGAACGACTGCCGACCGCTTTCCGCACGGCCCGAACGACCCAGCGGTGCCTTGAGCGGCAGGTCCGGGTCTTCGCAGCGCTGGGTCAGGTAGAACTCCATTTCCGGCGCAACGATCGGCTTCCAGCCCTTGTCGGTGTACAGCTGCAGGACTTTCTTCAGCACGTTGCGCGGCGACAGTTCGATCGGGTTGCCGAACTTGTCGAAGGTGTCGTGGATGACGATGGCGGTCGGCTCGATCGCCCATGGAATCACATACACGGCGTCGCTCACCGGTTTGCAGACCATGTCGATGTCGGCCGGGTCGAGCAGGTCGTAGTAGATATCGTCGTCGACAAAATCCCCGGTTACCGTTTGCAGCAGCACACTTTCCGGCAGGCGCATGCCTCGCTCATGCAGGAACTTGTTGGTCGGTGCGATCTTGCCGCGGGCGATGCCGGTCAGGTCGCTGACCACACATTCAACTTCGGTAATCTTGTGATCTTTCAGCCACGTGAACAGCTGATCGAAAGGGGCATTCATAAAGACCTCGTTATTGGTTTTATAGACGCCGGGGAGGTCGGGTTTCATCTTCCGCCCCTTCCCCTGTGGCGCGTTGACGACTATCTTGGGCGTGCCTTGCAGTTCCATCTATCCACTTTAAGCAGCACCAAAGCGCACCAAAAGAGTGCGCAAGGTCTCCCATGACAACGTGTAATCCGCTACAGGTTCAGGCTTTCAATACCGCTGATGTCAGCGAACAGATCCGCGCCACGCCGGGTTGGGTTCAGCATTACCAGCAGATGTCTCCCGGGCATTTCGCCGGGCAGATCCGCTATCTGGACCTGGAGGGTGTGCAGGTCTACGAAGAACAGATGAACACTCGCGTCGAGCAGACGTTCAGCGCGCCATCGGGGGCCTTGGCCTTCTGTTTCGATCGCAGCGACAACGCGCTGTATCTGCTCAACGAAGACAGCCGCAACATCTGGATCACCCCGGAGAACTACCAGGAAATTGCCGTGGTGTTCGGCCCGGAATTCGTCCGTCAGCATGGTCTGGAGGTGGCGAGACTCGAAGGATTGTTCATGGCGCCGCTTAACTGCGGGCAGAACGCCTTGTTCAGTCGCTGGTTAAGCTCAACTCTCACGAAGTTGTCGCAAGCTGTTGATCCGTTTGATAAAGACTCACTGACTCAGCAGTTGCTCGAAGACTGCCTGTTCATCCTCGACAACGCACACACCCGTCTTGATCGCGGCGGATTACAGCGGCGTAGCGAAGAACGGATGATCATGAAGCGAGTAGGGGAGTGGGCGGCGGATTCGCCGGAAGACACCGTCAATCTGCTCGAACTGTCGAAGGTCGCAGGGGTGCCGTTGCGGCAATTACAGCAGGCGTTCAAAGCCTATACCGGGATGACCCCGAGTCACTGGTTGCGCCTGCGCCGGCTGAACAGTGCACACCGCGAATTGCTCAAGCGCCGGCCCACGGAAACCACCGTGGCTGAGGTGGCGATGCGCTGGTCGTTCTGGCATCTGGGGCGGTTTTCCAGCAGTTATCGGGCGCTGTTCAAAGAGCTGCCGAGCGAGACGCTGAAACGCTAGAGATTGCCGTCACGGACAAAAAGATCTTTTTGTCCCAAGCGAAGTTAAATAGAATCAGTCTCATTTGAATCTAACTTCGCGCAAGGTCTCTTGAGATGATTGAAGCCGCCACGCCATCTGAGCAGAGCCTGCACGCGCTGTACCGCGATCACCGAGGCTGGCTGGAAACCTGGCTGCGTCGACGCATGGGCAACGCTTGGGATGCGGCGGATCTGAGCCAGGACACCTTCATGCGCGTGCTGTGCAGCGCGCAACCGATTGCCGACATGCGTGAGCCTCGTGCCTATCTGCTGACCGTGGGCAAGCGTCTACTGAGCAACTTCTACACCCGTCGCAGTCTGGAAAAAGCCTACCTCGAAGCCCTCGCGCAACTGCCGGACGAGTGCGTGCCATCGCCTGAGCAGCGTTGGCTGCTGCTGGAAACCCTGCAAGCACTGGATGAGTTACTCGATGGATTGCCCCGAGCAGTGCGTCGAGCGTTTTTGTGGAGTCAGCTTGAAGGCCTCGGTTACCGCGAAATCGCCGAGCGCCTGCAAGTGTCCGAGCGCACCGTCAAACGTTACATGGCGCAGGCCTACGAGCATTGTCTGCTGGTGGATCTTTGATGCGCGTTGCCCCCAGTGATGAAGCCCGCGAGGTCGCCCGCGCCGCCGCGCAATGGCTGGCGTTGATTGAGTCCGGCGAAGCGGGCGCTGACGATCATGCGCAATTGCAGGCCTGGCGTAACAGCGATAGCCGACATGAACACGCGTGGCAGAAAATCCAGCGTTTGCGCGAACGGTTTTCCGCACTGCCTTCTGCGCTGGCCATGGCTACGCTGGATCGTCCGGACGCAGCGCGTCGAGCCGTGCTGAAACGCGCGCTTGGTATCGCGGCACTTGTGCCGGCTGCCTGGCTGATCAGTCGGCAACTGCCGCTGGACGTCTGGCGCGCTGATTTGCAGACGGGCACCGGTGAACGCAAAAAATTGCCGCTCGCCGATGGCAGTTCGTTGCAGCTCAATACCGACAGCGCCGTCAATCTGGATCTTGCCGCCGGTCAGCTGACGCTGGTGCGGGGAGAGATGGCCGTTGATGTACCAGGCAACTCAGCGCTGATCATCAATCTGCCGTTCGGGCGGATCATCGTCAGTCACAGCGAGATTTGCGTGCGTCTCAATGAGCGTGACTGCAATGTGTCGGTGGTCCGTGGCTCGGTGCAGTTGCAACCGTCAAGCGGGCCGGCGCTGATCCTCGATCAGGGCCAGCAGATCAGGCTGCAGACTTCTGGCGCGGGAGCTGTCCGAGCGTTTGACGCCTCGATGCCGAGCTGGCGCGACGGTGTATTGATGGCGCAAAACCAGCCGCTGGGGGATTTTCTGCGCGAATTGAGCCGTTATCGCCCAGGTGTTTTGCGCTGGGATCCGGAGCTGGAGTCGCTGCGCATCACCGGCAGTTTTCGCCTGGATAACACCGATCAAGTGCTCTCGCTATTGGCGGCCAGCCTGCCGATCGACGTGCAGAAGCGCACGCGCTTTTGGGTCTCTCTCGTTCCGCGAAATCCCTCTCAGTCTAAAAAAACAGCTTGAGATCTGTCCCTTTTTTTCGCCTCGCTGGTCATTCCAGGCAAGTGAACCCAATCGAGAGCTTGTTCCTATGCCTGCAGTATTTCCAGGTCGTTTGCGTCCGTTGTTGCAGTTGAGCCTTTTGTTGAGCCTGAGTGCCAGCCCTGTGTTGATCCCCTGCAGTTGGGCGGAAAGCGCCGACCGGCGCGGTTATCAGGTGCCTGCCGGCAGCCTGGGTGCGGCGCTGACCCGTTTTGCCGGACTGGCCGGGGTCAATCTGTCGGTAGATCCGGCCCTGGTCAGCGGGCGCAACAGCAATGGTTTGTCGGGTGAGTTCGGCGTGGAGGAGGGCTTCACCCGGTTGTTGCAGGGGTCCGGTCTACAGCTGCAACCGGCGGGCGAGAGTGCTTACACAGTCATTCCAGCGCCGGACGGCGGCAGTCTGGAACTGGCAGCCACGTCGATTCTTGGATCGACGGGTAGCACGGATTCTTTTGCCGGTGGCCAGGTGGCGCGCCGGGGATCGCAAGGACTGCTGGGTTCCAGGGATTTCATGGAGACCCCGTTCAGCATGACCACCTACACCAGCGAAACGGTGAAAAACCAGCAGGCCCGCACTCTGGGCGATCTGATCGCCAGCGATCCCTCGGTGCGCGCGACCAACCCCGCAGGCGGCCGTTATGAGCAATTCACCATCCGCGGTTTCAGCTTGTTCAACAGCGATGTTTCCTACAACGGGCTCTACGGGGTTCTGCCCACTTATACGATCGACATGGAAATGGCCGAGCGCGTCGATATCCTCAAGGGCCCGAGCCAACTGATCAACGGCATTTCGCCGCGGGGCAGTGTAGGAGGGGGGATCAACGTGGTGCCCAAGCGCGCCGGCGATCAGCCGAATACATCGCTGACGGCCAGTTACGCCTCGAACAATCAGCTCGGCGGCGCCGTCGACATCGGCCGTCGCTTTGGTGAGGACAACCAGTTCGGCCTGCGTTTCAACGGCGTCAAACAATCGGGTGACACTGAATGGGATCACCAGAGCGTCGATCGCGACATGGCAGTGCTGGGCCTGGATTTTCGCGGTGAGCGCCTGCGGCTTTCCACCGATATCGGTCACACCGAGCGCGATACCGATGCACCGCAAGAACGTGTGCAGGTCGGTGCAAACGCTAAAGTTCCGGATGCTGATGATGTGCGCGACAACTACGCGCAACCCTGGAGCCAGGCGCGAACCAAAGATACGTTTGGCACGCTCAATGGCGAGTTCGACGTCAGCGATTCGGTCATGTTGTATGGCGGCGTCGGCGCCCGTAAAAGTAACCACGATTTCCTTCGGCATGCGGTGTCGGTGACCAACGACGCCGGCGACTTCAGCGTTCAACCGCGGGATTTTACCCGTGACGAAAATGTCCGGACTGCCACGGCAGGTGTGCGCAACTGGTTCCATACCGGTTCAGTCAGCCACGAGGTCAATCTGGCGGCCAGCTACTTCTACATGGATTTCGAAAATGGCGGCGCGCGGTATGCAGCAGGGCGCAGCAATCTGTATGACCCGGTGGAAACCGCAAAGCCGCGCACGCCAACACGCTACGACGCCAGGGTCTACACGGAAAACCGCTTCAGCGGCGTAGCACTGTCCGATACGCTGGGGTTCTTCGATGATCGCCTGTTGCTGACCCTCGGCGCCCGCTGGCAAAGGGTTCAAGTCGACGACTGGAGCGATGATGTGAAGGGCGACACAGCCTATGACGAAGAAAAACTCTCGCCATCGGGCGGCATTCTGTTCAAGGCGACGGAAAAGCTGTCGCTCTACGCCAACTACATGGAAGGCCTCAGCCAAGGGAAAATTGCGCCATCGACGTCGATCAACGAGGATGAAATCTTCCCGCCTTTTATCAGCCGACAAGTCGAAGTCGGGGCCAAATATGACGCGGGTTCGTATGCGCTGACAGCGTCTGTGTTTCGGATCAAGCAGCCTGCGTACGAAACCAACGCCTCGACACGAGTCTTCGGCCCGAACGGCAAACGACAAAACGATGGTGTGGAATTGAGTGTGTTCGGCGAGCCGTTCAAAGGGTTTCGATTGCTCGGCGGCGTGATGTACATCGACAGCGAACTGACCCAGACCACCAATGGAACCTTTGACGGTAACCGCGCGCCCGCGACCCCTAAATACAACGTCAATCTCGGCGCAGAGTGGGATGTACCCAATGTGCAGGGGCTGACGCTGACCGGGCGCGGAATCTATTCGAGTTCGCAGTATCTGGATCAGTCCAACCAGAAGGAAATCGACTCATGGGAGCGATTCGACGTGGGGACGCGTTACGCCTTTAAACTGGACGACAAGACCATCACCGTACGCGCCAATGTCGAGAACGTATTGGATAAACGCTATTGGAGTTCGGCGGGCGCATCAGATGACAGTGAACCCGGTTTGACGCTTTCGACGCCACGGACTTATCTGCTATCGGCAACGGTGGATTTCTGAATTGCTTTCTTGAGTAAAAGGGTCGCTTAAAAGGAGGGTAAAATCTTCTAAATTCAGCGATCTACTGTTAACTACACTAAATAGCCGTTTAGTAGAGCTATCGTAAAATACGCCGCCATCCACCGGAGCAGAGCATGTCTCAACGCACAGTAAACGCACAGGCCTTGATTCAGGCGCTGGATCTGCAATCTCACGTGGAAGGCGGTTACTTTCGCAGAACCTATCAGGCCGATCATAGAGAGATGCTCGATACCGACGGTGGCCCACGGTACCTGATGACCTCGATTTACTACCTGTTGACCGAACAATCACCAGTGGGCCAGTTTCATTTCAATCATTCCGACATTGTGCATTTTTTCCATCTGGGCGATCCCATCGAGTACAGCATGATCCATGCTGACGGCTCGCTGGAGACGCTGGTAATGGGCAACGACATTCTGGCGGGACAGCATCTGCAAATGCACGTGCCTGGCGGAATCTGGAAAGCTTCGCGATTGCTCGAGGGAGAACATGGATTTGGCTTGATCAGCGAGGCCGTGTCGCCGGGATTTGATTTTGCGGACATGGAGATGGGTGATCGACGCAAACTGATTGCGCGATTTCCACAGCACCGGATGCTGATTGAAAAGCTGACGCGGGATACTGATTGAAGGTCGCCAATTGCAGGCAAGGCCGAGGTTTTGAAAAGTGAGGTTTTGGGGGAATACGCTGGATTGAAATCTGGCGTGCAACCGGGCTAATCCAGAAACATCTTGTTACGTGTAATGTATATTATGTTAAACGACAGGCTATGTCATAGATGTTCATGTGTCAGCCTTTCGTAATTACTGGACGGAAAATTTCTAAATCTGGACGCAAGAACCTTTGAGAATTCATAGGCTTGCCCTTTTCTGCTCGATCCTGTGTCTTCAGAATCGTTTTTTGATACTGGATGCTCTGGGCGTGAAATCTCAGCCCCGAGAATCTCCAGTCGATTGATCATACTCCTTCCCTTGATCTGCCAAACATCCACCCATCGACGGATCTCCATCGGCCGACAAGCGACAAGTAACAATCGACATCTGCTCGCCGGCGTAAGCATCTCTTGCCAATAAGTTGAAGCATCTCGCGATCGTTTATCGACGAAGACTTCGACACCGCATCAAAGCATTTCCGCGGATCACCGTTCCAAAATAATCACGGCGAGTCCTACGTCGGCCACATTGAGTTCTCCGAACTACACTTTTCCTGAGCTCACAAAACGTGCATTTCTTATGAACTGGACGTCAAACCCGTTCCCCATTTTCCCTACGATGTGGGTGTTCGTTCGCTGCTTAGACGAAGGCATGGATTTCCCCGCAAACATCCATGTTCTGCGACGGTTATCCGACATTGACCCGTCCTGCCGCCCAGTCGAAATGTGCCGTCACGCGGCGGATTTCATCCTCGAATCGATGCAAATCAAGCAAACACCTTGGGCAGGTCGATACAGCGACTACACCTCTGTGCTGCATATGGCCCTGAACTGGAGTTTCCTGGTTGACCGGCGGCCCATGACCGAGTGGGATACCGAGAGCCTGACGCGATTTCTACACTTTATAAAACAGCCTGACGACAATTGGGTCGCTCAGAGTCCGGCTGGATTTCGCTTCTTGCTCAGTGGCTATCCGGCTCTCACAAATCAGCCAATCAATCCGAGCTGGCGCCCATGTTACCGACCCGACCCCAAGGCCCCGATCGTCAGCACGGTGATGCGCCAAGTCCATGGAGTTACTTTCCATTTTCTCCAATATTTGTGGCGTATCGGCGTTCGAAAACAGCCGGCTCCTGTGATGGCCAAGCCTCCTGAAACCCCGTCTGATAAGGCCTTGGACGCTGCCAATCTATCGCCCCTCGAAATGGATTGGCTCTTCGCACACCTCGAACGCTGGCGCCTAACCAGTCCTGAGTACGAGATGTGCCGATTCATGCTCGCGGTGGCCAGATTCACGACTATTCCGCTATCCGGCTTGTCTCGGGACGGCCAGCACGTAGGTTTGCTCAGCCAATTTATGACTTACCAGCACCCGCCCGAACCTGTTGATCCGCCTCGCTGCAGTTCCTGGGTATACATTGATAACCCGGGGGCACCTCTGGAAACTGAGCGCCCGCTCTGCACCCAGTTCATTGGGATTTTGAAGGATTATGTTGAATCTCGAGGACTGCCAACCGGAGGTGCGCTCCCTGATGTCTGCACGTTGACGGAAACTCAGAGTTCGAAAGTCATGGCTAGCGAAGGTGTCCAGACCATGATTCGGCGACATCGGGTCGCTATTGCTGATGCTGCAAGGAATGATGAGACATTGCTAGACGCAGCAGAAACCGCGGCAAAACTCGCCCAGTTGACGTTCAGCCAAGTGAGGCGTTCGGCACGTGCGAATCTGGAACTCGCCTGTAAAAAACCGACCACTCATAGGTGGTCTCGATGATATTCACGGGGCGCCTACATCTGACAATGTGAAGCTGCACGGCCCTCCGTGTCGAACTCATTGGCAGAAGAAGTAACGATGGGCGTGGCTCTTCGAGCGCGGCTGTCGTGAATCAAGCCCGCGCCCTGCGCGTGTCTTGACCCTGGCGGGCATCCATCCTCACGCCTGCGCGCTCCGCTTGCAGTGTTAGCTCGGGAGTTGCTGGGTTTGGGGAGCGATTATAGGGTTCCCGGCCGGCGGCTTGGCCGGTAGGAAAATCAGTTGAGGCTGGGGCATTCGGATTGGAATGAGCTCAATCCCCTGCCCCACAACCCTAATATTGCCGCGATTGCTAACACGATGCATGGTGACCCGGATGTGGTGCAATTCGAGTTACGCATTAATAAATCCAAAGGTTTGATTCGGTGTGGAGCGCCCTTGGCGCTGTCAGACCTTCCACGCATGGCTCGTTCGTTTCCGTTGGACGATCGCGCCAAGCCAGCGAGGCATTTTCATAAGTGCATTGCAAAAACCTAGCTGGCGCGGCGCCACGGATAGTGAAGAGTCAGGATTTGAGGTAACGCTTCCGGCTTTGAATGGGGGTTTCTGGAACATCGACACGGACGGTGTTGTTGTACTGCACTTTCAGATTCGCCACGCAGTCAATTGCCTGGTCTAGTGAAAGTACCGTGGGCGACTTCGCACTGTCGCCTAAGTGATTAACAATGCGCTTGTTCATCGATGAGATGAAGCGCTCCGTGCGTCCTGCATACCTTGTTCGCGCAGGCTCAACAACAATGCCCAACTGCTTACAGAGTTCACTCATCGCTCTGATATCGCGCCTGTCTACCATTTCAACGGTGTCTAGTACGAATTGGCGGATCTCTGATTGTCCCGCAGCGCCGCTAGCCCTGGATCCCCGGAATGAATCCTGAATGGCACCCATTGCCAATTGCGTAGTGTCGCCCTCAACGGATACCGCACTTGCCAAAATGCACTGGGATATGGGGTCGTAGATGAGCGCAATTTGAGGTTGGTGCATTGAGCCGTCCTTTCTCTGGACGAAAATTTCAGGGGTGAAAATTTTAAGCTTCACAGTGAGCTTATGGGTGTTGCCCACGTTGAAGTCTTGCGAGTCAAAGATCAGTCCCGTCCGCCCCGCTCTCGCATACGTGATCAGCCCGTCAATTGAGCACCCGGGGTGGCCTGGACGTTGCCAGGTACAGTCACCCCTTAGTGTCCAATACTCGCTAGCACACCAGAAGTTCTCGGTCACGCAGTGGCTAAGAGTATTGGACACACAAAAACGGCCAACCGCCATCCAGCCTTCACCAAACTTCACGGCAAGATCTTCATTAGCGGCTAGGGAGCGCCTTATAGCGTTGATACCGTGGCGGGAGTAAAAGTCCTCGAGCCCGAGATAAACCGATATTCCGGAGGCTTTAGCGTCAGCCGAAAAGCCACTCGAAGGCGAAACCAATTTGGGCTGCGGGTAGATTTGACAGGTGCGTTCAATGGCGCCTATACAAGCTGCCATGATGGGTTCGGATTGGCCAAATAGCTGGGTAGCGCGCACTGCTCCCCTAGCCACGTTTATCACCAGTGCCTCAGCATCCTCAAGATGGTATGGGAGTTCGAGGTTATTTTCGTCGTTTTCTAGCGCACTGAAAGATTCATAGCCAAGGCATCCCGCCAGAACCTCCTTCAATATCGAGTAATCGACCTCTGTACCCGAAAGAAACAATATTGTTGCGGCATCATCGGCTGCCTTATCAATGAAATTAGCCATCGTCGTCTCCAAGTGATTGTGGCCCTGAATGTCGCATTCGAATCGAGAGTGATTGTGATAAATGTTGGATAACTCATCTGGTGATTTTGTCTTAAAAGTGCGCCTAATGAGTTTCTTTTTAAATTAAGTCCTCTATTGTTTGTACGTGTTTATTGGGTGATAATTTTTGAGTTTGGCTCAATACAACTTGTGTAAGTGCTCGATAGTTTACGGTAGCTGAGCAAAGCTGCATGTCAAGGTTTCCAAGGTGTCGCGATGACGAGCGGCTTTAGTGCGTATTAGCCGAATATTGAGGATTCGTTTAATTAGGTGTTTATTGAAAATTAAGTTTCAGGGTCGCGGCGCCGAATATTAAACACAAAGAATACACGGAGCCTTACCTAAAATCTGCAGATTCGTTTTATATCAGATAGATACGACGCTCGATTATTACATAAATAGATTGACGATAATTATAGCGATAAATAGGACGGCTTTTGTTTTATAGGGGGCCGTTGCTTGTGGGCTGCTCTCTTCTTCTATCCTTACGGTCATAGTTTTTTATTATAGAAAACTGCGATATCTGTTTTGTTCTGCTATGAGCTATCAAGGACAGCTTCGGACGAAGAGAGCTCGCGTTTGTACATTCTGAGCTAAAGACAGTGTGCTGCCAACCACGAGGTAACTGGCCGAATGTTTGCAATCCTGATTCCGGAAGCCATTCATCGCAGTAATTATGTTTAAATTTTATCCGATCCACGGCAGACTTTGCCTAATAACGGCCAGTTCTCTAACCTTCTTATTTGAATTGTCAACCCGAAAACTCTTGCGCCATCCAAAAATCCATTGTTAGCCTGATAATCATGATATTAAATTAGGATCAGATCATGCCTACCTTTTCCATCGATGTTCGGCTATTACAAACTCATGTTGGGCGCGTGTTAGAGGCAGAACACACCACAGAAAAAAAAGAGTCAATTGAACGATCAATTTTTCAAGGAATCGGTCTGCTATACCACATGGTTGACGAAATCGCCCGGCGCCAGCCTAACTATGCTCGCGTTGGAGTTGATTTTTTCAATACGCGATTTTATGGATTAGGGGGGCGTCTAGATATTGGGGATGTATTGCTCTCCGCGGATAGCTGGAAAGTTAGAATGTATTCCGCTTGGATCGTTATTGACAAAAAATCCAGGGCGGAGGCATTAAAACTTGATTACAGCAAATTACAGAACTATTGGCCGACACTAGATTTTTGCGCTAAGGATTGGAGTACCGAAGTCGAAGCATGGATGAACGATCCCAATTAAGTGGAATGGGATCAGATACCAACCTGTAATGCCGAGGGAAGGCTCATGGCCTCCTAATGCGCTTGAATGTGATCAGTACTTCGAGCGCTTGCGAAACGTCCATGTGCCCCGCGCGTAACGGAAGCAACGCAGTAGCTATGGCCTCGGAGCCTGTGCTGTCGGCTCCAAGATCGACCGCCCCGCTGTTTTGAGCGCTGCCCTGCGCATCTTTCCAGCGGCGCCCTCCCCCAAGGTGCTCTGGCCATTCATGCGGATCACCGTACATCTCGAACGTTGTCAAATGACCAGTCCGCCAATCCCTCGCAACCCGTCGCCAGGTAGTCCGCTCGTACTCCCAAGGTCGGATCCGCCATAACCGCCATGAAATCTATCGCCTGATTTTTCGCAACCGTTAGTAGCGAATCCCACCAGGAGATTCGAATAGCGTGGTTCTCGCAGCACGCGAGCGAAAACCGGAGCAGCATGTCCTCAATCTTTCCGCCGTCGCGCCCTGATTTCGCCAAGGAGTAGGTGAATCGCTGGCAGCTTAGATCGCTTGATTCATGCCATGCGAGGACAAATGCCCATCCATATTCGGTGGGGGCTGTGAAGAAAACCAGGAGATCCAAGTCTCTGGTTTCGGGGCCCAAGTCCTGTAACTGACGACCTTGAAAATCAAAATCAGGGAAGATAAGCCCCGAGGCTTGGAGCGAGCATCGAGACGTCGAGCCAAAGACAATGAATTTCAGACCGGTAAAATCGTTGGCCGCGAGGCAGCCATCGTAGATGAGCTTATGTCGTTTGAGCCGTTCAAACCCTAGGGACTGTCCATAGGCAGCACCGGCCAGCAACTGGCTCTGTTCGGAAGTCAGTCCTGGGTGCCCGAGCATTTCAGTGAGAGAGATCGATGCGTTCTCTTTGACAAAATATTCTCGGCAGATGCTGCGGTATGCGTACAGCGCCACCTGATGGTGATCGATAGCCAGCGGGCGGTCATCAATGGGTGCAAAAAGCTTGTTATCGTGCTGCTTGCACATCCCGGGAAAGGTCGACGCGCGATTCACTCCAATTTTTTTTGGCAGGGGTTTGCCTCCTGTTTCCTTCAGCGTCGACAGATCTGCATTGAGTCGATAAACGTGACCAGATTCAGCAATCAGGCCCAGTTGCCCCCGCTTCTGTATCGAGTGGGCCGAGATGATCTCGTTACATTGCAGTCCATCACTGAAATGTAGGCAGCGACCTTTCCGGCTTTGCTGCTTCATCGCTGCCTGATGCACGTTTGCGAACGACATGTCTGAATTCCTTATTTCACGTAGGCCTTGCCGCGACAGAGCTTGAGCCGACACAACAAGAAAGGTTGGATATTAGTGGCCAGAACCAAGCTGCAGCCTCGTGTGCGAGCAGCTGCAAATTCCGACCATGCGAATTCAACGGGCATCCTTCGTTATTACTCTGCAGCATCTAGCCAGTTGGCATAGGTAGTTTCAGCAGCATTGAGTCGATCAATCAATTTAGATGTGGTTTTCAGTGCGACGGTCTTGGCCGCCAGCGTTGCACGCTCATCTGCCGCACTTGGCCTCCATCCATGAGCAATCGCCCAGGCTCTGATGCTATCAGCGTCCAGAGAATGTCTCTTCCGTCGCACGCCCCGCGCTTACCAAACGGCATGCTCCTTGTTCCTAGATTTACCTTGCAAGGCAGCGAGAAAGTAACAGGAAGGTATGCACGGCGTGCGGCGATCAACAATGTTCGCAGGCACAACTCGAGCTGCGTGGAAAGACCATCAGAGGATGCTGATCATATCATCCGTTCGCTCACGGGAGGCTCTGGCGTGCCGTGTCACAAACTCTGCATCGCGATGGATGTTTGACGTGTACTAATCCAGAATCTGAGGGTGTTCACAGCGTAGTACGTTCACAACTTTCTTTGATTGAGGCAGCATTGATGCGGTTTTTTTTGGACACGAACATCTGGAGCTACATAGCGAATGAGGACGCGGGCAACGAACTGGCTATGCGCGCCCGGGCGGCAGGCGTGGAGATCGTCGTTTCTCCCGCTGTGGTAGATGAAGTGCAAGAGATGTCAGAGCCTGTCGGACGCCGCAGGCTGATTCAGTTGCTTACAAAAAAAGACTGGAAGCGACTGATGCCTGAGGTGTTCAGCGAATGCGCCGAGATCAAGGCAGAGATAATGAGGCTACGCCCTGAGTGGGCCATTGCCGAGCCGAAGATGGCGGAGTTCAATCGTCTCAGGTATGACTGGGTAAGACGCAATGGTGGTTTCTGGGATCGTGCGCGCCGGGAGATAGAGTCCGTTGAAACAAACGAAAGCGTTCGACGGGACGAAGAAAAGCGCCTGGCGGTTGAACAGGCATTCGCTATCAGAAAGCGAATGGAGAAAATCAAACCTGCTAGCCATCACCACTTGCAGAAAGTCGGATATATCCCAGAAACCGGTACTCCAGGCTGGTCAGGTGCCCCCGTACAGTACTGGCGTGTACCTAGCCTGCATATGTTCAAGACGGAACTCCGTATACACGAAAGTGCGGTGAGTGAATGGCTGGATTCCGAGATTGATGTTGCCGCCATGCTTTCATCGCCTGAGTCGATGAATCGGCTATGGCTTCATGAGCTCGATCCAGTAGCGGTTCCGCGGCAGTGGCTGCGAGGGTCTTTTGAGTTTCTCCAGGCTTGGCACAAGATAACCACTGGCACGCCTGGTGACGCTCGACTGGCGGCACACTTGGTTGACGCGGACGTCTTCATCTCCGCAGATAAGAATTTCGTCCAATTTGCAGAGCGCTGTAGAGAGGAAGCTCCATTCGCGATCGGTAAGACCCTGCGTGCGCAGGGTAATCGCTCAGGTGTCGATGAGGTGTTGCAATGGGTCTCTAACCCAAAAACCCTATGACGTCCTGTTGCTATCTGCGGGTGTAGACTTCACGACCGTCGTGGAGCCCAGGAGCTCTACGAGGCTCCTAGCTGCTGTGATGAGGTAAACATTGTGAATGACCACCGTGATCTTCCAGGCAACGATCTTGAGCATTTTCTGCGAAATCAGTGTGGGGCCTTCGACGAACGCGACCATTGGCACCTGCATTCATTGGGTGCAGAGAATCATTGGCTTTTCATTCAGGCCTATGATGCCTTGAAGCACGAGCTCTACCTTCCAGCATGCGCGGGATTTCTTACTGCAATCGAGGCGTCACTACGCAACACGATGGCACAAGTGAAAGCTCCTGCTCCGGTCACCAACGTTGACGATATCGCGCTGCTGAGTAACTCGCTGCTGCGTCAAGCTAGAGCCAATGGCATTTCAATCGACGGTTTAGCGTTTCCAGGTGAGCAGGATTTCGAATCGAATCTACCAACACGCCAGAACGTCGAAATAGTCCGAGTGCGGCACAACCTCTGCCATGGCAACATCCTTGAGTATGTGAATACTCGTGAGGATACGCCGACATTCTTCACACCAGAGTGCTGCCGAAATCTGGCCTATAACCTTCACGCGATTTCGCGTAATTGGGTAGCTAGTCTAGGGGTATTCAGGAAACAGGTCTTAGACCTTCAGTGATCGGTTGCTTGCCCAGCACAGTGTCCATGCACTGTGCCAAGTGCTCCCCTCTCTCGAGATCGACAATCGTTACTTCCTTGAAGACGTTCTCGGTACGGTGACGACGTGTCTAGCAATTCCCCACGTCCCCCTCCAAAAATCACTCTTACAGCCTCCGGCGCTTGCAAGCGAGGTAGGTGCATGGCATTTTGACATCTTCGCATGGCGATGATCCCAAGGGCAGCAAACCCGCAAACTCTTTAGATCGGCAGGTAGCGTGCCCGCCCCCCAGATCACTGTTGACTCGTACTTCATCGATGACTGAAACGGGGGCCACTTGCGAGATTTCGTTTGAAGTGATTCCTGTCGTGGAAGCAAAACTGAAAGGAGCGGCAAATGAGTTACACGTTTTACTATGACGAGTCGAATAACATCCGTTCTCTATATTTGACGAATGGCCGTTTCAATACGGACTCTCACGAAAACCCCTCCCCTTGCTTTGTGCTGGCCGGCATCGCTTGCAAGGGTGCCCAGGCAACCAGTAATTGTCAGGAGCTGATTGACTCACTCCAACTGCCACCCACTGCAACTGAGCTCAAATTCAAGCAAGTGGCAAAGGGGGGCTTTCTCGACAATCTCAAATCGGCGAAAGTCACTCAGGTTCTAAAATGGCTGCTTGATTCTGACTACTACCTCCACTACATGAATCTGAACATGGAGTATTGGTCACTGGTCGACATCATCGATGACTGCTGCGACCATGCCGATAAGCACGGCATGTTGAATTACGCTCCGGCGGGTGGGAGGCGGCAATATGTGGACTACCACAAGGACGCCTTGTATTACCTCATGTGCAAATACAAGGGGGACTTCCTAGCAGCACTCTCAAAATATCGATATCCCAACGTAACGTCCAAGAATGCAGCACCTTTCATCAAGCGACTGAACGAAGTGGCGAAGAAAAATCGACAGGTCTCCGCTCGCCTTGGTGGCAAGATGAGCAAGGAAGACTTGTCGCGCACTATCAGCCTATCGAAACTCTTCGATCTGTGTCGAAACATCGAATCGTTGGACATGGTGTATACCTCTGAGCCCTACAAACTCATCGACGGTTTGTCGGTATTCTACCGACACAGCATTAGCCTCTTCGCTTCGTCGCACCATATTTTTGACAATGAATTTGAGATCGAGAAGAGCTTTAAAAAGGTCTCAGCTTTGGACGGCGTGCTGGCCTCCAGCAGATTCGAGTTTGTGGACTCCAAGAAATTCCCGCCTGTTCAGGTTTCTGATGTGATAAGCGGCTTGCTCAAAAACTACTTCACTTTTATCGCCCAGACGAGCGCTGCAGATCTGGCCGAAGCCAAGAAATCGCTTACCCATAAACAGCTAGAATGCCTCACCCTTCTGCAGAAACTCATCGAGAAATCCGACGGCGAGAAGTCAGAGTTACTCTACTATGTCATGTCGCAGACTGAGTACCATAAGCATGCGGTATTTCTGTTCGATAAGGATGCCAGGGAGGAGTTCGTGAGAGTGGTTGGCGGCAACGCCTGACTGATCCCGCGATTGCCCTTCCGTTGAATTGACAGGGCAATCGCGACTCAGAGGTTAATACATTTCTCTATTTCACCAGCCTGCTCTCAATCATTCATAGCGAAAGGCCTTTGTGCCGCCGCGTAAGGGATCAGCGGAGTAGCTATGGCACTGGAGCCAGAGCTGTCAGTTCCATAATCGACCACCCCGCTTTTTTGAGCGCCGACCTGCGCTTCTCTCCAGCGGCGCCCTCCCCCAAGGTGCTCTGCCGTATGGCCAGGCACAGCATGTGAGTCGGCCGAGTCATCCCCACGTACATCAGCATCATGTCTTTCTTCGCGGTTTCCTGGGGTCTCTTGGCAGCCGTTGCTTTGCCCTCAAGCCACGGCATGAGCTTTTGAATGAAATGCGTTTTCCTGAATGTCTCCAAAATCAACGTCGCTGAGTGGGTTTTGCCCTTTTCTGAATGAATGGATGACATCCGGATATCGACGCCGTCGGCGCCATCCTGGAATCGGTAAGTGTTGATCAGTGATCCGCCACTTTCTCCAGCATCCGTGGCTGCGGGGGGAGGCTCCCAATCGAGATACTGGTGGCCTTGAAGATCAGCTGCTACACCCTCGGCGTCATGAAGCACAGCTGCCAGCAGCAAGAGCTTGGGTGAAATGACCTTGACCCAATCCTGCTCTGTGACCTCCGATGGCACGAACAGAATCTGCTGAATGCATTCGCGGTATTGAGCGAACGCTTCAGGTTTGGTCGTGAGTTTTTCTTCGATTGAGGCTTGTTGACGGCCTCTCAATTGCACCTGGCTGTTAGGAAACGCTAATCCGCCGAGGTTAACCAGACAGGAAGCCAGCAGCTCAACGGCTGAAGCGGCTGTGGGTTCTCGCATCGCTAAACGCCGCGCAATATGCGCACCTTCAGCGAAGGTGCGAGGCTTGAACGATGTCTTGGTCGTATCAGACCGGTAGGAAGGCCAGTAATGCTCCAGTGCCTTCGGGTACTGGTTCGCTTTGAAGTTTTCAAGCCGGTGTACGGCGCCGATGGCGAACACACCCGTCTTGCGGGTTTCCGTCGGCAGATGCTTAAGCACCAGTTTTGCGAACTCATCCAATACCTGGGTCGCATCTTCGTCAGGGAAGACGATGATCGTGTTGGGGATACTGTCTGGCGTACACGACGCCCTTAATCCTACTAAACCATTCGTGATGGGGACATAGGCAAAGGGGTTGGCGATCGATGCAATGGCCTGATCAAACCGGAAGCTGCTGGCGATCTCTAGCTGACGGCCTGGATCAGGGAACGGATTCTGCAGTGGCGTCTTCTTCTCGAAGATTTCCTGGTTTGGATCGCCGACGCGAATGACCCGCACATCTGGATCATCGTGGGGAAAGACACGCTGCAGCACGCCCGCCTGGTCAGGTTGGGTGTCCTGCATTTCATCGATCAAGACGCACGGGAAGCGCAGGCGTAATGCGGCGCCCACATCCGCCTCCTGATCGAGTAAGGCGTGGCCCAGGACGAATACCTCATCGAAGCAGAAGTAACCGGCCTTGGCTGCGCCACTGAGCGATTTCACCACACTCTTGTAGGTGGCCGTGTGTGGCGCAAAACCGATATCTTCACCGCCGAGCGGTTGGTCGAAATCGGCAGACCGGATCCGCAAGCTGTGAAGACTTTTGAATTTTTTCTCGAAAGCGGCTTGTGCACCTAAATGCTCGCGGTACGTCAGCTCCCTTCGACGTGCTTTATGTGTGGCCTCATCGTCAATGACCTGCAACGCGATCCCTTTCGAGCGTAACCATGGCGAGGCTAGGAATCTGCCGGTGAAACCATGGATGGTGTCGATGTAGTGAGGAAAACGCAGCAGCCGTTGCCCTACCTCGGTGCCGCCTAACCGTTTCTCGATCTCTTCTCGAGCTGCGTTGGTATGCGATAGCACGCAGATTCCTTGCATACGGCTCTTCCAATGGCGTGCCAGAATCGCCAGCTTCGCCACTACCAAGGTCGTTTTACCGCTCCCGGGACAGGCCGCAACATCAACGGTATCCATCGATTTCAGAAAATCTCGACGAGGATCGTCTAGCGTCTCAAGCCCCATGAGCTGTACGACCCAGTCCACATCGGCGTCAGTGATGGGGGCAACCAGTTGGTTGAGTGTCATTTGGCGACCTCCTCCACCGGGTCAGCCGATCCTGGATTCGGTGCGGTGTGCACGGTCACGCTGTGAGCCGAACTGGAGGTCGTGGCCAGTGCTGAACCCCCGGTCGCATATTCGATTGCGTGAACAACGTAGGTGGGCAGCAGCCCGCGCAGCGTTATGGCATCCAGGGTGCGGGCTTCGAAACGTTGGTCAATCAGGTCGATCAGGTGCTGTGCTGCAATCGCTTTGGAGGCTCTTTTGAACAACTTGTAGATCGCGGAGCACCGAGCTTCCTCGGTGGTATGGGTGGACTGGATTTTAGCGAAGGCCGTGTCTGCTTTTTTCAGCAGGCTGACCTTGGTTTCCTTACCCTCATCGATCTTGTCCTCATTGATGGCCAGGTATCCGGCATTATGGACTTCCTTCGAAAGGCCTTGGAACGCCAAGTCGTATTCGAGCGTCCAGTGGTCGGCAACGAACGTGCGTACACATTGCCCATCGCTCTCGGTTCGCTTGTCGCGATGCTCCTTGAGGCCTTTTTCAAGGTCGGCCAGTGTGCTACCAAAGTCTTTCATGGCGCGCCAGCGCCGATCAGCTTTGTCTGGCCAGACCGACCCCTTCACCCCCTTCAGACTCATAATCTCGGGCGCGCAGTCCGGCATCACGTCCATGTCGGTGATGCATGCCGTAGGTACAGTGATCTCGCCTTTTGACGCATCTTTGCGTTGCAGGATTTTTGAGTAGCGCCGCAGCCCTACACCGCCCACATTGATGATCGATACGCCGTGCTTGGTAAGATCCTTACCCAAGCGTCGTGCAAGCGAAGGCAGCAAGATTGCTTCCGCATCGCCTTCTACGACAAGCAAGCCCTTTGCGAAGAACAGCCCTGCCTTGGTGACGTCCAGGAAGCGGCTGAGGAAGCGATAATCATCAGACGCCAGGCAGGTCTGACTCTGTGCGAGCGAGAAGGCCTGTTGCCGTTGCATCAGCACTAAGTTCTGCAACGGTATCTTCGAGCTCAGGTTGGGGCTATGGGTGGTGAGGATGACCTGAACCGGCCTCAGGCCTGCCGAAGGCCTCGCCGCTGCTTCGAGAAACTCCATCAATTGGAGCTGACGTTGCGGATGCAAGTGGGCTTCTGGCTCTTCGATAAGGAGCAGCGGGAGTCCGTCGGGCTCCTTACCGAGCAGCAGTAATTCGCAGGCCATGAACAACACATTGTTTGATCCCAGCCCGTAGATGCCTCGCGCCTCTCCAGTGGCATGATCCAGCAGCCCCAACTCCAATCGCTCCAGGATCTGCTTGAGCTTGGCTGGATCAGTCCCGGCTTCCCCAAAGCCGATGCTACTCGTGAGGGGTTGGCCAGCGAGGGATAGTGGGCGAAGGTAAGTTTCGTTGATCTCCTTCTGAGCAGAGACGATGGCACCGTGACGGTTCACAAGGTGGCGCAGGAGATCGCCCATGCCGGCAATGCTGAGCGCTTCTGCGTCAGAGAGGTCGACCGGGAGTGCAGCCGAATCGAACGAGTTGCCCGCATCAATATTAGGGAAACTGCTCAATACCTGGGACAGCCTGGAATTGCGGCCAGGGGACATTTCCCGCTCAGCGTCTCGCAGCGGTTTCAGGTATGCAGTAGCTAACAGTTGCCGTACACCCACATCCAGAGCCGGGCCTTCTCCGTTCTCACCCGATCGAACCGAGATATCGACCCATTTGCGGGTTGAGGCCGATGCAACGACTCGGCGAGCCGACCAGTGAACGTACAGCCGCCCCACGCCACCTGTGTACGTTACGTACTCAGCGAACGCGCCGAGTTCGGCCACGCTTAGGCCTTCCAGGGTGCATCTGAGGGTGATGGTCTCCGCCTGAGTGCCATCGTTGGCGATGTGGAAGTCCTCGATTTGCAATCGAAGGTACTCAGCATCCCGGGTCTGCAAAACGTACCGGATCGCATCGATAACGGCAGTTTTACCTGCATCGTTTTCACCGACGAGAGCAGTCACACCCTCATTGAATTGGATGTTCAGCGCATGGTTGTCATGGCCGAACTGGCGGAAATTTTTGATATTCAAAGCCGAAAGGTACACAGCGCTGCCCCCATCCTGATTCCGTGGCAGGGAGAGGGTATGCCCAGCGTCATCCTGGCTAAAACCATTCCTCCCTGAATGTGCTTGCTATATGCCACGAAAGCCTGGTGAAGGCTACTCGACTCGATCGCATTAAATCCTGCTAGCCCAAGACGACGCAGCGCCCTGGCGTCGGACGAACATACAGCAACAAGCTTCCTCGCTCTGGGGACGGCGGTGAGGTAATTGATCGCCATCATCACCCTTGCCTCGCCATTTATCGGAACCTACCTTCCCGACATTAAGCCAAGCCGACACAGCAGGTCAGGCATCATGGGCTTTGCGCTAGGTCGCTGGGGCCACCCCTTCAACCGCACCCGACCGGCTGTCTTGCAGTTACCGATATATTGAGCCAGCCTGCTTGATCAGGTAGTAAGAAGTGCGAGCACGATGCACCGCAGGGACGCATGCTTCCAATTCAAGGGGGGCTTATGGACTCAGTGGAAAGCAACGCCCTACGTTTGCTTAGCCTGATCGTGAAGGCTGCGCAACTCGATGCCCATCAGCACGCCGAGCGGCACGACCTTCTGCGCCAGGCCAGCGCATTGCTCTGGTGGCTGGAGCCAGAATCCCCTCCCCGCACGATCGCCGACCTGCGCTCCTGTCTAAGCCTGCCACTTGAGCAATGGCTTGATAGCCGTTTCAGGCAAGGGTACCAAGGCGCGCTGCAGTTTGCCGATGAGCCCACCATGCTGTGCAATGCGATCGCGCTGGAGACTAATCCTCGTGTGGGCTGGGAGCGTGTTCAACAGATCGTGAAGAACGTTCGCGACCTCTGCAGAACGCGACCCCGTGGGGATGATGAGTACCGGCTGTTCCGGATGTTTCTGATCGAGCATGGCGTCGTGGATGCTGACCGAAGCCTCGACTTTCTGATCCCGCTGCAAGTCAGCTTCAACTCGCTGTACGAGCCGATCCCTCAGCATCTGATCCGTTTGGGTCAGGTCTACCTTTGCCCAGGTTGTGGATGGCCAATGGAAATACGTCGCCACGCTGTGTCCTGTGGCGCGCACTGGTGTGAACAAGCGGTCGGAATTTTTCAGTGGATGGATGACGACTTGGTGAGCGTTAGAACCGCGAAGGTAATCCCACCACACCCTGCCAAGAACAAGTACCGACTCACCCCACCTCTGTGGACATTTACCTTGATTCCGGGGCTGCTGGAGCTGCGTCTGCGTGATGGCATCAGTCGACTGGGGGTATCTGCCGAACTGTGGCCCGACGTTGATCAAGCTGACCTGCGTTTCACCCTCGATGATCGAACCTACTCGCTGGATGCCAAGGTATGGCATTCCACCAAAAACCTTGGGCAACACCTGGCCAGCACTCCGCTAACGGATACGGTCATCGTCATCCCTGACTACCAGACGCAATACCTGCACACGCTTGATGAGCAGTGCTTGCCCAGGCAGATCATGTCTGAGTCCCAGTGCCTGCGTTGGGTGAAGAAACTATGCCAACGCTAACTGAAAATGCCACCGCCCTTGCGCTTGGGTTGGCCATCAAGCACATCAGCAAGGAGCCAACCCTTGCTGACGCCGAAGTGTTTCTGGTGGGACGCCCCCATCTTTGGAGCGGTTGGGACAGTGCTTCTGAGAGAGTGCGCGACCAAATCATCACGCTCATCCAGTATCGTCCTGTTGACCTGAACCAGACTGGGCGATTTCTTGAAGAGGCTGGGCGAATAATCTTCGGTGGTGGTGCGCCGTTTCGAGTAGCAGCGGCTGATCGCTTGAGTGACCAGCAAGCCCCTCCTCGCCTCAAGGAGACCGATGTTTACTATTTTCATGTGGGCTTCGACCTGGACGGTCTGATTGAGGAAAAACTCTACGCCATCAAGACTGAGCCCACTGCCCCGTCATGCACCAAATGGCCCACTGAAGGACAGATCCTCCTTCGGGAAACACACTCTGATGGCTACCGCACTTTCGTGATCTCCGAGGCGCAGCGTTCCCGGTTGGTGTTGAATGATACCCGTCTACCCTTGGTAGAGGCCTCGGATGTCGCGACGTTCTCCTGGGAGAAGGCTTCGCTGTACGAGATAGCCAGTGCACTGGATCTAGCTGGATGTGAGCCCGCGAACCATCTGCACCAAAGCCACCGAAGCTCCTTAAATGCAATCGTGCGTAACGACGGTTGCGTAGAAGCCCATGCCGGGAAATTCTATCGGGTCAATGCCCCGACGGGGACGGGGAAAACTGTTGTGATGCAATTGATGGGCATCCACACAGCCCTGCAGTGCCATCGCGTGGTGATCGCGGTGCCCAACCTGACTGACGTACGCAACATGGTTGAGGCCCTGAAGCGCTCGGTACGTGTCGTGGCCCCTCACCTGAAGATCGCCCCGCTGCACTCCCAGCGCCGGATAGCCAAAGCGGGGGATTACTACTTTGTCCGCGCTAGGGAGGATCATCCTTACGACTATCGATGCCTGCTCGATGCCTGCGCCACTGACGGGAGCGTAAGTCCGCGCGATGAGGAGCCTTGCTTCAACCTGCAGCTACCAGGCGAGCGTCGGGGGCGGGAAACGTTCAAGCGGATTCGTAGCTGTCCGTTTTTGAATCAGTGTGGCAAGCGCACCATGCTCGAACAAGCTTTGGCGGCCGACATAGTGGTGGTCAACCACCATGCCCTGATTTCCGGAACCACACGCATCGCTACAGAAGGTGATGGCGGGGAGTCGAGAAGCCTGCTCGAACTGCTGCTCCGTTCGGCCTCGCTCTTCATGGTCGATGAGATCGATGGGTTGCTGCTGAGTGCGATCGATACCAGCGTCTTCGAACTCCCTTTGAGTAATCACATCGAGCACAGCAGCCTTGCTGAGCTTCATATGGAAATTTTTGGGCGAGACAGCATTCCCGACGTCGACGCGTCTACCCTGTACCGTGCTCAACGGGCCTGCAATGCAGTGATTCTCCATACCACACGGCTGCTCCAGTTGGCTCTGAAGCATCTCACTTGGCCTGACCGCGAGACCGTGTGGGAGCGGGCAGAAGATCAGATGATTGCTGATTACCTGGGCGTTGATCCATTGGCGCTCGACGGCGTCTGCGGATATGGTGAGCAGGCTATCCCTCCCTACCTGGCGCCGCTGCGGGAACTCTTGCAAGCCTTCTCACACAACGACCCACTGCCAAGCCCGGTTGAGGTAGTCGTCAACATCGGCGCGCTGCTCAGCACCCTGGCGAAGCGGAAAAACCTGGGGCAGCGGCTGAACGACAAAAAACTCGAAAGGCTCAGGTCGTCATTGGTCATCAGGACGAGTTTGCACTTTATTGAAAGCAGTCTCCGCACCCTGTATGCAGATGTCCCCTTGCTGGCGCGCGCTAAAGTAGCCGCAGCACTGAGGGTGCAGCAGGATCTTTCAGGATCAGCACCCTTCAGCCCTACGCCGCTAGGCCCTCTCCAGCGTGTCGTTTACGGATTCAAACGCAAGCAGGATGGACGGGACACGTGGTCGCTCCAGGTAGTGGCGATGTCCGGCGACCCTCACCGGACGCTTCAATATCTGCCCAACCTGACATCGAAAATTCATGCCGGCGTGAATCGCACCTTTATTGGCTTCAGTGCCACGGCATTTTTCCCTGGCGCCAGCTGCTTCGACTTGAACGCAAAGACGCTGATTGACGTACCCGATGCCAAGGGGAACATTCGCTTCGAAAACGTCAATGTCTCAGTGCATGTATCGGGGGCATCGCTTGATTCTCGACTCATTCATGTCCGGGATCTGGCCTATGAACTGTGGCCATGGCTTACCAGTCGCTTAGCAGCATTGGAGCAAGATGACAGCACGTGCCATCGAGCACGCTTGTTGTTGGTCACGGGGAGTGATGCCGAGGCAGAGCAACTCGCCTCGACGCTCTACGATATTTCAGCGGGCCAGCGCAAGGTCGCATGGATTCGGGGAGGCAAGAAAGCCGATCGACAGGAGCGGTTGCCCTTGGCAAACAAGCTGACTTATGACGATCTCGTGGAGTTTGCCGATGGCCCCAATGCTGATGTGCAATTGATGGTCAGCTCCATCTACCCAATGGCGCGTGGTCACAACATAGTGACCAGGGACGGGAAGTCCGCCTTGGGTGGGGTGGTCGTTTGTGTGCGACCGTTGCCCTCTTCCGATCAGCCAGACAACAACCTTGCACACCTTTGCTACAGCGTTGGCGAAAGCGTGCATGCGTCCCCCAGCCCGGGGCAGGCACTGCTGAAGGAGCGGGCCATGGCGAACCGAATACTCAATGGCATTCGGCTGGCTCCCCCCTACTTTTACAGCCAGCCCAAAGCTATACGGTTCTTCACCATCATGAACGTGCTGGTGACACTCACCCAGCTTGTCGGGCGTGCCAGACGCGGCGGCACTCCCGTGACCTGCTACCTGGCTGACGCGGCGTTCTTTGACAGCCGCTACACTTGGGCAATGCTGTTGAATCGGACGATAGAGAAGCTCAAGCAGGATGGCCACTGGAGCGAGTTTTCAACGCACCATGCGGGCCTGGTGGAAGCCATGACGCTTTACATCGAAGCGGCAGGCCCGCAAGCCACTGCAGGCGCTCAAGACACAGAGGGGCTACCTGATGACGATTTCCCTGAGGACTAACCTGTTCCGATTTGACCCGGACGAGCTTCCTCCCGTCATGCAATACCTCGCGTCACAGGACTTCGTGAATGGATGGCAATTGCTGACCAATCATTTCGGCAAGCCCTATCTGCCCACTGAGTCACTTGAAGAGATCCTCAGTTACCTGGCAGGCGGCCCGGTCTGGGTGAACGCGCAACTGCTCAAGAGCAACGAAGCGCCAGCCATCGCGTCACTCAAGCCCATCGACCCAGGCAAACTGAACCGGGCAATCAACGTATGGGCTCAGCACATCCTGCGTAACGCAGTGCCCGGCCAACAGGACTTCCTCGATCTGCTCGTGCCAGAGTGCCCAGTTCCTATCCATGCATCTGACGTCATGCACGACCCACGACAATCAACGGTGGCATACAAAGTCGTCCCCTGGATGCTCGCGCAGCAATTATCGAGCAAACCGATGGAGTCTTCCGTCCCGTTAAATCTCTCTGTCTGCAGCGATGGCTCCTTGCTTGCCTGGGACAACCCGCTGTTCTACGAACGTGGCGATCGCCGCGCGGTGGCCATGCACTCCGTTTCAACGAATTTGCTGTTGCTGCACAGGGTGCCCAGTCAGTACGCGTCCGTCACGGTTCACCTGAGCCATATCCTGCCCGAGTGGCGGCACACCACACACTCGACCTGGATCAAAACCGCTCGCGGAATTTCCAAGTTCCAGATCCGCACATTGCCAACAGATGATGGCCACTTTAAGACCGTCTACACCAGCCCTGCTGCCGAGCTCATCCAACACATGGGCGAAGGAAGCTTGCCGGCGCTGGGAGGCGATGAGATTTCAATGGCTGGGGCCCTCCGGCCGATTCATGCCCACACGCCGATTGCCTCGCCCATTGGCAGTGGTGTCGGGACGGTCATCCTCGATCAGGCAAGCTTTCACGTTCAAAAGACCCTGTCCTCAGCCAAGCCCATGCTGACCCGCTATGTGGGCCGGCTCATCGCCCAGCGAGACAAGCCGTCAGACGAACCAGAGCGGCCAATTCGGATCGCTGTAGTGACCGCGCACACGGACATCATGATGCGCATTAACACGGCCTACGAGAACCTGGAATTTATTTCTCCCGTGTTCAAGGAAAAGCCCAAGCCTAAAATCCTACTCCAGCAGATCCAGTGCAAGGATGCGCAACGGGTACTGACTTCCAAGACAACCTCAACGGACATTCAGCACTGGTTTACCCATGAATTGTTGCCACGGCTGACCAACCTGTCGCCGGACGCCGCGATTATCGAGACAACCCCCGAGGTGGCCACGAAGGACGAAAATGATCCGAAGCATGTGTTGCGGGCACTCTGCGCCCAACATGGGATCTCCACGCAGTTCATCTTCCACCTGCCACATCAGGGCAAAGGAGCCACGCCATCGAAGGGCATTGCTCCAGGCCTGAAGAGTCGGCTGCGCAAAGCCAAGACTGAGGAATCTGATCCGACTGTGGATTACCCAGCCATCAACAGCCTCATCGATGCCACCCGTGGTACTGGCTATGTACCGCTACCTCTGGAGCGCACAGCAGGCATCCCGGCCGATACGACCGTCGTTTCGATTTATGTCGATTACCTGCACAAATCCAACGCTTACCTGCCCGTGATCACGCGCTCCTTGGTCAATACACGGTATCTACAGGTCTACGTTGATGGTGCTGGTAGTCAGCCAGGTCAATGGAAAAGCTACAGCGAAGGGCTCTGTGCCATCCATGCAAGCCCGAAGTTGCTGGATCAGGACGCTGCCAAACTGCTGATCAGGCAAGCACTCCTCGCGCCTACCTCCGTGGCCGACAGCCCGTTGATTGTGTACATCAACGCGGGTGCGAAGCGGCTGTACCCAGGCATGAATGATGGTGCAGGCCAAGGATTGCCTCCCGTTCCGAAAAACTCTTGGTTGATTCGCACGCGGTCTGATAACCAAACAGCTCAAATGACCGGTGTGCACTCACTTTCACCTTTGGCGCCGATGTATATAGGAAATCGAATCGGTGTCCACCAAGCTGAACACCAGGAGTTGGTGTATTACTTCACGTCGTACTCCAAGACCTTCAATAAGGTGCGTTCACACCGCTACCACACCCGTTACGACGTCACCCAGTCGCAGCTCAAGGATTCGTGGCAGCAGCTGGGAGTGACGGAGTTTGTGATGATCCAGGAAGGCAATTTTGCAAACAAAGACCAGGTGGCGCTGCAGGCCGGATACTGGTGCAAGAATGCCCCATTGTGGGATGGTTTTCTTCGGCTTCCCTCCCCGCTTCACGCGGCCCGGCAGATTGCAGAGGATCATCCGGTTGCAGAGAAGCTGAGGAAGGGGCGGTTCTGATTGATTCTATGGCTTGGCACGGCCTGCCGGCATGACTTATCAAGCTGCCGCATAACAGGCCCCAACGTTTTTAAGGGCATTCGCTGGAGGTAACCTGGATTACCGCGTCTTTGCTGAACGGCGACGAATCGCGTCCATTTTGCTACCTCATCCCAGGCCCGCTAGACCCACGTGGTTTGGGTTTCGGCGTCGGTTTCGGGGGTTCAAACGCGGTTAAGTCCAGCCACGTTTTCAGCTCACGTACAGAAGTGAACTCCATCAGTAATAATTCATCCTCGTCAGGATGGTCTACGATAAGTTCGATTCCCGTATCGCCGCTATCTTCTAAGCTCATGAGCCAATTTGTATACACTTCAAAACTCTGAAAATCTGTACCTAATTCACCTGAAAGAAAGTCACGCACAAGTAGACCAGCCTTGAGCCGTGATTCTTCGTATGGTGACTGCTTTATTAATCCAGAGTCCTCGCCAAATACAGCGCGATTACAAACTTCATCGTAGTAGGCATTAAACCTTGGTCTTCGCCCTCCTACGTTATCAATCTCTAAAAACTCCGACCAAGCCACGTAATGACACTGCGAGCTCAATTGCCTCCATCCGTCTTCGTCATCCAGTATACGGCAGAGGGTTAGGCGCCGCGGTTTCTTGCCCTCAAGTTTGACGTCTGATTTGTCATATTTAAATTCGACCATAAGAAAGTTGGTGTGATTAGTAAATATATAATCCGCCCCGTAAACTGTGTCCTGGCCATCCAAAGAGCAGCGCGTCACTTGCCGTCCTGATTCTTGCGCCTTTCGTGATAGGTAATTGGAAAACCCGTCAATAAAAGACTGTTCGTGATTTTTCTTGAGTTTTTTCATATTTAGGCCAAAGACATTTTCGACGTAAAAAATTAGTTTTCGAAGCGAGAGTGGTCGGATCTTACCAGCACTCATCCATCGGTAAGCGCTCCACTCCTGCAAGGGGCACAGCAACGTATCCCTCATTAGTCGCCCTGTGGTGGCTCAATGCCTTTCTGGACTGAGTACCGCACGTGATCACCAGGCGCGCATGTTCATCAAGCGCTCCCTGAGCTCCGGCACCAGGAATGCGAAGAGCAAGTTGAACTGGAGATCGGGTCGATATGCTTCGTCCCGATCCTGAAATCCGGTGCGGATTATTGCACGTCGTTTCGCCCAAGTACCCTTCTTGTCCTGCTCAGCCAACAACTCATTCTGCTCAAAGATTTCCAGCGTCCAGCCGAACTGCAGCAGAAAAGGTTTGTAGGAATCGAACGCTTGATTACTGACATTGAGCAGACGCTCGAATCGGTAGCCAATGGGCCGTCCGTAGCGCGCGCTCAACACGATGGATACTGCTCCTTGAAAAGGGTCTGTCCAGTGGAAGTTTGGGAGCTTGATAGCTGGACACGCAATTGCCATCCGTTCACGTAGAGCGACCCAGCGCTCTCTGGATTCTGGCGTGTCCTGCCTGCCGTACTCCATCCAGAAAGAATGAAAATCACGGCGTAGCACGTCAGTGTTGACCGATGCCTCCAACGCCTCTCTCTGTGTCTGGTAGTCGTTGTAGAACACGACCTGCTTCTGCGAACTGAACGTCAGCTCGTCCAGAAACACCTCAGCGCACCTCCATTCATTGATTATGGTACGGCCGATCAATCCGGGTACTGCGTACCAACAATCAAATGCCATGCGACCGGTATCTCGCGATCGCGCCAGCGTCTGATCGTTGACGATGAACACGTTGAGGTGGTTCAGGAAGAAAATGTCCTCCTCTGCTGTCTTTGTTGATCTAGGATCAAAATTCTGGAATACCCAGATCATTGATCCACCATTGGCCCGATAAAACTCTCTTCGCCCGACGATCTCAGTCAGAAAAGTTGTCGACAGCTGTACCTCGAACGCAATGCGGTCATCGTCCCTGGCCACTTGCACGTCTGGCTTGCGCCAGGTTGCACGTTCGGCAACGGCTTGCCCTTTCCAGACTTTCTCGACGTGGGGCTCGCCGCACGATAGGTCGGCAATCAAACTGTCGCGAATGATCCCTTTTAGGCGGATATGTGCCTGGCTTTCTTTTTGCGCGTTGTACTTGATCGCAGTGATCTGGGCTGGGCTAAGTTCACCTTTGGTGGAAATATCGCACTTGATGAGCCCTTCGATACTCGGGTGATGTCGGAAGTGAAAAAAACGATTCTGGGTACGAACCAGCAAAAGTGCTGCGCCGCACAGCTGGCAAACTAGCCAGGGCTTGTCTCGATCCAGTACGAATCGCGACGCCAGCTTCGCCCTGTCCCGTATGACCAAAGACAATTCGCGGGTCAGGAAGCTGCCCATTTCGATGGTCGTCGCGCTGTCCAGATCCATAACGTCTGTCAGTTTCATCTGCTCGGTGGGCTGAGCGTATTCCAAAGTGCGCACGAGGTGCCTCCAGCATCATCACAGTGCTCGCTGCAACGCAGAGCATCCGTTGATTCGATTCCAGTTCACTGACCCAGCGTCGACCCTGCCGGGAATAATTCAGTACACCGGCCGACGCAGTTGACCTGGTCGTCTAGCCTGCCTGATTACCCATCGCGTTCTCCATGATCAGTGACGGAAGATTATCGAGCCACGCGCCAGCGCGTGGCTCGAAGTAAGCCCTACAGCGAGAGTGGCGCCACCTGTGTGCATAAATACTGAGGCGTGAAAGCGGATCATCATTAGGAAGTCGCCCAATGGCCAATCACAGTCCGATGCATTCGAGGTCAGCCCGCTGCTGGTTGGTGCGGGAATAGATGATCGAAAGCCAGACGATGGGGGTGTTGTGATCGAATCCAGCCGCTAAATTTCGCACTTGGATGAGGTGCGGAAAGTTTTCGGCTGCTGCAGATAGTGCAGCAATGGCAGAGGTCAAATCACCGGCTCTTCTGTGCCGTTCAGCCAGTGAAAGAGCCATGCAGGCTTCCACATTCGTGGGCACCTTGATGCCATTTTTCTTGTAGCGTTGCGTGTAATAGCGATCCAGCTGGAGCTGGTGTTCAACCGGTGTCCATTCCGAGTCGCTGCCAAGCAATGCCTGCGCGACGAGGGAATCGACACTCGGCTCGTTCAACAGCTCCAATTCTTTGACCGAATGCTTTCTGCCAGTTGGATCCCCGCCCAAATAGATGTCGGACAAATACCAGAAGGCTAGAAAGGACACATTCTGTGCTTCGCTCATTTGGGGCTGAATGCTCAGCCCCTTCTCCACCACATGATTGAGCCGATGGAGTTTGCGATTGGGAAAATCAACCAGGCACTGGTCAAGCAGCTCTACCAAGCCTTGGAAGTACCGTCTCGATGTCTGGCTGTCAAAACCTGAGGGGTTGTAGATCCACACGGAGGGGTCGAGCCTCAACGTCAAGAGGTGGGGATTGTCCCACTCGTAGTTGCTCGGCTCGTGCTCGATCTTCGTGGCCTTGCGGACAAACTCGATGATCACTGCCCTTACCAGGCGAAATAGCCCTTGAAAGGTGAAGGTCAGCTTTCCGTCGTCCTCACAGGTTTCTCTATGACTGGCGAAGTGGAGGAACTCTTTGGTCAAAGGTTTGAGCGTGTGAACGTAGCTTGAGCGGACGCCGTAGAGATTCTGCAGTGCTGCTTCCAGATCACGGCGCCCTATCGGATGCTTCTGTGCATCAGCCTGAACCGAGAAATAATCCGCCGGCAGGTAAGCGAGGATGAACTGTACAAATCGAAAGCCAAGGCGCGGATGTATGACTTCCAACACGGCGTCCCTGACCTTTTGCGAGTGCGCTTCGCTGACGCCAGAGAGTGCCTCATCCACCCCAGATCGTTTTGAATCAGGAATATCTGTCCATTGCGGCTCGTGGCCATCAAATTTTTGGGCCAAGGACTCAACGCCCATGACCAACAGGGTGTATGACAGGTTGAGGTCATCGCTCATTCTGTGGACAGCGGCCACGTACGTTCTGATTGCCTGGATCGCAGCCAGGTAGGTGGTGCGCTGCAAACCGATCAACTGATCTGCAAACTGTTCGAAACTCTGAAGCTCGAGCTGAGTGGCCCTGACTGACGGATCATAAAAGCGCGCTAGCCGTTCACCGGGCTGACGATCCCCTGGTCGAAGTCGCTGGCGCAGCAAACGTTCGGCAACGTGAACATCTGGGGAGCAAATCACCTGCAAACTGAAGGAGGCCACGTCAGCAAAATCGTCGATGTAGGCTCCCACTGAGCGTGAAACGAGCACTCCTGGTTCGGGGTCAGCCGCTTCCATGTACTCGGTCATTTCATAGCCCAATGCTGCTGGGGTATGCGATGTGTCCAAGTTAATCAGCGTTCCGATCCTGGAGGTTAACCGGTCGACAGCACCGAGATCCAAGTTCGTGTAAATCACACCTTTGAGATCTTGTCGGCGTGGGTTTTCGCGATTTGTGAACAGTTTTCCGGTGGCTGCTTGTAGCACAGAAGCTCCTCGCTTGAGGGCAACATCCTAAAAATGAAAGCCTGAGTTGAGGATCAACTCAGGCAATATGACAGATCACGACATCCAGCTCTTCTGCTTTGTTAGACCGCTTCCTTGATAGCGGTGTCCTGCGTTTCAGCAGTACGAGATGCGTTAAGGTCGAGGTTTCCCTGTTCTTGGGTCGACAATACCTTGACGAGTAGCGCGTCCGTTTTGATGTTGTCGTACCGGTCTTCCAAGGTTTTCCGTAACCGCATCAGCCGTAAGTTGGCCGTGCTCACCAACGCCCCATAAGTGGTAGCACGGACTTGCCCGTACTTACGAGACTCATCCCCCACCGTCTTGGAGGTACCCACCCCGGCAGCGATCGACTGCCCTACGACCCAGGCCGTAATGAATGGCGAGCCGTTGACATAGCCCGAGCCTGCGATGTCTTGAACGTACCCATCGGCCTGGTTGACCTCCTGCCGATTGAGTTTGAAGCCACCTTTCTTGAGTTCGATCAGAAGGATGTTCTGCATCTGGGCAACAGATGCATCTTGAGGATCGAAATGTTCGATACCCACCAACTGCACAGTGGATCGATCTGGCAGTACCACGATGTCAGGTCGCTTGCGATCATTGGCAAAGGACGCGTCGCCATCCCCCCAGAGCTGTTTCGCAACGCTTTTCAACGTCATGTTTGAGCAGTACTCCATCGACTCGAACTCGGGGCCAAACAACCAGCGGGATCGCAGAATCAGAGGATGTAGGGTGTGGAGCTCATCCGTCTCGGGATCTTCCGCCAGCCTGGTGATGGCCTCAATGACGCAGAGCCGGCCATCAATCTCGTCAAGCACGCGCAACGCATCCTTAACTGACCAGTCTGCCAAGAGGGAATCCAAGCCTTCAATATCGGTAGCAGGCAGATTAGCCAGCTTTTGTAGTAAGGATGCCCCGCTCTTGGATTTTTCAAGGTTGATGACTGCTTTCACCGCCGTGGCGAGGAACTCTGGAGAGACCATAGGGTGGGCCTGGGCGACAGCTTTCGTAAACTCTGATACTTCGAGTTGAGCTCCATGCCCCAGGGATTTCAGCTCTGAACGGTTCTGTACCAGGGCATCTTCGGAGGTAGCCTCCACGACCTCTGTCGCCAGTTCATCCGCCACCCGCGTGATGCATTCCGCAGCGGCCTTGTACAGCTCCTCGACGGCAGGTGTCGACTGAAACCCTGTCCAGTCTTGGGTCACGTGACCTTCAAAGCCCTGAGTGTCCACGATAACCTTGTAACGCTTGGCGAACCTGGTACGCCCATCGAAGTTCGCGACCTGGCCGATGACCCACGAGGGGTTACCCACGAGTCGGTGTTCAACCCAAAATGCCACGCCTTGGTGGATGGACGAATGGTTCTGCTGTGTGGAGTCGATGACGATGACTTTTGCCGTACGGCCATCACTCAGTTTCAGGGCGTGCGTGCGGGCATGCTGCTCAAGTTTCGCCAAGGTCAAAGGCGTACCATTTACTCGAATCTGGAATCCCGGATCATGAATGAACCGTGCGGCAAGTACCGTGATGATTTCTTTGACATCCGGCATCTTGCGAGTGACTGAAACAGACAGCCGTGTGCCAGTCCCTTCACGCTCGGAAAATTCCTCTGAACGCACCACAAACGGACTGGGCCCAGACTCTGTACCCACCACGAAGGTGCTGAGCTTGGCGTCGCGCCATGTTTCGACCTGATACTGATCACCGAAACATAGCAGCCCATGTCGACCCACCCCGTTACGCCCATAGGCTTTCCGGAGTTTAGAGCTCCTCTCCTTGGGAAATTCAACTTTGGCACTTTGGTGCTTGAGACGATTATATCGAAGCGTCATCCAACGTTTGCTGAACTGCTGGGCAGACATTCCGTGTCCATCATCGACCACGGTCAGGGTACCGCCAAGCTCGGTAGGTAGAAACAGATCGACCTTGCTAGCGCCTGCGTCCCAGGCGTTGGCCACAAGCTCAGTCAGCGCCACCTGCGGCACGTGCGCAACCGGGCCCAGTTCACGGAGAAGATAGTCTTCCTCAAACAACGAAAGGTGACGGTTTTGGTCAGACATTGATTCCCTCCATGGAGTGGTGTTTCCCGGACATTTTCCTGGGTGCAACGCATGTCAGCTATCGTACCTCAATAGCCGGTTTAGCTGAATCTAGCCGAAGTCGACCTGGATCGAGCCTTAGTCGCTTTCGGATTCGTTGCATGCCATTGCAGGCAACGTCCGTCTTCGTTGTCCATCACCCAGAGTCCTGAACAAATGACCAGCTAGATTTGGGCTTTCACGAAGGGAAGCAAGCCGAGCGTGTGCAGATCCTGCGTCGCGAGCGCATTTATCAGATGAACCGAGCGATGGACTTCCCGATACTCTCCACCGAAATGACGGCCTCATACAAAGTTGCGATCGAACATTACAATGAAAGCCGGGCGTTCTCGGATGGGTATTGCTATTTCCATTCTCTTGCGGACGTCGCCCCGCACTCGCATGCAGCTGGGGAAACTCGGCGGCTGACAGAGGAGTTAATCAACAAGCTGTGAACGCGCCTTGGTGTCTAGCTGATTCTTTGCAGTGCCTGAAATCGCGGGCAACCTGGGCTTCGGAAGGTCATTGAGAAAATAACTGCCGTCAGAGGCCTCAGAAGCCTGCGAGTGGCGCTTTGGCAGAGCCGCGGCCATGCATAGAATCAGTAACAAATTCTGGCCTCTCTGGCCAAATAATTTATGAGAGCATCCGCTTCGAATCCACTGAAGGACGAATCCATGTTCACTGCTCTGCTGCGCACGGCTCCGGAAGACAGGAAAGATCCTCCAAAGCGTCTGCTGTACCTAAGTCTGGTTACACTATCGCCATGTATGGCACTCGCCACCTTATGGAATCAAGGTGACCTGACCATCGTGACGAGTTCCATCACGCTCTCCGCTGCTGGAGTCCTCTATCTGAACCTGGAAAAGATTCAGAACTACCTAAGGCCCGCCTGGACACGTGAGTACGAAGCCAAGCTGGCTAGATTGGAAGCACACCTGATGCAGCGGGATCTGTCCGCTATCGAGCGCCAGCAGATCCTGGTTCGAATTCAGGATCTCAATGATCGTTACCATCTGGTGACCAATCCGACGCTCACCTATCGCTGGGTCAAGAGGATGGCGATATCAATGGGCTTCATCGCAAAAGCACTTCGCATGAATACCCACTGAAATCGCACAGCACAAATTGTCCATTCATTTTGAGGATAGAGTCATCACCTCTGACTCCCTTCGAAAAGGGACATCGTTCAATGGGCAGTCAGCGGTATCTCACAGAGAGATGTGTAAGGCGGACGGCGTCCGCTGATGCCGCCTGACCTCGAATAAACAAGGAACCTCAATGGCAATCATCAATGATTCGACGTCTCGGCCAGTGGTCGAAATGACCTCCTCTATCCGAGACGCCTGCGACGATTACAAACACTACATTGAATTCATCCTTGAGCCTGCAAAGGAAGAGTTGGAGGCGAAAGTAAGAAACAATGAGGTTTTGCTCCATCAGGCTTTTGGAGTGAATTTGATTGTGGCCCACAGTGTTGACTACCTGCAGGCCATCCGATCGGCCGCCGGGATAAAAGAAAGTCGCACTGATCTCGTGAAGTCCTTTGACGAAAAATTCGCGGTATCGGGTGCGTATCTGAGTAACCGCAAAATGGAGTTGATCGATGCGATCAACAATGCGCTCAAACATATTCGAGTTGATCCTCGGCGATACAAGAGCCTTGGTGAGCGCTACGGGCAGATTTCTTTTCAGAGCTTAGTGGAGGATGAGGGGCGCGTGCTATGTCATCTGGAAAATTACCGATTCGACTATTGCCGGGTTGTGCTTCTGCCAGCGCTAAGGGCTTTGGCTAATTGGGAGTTCGACAGTGCAGAGAGCGTGCTGGAATTTGCCAAAGGTGAAGTGATCATTTGGCATGGGGGTTACTCCGATACCTACGATCCTTTTGACCCTTCGACGGCGATCGATCGAATGATTGAAATTTGCTCCTCCCCCTGCCAAAACTGTGAAGAGGACGCAGACGCGTGTCGCTGTTCTCAATATGTCTTTGCGGGAGATGAGGGGCAATTCGAACCTCTGTATTCGGCCTCTGAAGGAGAATTTGAAGAGCTAATGAACCATATCTCTCCCTCATACAATCGAGCGTGAGAACGCAAACGCAGCGCAAAACCCACCTGATGGCCTGGTTTAAACCAAGAAGATTTGATGCCCACTATCTCCCTGGGATACGAATGGGTGCGTGCAGGGAAGAAGCTCAGCGCGGTTCTAGAGCCGCGCTGGGACTCCCATTATTTACCGGCCTTCCCCTGAACGTATTGGCGCAAAGCCTGCGTTAGATGCAGTGACTCCGATGTGTGAGCGAGTCTGTGGCAATTCGCGCATAGCAACGCTAAATCCTCCACATTGGTTTTTCCTTTATGGTCGACATGAGCCAGTGGGATCTGGTGATGGCATTCAATCACCCGAAAGCCATCCGTGCCGTATAGCGCGTAAAAATCAACGCCACACGCCTCACACTTAAGCTTTTTCGTTTGAAAAAAACGCTCGCTCTTCAGCCGCTGAGAAACACCTTTGGCTCGTTCACGCCGACGATGCTTGGTCATTTGCAGGGATCCTTCCGCATACTCCGGGGCAACCAAGCTTTCTCTTGCTTTCAGGAATTTGAAATGAAGCGCCACCACTTGATCTGATTGGACGGTTAAATGCGGTATATCGCCTTGGTTGTAAAAATCAAAGTTTTCCAGGACATGCACGAAAACCTTGGAGGAGACTTCATCCAAGGGCGCTCGTCTCCAATCATCTGAGCAAACTTTCTTTGCCGGCCCATGGCCGTCACACCGACTTGAATATGGGCAGGTGGACAAGCACTCCAAATCACTCGGCGTGTGCCATCCCTCCTGTCCAGGCATCAAAGAATCCAGGATGCGTTGATCCGCTTTAGTAAAGCTCACTGCCTCTTGTACCAGCATTCAGAAAACGCCTTAAATCAAGCGATGTGAATATTTTAGCTGGCTCGGCAATTGTATGAATGATCACCTATTGTCGTTGCCAGCCGCCCTCCGAAATCATGCGCCGATATCCAGATTCAGCCAAAACTCTTGCTAACACTTCCAGCACCGCTCGCGGAGGGAAGACCTGTGTCCGGCTTAAATTCACATGGCGTTCGTGACGACTCACCCGAAAACGAAGAAGAGTCGCCGTTGCTAATAACGCGGAGGTCATTTGGAAAGCTTGCCAATCCAACGGGTGAGCATCATTGACTGAAAGCGAGGCTCTCGGCCAAGTCGACCACCTTTTTTCGATCATCTTGCTTCAGGCCATGAAAGCATTGCAGCAAATGAGCTTCATCGTCGTTTGCACAATAAAAATACGCCACGGGTAGATCCAGCACCGTCGCAATCTGCTGAACGATGCCCTCGCCAGGCTGGTGAACACCTTTCTCATATTGATTCATCCGCGCGCTGGCTGATGCAGGTTCGATTCCAGCGTCTATCCCCAGTCGCTCCTGAGAGAATCCTCTTGCCTTGCGTGCCTCTTTTAAGCGCCTGCTGAACGTCGTCATTTCTCTCGCCGCAAAAGGGTAAGAGATTCTTAGATTCGCTTTGACGACATACTAAGTATTCCTTGGTATTCGATAGAAATATCCTTTTGCCATCACTCCAAACGAAAGGACAGAAATCAATATGAAGGAAATGCAAATCGTAGACGGCCGGCTTGATGAGAAATCACGCGGCTTCGGCGGCGACATGATCAGCTACCACTACTGGAAAATTGATGGCAAGAAGCACGAAAAGCTCGAAATTCCGGATGTCCTCGACGCTCACGTGAAGGCCGGTGATCGAATTCGAGCGACGTTCCAGCCAGGTAAAGACAGCGTCAACCGGATATGGGCCATTCAACTCGAAAACGAACCTGTCCGCTCAGTTGTCACGATCCCCTTCATTGCCGTCTCTCTGGGAAGGCTTAGCATCCTCCCTCTAGCGGTCGCCATCTTTACTATTTTTGTTGCGTATGGCTTCTGGCAAAACAGCACGCACCACGGAGGATTTCATGGCTCGACCTACCAGTTGTGCTGGATCGCGCTCAATCTGCTCATCAGCTATCGCTACATGATTAAGCCAATATTGATCATCAAACGCGGCATCAAGTCGTTTCGCGAATATTGCATCAAAGCCACAACATCAACCTCGACGGCCAGTTGAAACGACAGAACAACAACAGAATTCCGAGAGTCAAAAAAGTGAATCACGTTGAGCAGATCCGACGCCAAGCCGAGCAGACATTTGGCAACAAAGAGAAAGCCGATCATTGGCTAAATCAGCCCATGGTGGGGACTCATGAACGTTCACGGTTGCAAGCGGCTCACAGTGAGACGGGATACGAACTCGTGAATGCTGAACTTGAAAGGCTCAGGCATGGGTTCGCTTGCTGATGCGCCCCGCTCCCTTCACACGCCAGGCTTAGCATGATCACCTTTGATCTCAACAATAATGATTCCGAAGTGCTTCTGAGGCACGTCGAAGAATTCAAACCGAACTCTGGGGATTCGCGCGAAGACGCTCGATTGCGAGAGGCGTTGCTGGAATTGAAAGAGGCCTTGATCGCACATCTCATAGGCTCGGATGCCTAAACCACCTGGTTGCTTGTCGATGAAGTCAGGTCACAGCGCAATTGGCGCATCTTGAGCAGAGATGGGTAAGTGACGTCGAAGACGCATTGATGCTGGCTCCAGAAAACACTCCATGGCGGTCAGCCACCACAGTTACGCGGATAGCGTTACGGCGCGCTGTCATAAATTGTCGCAGCTCAGTCCTGCACGATGGTTGAAATCATGGCGTCATGTGGGTACTCCTAAGGCACCAGTTATCAGCAGGGACGTACCATGCATTCAAGATTCAGGGTCATCGAAACAACCAGACTGGGCGACGGCATCAAGCAATATCGGGTTGTAGATATGATCGAGGGAGGCTCCGCTAGTAAGCACGGTGTGTTCAAGGCCAGGATCGAGGCAGAGGTTGTCTGTTCACTCCTGAATGCCGAGCATCTTCGTCAGGATGTAGGTCGTACCTGCCTAAATCTTTGATCGACTCGTTTATGAGCGCCAAGCCCCGGATGATCTGTGGGACTGCTAATGCCTAACGCGCCGCCATGGATGCTCTCGCTGGAAATACGTTTCAAAGGTGCCGCTGGTTGAGGCGCTGACACTCATCCTCAACATCTACTCGAGCCTGATAGGTCGTCTTCAGACGCAGTTTCTCTTCGTTGTCGTAAATGTTGAAGCCTATGGGTGCGGTCTTGGGGTAGAAGCGATCTCCGTTGCGCACGGATAGCGTTTCCGTTGGGATTGCAGGAACAACGACAAATCTCGAAATCATCTTCATTCCTTCTCAAAATACCCCGTCACTATTCGCGGATATTCGCCATCGCAATTAGTGGGCGAAAGATTCCACAGCCAGACATTCAACGACTGCTACGCGGATCTCTTTCACGGAGGATCCCTATGCCCAACTCAGACCTTCTCCCTTCCCTACTGTTCAAAATTAACGAAAACCAGCTCGCCCTTGAAGCCGCCATCATGGAGCTCACGCTTTGGGTTGAGCAGCGCGGAGCCGGTGAGGTTGCCCAGAATGTACGGGGTGCACTGGGGGTCATAGATCGGAACGAAGAGTTCATAAAATTGACCCTCGCGGTGCTTATGGCGCCGGAGTAATGTGCGCGATTCTGGCAATCTGAAAACGTCGTTTGCAGCTAAGCTAGGTAGTCGGCAATCCGACCTGGTTTAAGGTGCGTGTAAGTAGCTACCTAACCGTGACATCCATCGCCCGGATGCGATTTCCCCCCTCCGCCCTACACTCATGGCCCGCGTCACTACGTTTTCAGATTGTTTCCATACATGCGCCCAATTTGACAGGCCTTTCATGTTGGAAGAAATTGAATGTGCTCCCGGCTCTACCTGCGACGCTGTGCCTTTTCAGCTCTGACTCTCATTAGGCCAATTATTTGTTTACTACCCACCAATGCTCAGTCGTTCACTGGGTGTGGGCTGTTCGATAGGACTTAAAAATTGCTGACCCGCCCAGATAAAGACGCGCTTCGTGCGATGCTCGAAGCTCAAATACAAGAAAAGCTGCAGCACGACCCCGATGCAGTAACAACCTATGCAACGAAGCCTGAGCCGGGACGGAAGCCGTACACGAGTAAACCAACGGTTCAGGATAAGGCCTTCCACAAGGAACTCGACCAGATGCGCGCTTACGCAGAAGCCGGAGTGGCTCATAAAACTGTGGTGAGTCAGGTGGAGGACGGTAAATCTGATCTCCTGCTGGATGATTACCCTGGTTTGAAGGAAGGAGGCTCTGCCTCGAGCCTTTCCACTCAAGTGGCCGAACAATTTATAACTGGAGAATGATCCATGCATGTATGACTCGGTACCTTCGAGACATGCCGGAACTTCATAATCGGGGGCGCGCTTTGGGTGTTGGTATGCGTGCGTAGTTCAATCCCATAATCGTCATAAGCCTTGAGCTAGGCTGATGTGATCGCTACTGAGTCTGCCAATCACCCTAAAGAAGCTCATGTATGGAAGACATTCTAAACACCGCAGCCACCACTGCTGACTCTTCCGAGGACACCATTACTCGGGAGTCTCTGTACGAACAGGCTTGGTCTACACCCATGACCAAAGTAGCAGAGCGGTATGGCGTTTCCTCCAGTTACCTAGCACGCATTTTTACCAACCTCAATATACCCCGCCCTCCGGTGGGATATTGGGCCCAAGTGGCTGTGGGGAAACGTAAAACACCGCCGGCACTTCCTGATCCCCAACCAGGTGCGCTCGTTGCCTGGAGCAGGAATGGAGCGCCCGAGCAAATCTCCCGATCTCTTTCAAAAGCCCCCGTAAAGAGTCGCGGAAAGCGGGTTGAACGTCTTGCACCAATTCCTCGTCGGCATCCGCTATTGATAGACATCGAGGAGCATTTTAAGAAAGCGCACGAAACAGATGAAGGTTACCTCCGTCCATCGAAACGCTCCATGGCAGACCTGATAGTAAGCCGCTCTGGAGTGAGCCATACCGTCGACTTTGCTAATCAGTTGTACTTGGCGCTGATGAAGAAGAGTCTTGCAGTCGCGCTATCTGATCCTACGACTCACATGGCACGTGAGTCCGTAGACCATCGGGAGAAAGCATCCAATAGGTATGTCCACCCTGCCCTTTGGAAGCCACACCGTCCAACGGTGACTTACGTCGGGGCGGTCGTATTTGGTCTCACCATCTATGAGATTAGTGAATACGTTCACGTGCAGCGGCCAGACAAGAGGTACATCCGACTGACGTCGCTGCCCGTGAGTAAACGACGCTCCGACTTTCCAGATGGATGGATGATGAGCGCCGATATGCCAACCGGCAGACTCTGTTTGCAGGCGTACTCCCCGTACTACGGTGTGGAGTGGGTTCAGCGCTGGATTGAAGACAAGCCTGGTGATTTGGTCGGCAAAATCCCGAGCATCATAAAGTCGCTGACCACCGAGGCTCCGACGCTGGCTGCCAAGGTTGAGATCCAACGAGCACGGAACGAGCAGGAACGACAGCGGCACAAGTTAGAGATGGAAGAGTGGAGACGTAAGGAAGAAGAAAAGCGCCGGCTCAAGGCGATCCAGGACAGCCGTGATCGACTCGAATCGGTTATTCAGACCTGGGTAAAAGTGAACAGCATTCGGAGCTTCTTCGACGACATCGCCCAAAAAGCGGAGCTTCTCGAATCAGGAGAGCGGCAAGCTGTGTTGGATCGCTTAGCCCAAGCGAAGGATCTAATCGGTGATTTTGACGCACTCAAGCATTTTGAGGGTTGGGATCCACCGAAATCCTAGGAGTTTCCATCGTGGTTAGTAGGCGGGAGTGTTGTATCGTTCGCGCGTGAAAAATCTTAGGAGATCTTTCCGTAGTCTTCGACATCCCTGAAGCGCGCTTGCACAACAGGGCAAATTCATTAGTAGGCAACAGCACTCATTGCTGTCGGATCACCGCAGGCGTGGCTTGAGGTTGCTGTGGGCGATCATCGGCGCAGGAACTTCATCGCTGTACCGCTGGCTGAGGAATTCGCGTATCAATTTTGCGGTTAGCCTGGCGCTGGTCACCACAAAAAAATGCCCCTCGCCCTTTAAGACGTGCAGTACGGAACGGCGGATGCTGCGGTGCAGGATTTGCGCGTTATACAGCCGTACCAGGGTGTCCCGATCGCCTGTGAGGATCATCGTGCGATGACGCAGACGAAACAGCCGCAGCAAGCTCGTCCAGCCGGCCAAGGCAGTGAGCTGGTGGTAATAGGCTCGTGGGTTGACGGTGAGCATGCCTTTCACCACACCGAAGCGCAGCAGGGTCTGTATTGAATTGCTGGGCACCTCTTGCTTGCTGGTTTTGGCTCTTTTGCTCCTGCCAAAAAAATCCACGATGTCGGCGGGCTTCACCAGCACCGCCGGGCCTGCTGAGGTCGCCGCGAGGATAAGCCGGCGCACCATGCCCGGGTAACGCAAGGTGAATTCTTGCGCCAATGCACCGCCCCAACTCACGCCGAATACATCGACTTGGTCGATTCCCAACTGATTGAGCATCTCGGCGATCACGTCGGCATGGCGCGGCAGGCGCATAGGCCAGCGGGGGATTTGCGATTTTCCGACTCCTGGCACGTCCAACGTGATGGTCGTGTAGTCCATAAGTTCATCGCGCAGGGAATCGAAGGTACGGATTAGACCACCCAGGCCATTGAGCAAGAGTAGTGGCGAGCCCTGACCACTGATTGAAACGTTCAACTGCAGGTCTCTGATGGTCAGTTTGCGTGTTGTCATCATTTTCCCTTGTTGCACGAACAGGACTACGACAAGACCACACTCACGTTGCGTGCTTGCGGCCAAACAAGCGCCCCATCAAGATCAGGATCAAGAAATAGTCTGCGCTGACTTCGGCTCCCAACACGTTCATCGGTGCCGGAACGCATATCGTCGGCAGTACGTCAGATACAACATACAAAGGTGGCCCAGCGAGGATCCGACTTGAACCTTGAACACAGTGTGGTGGCGCAACTACTAACCTTGTTCCAAAGCTGTGCATTCTAATATTCGGCAACCCACGATGGATCAGCTAACGTTTCGCAGACCACGACAACTGCTGCGTTACGCACGAGCCAATGGGCTGTGCCATTAAACCTGTAGGGAACGACTTTTCGGCCCACCTCTGACCTACTGGAGCCATCAAATGGAAAGCTGGGTACCCAAGAGGTCAGCTGCAATGGCGATGACTGCGCGCATTGGGTTATATACCGCTGCGGCGGGATCCGCGGACTACCCAGAGGTTAAAATTGGCCCGACATTCAGGATGAAGGTCATTTGGAACAGTCAAAAAATTTGCACCGATGGGTGTTTATTAGGGCTCCTCTTATCCCAAACGGACTCGCAGATTTTCGTGAATATCACAATGCTTATTTAGAACCTGCAGCGTTCGAGCATTATCGACCTCAAAGGCAGACTGAGTTCAGGGTGAACTTGATCCTCGGTAAGCCCCAGAATCGCGGAGTCTTGAATAGCTTTTCGTAGGCGAAAAGCAAATCCGCGCAGACGCAGCGTTTGTTAGGGAAAACTCACTTCACAGCCATTTGTTCGAATGAGTTTAACCCCCTAGCCTACTCAACTTCATTGTAGTAGCGTTACGCCATAAATTCCCGTTTCGAGCTCGTTGCGAGCCCTACCCTATTTTCCAATTTATCGTTCCCCGCGTGCATCTGCATCTATGCTTAATGAATGCCAACGGATCGCCCAAGCTATCACTAATAAAGATAAGGAAGTCATATGAGCAATCGTATCTATGCTATTGAAATTAATGACTTTCTTCTCGACCAGTTTTTAACTGACGGCCCTGGATTTCCCGATCACACAATGCTCAATCCCGAGACCGGCCTGCGGGATCCCCTGGTGCTCGAACGCATGCTCGGAATAACGCGTGCGATGCGCAGAGCCGATGCCGCAAAACATAAGTCTGGAATGCGAATGGTGGACTACCTGAAGTACGCGCCAGGCCGAATGCTGATGTTGATCAATGACCTTCATTCAACGCAGCAACGCATCAATAAGAAATCGAAGGCGGTGGAGGGTTTTCAAAGCTGGGAAATGCTGGTACTCAGGAAAATTGACATCGCATGGTTTGATCCCGCGAATACCGCGGCTCAACGATTTGAAGAGTTTTCGGTAGAAGATCGCAATGCTCTGGAGACGATGGCGGAGCCGAGATTGTCCTGGATGCAAGGGCTCAAGAAATGCAGCAGTGAAATCAAAGATTTCATGAGAAGCCGGTGGTATTACCCTCAGTTGGCCGGCATGGTCGGCCTTCTCTTGGATAGGCTCACTCAGTGGGACACCTTGGGCAATGATGACAGACAGGTTATCGCCGATGGCGTTTACGCGTGCGCTACTCCATTTGGTTCTCAATTATTAGGTTTATTTGTCACGCTTCAGCCGGAGCTGATGGGCTTCTACACGGAAATTCTAAAGGATGCCAAGGCATCCAGAGAGCAAGTGCCGGCGCAGGCGCCGGACGAAGAACTGGTGGTAGCGCCACTCTCCCCCTTGAGTCTTGATGACCTCTATAACGAGCTTTTTCAACTGGCCGAAAAAGCAAAGTCGGATTCTAACAATCTCCAATACGCCGAACAGATCGAATTGCTCATCACCGCTAACCTGCCCCGGCTCAAACAAGAGCATTCGTTAGGTGAGGACACGATCCGCAACATCTTGAGCGAGTGCATTGAGTTACTGGAAGGCATCGGCAGCAGCCTTGCCATTCCAGAATTTAGTGACAACGAGTTCTTGATCGCCTTCCGATCAGCCTGGTTTGTGTATTTCAACAACCGTCTGTTGGACGAGGTTCCTGAGACGCTGCTGACGGATTTGACAGTCGAACGCCAACTGGAATCGGAGGAGATCAATCAACGTCTACGAGCGGCCGAAGCGTATCGGAACTCGGTGGAGGTTGATCTGGACAACCTTAACAGCAGACTCGAAATTGCAAATTTTCGTGAAAAGAATGAATTGCGCAACTGCATCAGCCTAGCGGAAGAGTCGCGGGTAAGAGGCAGGAAGGAGCACCAGCAGGCGGAACAAGACGGATGCAATTTATTGTTGCCTCCTGGTCTGCTAATTGATTCGTTGCCCGAGGGACACGCTGTCGAGTTGACTCCCGCGTCGTATCATCCAACGGCCAAGGCTGCATTGGGTGCATGGGAGCGGCCATTGCAAAGCAATGAGGCGTTGGTCATTCACGCGCCGGTTGCGTGCCCGGGAGATGACGAAACAGCTTCAGTACCACAGGCCACGATAATTCCGGAGGCGAGCGAACCTGACATTGATGCTCCGTTGGATGATCAATTTGAACAGTTGGCAGTGAGCATCGCGAACGACCCGATGGAAGTTGTAGATGCGCCACAGTCGCAAGAACCACAAAGCTCCATCGATGATGACATTGCTAACGCTGACGCACTGCCGACCGAGGCAGTGGCGGATTCGCCGACAGAAGAGGGAGTAAACGTCTCCCAGTTCTTGAATACTCCTACAGAGTCCTGTGAAAGGCTCGATCTTTGTAAGCAGTCGATGAGTGCGATCCCGGCTATCGCTGTAGAAAACATAGCTCTGCTTTGGATTAAAGAGGGACACCTTCCCTTAGCGTGCAAAACGCTGGAAGTCGCCTCGCGAATGGGACTTACTGGTGAGTTGTTATCCCTTCCTTTGGTACAAGCTGCCTATCGGGGAGCGCATGTGTGGCGTGGGGATACCGCGACCGTCAGTCGCGTGCAGCAAAGCATGAATCAGCTCTCGTCGGAGGTGATTGAATCCTGGATATATCGACGCCCAGGCGGACGCGTGGTGCCCTACCTTGTGTTTAGTGCTGCGTTCCAACCGACACTGTTCTGCGGAAATCTGACGAACGCACCACGGCTTTTAGCCTCGGTTGCGACAAACTTTGATGGCCCCATTGCTCGTTTGATCGAGGAAGTGGTCGACTTTGCCAGTCATAACCTGCGCTTTGATCTGGATACTCTGCGAGATCAGCCGACCAGCAATGATAAGGAGGCTCGCGCGAAATTGTCGGCGCGAATTGTTGAGTGGCACGACCGCATCCAGAACAAACAGACCGGTTGGGCCCCGGCTCGTAAAGCCATGAAGGAGTGTTTAGAACACGAAGAATTCGCTCTTACCTATCGCAGCATCACGAAGGACGACTCATCGGCACTGGATGAGGTTCGGGCATTTGCCGACAAATACCGCGATCAGGAAGAACAAAGTCTCCTGATGCATGCTGAAATTCTGAAAGTGATGAACGAGAGCACGGCGGCGCCTCAGATTGAGGGCAATGCTCGTAACTGGTTCTTGCGCACGCTGGATGAAGTGGTATCCATTGCCGATCTTTGGATCGAGGGACATGCCCTCCAAGGCCAACGCAACAGTGAGCTCAGCAAATTCGCGCCACGTTTCTTGACGATGGTCGCTGCAGCGTTGAATCAAGTAACCGAACGTATTAATCGTACCGTCGACTTGGAACATTTGGCGGGACTGCAGATTGTTGAAAACGTATTGCGCCGAATTTCTCACACTGCTGAAAACCTCGACGAGGCCAACTGGGAAGGAGGTCGCATTACCGGCTGGCTGGCTTGGCCGGCAGAGTGGTTGGCCTCATTGGATGCCGATGAGGCCGATCATCAGATGGAGCTGCTGTGCTCTTTGCTTGAGCACGGGATGGATGATTTGGCCCTGGCAGAGCGAGCATTGGAACAGCGCAATTTTCGCCATGCGCTTCTGCTGACGCTTCATCATCAAGACAGCACCGGAATTTCGGCCGCCGAAAAGATCGAAGTGATCAAGCGTATGTTTTCCGAAGAGGTGTATCTGTGCAATAACCGCAGCGTCCACATGCGCGGACTTCTGGACAATGCCAACGTCGCCTCGCTGATTGACGATGAGCGTCATTATCAGTTGCGCGGTGAACTTGAACACCTTCAGGATCAACTGAAAAACCTGAAAATGCTGGACGACCTTTGTGAGATTCATCGTAGCCTGGATGAACTGGAATCGAGCATTACAGCGAAATTCACCCTCAAGAAAGAGGAGCTGCAGGCGTCATTGGATGCGCTGATCAACCAGGCCTTGATCGATCATGGCGTTGATTGGGTACCTTTGCATTGGCTGGAGCAAATTGATTCAGCGCTTGCCCAGCACGACACCACCGTCGCAGAGGAGATGCTGGAGCATTTGAAACACTCGCTGGAAACCGGAACCTCATTGGCTGACACCGTAGAGTCCAGCACTGAGCTGCTCAAACAATTTCTGAAACTCGAACCTCAGCTGTACGCGATTTTGAATGCAAACCCCAATCCACGAGAAGTCATTCGACACCTCGCAGGAGAAGGCATCGAGGGGCTTTCGTTGGATACCCTTCCGGGGTACTTCAAACGCGCAATTGAGGATCTGGTGGGTCTGCGTCGACGGCTCAAAGGGTTGGATAAGGCCACCTATGAAGAGCTTGTGCATGTGATGCATGCAATAGGTTTGGAGGCTGTAACGCCGACCTTCAACAATACGATGCCCCAGCGGACAGCCTTCTCAACGCACAACAAATTCTCCCATTTTGCGATGCCTGTAAAACGCCGAGACACCGGGCGCGGCATCGTTTTCTTCAATCAGAAATCAGAAGAACAAGCCGTCAATATTCTGATGGCCACGGGCGATTGGACGGTCGCTGAGCTAAGGGTATTGCTGAGCGAGCAAACCCAATTCTTGCATGACCGCACTATTCTGATTTCAGGGAAAGAACTATCCAACGACGAACGCAATGAGTTGGCATTCTTTTCCAAGCGAGAGAGGCACTCGCTACTCCACGTCGACCCTGTTCTACTCGCGATGCTTGCCGGACTCAACGTCCCGGAAACTGCACGACTCAAGACTTTCCTGCAGCTCAGCCTGCCGTGGACATTCTGTAATCCCTATACGGGCAACCAAATGCAGCCGGCGCCGCCGGAAATGCGATATGGCCGTCAAAACGACATCAAGATGCTCACCACAATGCGTAATGGTGCTGCGATGATTTTTGGCGGACGACAACTCGGCAAGACGACGTTGCTCAATGAAACGCAGCGGCGATTCCACAATCCCGATCAACGCCATCATGCCTATCTGCATCAGATGGATGGCAATCTGGATCGTGCCAATCTCTCTGGAGATGAGCTGGAAAAACACCGGAAGTATGTCTGGAAAACCATCTACAACGATGCAGTATCAAGCGGCTTGGTTAAAGAGGCTTATAACCTCGACACCGCGGCAATGGTGGCAGCGCTGCAGGACTATTTCCGTCGAGAAAACTCCGACGCCTTTATGATATGTCTCGATGAAATTGACCCGATCCTGGGTCTTGATGCGGCCAACGGTTTCCGTATTTTCAGGGAGCTGAGCGGCCTCGTTAACAATAGTAACGGCCGTTTCAAAGTGGTCATCGCCGGACTTGAAAACGTTCGTCGATTCGCAGATGCCCCAAACTATCCGCTCCACCAGCTTGGCAGTGCGATCCAGGTCTCTATCATGAGCCCGGTGGAGGCTCTGCAACTGATCCGTGAACCCCTTGGATACCTGGGTTATGAATTCGACACGCCGCTGCTGATGAATCGGATTCTGGTGGAAACGAACAGGCATCCTGGATTGATTCATATCGTCTGTCATGAGTTGATCCAGACCTTAAGTGCTCGTCACCAAAGCCGAATAGGCAGCCTTACGATCACGGCCGAGGATATTGAGCAAATTCGCAAAGACCCCGCGATTCGGCAATTGATCTGCGACCGTTTTGATATCACCCTCAATCTTGATCTGCGCTACAAACTGATCGCCTACAGTTTGATTGCACAGAGTACGAGTAGCTTTTCTCCAAGTCGTGCCAAAGCCATTGTTGAGGAATGGGCTCCAGAAATTTTCGAGCCTATGACTGAAGCGCAATTTGAGGCGTTCCTTGATGAGCTGTGTGGACTGGGCGTGTTGCAATACATGCGTCGTACCGAAGGCGGTAAGGAATACGCTCTGCGAAACGCCAACATTTTGAATTTGGTGGGCGGCCTGCAGAAGATCGAGGATAAGCTGCTCGGTGCACTTGATGCTATCAATGACAACGACCCGCTTTCCGCTCATGCCTTTCCTGAAAAGGCTGTTCGCCCCTCCCCTTTGACCCTGCGCGATGAAAAGCTGCTCATCAGTGAAGAGAAAAGCGATAGGGCAAATGTTGGCACTGTTCAAGCACGCTCCTCGAATTACTCGGTGGGCATCATCACCGGCTCTGAAGCTTTAGGGTTGAATCCTCTCTGGATGGTGGAATCGCTGCTGGCGATTGGGGAAGAAGAGCCTTCTATCAACAACAATCCTTATGGTCGTTATCATCCAGCGCATAAAAAGGATACGGAATTCAGTACCGCCGGCGATTTCAAAAAAATGCTCAATGAAAGCGTGATGGGCGTGCAGGCGCTCAACAAGCACATCATGTTGTTCATTGAATTGACTGGCGATCAACCGATCAGCAAGACCCTGGATTTGTTGGACATAGCCCATGAGGCACGTCTTAACACCAACACTAAACGTAACCGGGTTCGAGTGATTTTCCTCATGACGCCCCGAGCGCTTTGGCAATGGGAAACACACCCATTGCTGACCGCGGGCCGTGAGGCAATGCAGCCATTCGTTGCCTTGGATGTCTGGAAAAAGACTGCGCTAGCCCATCTTCTGAACAAGCTTGAGTTGGAGAACACCTCGACATCCGTCGACACCCTGGAGTCCTTCAGCCAAGGCTGGTACTTCTCCCTGGATAGATTGCTGGACGCCAAGAAAAAGAAACCTGACCAGGTGCGCATCAGCTCCTTCGGTCAAGCCTATTCCCCGTTGCTGCAGGCGAAACCGAAGAGCATGGATGAGTTTCTTGTTAAGGCGGGTGTCTCGGCGGTGGATTGGGCGCGCCCCGTACTTACAGCACTTTGCGAAGAGGTGAAGTTTGACGAGGACGATTTTGAGCTTCAGCTGATGGAGCACCATTCCCAGGTTAAACCTCAGGAAGCCCTTCGTTGGCTTTCCCGTCTACGTTTGATAGTGCCTGACAAGGTGATGGGCAAAAAAAGCTTTTATCGTGTAGCTGCCAGTATCAAGGCTGCACTTCTGGCTAAATCAGCTCAAGAAGTCAAAGTCTGATCATGGTTGAGACCATAACGAGTCACTCTGAGTGGATGACGGCGCTACAGAATGCTTGGGGGGCTGTACCTGCCGGCGACCTGCTGCTGCCCTCCTCGGGGGTCTGGGCTTCCCTTGGCTTGAATGCGCCGGACGTTGGCGAGGCTGCAAGCTTTGCTACAACAGGACGTGCGCTTAAATACGGACAATCGATGGCGGTCGCTTTACCTGTCATGGGGGGTGAGAGCGTCACCCGGCTGATGGTATACCTGCACCGAATCCGACTGGACGCACTACAAGGCGGGATTCGCGCTCCGTGGCTCAACTCAGAAAACGTAGAGCGACACCCAGATATCGTCTTCATCTCTCGGCCGCGCATGGGTTTTCAGGACATTTCGCGTGTAGCCGCTTTGCACGCGCGAGTCCTTCGGCCCGCAACGTTGAAAGAGCGCAAGAGTGCACATACCTCCCAAACGTTGGTAGTGGATGGCTCCGTGGATTTGATGGAGCTGACTGACCTCATCGCTAAGGGCAGCCGCCCTTTTGTCCTTGTGGTGGATGGTAGCCGAGGTGGTAACGATAATAGCTGGGCCTTAGATAGCGCACTTGAAGAGTGCTTTCCGCAAACGCCCCGAATAGTTTTACTGTCGCTGGGCGATAACGAATCCCTCTCTAAAATGCGCTTGAACAGGACTCGCACCCACCTGTGGGTCATGCGTCTGGCAGACAAGGCGGCGCTCAATTCACCGATCAGCACGGAGTTTGGTTTCCAGCAGGCGCTGATCGGTGACGCAGCGGCGAATAGTGTTCTTGAGGGTCTTGCCTACAGTTTTTTCCAGCTGCGCAGAGAGCTTCATCGGTCGAAGGATCCCGTTTTAAAGGAACGTTTAGCCATTATCGGAAAAGTCTTTCGTGGCTTGAACGAATTGTCCGTTCCTCTTGCGCGACTGGAGAGCAGCTTGCAAGCAGCGACACGCCCGGGGCTATTTCCCGTCCGATGCTTGGAGCGCTGGCTCCAGGTCGCGGAAAAAGGGAGCTGTCAGTACGGTGAAACCGAGACCGACTCACGCTACTTGATCAAACGCGTGTCTGAGTTCCACAGCCTTATGTTGTCCGCGGTATCAGGGAAAGCCACCTGGTTGCACCAACATTTGCAAAATGCTCGCGCAACGCTGGTGAAAACGCTGGTCTTGTGTGGAAGCCCACATGAGGTCGGCGCCCTGGCTGGCTGGCTCGACGACACGCTGGATACGCAGTGGAATGAGACGATACAACTGGCAGCTATGGATGGCGTGAAGGCCTTCAGGCAGTACCGCGGTGTGATTGATGAAGTCGTCATAACTGGCATGCTCTGGCCCAGCCGACAGCATTGGCTCGCTACTCCCTGCAGAAAGCTGACGATCCCGGTGTACGCCTACGAGGTCGATCAGATGCAGCGCCTACTTCATCATTGGTGGCAGGAGCATGGAGCCGCTAGTCGTTCCGACGGTGACAAGCTTATTCACTGGCAATTGGATTGGGGCGACACATGTTGCGAAGACAGCGATACGATCGGTCAACCGCTGATACTCAGCAACATTGACTGTCCGAATCACGGCGAGTACCCGCCTCGTACTCATCACGCCTTCGTTCCATTGAATGTGGAAGCAGCAGATAACTGGCTTGAGCTCTTGCTAGAGGAACCTGCGGAGCCCATTCCCGACATCCAGGGTGGTGAAGCCTCGAGCGTCGATCTTGTCTGGATCACCACCTTACAGTCCGATACTCCATTGCCATGGGTTAAGTCTCGTCCGGTGTTGGTGCTTAAGGATGATGACATCCACCCTACTCGCCCCGAGCACCTGGAAGAAGGTGACCAGATCATCCTCCTCAAGTACACGGACGAACGTGTGGCAACACAGGAAAAACTGTTCGAGATGGTGGCGGTCTCTGAGGGCATACAACAGTTCATTCGTGCTGCTGCGCGTTGGACGTCTATGGTCGATACGGTGTCAGCTCGTTACAAGCCTGCTCAAGTACAACTCCATCTGAAGAAAGAGAACGTTAACGTCAGCGATGCCACGGTCTCGAACTGGTACAGACACAATGTGTACGGCCCACGTGATCGCGCAGCGGTTCTGGTATTCGCGCGGTTGGCTGGATTGAAGCAGCCGGAATCAACCGCAGCTTTTGTCGCGAATGCTATCGAGCAATTGCGTAGCGTTCACCAACAGGTGGGCAGGCAGCTGCGCAAGGCGCTTTTGGAGCGAAGTAAAGGAGCCACTACAGTCTCCATTGGCCAGCTGACCATGGACGGACACGCGTTTGACGACATGATTGAAATCTCAACGGTGAGATCTGTTCGGTTGCCTACAACGCAGATCGTCGCGGCTAAAGAGGAAGGCTTGGCCGACGTCCTGGATTGCATAATCAGGCAGCATCCAGAGCGCATTCATTTGACCATACCTGCGCTCAAATCCATGCGCGACTCGGTCTACCGCGACACGGACAAGTTTCGGGCTTGCTTGTTATTGATGGCCACCAAGCTCTATGACCACTATAGGAACAGAGATGCCCGTTTGCACGATGTCCTTGAATACTTCAAGCGGGAGAGCATTGAGTTTCAGCCCAGGATGTCCAGCGTGACCATGGGGCAATTTTCCGATCATCGAAAGTACAAAGGAAGACCTGCCGATCTCAATAGACATTTTTGCTTGGGCAACGCTCGCGACCCCGCTCGTACCTTGCGCATTCATTTCGACTGGGATGAAGAAGACAAGCTGCTCGTGATCCATCACGCCGGTAAGCATCTGGAAACTACACAATCATAAGGACGATCCATGGCACTCAATTATCGTGAGGAAATGGGGCTGACCGCTGCATTTCTCAAAGAGATGCGCCTGCGCCTGAGCGACAAGGACACTGATGTCCTCCCCCCAGATGGCAAACTGTATGATGGTGTCGAACCCAACCGGCTAAGCCTCGTAGGCTGTCTTGGCCCCGCTCCTGATATTGCATATACCGGCCCGCAACCGCCCAATTCAGTAGGCATTGTTTTGCTGGTTTCCCCTGGCAGTAATGGTGTCATCCAATGTGAGCTGGATGGGCAGTTCGACGTAGTGCACCGGTATATCCCAGATTTGAAAAGCATGGCTCGCGACCTTGTATTGGACTCCGCGGCCCCGCGTCGAAGCCAAATCATCTCCATGGCGTTCAAGCGTTACACCGTGTGTTTTTCCTCCATCGACCTTAATTTTGATCCGGGCAAACCCAACGAGTGGGTGTCTGCAAAGGCATTTCTGGCTGCCACATTACGCAGTGAAGAGCATCGCTGGCTGGATGATCCGCGGGTCATGAGACGCTGTCGTTTGAATCCAAATGGCGGCGCAAAATTCAATTTCGACTGGAGCGAGGCTGCGTTAGGCGATCAACAGGGCTTAAACCGCGCGGTTTATGACCAAATTATCTGCGAGCCCGGTGAAGTGCTGAATTATCAGATCAACCTTCGTGGTCGTCTGCGTCCGGCGCCGGCAGCATTCGCCGAGCAATCAGAGGGACGCTTTCTACTGGAGCTGTTTCTGGAAAATCAGACCACCACAGCGGATGCACGCGCCTTTGGTGTTGAGTTTCCCTACTTACTCGATGTTCGACTGGGTATGAGGTTGTTGGCAGGAACGAACCACAAAGTCCCCCATCGTTTGCAGCCAGAGGATTATCGATATCGCGACGACGATGGGTTACCAGGTTATGGCATCAACTGCGCCGTCACTCAGACCGATGATTCACGATTCATGACCGACGGAATGCCTACCTCGGCACAAGCGCGTGTCGATGCGCCTTCGCCTGAGGAGGTCGGAATGGCATTCGCTCCAAACTATGACTTGCTCGCGCGTGATCCATTGCTTGTGTGCGAAAGCTTTCTGTCAGCACAAGAACATTACCTTGGTCTCTGGGCAGAACGCATCCATGGTTTGGAATCTACCGGGCTCATGGCAGATCGTGATGTTGCTATCGCTGACCGTGAAAGTTTCAGAAATGAAATTAGCCGGATTCGCGACGGCGTTGAACTGCTACGAAATCACGACGACCTGCGTCAGTGCTTTCAATGGATGAACGAGGCGATGGCCAGTGCTATTAAAATGCAGGGCAAGAAATTCACTGGCTGGCATTTGTTTCAACTGGGCTTCATTCTCACCCAGATACGGTCAATCTATGAGCGTCATGCCTCGCTATCTGATTTGCGAGGAAGCATGGAGACAGCGGACGTCCTATGGTTTGCTACCGGCGGCGGGAAGACCGAGGCATATCTAGGCATCATCAGCATGGCCATGCTGTTCGCACGGATGAAGGGGCGCGGCCATGGCACCACTGCCTGGATGCGATTTCCGTTGCGGATGTTGTCGGTTCAGCAGTTTCAACGACTGTCTTATGTGCTCGCGCACACTAACAAAATCCGTCAGCGCGAGCGCTTGGGCGGCTGGCCTTTTACTATTGGTTACTACACTGGCGACGGCACGCCCAATCGCATCAGCAGCACCTTTGGGGATGACATACACACGGGCTTTTTGCCTGCGATCAGCGACGATCGTCTCAAAGCTTACCAGTTCATCAGCGACTGCCCCTACTGCGGCACCATCGGATCTATTGGCATTGAAAAAGACCTCGGGCGAGCACGGATCAAGCATGTGTGCAGCAATCAGGAGTGCTGGTCAAACGTCAACGCTGACCCTGGTGTCCATGGCGAAGGGATACGCGGCGAAATTGGAATCTATATCTCCGATGAAGAATGTTATCGCTATCTGCCCTCTGTGCTCGTTGGAACAGTCGACAAGCTCGCGGTCATTGGGCACAACAAACGCTTCGTGAATTACTTTGGCGGTGCTCGTTTCTATTGTCCGGATCACGGGTTCTCACAGACGTCCAAGTGCGAACATCGTCGTATCGTGAAGAAGAATGAGGCATGGGAAACCGTGCAATGTGGCAACAACACCCGAACAAGTGAGCTGAAAGTCGTGACAGTGGCACCCATGTCAGACCCTGGATTTGCTTTGCTTGTCCAAGATGAGCTTCATTTACTTCGGGAGTCACTGGGGAATTTTGACGCCCATTACGAAACACTGTTGAGCAACCTGCAGGTCAGTCACAAGGGGCGCGCGCCCAAGGTACTGGCAGCCACAGCTACCATCAAGGACTTCGAAGACCATATCCACCACTTGTATATGCAGCATGCTGTTCGCTTCCCTGCACCAGGTGTGAGTCAAGGAGAATCCTTTTACTCCCGTAAAGCCAAAGATCACGAAACTGAAACCGCACTGATTCGTCGCTGGTTTGCCGGCATCCTTCCTATTGGTCGGGGTCGAATCGCGATGCAAGCGGTCGCCGAGATTAGCTCGCGTTTTCTCGACCAAGTTGATCAATGGCGAACCAGGCTCGCGAGCGCGGATGACCTGCTGCTAAGCCAGCTAGGGTTTGCGACGACGCGAGCCAGCGATGCATTGCAGTACATCGAAAAAAATCTGAACACTGACCTGGTGTATGCAAACAGTAAACGCAATATCACCGAAATCCTGCGTTACATGGAAGAGGTCAACAATAAGACGGGAGCGGAGCGCAACGCCCGCCTGCTGGACGGAGAAACTCGCCTGGACATGATCCTCGATGCGATTCGGCATGTGGAAACCAAATCCCCCGACGACACGTGCCGTCACGTCATTGCCACCAGTGTCGTTTCGCACGGGGTCGACATCGCCGAGTTGAATTTTATGATCATGGCCGGTTGGCCGAAATCCACTGCGGAATACATCCAGGCTTCGGCCCGCAGCGGACGCGTGCACCCGGGCATCGTGTTTTGCGTGTTGTCCTCTCACCAACTGTTTGAATCAGGTGTATTCATGAACTTTGGGGATTACCACACATTTCTCGACCGGCTTGTCGATTCGGTGCCGATCAACAGGTTTGCCCCCAATATTCTCGAACGCACCCTGCCCGGGATCCTGTCGTCGGTCTTGCTTAACTGGGCACCCCAACAGTCATGGGGTAGCGAGTTGAATAACAAGGTTACGCGTCTGGTGGCCCTGCTGCGCTCCACCGACGGAAAAATGGCAACCAGCGCCATCAAGACGACGGTGATCAATTCGCTACGAATTCCTGCTGCAATGCAGGCGAAATTCGACCAACGCGTCATTGCGGGATTTAACTCTTCACTGGAAGAGCGCGTAGATAACGCCTTTTTCGAATTACAGAACTGGCCAGGAAGCAAAAATGATCAAACACTGAGTGATGCACTCGGTGATATTTTTGGCTATGCACCCTTCCGCTCATTTCGCGATATTGAAAATCAGATCTTGATCAAACCGGTCAATGAGTTGGCCGACAAAGTTCTTATGGCGCTGGCCAGGTAAGGGGTGGCACATGGATAAGGAATATGTGAGTCGAAGCCGTCTCTTCAGGGAGTCATTTCTACCGGGCGCTTACACGCGTCTGCGAAATCAAGCCTATGGCCGTGTAGTGGGCGTTGTGAGCAGCGGCTCCGCACTGGATGGCGTGGACAAAGAGCAGCTACGGGATGCAGTGCTGAGTTTTGTAAATGACTGGATCAGTTCGGGTGGCGCGGTTGATCCCACCTTTCTGACAGCCGCTGAAAAGAAGCGACTCGAAATTCAGTCTCCATCGGAAATATCGGTGACGCCCGCTCCGCTGATGCTCAGCTGCAAAAAGTGCAAGGTGATCGATTTTTACGATCCCCGGTGGCCGGAAGATCAAACGCTTTCCAGTATGGCAGGTCGTATTCATCAGCGGGCTGGACGCAGCTACGTCCAATGTAAGCGTCGGGAATGTCCTGGAGAAATGATCCAGATTCCTTATTTGGCGGTGCACCGCTGTGGCTATGCCAGCCCAATCTACGTCCATCATTCTGCCCGACGCTCCAAAAACATCGGATACCGAGATGCTGGTTCGTTTATCCATTCATCCTTCTTTGATGTCGACACCAATGAGAAGCTCGCAGGATCGCTGCAGGACAACTGCACCGCCTGCCAGGATCGGTTTCAGCAGGAGATCAACAAGCGGGGAACCCCTCTCACCAGCGGGGAATCCTTTTACGCACAAAGCACACAGTACATCGCATTAAGCGAGGAACGCGGCAAGCTCATTGCCAAGCTGCTGCAGTGCTTACAAGGAGTTCAGGGTGCCCCGGGTGGGCAAGCGCAGGACATCGCCCAGGGAATTGCATTGGCTTTGCTGCACAAATTGCCAGGACGCGAACTCGAGCAGAAAATTACGCTGCTGCTGTCTGCTAGCGGGGGGAATTCCGCGGAACAGGCTGCGTTGCGGGCGACGCTTGCCAAAAAACTTGAGAGTATTTCCAAGTTCGCCGAGCTCGCCAAAACGAATGAATCCATCGCGGATCTGCTGGACTCTGCAGAAAAAGAGGTGGCCGCAATTGAAGCCCGGTTGGCGAGTTCATCAGGGTGCTTTCGGGCAGCGCACGATCTCATTCCTGATGAAGCCACGCTGATGAATTTGATCCAACATCGTCGCTGTCTGGAAGCCGTTTTTCTGCCCCACGACGTTAATGGGATCTCGATTGAGAACGAGATTTTGGGGACTACTGATACCTCGCACCGGGACGTGTTGATTGATCAATGGGAGAACGTCAAGAGTCGATACGGAATTGAGTCGATCTCTCACATTCCGGATTTGCGCGTGGTACTGGCGACGCTGGGATACTCGCGTGAGAAGAGCAGTCCTTCGGTGACCGAAAATGTTCCTCAAGTGGTGCTCAATGCCTTCGCCGATCGAGTAGACGAAGCCTTGAAGGGAAAAACCTCGGTGTATGCGATGTCCGCCAAGACAGAAGCACTGTGGATTCGACTGGATCCTTGCAAGGTTTTGCGATGGTGCATTGAATCGGCCCATCTCGAATCACCTGGCGAAGATGTGCTTGCTGACAGATCCAAAAGTCATGGTTATCTCTTGAGTCACTATCCCGCACTGTCCATGCACCCCGGCATGGTCACCAAAGCAATTTCAACGGAACACCCGGCTGAGGGAGCGCCGTTCCACTTGCTGCATTCAATCAGCCATTCGCTGATGCTCACAGCCCGTCGTCATACAGGCTATGACTCGAAGAGTATTCAGGAATACCTCTTACCGATGGACTTGTCGGTGATCCTCTACGTGTCGTCGATCCAGAACTATACGGCGGGTGGTTTACTGACCCTTTTCCAGCATTACCTCCAGCCTTGGTTCGACGACGCCAGTATGTTCGCCTTCAACTGTGCCTTTGATCCCGTGTGTACAGATGTCGGTAGTTCATGCAGTGGTTGCGTGCAGGTTGAGATCGGATGCGAAACGTTCAATCAGGGGTTGTCGCGTGGCTACATTCACGGGGGAGCGGTAAACCGGGACGCGACGCTTGTCATTCAGAAGGGGTACTGGGACGCCCCATGAGGGCGTTTCAAACGAGATCAAGCGCAGCGCAGGGCGATGCAAGCATTAGAGTCGCTGGTTGCCAGCGATTCATAGCTTTATCGATCACCTAAGCTGCGCTTTATCCTCAGGAGCGACATTGAGAGAGAAATTGAATTCAAGCTTGGGCGGGATTACTTCAATTGCCGATAGCCTCATCCAGCAAAACACCCTTGAACTGATTGCTCAACACACATCCTGGAATATCTTTCGATGCTTTAACCAGATCATCCGACGTGCCGCCAGCGATGTGCAGTTTGGCTAGAGTGAATGTCGAATCCTCCCTAAGGATCCACGCAAGCCTTCTGAGATTAAGGTCATCGTCTTTATGCATACCGTGTCGGAAAGGGATCCACTGATTACGGATGGCTACGCCGTCGAGGGGCGTATCTTTGCAGGCCTGCTCGAATTCTTTGCCGAATTGGCTGGTGGCTTGAAGGGATTCAAGTTGCATTTGCGGTGCGTTTAGCCAATGTTCAATGACTACGGCGACTCGAGTATGCATATTTTTTCCTTAAATTTCAGTGAACTGCACTCTACCGCTAAATAATCTAACAGATATCTCACTCAATCAACGAAAGCAGGTGACTGGTTATCCTGACTTTCACTGGGCGCTGCGAGGCCGCTCAACATGACGATGCAAGCACACACGTGCTACGACGACGGCTCTCCTTCGCCGACGGTGGTTATCCGTTGTCCCTAAGGTATTCGAATCATTCGTTCGTACAGTGAGCCCGGTGCTTTTACGTTTGGCTAGCACGCATTGCGTTGTCAAACGGGCACCTATTTAGGCTGCACCAGTTCGCCATTTTCCTCTGCCCGTTGTGCCGAAACACGATCAATCGCATAGGCAAGATAGGATCGGTTATGTGGCGAGCATCCGTTGGAAACGACGATCCGCCGCTACACTCCATCGATACGTATCTACATTGAGGCCTCGAACATGGCGACCAAAACCGCAATCGTATTCGCTGGCGGTGGCAGCTTAGGTGCTGTCCAGGTGGGCATGTTGCGGGCTTTGGTCGAAGCCAATCTTCGATTCGACATGGTGATTGGCGCTTCGGTAGGCGCTATTAATGGCGCTTACTTTGCCGCCAGGCCCGATTCAGATGGCGTTGAGGCGCTCACGGGTTTTTGGCGCCGGCTAGGCAAAGATGACATTTTTCCCCTCTCCTGGGTCGATACCTGTAAGGGATTGATCAAACGTCGTGGCTTCCTGTTACAGCCGGCGGCGTTACACCGATTGTTGGATCAGGCGCTGCCCATTCATCGTATTGAAGAGGCGACGCTACCCCTCTACATCGTCACCACTGACCTGTTAAGTGGTGCCGAGACGGTGCTGTCCAGTGGCGATCTGAAGCAGGCGTTATTGGCCAGCGCTGCTATCCCCTTGGTGTTTCCCAGCGTACAAATCGCCGATCAATTTCTAATAGACGGTGGCGTGGCTAGCAATACACCAATTTCGACTGCCGTAGCCCTAGGCTCCACCAATGTCGTGGTCGTCCCCACTGGAATGAGTTGTGCCTTGTCTCAACCGCCCAGAGGCTTGATTGCCCTGGCCTTGCATACCGTCAACCTGATGAGCATGCGTCAGTTGGTGAGCGATATTGAACACTTCCGCACGCTCACCAGCTTGCACATCGTCCCGCCTTTGTGTCCTGTAGATGTCTCGGTATTCAACTTTGCCCAAACCGAGTCTTTGTTGCAGCGCGCTTATGAGCAGACCCTTAGGTGGCTTGACCGTGGGGGGCTTGAACGCACCAAGGTTCCGCATACCTTGGTGACCCATTCACATGCCCATGAGCATTGATTAACGTGAATTAGCGCTAGACGAGGGTCTCGACACTGCGAGCGATGTTGGAGGATTTGGGCGTGTGAGCACCATACACTTCGATGCGGACTATGCCCATTACCTGTTCATTAGTGTTTGATAGGGAGGCTGCAAAAGTTGTTCTCTATCGTGGGACGTACCATCAAGCGCTGAGCGAATCGCAATTTCAGTCAGCACCGTTGCTACGCTGACTTTTTTCATGGAGAAATCGACGATGTCGAACTCAGACTTAATCCCTTCCCTACTATTCAAGATCAATCAAAACCAGCTAGCCCTTGAGGCTGCGATCATGGAGTTAACACTGTGGATCGAGCATCATCATCCAGGTGAGGTAGGAGGCAATGTGCGCGGTGCACTGGAAACGATCGGCAGCAACGAAGAGTTCATCACACTGTCGATAGCGGTGCTCATGACGCCTGAGTGAACAGGTCGCGAATTAGATCGTCTGTGCGTGTCGGCTGCGTAATGAATATCTTCATGGTAGGCATCCAGGGAGTGCTGACCGTCTGAATGTGAAAGGAGGACTCCCTTGAGCGGCCAGAAGATTTTGGAGGCGGTTTTGGTACGCTTGAACCGTGCCCAAACGTCGGCAACCTTTGCGACACTGAGCGTCAATCTCAACCGCAGGCTAGAAGGTCGTACCTTCATTGCTGGTGACGACTACTCGATTGCCGACATGGCGGCTTATCCGTGGGTCGTACCATGGCAGCGTCAGCAGCAGAACCTGGACGATTTTACGAACCTGAAACGCTGGTTTCTGGCTATTCAGGCTCGGCCAGCTACGGTACGTGCGTACGCCAAAGGCGAAGCAGTATCGCAAAATCGCGCAACGGTAACTGAAGAAGGAAAGAAGATCTTGTTTGGGCAAACGGCGAAAACCACTTAGCCAGAAAGGCGTTATGTATTCTCAAGGGTTTCAGCTTTCGTAATACCCACGATGTGAAACAGCTGAGCATGGCGTTGGAGCAATGGGCTCGGTCGACGTGCATGACGAATAGACCGAGCCCAGCGTTACGCACATGGAAATACTCATCGGCCATCGCGAGCAACCAGAAGCTGTCTAGTTAAGGCTCAAAAAATGGACACGGCCTGTCATTGCCTAAGCCATTGAGAACTCACGTAGTCCGTTGTCGATTTCTTCTGTGAGCTCACTATTGGTATTGAAGAGTCCAGCCATCAGTGCTGGGGCTCTTTAGTGTATTTTTCACAAAGCGCTGAGAATGCGATGCACACACGATTAGCGCATTTTAATGCACTGCCGCTCATCGTTGATCATGTATTAGTGCATCTTAATGCGCCAATCACTGGTTTGTGATGGCCAAAGAACTCACCGTCCAAGTGTTCGCAAACGACGCCTGGCAAGATGCCAAGCTTTCGCGGCGTGACCAGCATTTCTATGGACAATCTGGGTGCTGGCCTGAAGGAATGGATGGATATGAAAGAGATGACCTTAAAAGAGCGCAAGGCCTACATTCAAGCAGTGGCCGATGAGGTTGCCCAGGGGCAACTGACGCTTGGCGGCGCCGTCAAACGACTTCGTGAAAATCTTCTGGGTGTGAGCCAAGAGCGGTTCGCGCTGGCCAGCAAAATTTCAAAGCGGGCCTTGTCGCAGTTAGAGGTGGATAGCGGCAATCCTACTCTCGCGACGCTCGAAGCTGTATTCAAGAAGTTCGGCCTCCAGATATCCCTGGCTCACCTCAGTCCGATAGATCTCAATGCTGTAGCGGCCAAGAAAAGCAACGCTGGCTTCGGCATTGCCACAGCTACTCCTTCGCGGACGCCCGTCCCTTCTACAAGCAAGCCGACTTAGGCACTAGGGGCCTTCTGAAAAAATATTTTTCTTGACACTGAGCGGCAAAAACTAATTCCCACTTCGTACCGTCCAAGTCTCCCTGGCCGCAGCTTCCGGTACCGTCGAAACATTGAATATTGCCAAGAGGCCGTCGCTCTAATGGGAGAAGAGATTAACCATCCGAGATACCCTCAGGCGCGCACACAGGCGCGATAGGGGATTTTGAGATTAGGCAAATGCCATCGGGATTTGGCTGTAGTAGTCCCGAATCGCGTTTGGCAGGGTCGCTGCGTGGGTCGACATCACACTGTGAAGTAGCTGAAGCTGCAACACCGCCTGGCGACCCGTTACTGCAACTTGCAAGAAATCATGCGTTGATGAGCACGTACGCCTTCCGGCGGCGGTGTATAGGGCACTTCTCTACGAACAACGCCTAGTCATTCACCAGAACCTCGTAGGAGAATGTCACATGTTCTGGAATATATTCCTTAGCATTGACTTCGTTTTGTACTTCATCTATCGCAATGATACATAGAACCCCGTGTGAATTTAGTAGCACTACTCTCTGTTCCACAACTGGTGAGACAGCGCGACCAGGCGTTAAGAAAGAACCAACAGCGGCTAGATCGAAATTCGGATCAGCAATCAGACCGATCGCTTCAAGACCACCATCTGTGTAGACGTGCACGCTATTGGTGGAAGCACCGCTAAATACTACTTTGAATTCATACTCTCCGTGACCAATCGTATAATGAGCATGGTCTCTATAACGAAAGGTTACGCGCCCTTTGAGGGAAGGGTTCGCGTAGAGAGCCTTGTCACGGAGAGCACCAATATGTTCAAGACGTGCGGCGCGTTTACGAACCAGCGATATTGGGACGGCATGCGCTTTATTTGCAGGTAACCCCTCAACCCATCGCCAGATTTCCTCGAGCTGGAGCGACCCGGGAAACTCATTCTTTTCGGGGTAGAAATTAAAGTCAAAACCCCTTGGATCATGGCCTTTAAGCCAATCGGGCAAAATACTTTCAGGGTTATTAATGAAGACGACTGATAACCATGTATCAGGCTTGCTCGGGAAAGCCTCGTTCATCCACTTTGTCTCTTTGCCGACTCCCGATTCTGGTTTATTGTTAGCGCGGTCAACGTAATTTTCGTCGACAATCAACAGAACGTGAGAAGCCTCTGTAACCTGTCGCATGAAACCAGTCAGACTTGATCCATAATCAACCTCCTCATCGAGTTTTATGTCATACCCGATTAGATGGAGTTGGCTAGCGAGCAAGCGAACCCACTCTCGATGAGCCGTTGATGTCCACGCGTAAGAGATAAATAGATCGGCACTCATGCATTCATTTCCATTTTAGACAGCAAGCCTGCGATACCCGCAAAAAAAGTAAAAGGACACCCGAACATTGGCGCACTTTCGGGAATCCTTCCTGAAGCCGATTCCCGCAGCGCAAAGCCCAAAAACACCACTTAATCGGCGTGCTCCCATAGTCTGCCGTCCTCATGAGCTTCATACACAATTGGGTTGGTCAATTCTTCAGAACGCCGATGAGCATTCAGGCAGTCTGACGCGTAACTAACCAGCTTCGTGGCGCCGTTTTTGTCTATTGCACCACTTGGGCGCCGGATCGCTCCATCCTTGACGTCCACGTAAGTCGACAGATTCTTCTTGTTATAGGATTCGGGTACAGATTGGTTCGCAGCAATCAGCCACGGAATACCGTTATCACCACCGACCTCACTTGTTCGACCAAAAGCATAGAAGTGGCCGTTTTGCGACCCAATTTTGCTCACGTGGCTGGTGAAGCGTTTTTTGACATCCTTCCAGTCGACCGCTTCATTTTTTTCAAGTCGACTAATGACACCTATCAAGATAGGGATCTTACCAAGTTCTTCAACGCAGAAATGTGCGAGCAAGTATGCACGGCTGTACAGTTCATTTCGCAGTAGAAGCTCAGACTCATGATGTAACGCCGCTGCGTTATCAAAGATCGCTAAACGTAAAGCGTATAGCTGTTGGATTGAAAGGGTATGCATATGTCTAAACTTGGCATGGGAAGGACTTATCCTTGCAGAAGGCCAACCCGAATGTCGAGTGACTTCTTTTTTCGATCGGCAGAGAGCGGCCAACGTCTTGACGTTGATTCCGTTGACGCTAAGCGAGGACAGCGGAAAGCCAACTGGAGAGCGCCGCCACTCAATACTGCAGGAAAAAACGCCGGACACCTGGGCTTCTCTCAAGCGCAAGGCCCAGTACTGCCAGAGATTGATCTAAAAGCATGTTATCCCGTTCGGATCCCTCGACAAGATCCACGTGGCCGGTCGCCCCGTCACGATATTTGGCACCGTGCACCAGGTTGTTTCGCGCTCGGCGAATGGCGAGGAAGAGTTCCGCAGAGTTTCTGACTCCCGGAGTTTCGCGCCATCCCAGACCACCTCCGTCGGGGAGCATGACCTGTTGCTTGGGCGGCCTATTGACCAAATCTGGAGCCATCTCTTGAGCAATCACCTCCTCTAGAAAACCATTTCCCAGATCGCGTGCGAAGCCGTCCCAGTCCGCGCTCACCTTCTCTCTATCCAGCGCGGCATAGGTAATGGATCGTTTGAGTGCACATTCAAACCTTGCGAAGACGACAAAGAAGTCGACCGCAAGCTTGGGTAAGTCTCCGCCAAGCGCCTGCTCCACAAGCTGTTGATGGTTTCCCATAGCTTCCACTCCGAACAGACTCAATTAGTCCCAATAACCAGTGACGACACCGACTGCCTGTCTATCGCATCAGTGCGTCGGATTCGTCGCGCATCAAGGGATCGTCACCTTCTAGGAACCGAACGAGATACTCATTCAATCGCTCGCTCCAGTGTCGCTACCCACTCGTTGATGCATTCAATAAACACGGTTGCCAAGATGCTTTGCCGGCGCCTTGGCTTTGCTGGTTGCAGCGGGCACCGGAGCATTGACCTTATTCCAGTACGGTTGAGCCGCGTTGATGTAGCGGCTGGCCCTTTGGATGGCAGGCTTCGACTCGTCATCCAGATACCAGTAGCAGTAGGTGATGGCTCTGGTTATCGCCACATAAGCAGTGCGCAATGCCTCCTCCCCCTGTGAAGTGTCGTAACCACACGGGTCACCTGGGCGATTCATACCTGCCTGCGCATAAAGATCATTTTTGGAAGGTGAGGAGGTTTTAAGGTCGCAATCTCCAAGCAGAAAAACGGCTTTGGCCTGCAGGCCCTTAGCAGAATGGTAGGTCAGGAAATGTATCTGACTAGAGCGCTTTTCCAGCCTGGCTCTTTCTCGAAGATCTTCCAGCGCGTCACGCGCCTCCTCCTTGACGGAGTTTGAGCGTGTCAGGATGAGAATCGAATCGCCGGCATCGTAATGACGCTCCACATCCGCTGCGATTTGCTTCCAATCCATATCTCGGACTTCTACCGGTACCTGGTGGCCTGTCACTGAACTGTTTTTGGCAATCCCCCGCTTCCCAGGCACACCACCGGGCGTGCGTTTCACAATTTCCTCCGCGGCATCGATTACCATCTGATGCGAACGATGATTCTCCTGCATGAACACTCGATTGGGCTCTGGCGATTGGAAAACCTTGTCAAAATCGATGAGGTAGTGCGGCGAACTGCCTCGCCATCCGTAAATGCTCTGCCAGTCATCACCGACCGCCATGAGCGAGGCGTAGGCCGGTGAGCCAGTGGTAGGAACAGTCAAATTCCGTCGTTCGATTTCGGCGAAAGTCGCGCGAATCCACGAGATGGTATTGGCCCCGACGTCCTGGAACTCGTCGACGAGCAAGGTGGTCATCGGTCGCAAAACCCCAGGCGTCAGCGCCCGAAGATTGTGCGGCTTACGCTCGCTGAAGATAGCGAACATCGTGTTAAACGTCATGACCGGCGGAGTCATGTTAAAGAGCATGCGTGTGAAGTCGCTCCAGTAGATCGCGAGGGCATGGAAGAAATCGCGATCCGCGTCGTCTTTGCGCAATCGCATGGCTCGGATCGCCTCGAAAACATCCAGGCCAAGGTTCTCCATGTACGATGCGGCGCTGTAGAACGCCTCCGTGATGTACTGCGCAGTGATGTCACCTTCCAGCTTGTAGGTGAATTTAGGACAGGTGTTTACCAGGCTTCGGATCGCCTCAATGGGGCCCGCTGACTCGACATAGCTTTTGAGGTAGATCACCGGACGGTTGCAGTGAGCTTGGAAGAGTATGCGCTTGTTCTTCACATCCGCCCTCAGGTAAGGAAAGCGCCCTTCCTTAGCCTTCAAATCACTCGGCTCAGATTTATCTACGCCCAGGATGACGAAAGCGTCGAGCTCCGGAATGTAACCGTTGACCTGGAAATCTTGGCCTAGGAGCTGGATCACCTTACGCGAAGGCTCGATGCCCTCGATGGGCCATTTACCTGCAGCTCGCCACAGCTTTTCCAGAGTGTCGCAAATGTCGTCGTCAGCCTTGGCCAAGTCGCGGGCCTGGCGCTGCGCCTTTAGTGCATCAGGACTATCTGCGTTCACTTTTTCCATCGCTAATGCGTGGCGGAAGAGCTTGCCGATGAGCGTTTTAAAATCTGGATTCTTGTCGTAAAGGCGCATGTAGCACTCGTTCATCAGCTCAAGCTGGGGCTCCCCAACCTTCACTTGGAACATGGAGCCTTTCTCTTTCGTACTGCCATCCTTTTCCAAGAATTCAAAAGGTTGCACCTGACTCATGCCCGGCAGGCATCGAGCGAAGGACAAAATTCGTGAGTGGAAGGTACGGACGATTTTTAGCGAGTCATCATGCGAAATGTCATAGCCCCAAAGCTTGAAGACCTCGCGAACTTTTTTCGCGAAATCCTTCTTGGACTCAACTGTGAAGGTCACCACGGTGAGGTTCGAGAAATCGACGCCCAAGTAATGCCTTAGCACCAGGAGTCGTAGCACCATGGTCGTTGACTTGCCACTCCCCGCGCCGGCAACCACAGAGGTCGTAGGCGTCTTGGACAGAATCATTTTCCACTGATCCGCAGAGGGTGGTTGCTTCGGCAGTTTGTCAGCAACCTCAGCTCTAATTTGCGCCTCCAACTCATCAGTGATTGGAAAGCGCCAATCTTTAAAGAGTTGGTCGTCGCGAATCCCGGGAGCCTCAATTATGGGATCTGGGCCTGGCTGAACCTCGATGACCAGCTTGCCTTCGTCAAACCCCTTTTTGTGCCCGGCTTCGAACCCTGTTACCTGCCCTTCTTCGAAGCCAAGGGTTCGACCTTCTTCAAGGCCACTCACATGGCCTTCGCCAAGACCGCGCTCATGGCCCAGCTTATCTCCTGTGACAAGCCCAGCAGCCTGCCCCAAACTGAAGCCTCGCTGGTATCCATCATGATGCCCCGCTGCACGACCAGCTCTCCAAGCCGATGCCTGTTGCACACCGGCTGCATCGAGTAGACGGTTGATCATGCGACTCAGTAGACTTTTAGAAAAAGAGGGCTCAACGATCTCATCAACTTGAGCGTCAGACTTTGGGGCATCCACTACAACTAATCTCCATTTTGTGCGACAACGCTCACGCGCCAGGCTTCTCACGCGTTCCTAGGCCCCAATGCAACGCCACATCCGAGGTTTGGGCCACGCGAAGCCTACCACCAGAGAGGATTTTTCTCTCATCGCGTCTGAAAAAGACCTTGAGAGGCGCGCACACGGTGCCAATGCTGGTGGACGTCATGGCCGAAGCTCGCTCGTCACGATTACTCGCATCGACGCCATGGACTTCTGGAAATATTCAGATGAATGACAGGGTTGACCCTAAGGATCTGCCATGAACGAACCTTTTAAAGCGCAAAAAATTTTAGATGCACTCGCAGCATTCAAACACAAGATGACTGAAACCAGCGCACTGAGAAGCTCGATCAGTTCACGCTTTGACAGTGAATTGCGAAGGTTGCAGGAAGAGAAAAAGCATGAGCAAGAGTCAGGCATGGAGGATATTCCTCGCTCTGTCCACCACATGATCTACCATGACTTGAGAAACGGCCGAGCGACAACCTATGGTGCTAAACGTCTGTTTCTAGACGATGAGATTAGATCTGCCCACATTCATAAAAACCGACACTATCAGTGGGTATTGGCAGAAGCTTATGAAGCGTTTGAAGATTTTCTAGAGCACCTCTACGCGGGCATAGGGTACGTCGACATCGACTTCTGGCCGAAGTCAGACTTTGGTAATATTGATTTGTCGGACTTATCAACCAAAGACTTCAGCTGGTTTCTGACCCAGGTGGCCCTCAAAAAGAACAAACCAAACAGCATCCTCTCCTGTTTCAGGAACAGATTCAAAGAACTCAGAGAAATAGAAACAAAAAACCATCTCGATTGCCACGTAGGATTTGAGCTGTGCTTAATTTCCAAGCTGCGCCACTTGATCGTCCACAACTCAGGTCTAGCCAAAAACAAAGACGAAGTGATCGCTCGCACTCTGAAAGCGTCCGCAATAAATGAGAAAGACAAAGAGATGCTTACAGCTAAAGCCAACAAGTTCTTCAGTAACCTAAAAGACTCCAAAGAAACTCACGTGTTTCTCCTTGGTCACACCGATCCGACCCATCGCATTTTCTCCACTTATAATCTTAGCGACCTGCTGGGTTTGATGATGAATTATGCCCAAATATTGACTGAGATTGTGTTTAAGCAACTCCACGAAAAAGGTCTTATCACGCAAAGTGATTAAAGCTGAAACGACACTCAGATCAATTCAGCACCGCACCGTGAACGATACGTTACCAACCATGCGCACAACTCTTAGCCTGGGCGCATTGAACCATTACCAGATCCGCAGTCGATAGGCCATTTGCCCATCGAAGCAGCCTGCTCGAGTTCAACACTTCACACACTGCTCGCGCAGGGTGCCCAGACGTGATTTATCTTTAGTAGGACGCTGTAGCGCCGCGCCAAATGCGGCCCTATGATATCAACGCCCGCAGCAACGAGCCCTCGGTGCTGCATTACCTGCGCGGAGACAGTCATGCGCCATTGCTTCTACAGCTTTCACTACCAAGCCGATAATTGGCGAGCCGCGAAAATTCGCTCGATTGGAGCCATCCATGGTGAACGAGAGGCCTACGACAACGGCTGGGAAGCTGTGAAGAATGGAAGTGAGCAGGCAATCGAAAATTGGATCAACACCGAAATGAGAGGCTGCTCCTGCGCCATTGTGCTGATCGGTGAGCAAACCGCAGGCCGTAAATGGATTGACTACGAAATCAAGCAAGCTTGGGAAAAAGGCCTGGGACTGCTTGGGATCCACATTCACGGGATCACTGATCGCAACGGCCAGACCGCCAGAGCCGGGATCAACCCGTTCGCCAAGTTCAACGTGGGTAATGCCGCGCTTTCCAATATCGTACGTGCGTATGATCCAGCGGGGTACGACAGCGCCACACGGTACGCCGATATCTCCCAGAATCTTGGAAAGTGGGTTGAAGAAGCGATAGCGATCAGAAATCGCTACTAACCACCCCGCTCACCACTCTATCGATGAGAAACACCATGCAGGACGCTTCTTACTACTTGGCTATTTTTGGCTCGCCTCCCGACGGTTTCCTTGAGGAATTCCACGAAGCGTTGAAGGCGAAGCTTGCCGTACTGTCGCTCAACCTCGGTGTCGAGGTCGATTGGTACGCAGGAGCGCCTGATAAATATCAGGTTGCAGATGGTAAATGCACGGCGGCTCTGTGCTTTCCCCTTCCTGACGGCCAAGACAAGCACATCACGAAAATGATGAAAGATAGTATCCCTGTCATACCTGTCGCATCGAAACTTGGAAGGCTGACCGAAGAATTTCCGCCGTCTGTCTCGATCCTCAACGGGCTTGGCCTTGACTCGGCGGATATCCCGACGATCGTCAATTGTTTACTGGAATGCGCATCGCTTCTGCCCCGGCAGCGGCGTGTATTCCTCAGCTACCGACGGACGGAATCGACCACCGCTGCGCTGCAGCTCTATGCAGCGCTTTCAGAGCGTTTGTTCGACGTGTTCCTCGATACCCATGAGATTTTGCCCGGCGAACACTTCCAGGAAGTGCTGTGGCAGAAGCTGTGCGACACCGATGTCATGATCTATTTGGACACCCCGACCTATTTCGAGAGCCGTTGGACTACCTTGGAATTCGGGCGCGCCATGTTTCGGGGCATTCCGATCCTGAGAGCGGGTTGGCCAGATGTAGATCTCGATGACCGTAGCCAGATCACACGGGATCTTCTTCTGAAAAAGGACGATTTCCTGCCTGATGGGGTGTCGTTGACCAAAGAGTGTCTCGCACTCATCTGTCGATCGGCTGAGGATTTACGCGCAGAAGGCGTCGCCACGCGCTACCACCAGCTGATGGACGCGTTCGGGAGCTCGCTCAAACGTGCCCACGCGACAATCGAGGGCTATTCACTACGACGAAGCCTTACCGTGAAGCCGAAGCGTGGTGAGCCCATTTACGTCTATCCAGCGCTAGGGGTACCGACGACCTATACTCTGCACGAAGCGACACTAGACAATCACCCAGCTCCTGTGGCTGTAGTGTACGATAATCTAGGAATCGAAGAGAAACGGTGGAAGTCGCATATGGATTGGATTAGCAACTACCTGGAGAAGGATGTTCGATTAATCGATCCTTATAGTTCGGGCTTGCTATTTTTGGACTGGCGAAAATGAAAAAATCGATCTTCCTGTCCGCCAGTGTGCCGACCCGCGGCAGAGCATTTTTTGATGACTGCCACCCGTACCAAATACAAATGGCCGTGAGGTCACTCTTGCTTCTCGTACTCGGGCGGCGACGCATTGTGTTTGGCGGCCACCCTTCGATCACGCCAATGGTCTATGCCGCGGGCAGAAATTTTAAACTTCAAAGTATTGAGTGCGCAACTGTGTATCAGTCCGCGTATTTTGAAGACAAGTTTCCCCTCGAAAACCAAGGTTTTGCAGACATCCGCTTAATCGCCAAGGAAGAAACGCTCAAAGACAGCGTACTGTCCATGCGCGATAGGATGATGGAAGACAATGAGTTCCAGGCTGGCATCTTTATCGGCGGCATGGAGGGAATCATCGAAGAATACAAGTTGTTCACGTCCAAGTTTCCCAAAGCCAAGATCATTGCAGTCCGAGCGGGGGGCGGTGCCACAGCGACCCTCCCCTCTACCCACACTGATCACCGCCTCAAGGAGCTTGAAAAATCCAGGGACTATTTCTCCCTGTACACCAGCATTCTCGGCATCGAACCGGATAGCGAACGGAATTTCGGTAACTAAGGAAGTTTTTAGATGGATCGCGGTTTCAATCTCAGCATCGACACCTTCTCTTACCCTGTCGATATCTCGAAAGTCATGGCCTATAAGGCCGCCAACCAGAAACGTGTCGACGAGCTGGCGAAGCTAATGATCGATGAGGACACATTCGATGCGTCGCTCATTCTGGACTCGCTTTTTCCGGCCGTGAAAGCTGACATATTCCTGTCCCACTCGTCCAAAGACGTAGACGAGGCGATTCAAATCGCGCTGGAGCTCAAGGAAAAATGCGACCTGGACGTATTTATCGACTCTTGCATCTGGGGCTCGATATACGACTTGCTTAAGGCCATCGACAACAAATATTGCCGTCGCGAAGACACAACGTACTACGATTACGATGAGCGCAATCGCTCTACGGCACATGTACACATGATTCTGACCACTGCGCTCCAACGCATGATTGATCAAACCCACACGATCATTTTCATGAACACAGACCAATCGATTTCGCTTAAACACTCGGTGGATGCGGAGCACAAAACGTTGTCCCCATGGATACACATGGAACTCAACTTCACCACTCTGGTACGGCACCGCCCTCGCTACAGAATGGTAGTGGAGAGCAAACGTATATTGGACGAGGTCTATTCGGCCGAGCAGCTGAACATGGCGCATGACGCTCCCGTCGGCCAGCTTACGCCTATCTCCGAGGCGGCGTTTAGAAGGTGGATGCTGCAAGCCTCCGACCTCAAGGGATCAAGGGCAATCGATCAACTTTACAATAATTTTTAACGGATAAGCTCCATGGATGCAAAGCTCAAACATCTAGAATTCGTTCAAGGTGTAGTCAATCGCCTGTCCACTAATTCCTTTTTGCTCAAGGGTTGGTCAATCATCCTGATCTCAGCGCTGTTTGCGCTGTCTGCCAAGGACGCTGACAAGGGTTTCGCGCTTCTGGCCTATATTCCTGGCATCGCCTTCTGGGGCCTCGACGGCTATTTCTTGGCGCTCGAGCGCTGCTACCGCAGGCTCTACGACAAAGTCCGCGCCACTGACAAAGACAAGATCGACTTTATGATGGTGATCGATAAAGGCCAAGGTTGGAAAAACTGGCTCAAAGCCACTTTCTCCAAGACATTGATCGTCTTCCATGGGGCTGTGTTGGTGGCAATCACGGCAGTGGTCGTGGTTTACGTGGTGAAGGCGCACGCTGCTGCGTAACCGACCATCGGCATCTGACTATCCATGGGTCGGTCTACCAAAAGCCCCATGATCATTCATCGCAATGGTGTACGGGTTGTCGAAGTTGCGGGCGAAAAAAAGCCCGCATTGGGGAGCGGGCTGGATAACCTCAGGGAGCCAATTGACCTCGCTCTCCCCCCTTCTGTTGCAGTCGCCAACGCCTTAGAGGAATATTTTGCCGATGCCTGAGACCGGAAAGCCTGGTCTACGGCCTCGCAGAGCGGCAATGTCACCCAAAGGATCACGACTCGGCCTACGGGGGCCGCTCATGCTGTCCTTATCGACGGTTGGGTACAAGCCCAAGTATTCCTGCCCTTCAAATCTCTGATTTTCGCTGTCCAACACCGGTAGAATGGCGACTTGGCCTGGTTTATGGCCGTCAAAATATCCCAGCTCCCAAGGCATCCATTTGGAGCTCGAAGCGTTCTCCGTAGCGATATAGAGCAATGAATCACATTGATTCATCCGACCCCGCAGCCGCTGCGCGGTGTGTTTGTTGACTTGACTACGGTCGAGCTCAGGGTCATCCACCCAGTCGACATAGACCTTCTTCCCCATGTCCTCCAGGAGTACTTTCACACCGAGTACCAACTCGGCGTCGCTGATCGAGTGAGACAAAAATACGTCGAACCTGCTCGCGCGTTTATTGGACTCCATCGACTCTGTTTTCATCTCACCGAGGCTGCGGCTCTTCATTGCTCGCTTGGCGGCAGATCGCGCCTCGTCTTTCGTAAAAAATGCCATGTTCTTATTCCGTGTGATGTGATGGCGTCATCGCCGCTGCTGGATTCTTATTTGAGTCGAAAACCACACTTTAGCCTTGGCTTTGATTCGCCCCCGTTAAAGAAAAACCTTCTCCATGGCCTCCTACGAAGGAAGACAAACACGCAGTTCGGCCATCCGACCCACTACAAGGCCTCTTGAATGTGAAAGCGGCTTGGCCTTGAAGTCTGCTGAACTGGGCTGGGTTTTATAAAACATTATGGAGAACGTCAAGAAGACGCCCTGTTTTCTTACGTTCCCCCCCCTAAATCAGTATCCCCTCGTCCTAGTGCATCGTACAAAAACTCAGGCCACCCGATGAAATCCTAGTCATCAATATTTGGAAGATTTGAATTCAGGGCCCTGAGCATTCAATTCGGGATTTGGCGCTGACCATATCTGTTCCCCATCGCAATGGTGACTTGAGCTCGACTTGCGCCTCGCTGACGTTCTGAGCCTGGCCACAGAGCCAAACTGAGTCTGGGCGTAGACACATGGAGAGAACGCCTATCAGAGCCCTCGCGGGTTTTGAGAGGTACGGAGTTATCCGTGTCCGTGAAAAGAGAATTTGAGCCAATCAATCATCTCTAGAGCGGCCCCACTCACATCATATGAAGGCATTGGTGCCATTAACGCCTATTGAATCTACGAATAAGATACTTGCGACCATGATTGCTCCAATTTTACAATTATCTCATAACAAAAAAGGAGATGATCATGAATTACAAATCAGCGGAATATATCAAACAGTACAATGAGGAACTGGGCAGAGATACTCACTGGGAAATTCGACTGTGTTCAGATGAAGAGCGTGAAGGCTTCTTCGAAATTTATCATTTGAACACTCATCCATCAGATCCCGGCAAGGCCGTTTTGATTGGGTATCTTCCTATCGCGACACCCATTGAAACGCTGATCGGCATGGAATCGCTGTGCCACAATTACTACAATTTTGGGCAAATGGTTGGCATCAAGTCCCATGTCAATTTTCTAATGGGTCATCAAGACACGCTGTTTGCAGACAATGGGGACGAGACGAAGGCATAGTTCTGAAAGCGTGGGTTTAGATCTCGCTGAACTGACATGAGCGGGTTCTAACGCTGCCAATTCGACAAGTGTTACCCATGAACGAATAGGAATCACATCATTCGTTATCTAAAGCGAAAGGCGCATTCAGATCAACGCCTACATCACCGACGAGCAAGGTGATGCGGGCGATCAACTCCCCGTTCAAAGGCTGCAATTGTTCGGGTCGATGAAATATGTCAGCCGCCAAGAAATCCAGCATCTGGATTACCGTATTATCTTCCTTCAAGAGTTCACCCCTCCCTTGTCGTGTTCGTTCCTCTGCGAAAAAGAAGCCATTTAGGTGGGGATTCCGTGCTCAAGTCGACCGATCAGATCAATCACGGCGCTCCTGCCCTCCTCGGTAACGAGCGTTTCCAAAGGAGTTTTTGAGTCAAAACAACGCAGCGGTGATTGTAAGAAAGACATGGCTGCCTGGACATCGCCTTCGAACAACTCGCAGCACGCCTGTAGAGCAACAATCAATCCATACAGACGTCTGCTCTCCCAGACCGAAAAAAAGCCTGCAGTCATCGCTTTCGACAAGCGTTCGTAAGAAATCGCCATGTGCTCACTCAGTATCCCTTCAGCCATACCCCACATCTCGGCCAGCGATTGAAAAAGGGTAAAAGGCATACGGCGCCGAACGACATCGTGAAGTTCAATGCCCGGAGAAGGTAGATTCACGGTGACCCACATGTCTGTTTTCATGGATTCAACAGGGCGTTTCCGTGCGCTCATGCACGGTCTTCTGAGGGTGACCAGTTGACGTGATCGAGGCATCGAACTCGGAGCCAGTCCTCCCCTCCTAATATCCCGGCGTGGCCACAGACCTCGCAGATCGTCATCGACTTTTCTTCTGCACCAGCGATCAACTCACGGCAAATCGTATTACCACACGAGTAGTAAAACCGCAAACCTCCGAATTTTTCCTTAACCTGGCGTGCTCGCACTTGAGGCACCTCGGGGTGTGCTGTCAGATGAGTTCTTAGCGTGCCGCACAGTTCATCTATTTAATCCAGCCCCCCTAGCAAACACGCAATTTCGCAAAACGGAGCACTGGAAAAGATTTCTGGATAGCGATCACGCAAGATCGAGGACAGATCATCAATCATAGGATTCTTCTGCTCGCTTGCTATGCATGGCTAATACTTGAATAGCGGGCAGGCTGACGTGTTTGCGCGCGCCTCGACCGGCCAAGATGAAAATCGTGGTCTCGCTTTCAAAAATGCACCCATCGAAGTCACTTTGATAACCGCTAAGCACGCTGTCACCAGGCGAATGCTTGTTCTGGCTGTCGAACACGGCCGCTTGGGCATATAAGACAGTCGCATCAAGGCCCTGAGTCTTGACTTCCCGCTCAGCAGATTCTGGAAGCATGACATCCAAAATCATCCAGTTCCGGACAACATAGAACGGCTTCTCTTTGAAGGTATCAGCAGCCAGTTCGATCAACTCATCATCGCCAAGTTTTGAGCCCCCAAGAGGGCGTGCTGACCCGTACAGTAGATCTCCCAGCAGTTCGTCGTCTGTAACACTCATTCTCGTCATTGCGCTAACCCGCTCTCCCCTGCGATTACCACCCGGATAACCTTGAGACTTTTACCTCGCCCCCGCAATTGCGGATCGCTCAGTGATAAATTCGATTCATGTAGAGATTGCTTCCGCCCGGCGCCCAACTGACCACCAGGTATCGACTGCCTGCCACGGTTTGAAATAATGAATAACCATTGACGAAGAGAACGCTCGTAATTCGCGACGTTCGTATGCTCGCTCCCTCACGAAAGCGCCCCGTGGTATCGCCATAGACCGTCCCCATCAGTATTGGAGGGCTATCAACGGCTGCGCATAAGAATGCCGTGATGGGCATACCGAAATCCTCTCCCATAGCCTCGGCGACCGCTTTCGGAATGGCATATTTTTGCTCAGTCATCCCACGCCGCGCCTTTTAGTTGCGTCGGCATAACCGGGCCTTGGAGGACAGTCTTTTCTTCATTCACTCTTCGGTCTCTCTGATCAATTAAATCAAGCATCGACCAGCCCACTCTCAGCACGGGCATGAACGCAAGTAGATTTCACCAAACTCGCCGCTGAACGAAGCCACTCTCGGTCAGCGTCCATCCACAGCGACGCCAGGTATCTCGAAGGCCGAAAATTCGTTGTGCAGATCTGAATAAATTTGGAACCTCATGGTGAGCAGGCAACTTCGATTAGGCGATATATTGGTAGCTGTCTTACCGCACACACTCGACGGGCTTACCAGTAGAGACGCAGGGTAAGAATCAGCGCGGGTTGGGTGCGGTTGAATCAGACTTCAACCCAGCGAATGACAATCCATCGTCAAGTCGTGGACAAGTTGAAATCCCAGTACGGGGACTATATTCCATGGATTGGGATTGATCAATATGGCTTTATCCTCAGCTTTGGGGATTCGTAATGCCGTTGAGAGATCCGTTGGCAGCAGTCATCCGCCTCGTTCGGTCGGCCCGTGGCCTGGCGAAAGAGGATTTCCATGGCCAATTGGATGCCAAGCATGTCTATAACTTGGAACACGCCAAGGCCAGTGTGACTCTCGACACGCTGGAAATTCTCGCTGAAAACCTGGATGTCGAGCCGTTGGCGCTACTCACTGTGGCGGCCAGTTTTGAACGGCAGCAGGCACCCGAAGACTTTCTCAAGCACCTCAACAAAGAGATCAAGAAACTCAAGGATCTGGGGGTTTTGGAAGGATTGCCGACGCAGTTTGAAGGCGGTGTCTTGAAACCTCGGCTGCCAGGCCAACGCACTCCGCCCGAGAAGGTCGACGCCGTGCTTCGCTGCCGCGCTCACGGGCTCACTCAGAAGCAGGCTTCGGACATTCTGGGCATTCCGACATCAACGGTCGGAAGAATCTGGAAGCGCGTTGAGGAGTGACCGATCGCAATCTGGAACACCTTGCCGCATACGATCAAAGGCATCACGCCTGCTTAGCTTTTTCTCGCTATCTGCAGTGAGGGTCTGCGTCGGCCTGGAGTGTTGTGATTGCTTACTTACCGGCGCAGCCGCCCCACTGAGAATGGTTTATGCGTTGCTGGTTAGCAACGCGCGTGCTTTTTTCTGGCGAGTAACAAACGGAAAGGTGACCAACAGAAATAGCAACATGCCGAAGACATCAGCCACAAAGTTCTCATAGGCCAAGGTAAATGGGATTCCATTGGTCGCGGGGTCGACAAACACTTCGTTACCAATCGAACCCAAGAGAACGTAGGCAACGCCGGCGAGAGGAATCCAGCAGATCCCTTCGCTAACATCGCGCACAATCGATCGCCACATCACACGCACAAATGCCAAAGGCCAGGTGTACCAGGGAATGTTCAGGATTTGCTTGATGACCGGGATCACGGGCGTTTTCTGTACCTTGCTGAATTCGAATGAGAGATAGCTCATCACGAAAGGAAAGGTAAAGCCGTACAACGCATGGCAGAAGTTGTAATTTCGCCCAATCAGATCGAACACCCGACTTTGCACGACGAGAAACGCCATGCTGATGACGAGCCCGATGAGGGCGGGAATTAGGATGTAACCTTTTTTCAACTGCATAAAAGCTCCTTGTAAGGGATGAAAGCAATCCGCCATCTAGGCTACCTTCCCTCTAAAAAGGCACAAGTCAAAACGGGCCCTAGAAATTCTCAGCGCTTTATTGCCTTCTACGCTTTTTGCCTTCTACGCCTGAAGATTCTCCCTCCTGCCCACTTCAGATGTCGCCGCAGTCGCACGAGACGCGACTCGCCCAATGCGCTTAAGTGGCCCCAAAAAATCGTCAGAAAAAACTATCTGATTCAGGCGCTCGTGCGCGTATTTCTGGTCAAGAGTGCTTGCAACAGTACCGCTACACGCTGCGTCAAATTTGATCAATCTAACTCTCCCTTGGTCTTATTTTCTGGCGTTTTTGCTTTGGTTTTCGATTTGGTTTTTGCTCTGGTTTTCGTCGCCAGGGTGATCCATGGTTTGCCGTAACTGAGTGAGCTCCGCAAAATATTGCTCCGACAGTCTTTGGGCTTCGGTCAATTGTGCACTTGCCCGCGACAAGCCCTCCTCTAGCCGTCTAGATTCAGCGCGGGACAGACCAAGCTGCTCCTGAAGTGCTTCTTTCGCACCGTCAGCCTTGGCAACTGCTGTCATCATGGCGGCAACCTCACCGGTCAGTCGAAGCGCCGCGTCTTCATGCGTCGTCGCTGCTTTGGCCTGCTGCCGCGCCTCACTCAGCAAGCGCTCGTTATCTCTGTTGAGTCGAGTCAGTTCGTCCTGCTTGACCATCAATGTCTGCTGGAGTTGGCGCGACTCGACCTGAACTTGCTGCACCTGTCCTTCGTGCCGTTGCTGCTCCTGGTCTCGCTGCTCCTTGACTGCATTACGGTAATGCTCAAGCGCATCTCTAGAGTGCAGGTGCTTTTCTTCCAGCGAACGAACCTGCTCGTCTTTCTCATGTACCCGTACTTCTAGGTCAGCACAGCGTTGGCTCAGGCGAGCGTTGCGAGTGAGCTCGGACTGCAAACTGCTTTGGCACGTACTCAGCTCTCCGGCCTGGATGTCGAGCGCTGCCTGTAGGTTATCGTGCTGGCGTTGCAATTCCGCCAGAGCGGCTTGCGTTTGCGCAAGTTGCTCATTGACGGACGCTCGGTACTCATCAAGCTCAGCTCGGGCTTCGGCCACTTCTTCGGCGCCCTCTTCAAGCAGTCGATCCAACACCTGACCAACCAGACCGTTGAGTTCATCACTCAAGCGTTCCCGGCGCCCCACCGGGAGTGGATCTCCTTTTCCGAGTTCGCTTAGATATCGGGCAATGGTCGTCATAGAGCCAGTATTTCCAAGCTCAACCCGCACAGCGTTGATGCTGGGATTTACACCTCGAGCGATCAGCGCATCCCGTGCTATTTGGACGATTGCCCTGTTAATACCGCCCCGTGCCATGTCATCTCCTACGATTTCGTAGTGTAAATGTAATGTGTATTTACATATTACACTGAGACAAATAATCAATCACAAAAATCGAGTTTCTATGATCAAATAATCGTGCGTTATCGCATCATAAGTCTGTTTTTAGCTTTTTCCGTCGCCGGAAATGGCACGTTTCGCGTAGAAGGGTCGAGATGAACAAGGTTGATCGTTACCTGCAGGCCGGTACCCGGGAAAACACCCGGCGCAGCTACCGTGCAGCGATAGAACACTTCGAAGTGACCTGGGGTGGGTTTCTACCGGCGACTGGCGATGGCATCGTGCGTTACCTCGCCGAGTACGCGGACAAGCACACCATCAACACGCTCAAGCAACGCCTGGCCGCGCTGGCGCAATGGCACGTCACGCAGGGTTTCCCGGATCCCACAAAAACGCCGACGGTTAGGCAAATGATCAAGGGCATCCGGACGTTGCATCCGACCCAAGAAAAACAGGCAGCCCCTCTCCTTCTACTTCACCTGGAACAAGCAGTAAGCTGGCTCGAGCGAGAGGCAGCTCTCGCGGCGGAGCGCGGTGAATTGGGAAGAATGATCAGGCATCGGCGAGACATCGCGCTTGTGTTGATCGGGTTCTGGCGCGGGTTCCGGGGTGACGAGCTGGCACGTCTTCAGGTCGAACACACCCAAGCCGAATCAGGGAAAGGAATCACTTTCTATCTCCCGCACACGAAAGGCGATCGACAACATCTGGGTACTTCGTTCCACACCCCGGCCCTTAGGAAGCTTTGCCCTGTGCAGGCGTACATCAACTGGGTCACCGTCGCCGGCATTGCGCGCGGGCCAGTATTTAGGAAAGTGGATCGCTGGGGTAATTTGTCTAAGGACGGCATCAACTCCGGCAGCCTGATACCCCTTCTTCGTCGAATCTTCGAGCAGACTGGCGTATCGGCTGACCTCTATAGCAGTCATTCCATGCGACGCGGATTCGCGACCTGGGCTTCAGCGAACGGCTGGGATTTAAAAGCACTGATGAAGTACGTCGGATGGAAGGATATGAAGTCAGCTATGCGCTACATCGACAGCTCAGATTCCTTTGGAGAATTAGCGATGGCTTCTGCACTCACCGCTTCTGTCTCACTCCCTGAGCAAAAAACATCATCGCCTCAACCATGATGTGGACGTTCAAATTGGCGAACAGTGGCTGCAAGCTTCTTTCACTTTGGACTCGTTAGGCGATATTGCCGACTGGGCTCTCTGATATTGAGTCTATGACACGTAACTCCGTCTCGAGCAGAGATTTAGCATGCTTAGACATTCAGTCTCCACTGCTCAACGGCTTCAACCCCATACGTTTGTTGCCACAGCTTTAGTACCTTATTCTTACTACTTCGTAGCGAGATAGTTTCTCCAGTGTGAGGATTCCGATAGCTCTTCTCTTTGCGAGTCACCCCTTTTACGGGGCCGGTGCTTTGTGAATCCGAACGAACCGGGACGCCATTTTTTCTATGACCCCTGGATAAGCGATATGGAAAAGATGGCTGAGGTGAAGAATCTCCATTTAGAATCTTGCGAATGTCATCCAATGAATAATCGTAGGCCTCCAGCAGATGACAGACTTCACTGAGGAACAAATATTTGTAACCCGCCTGGAGGGCAAGCGCAGACCCATCCATGGCCCTCTTAAGCCCTTCAAGATACTCTTTAGTCTTGGGTCGCAAAATCACAGATGCCACTTTACTCTCCTCTCAGTCCTAACCAACACATTGACCCGTTACTCACATACATTGTCCGCTTGAGCTATCATTGAATTTCGTAGCCAGTTATGAAAAGTGCCTAAGCGCTCTCCTCCACCTCACGGCTGTGCTTAGCCAACCCAGTATCCAAGACTTTACGTAGCGCAGTCTGTCCTATCTCGCCCGTGCAGGCGAACTCAAACAGGTCTTCCAACGAATTAGAGAGCGATTCTGAAACTTGTCTCTGACGAACATCCCATTGCTCATCAGAAATTTGAGCACTATCACTTAATATTATTGCGCGAGCTTCTTCAGCAGTAAAACCGTATCGATCAGCAATAGCATAAAATTTCTCAAAGAAATCTCTTGATCTCGTAGACTCCATGCGCTCCCGTAGAGTGTCAAGCTCCTCGCTCTGCTGAGCAAGCCTCTGTTTGGCCTGGGCCAGCTCTCGCTCTAAATCCTTACGAGTCAATAGCTTAGTCATGGCAATCAAACCTCGTACCGTAGCCTACGAAGTCAGTATAGCTGACCTTTTTTGTCAATAAAGGTCTTAATCCGCACATTATCCGGTTCAGGCTCGTCATCACAAATAGCTAAAAATCTGTTAATAAGTGGGTCGCTATTGCTCCATTTCTTAACTTTTCAGTGCATGAACAGAACACTCTTAAATACGACACGATAGCCGAAGTGCATTTGATTGATATTATCCTCAGATCATTTGCGTTTCGACTCATGTTTAAAAATCCAATCGAGCTGCAATAGATCCTCGAAGGATAAGTCCCGTTTCGCCGTACGTGTTATAGCTGCCCAATGTTCGGGCGTGAATATTGTGACCGCAGCGTGAGAAACTTCGGAACGGCAGGTCGGAAAAGCTGCGCGGGTGACTCCCAACACGCTTTGAAGAAAGGCTGCTTCCGGTCGTTTAATCACGTCATAAGCGATGCCGATCAGGAGATAGGCTGTCAGGGTTTGCCGGGGGCTTGCGGTCAGATAGTGTCCATGAAGATCACCTGAATTCCGATTGCTCGTATAGAAGACATGAGCTAGGTCTCGTGAGTCGAAATACGCTCTAGCGAATCCGCCCGGCGATCCTTTGTGAATCGGCTCGTGTAAAAGGACGTTTAGTAAAAACCGAGCTCCGATGGAGGAAAGATGAGGACAGCTGCCAGTGAGAACCTCGTTTAGTATCCAGCTTTGAACCCGCAAGATCAGTAGTCCTACCTTTCGTTCCCGCATCTGCAGTTTCTCATTAGAGAGCGTGCCGCTTACCAACCTTCTTTTAAGCCGGAAAAGTGGCGACTGGACGTATTCAGTGAACGCCTCCCACGCCCTAAAGAAAGGATCAGGATTGGGATGTTGCAGAACAGAGAGCGTTACGGGCATCTCGTGCTTATCACACACGCAATACCCGTACTGCCTCCACGCTTTGCGCCATGATGGAAGTCGCCCACACGCCACATCATCAGCCAGGCATTGCGGGCAATACGCTAAAAGGTAGTGACTCGGAAACACCCGGGTATCTTGCAGTTCGAATGTACCGGCGAGCGTTGGGATACCGAGCGCTTTCGACAATACTTTACCGCCCTTACCGGCCGCTATCAGGTCTGAAATGCGATCTACGTCCCTCCCCCTGTACAACCTCGCTGCTTGCCGGCAATCGTCCAGTTCTCTACCGGTTATCCACCAAACGCCCTTATTGAACGCGTTCCGCATGAGCCAGGAGGAGAACGTCTCATCATCGGCGGGCCGACAGAAGCCGCCGAACCACGTTTTGTTCTGGGGCGTGTCGGAGCGTCTCGTTTTAGAGCAGGGAGCTACCAAGCACCGAATATGACTCATGGTCATACCGATCAAGCCATCTGAAAGCTGGTACAGCTCTAACGGCAGGTACCCAGGGAGCTCGGAAATTCCGGTCAACCTTTCAACGGCATCGGTGACATAACCGATGTAATTGGCACCGAATGGCATTCTCTGCACGTGTATCCTCGAGTACGTGATCCCTTCAACCTGAAGGCCCTCAGCCAATGCGTCGCAACATCGCGTAGTGGCGCTCAAGAAAACAAATTTTGAAATCCCGGAGTGGATAAACCCGGCGATTTGGGTCACCACCGGCGAAGCATTGCTGTACGGACGCCTCATATACGATTGCACGTCATTCACGATGGTTACCTGAATATCGCGCAACTTAAACGTAGCGTTGTAGATGGACTCAATCTGGGCCTTCTGACCCGCCATCATTTGAGGTGGCAACCCCAGAGCTTCCACAAGCCCGTCAACCAACGTCGGGTTCGGGTGAACAGGTATTTCCGGCAACTCCAACGCGTTGATGCCTTGCCGGCAGAGCCTCCTGCATAATTGATGAGTTAGCGCGCTCATACCGCAGCCAGCATCGCCAGAAAGCAAGATTACCTGGGTGTCAGCATTGGACTTGGGAGCTTCGTTTCTGGGTTGGTGTGGTAGTGACTGCTGCGCTGTTGCATGCTGCTCTACGCTGTGACTGTTTGTCGCCTGACGGGTTGCTGTTAGCGCGAGGGAGCTTCGGACTATCTTCAGGCATCGCTGAAGCACCGATTCGTTATCTGAGGAGCTGATCCACCGCGGAAATCGCCCCATCCTGCCTCCAGCCACGCGTGTCGACACGAAATACAGGTCGGCCTTGGCCGACCTGTGTAGTGGTAGGGAAACGATCTACAGCGCCTCAGAGAGCCCTATTCGTAATGCTGTTCGGGCACAACAAGCTATCTTGAGGGCGCCGACGTTTTAGGAGCCCGTGAATGCAAAAATTTCTGGGGTTGCCGGGATACTGGGGGCCTTCGGAGTGCGCTTGCGCTTCCCGGACTTTGCGCGACGCTGCTCCAGGACGACTTGAGTACTCTGCGCTGACCCAGCTTCAGTATCCGACTCCAGCACGATGTCCTCCACGCTTAACATACCGAAGTACTCAAAGTGCATGGTTTTAAACAACTCCAGCGTGATGCACTCCTGCCCGCTGCGGATGGCCTCAATGCCACAAGCACGGAGCAAATCCGTGATGGCCCTGGTGTTACCCCGCAACTTAACGACTGCAGCCATGAAGTCCATACCGTCAACGATGGACTCCTTTTTGAGCGGAAGATGGCTGACGTAACCCGTGAGAAAGTTTGCCAGCAACTCGCTATCTGCTTTCCATTCCTCAATCGTCACCCGACGGATCGTGTAGCGGCTTGTGAGCTGCGGATCGGGTTCGAGCACCTTGTAGAGCTCTTTGATGCCAATGATGATCACCGTGAGCCCGTAGTCGGCGTTGGAAAATGACCTTAAGGCGGTGAGATTTGCCTGGCCACGCCTAGCACTGACTGCACGCCCCAGATCGTGAGTATCATCCAGCACCAAGCAACGAATGTTCTTCTCCCTAATCAAGCGCCACGCCTCATGGACGTTATCGTAGGCGGTGTAAGGATTATGGGGTGTTTTGACCACCCCCAACGCACGGTGCAAAATAGCCCGCAGATCCATGTCCTCCGCGTAGTTGGCCAGGTCGATGTACAGAATTTTGCCATGCGGCGAGTCCTCGAAAACCTCTGCGATCTTTTTGCCTATGGTCGTCTTGCCAGCGCCGGGTGGGCCCACGATGATGAGACCAATGTTGCTGTCCGATCGCTCGGCAGCGACAAGGTCAGAAACTATGTCGTAGGTCTTCATGAATTCAGGCATGGCCATGAAAATCTTCCGGCGACACGCCTGGATTCGCTCCTCGTCAGATTTGTCCATATACGTGCGTGCGGCTTCACTGAGATGGTTCATCTAGCTCTCCCCGAGCATCGCGGATGCCCGTTGTGTGAAATCACGCTTGATGTAGGTGGTTGGCAACTTCGGCTTGCGCTCACTCCGGGAGTGATACTGCTTGTCGACGAGGCCGGCCTCCCGGGCACGCCGGAACTTCGCTTCGTTCTGCGCATGCCCTTCGTTCAGAAGTTGCGTGGCTTTGATGCCTTCGAGACTTAGATAGCCTGGCTGATCAAGCAGTTTTTTCCGGAGCAAGTACTCCGTCATCGTGCGAGGGAGATCTTCGTCGATTGCATCAAGTTCGATCCATCTATCCTCGGCCGACAAATAAGCCCAGATCGTGTGAATATTGAGCGCATCGGGTTTGACAAGAAGTTTCCGGCGAGTGTGATCCTTGGCCTCCCCGATATCGTATTGGATGCTGCGATATTCTGCGTAAGTGTTTGTGCACGTGATTGAGAATTCTGGCAGTATTTCAAGCGCAAAGCGTTTAGGGTTGAGAATGGCTTCCGGCAGCAGCATTTGACCATCCGCACCAGTATAATATTCTTTCCAGCGTCGGGCTGGAGATTTGCCAGAGTAGTCCGCAGTTTCGTTGTATTGGCAAATCGCCTTAGTCAACTCGATCAAAAACTCCCTATATGCCATTACAGAGTCTTTAGCTGGGTCAAAGTCGCTTGTCCGCTTAGGACGTGAACAGGTTGTTCCGCGCTGCAAATGTATAAATTTTGTATTTAAAGATCCAAAAGTCCTTTCGACCTTACCTCCTGCTTGTTTCGATTGACGGAATTTTACTTTAATGTTCCATTTATCGCAGGCACGACGAAATGCTTTGGCATGAAACTCCTTGGCATTGTCCGTAAATACGACTTCTGGTTTGCCATAGTACGGATAAAGCAGCCCGCCTAGGCCAAGTTCTTCCATGAATGCTACTTTGGGCATGAGAGCATGCAGCATCAAATTCGAGACTGTCCGAGAACTTGGCGGATCGAAGGAAAGATGAAATCCTACAATAACGCCCGTGTGGCGACAAATAGCTAATGAAAGATACGGCCTCCCGATGGGCTCGCCGTCGACTTCGGAGCGCAGGAAGATGTCGGCCAGAGTATGATCAAGCTGCACCTCTTGCAGGGCGCGGGTAAGTCTCCTCGACTTCCGGAGGACATATGTATCGTCTGCGGTGCGTTCACCCTCCCTACGAGCAACTCTATCCTCAGGGTCGATGCGCATTATCCGCTTGCGCATGGCCGACAGGGATGGGCAGGGAATACCGCGTTCAGAGCATTCTGTTTGAAGCTTTGAGTGGAGGTAACAGAGTGTCCAGTTTTCGCCGGCATATGTATTGTAACAGTACATAATAGCGTCTTCTTGATCTTCGGTCAGCAGGGTGCTGCCCTTCTTCCGCCCCTTAGAGTTCACGATCATCGACGCGACACCAACGCTCTCATCAAACTGGTCAAGCAAATTATAAAAAGTACTCCGGCTAATATTCAACTCAGAGTAGACCTGCTCTTTAGTTTTGAAATGCCCATCTTTGAATTTTTTGAATGCATTAAACCGATCCTGCGCAAGCGCGTATTGCTCTTGTGTAATCGGATCCTCCGATACGTCGTTATCTAAATCTTCGGCACGCCCTTTGACACCCTCTTGCATTTTGATAATGTCGCTGGGCGTCACGGGGATCAGATTGTTGACATCAACAACCTTTATTGCATCAGTGAGCACTGAGCGAATTTTTACGAGATGGCGATCGCGATCTACTACCTCCAGGGCTTTGTAGAGCTCGTTATCGGGGCCTTTTTCAGTAACCAGGTTGCCTACTTCGATCATTTGAAAGCGCTCCCTCGTGGCTTATGGGGCGTCCAATGATTAGCCTGGGGTTGGTCGATAACGCGCTCAGCTGTGCCGGAAATCAGATATTCCCGTATGGAATGGCCTGTGTTGGCCAGCGAATCGAGGGTTGAAAACGCGCCAGATTTCATGACCGTTCCCACGACTACATGGAAATCGAAGGTATAGCCCTTTTTCAGAGAAAATCAAAACCTTCAAAATAAATTTCTTTTAGATATTTGTTTTAATTGGATAATTTTCTTATGTTGGAAATTTTTTGATGTTGGATTTTGTAGTGAAAATTCCAACATAAGAAAATTTAATTAACCGAAAGCTTCGGACATTCAGGGAGTTAGGGGGTGTCCGTTAATTTGGAAATCCTGACAAGGGCGATCAACCCGACCAAGGCGTTGATACCGAACGGCTGCTGGAAGAGCAGCAGTGTCGGCACCACACCAATCAGCCCGAGCGGCGAGGTGAGGAACACCATGATCATTGCCGATACCGAACGCACCTGCAGAATGATGATCAGCAGTGTGACGGCGATCATGATCGGCAGCAGTGGCAAGATCGCTTGCCCGGCCTTGCCCGACTCTTCGATCGCCCCCGATTGCTCGATGCGATAGCCTTCCGGCAGCGTGTCGATGACCGGCTGCAGCGCCTTCGTGATCACGCCTGAAACGTCCGGAGGCTGCAAGCCTTCGGCAATGTCGCCGCGTACAGTAATGGTCGGCGTGCGGTCACGACGCCGAAGGACGGGATCCTCCATGCGCACATCCACTGTCCCCACTTGCGACAGCGGAATCCGCTGGCCCGCCGTGCCCACCAGCGTGAAACCTTGTATTTTTGCAGGGTCGAGCCGGATATCCCCCGCCGCTCGCCCGATCACTTGTACCGAACGGATGTCCTCACGAACGGCCGTGATCGGTACCCCGGCAAGCAGAAACTGCAACTGCTGCGCGACCGCACTGGAGGTCAGCCCCACCGCCTGCAAGCGGTCCTGATCCAGGGTGAAATGCAGCGCGGGTGTCAGCGGTCCCCAGTCAGTATTGACGGTTCGCATCAAGGGGCTCGCCTGCATCACCGTCTGCACCTGAGCGGCAATCTCACGCAATGTCGAGGGATCGGGCCCCATCACCCGGTAAGCGACAGGAAACGGTGAATACGGACCAAACACCAACTGCGTCACCCTGACCCGCGCTTCTGGAGCCAGCCCTTCGGCGACGGCCTCGCGCAGACGGAGCTTGAGGACTTCCCGTGCCTCCTGACTCTGCGTCAACACCACAATCTTCGCGAATGACGGATCAGGCAGTTCCGGCGCCATGGCCAGGTAGAAACGCGGCGCACCCTGTCCGATATAGGCCGTGACGATTTTTGCTTCCTGCTGCTTTTGCAGCCAGGCCTCGACTTTGGCGGTGGTGATACTCGTCTGCTCGATGGAGGTTCCATAGGGCATTTGCACTTCGATCAACACTTCGGGACGGTCCGAGGTGGGGAAGAACTGCTTCTTGACCAGGCTCATGCCGACAACGGCCAGGACAAACGTTGCGATAACGGTACCGGCGACCAGCCATTTGCGGGCGATGACGCGCGTCAAGATCCGGCGGAAGCGGTTGTAGTTGGGCGTGTTGTAAATGGCCGCGTGACCACCTTCGACCTGTTTGATGTCCGGCAACAGCTTCACGCCCAGATAGGGGGTAAAGGCCACCGCAACCACCCATGAGGCAATCAGGGCAATGCCTACGATCCAGAACATGTTGCTGGTGTACTCGCCAGCGGTCGATTGCGCGAAGCCGTTAGGCAGAAAGCCGATAGCGGTCACCAGCGTGCCGGAAAGCATCGGTGCGGCAGTGTGACTCCAGGCATACGCGGACGCTTTGATGCGGTCGTAGCCCTCCTCCATTTTCACCACCATCATCTCGATCGCAATGATGGCGTCGTCCACCAGCAGTCCAAGCGCCAGGATCAGCGACCCCAAGGTGATCCGGTCAAAGTTCTTGCCCGTTGCCGCCATCACCACAAACACCACGGCGAGCGTCAGTGGCACCGCTGCGGCTACGACAATACCGACGTGCCAGCCCATGCTGAGAAAGCACACCAGCATCACCACCAGCAAGGCGACGAAGAACTTGATCATGAACTCGTCGACGGCTGAACTGATATTCACCGACTGATCGGTGACCTTGCTGAGTGTCATGCCCAGTGGCATGCCTTCGTTGATCCGGGTGGTCTCCACGTCCAGTGCCTTGCCCAGGTCCAGGCCGTTCCAGCCCTCGCGCATCACCACACCCAATAACAGCGCTTCCTCACCATTGTTACGCACAAGGAAGGTGGCCGGATCTTCGTAACCCCGCTCGACCGTCGCAACGTCCGAGAGCTTCAAGGTACGTCCCTGAATCGCCAGCGGTGTGTCACGAATCTTCTGCAACTTGTCGAAGGCGCCATCGAGACGCAGGAAGACTTCTGGCCCCTTGGTTTCAATCGAGCCGGCCGGCGTCAGCACGTTCTGATTGTTCAGCGCGGCAAAAATATCCTGCGGGGTCACCCCCAGTGTGGCCAGCCGATCATGGGAGAAAGAGACAAAGATGCGCTCGCTCTGCTCACCAATGATGTTGACCTTTTTCACGCCTGGCACATGCAACAGGCGCTGGCGCAGCGATTCGGCATCACGTACCAGCAGGCGCTGCGGCTCGCCTTTGGCTTTCAAGGCAAACAACGCAAAGGTCACATCTGCAAACTCATCGTTGACCATCGGGCCAATCACGCCGGCCGGTAGCCTGATCGACTCATCGTCGAGTTTTTTGCGCGCCTGGTAGAACTCCTCCTGCACTTGGGAGGGCGGTGTACGATCAAGCAGTGTCACCACGGTGAAGGCCAGACCCGGACGAGTGTAGGTTTCCGTGCGGTCGTACCATTTCAACTCTTGCAGGCGTTTTTCCAGCGGCTCGGCGACCTGGTCCTGCATTTCCTGCGCGGTCGCGCCCGGCCACGCCGTGATGACCGTCAGCTGCTTGACCGTAAACGGCGGGTCTTCCGCGCGCCCGAGCTGGAAAAACGCGAGGATCCCGGCAACACCGATCAGGAAGATCAGGAACACCGTGATCGAACGCTCGCGAACGGCAAGCGCCGAAAGATTGAAACGCCCCTGGCTCATGGACGGCTCCCGGCAACCTGGACGTCAGCCTGTTGAGCCAGTCTCACCTCCTCCCCCTCGCGCAGAAGATGTGCGCCTAAAGCGACAACTTGCTCACCGACCTTGAGTTCACCGTCGACACGCGCAATGTCATCGCTCACGCCCAATATCTGCACAGGCCGCCAGTTCACCTTGGCCGGGTTGCCAGCAATCACCCAGAGGCCGAGGCCTTTGCCTGGGTCATAAACCGCCGCCAGCGGCACCTGCAACACCTGTGCATTTGCGCGGCTGCCAGCGATCTGCAGCGTAACGGTCGAACCGAGCGGCGCATTGGCCAGCGCGCCCTCCAGCACATACCGCGCCTCAAAGGTGCGCGTCATGCGATCGGCCGAATCAGACAGCAGCCGCAGCCTGGCTGTCACGGCACCCGAGGTGTTGCCATAAAGTGTGGCCTGCGCGGTCGAACCTGCCGCCGGACGTAGCGTCTCGGGCAGGTGCACGATGGCTTCGCGCTGCCCTGCCCGCGCCAGTCGAACCACGGCTTGCCCGGGGCTCACCACTTGTCCTGGCTCGGCCAGCGTCTCCACCACCACGCCATCGGAATCAGCAAGCAACAGCGCATAACCGGACGCATTGCGAGCGACGTCAGCCTGCGCTTGCGCAGCGCTCAACTGAGCTTTGGCGGTATCTGCGGCGGCTTTGATCTGATCGTAGGCCGAGGCCGAGATGGCGCCGGCGGCGACCAGGTCGCGATACCGGGCCTCGTCATCCGCGGTCTGTATGGCTCGCGCCCGAGCGGCCATGACCGACTCTTGCTGCGCCCGCGCCTGCAGCCCGAGATCAATCGGGTCGAGACGCATCAGTGGTTGACCTCGTTTGACCGTCTGGCCTGTGTCAACCAGGCGCTCGAGTATTTTGCCCGAGACCCGAAAGCCAAGGTCAGCCTCGACGCGGGCGATCACGACACCCGTGAAAGCACGTGAAGCCTCGGACGCCGCCGAAACCGCAGCGGACCTCACCAACGGGGCATGCGTGCGAGGATCGTCAACGACGGATGAGTCGCCACACGCCGTCAGGACGAGCGGCAACAGACAAACGGCAATCGGTACAGCTAGAGGCCGGCGCATAGGTTCCGTTACTCAAGAATAGGACATGCCGGCATTTTCATTAAGGTGACCAATAATGTCAACGGTCACACATTTTCAGTGGATGGCGCATACGGATAAGATATCGTTGACCTTAAAGCCGTGACCGTAATTTAATATGGTCACTTATCATCTTCGTCGCAGGTACCTTAATGCCTCCTGTTCGCCCTATCACGCTTTTGGTGGCCGCCAGTTTGATGGCAGGCTGCGCGGTCGGTCCCGACTATCAACGGCCTGCCCTCGCGCTTCCCGATCGTTACCTGAGTCAGCCAGCAGCCGAACAGACGCCGGCAACGGCGCCGGCCCGGCTGGTCAACTGGTGGGAGAGTTTTAACGATCCCGTGTTGACCGATTTCGTCACCCAGGCGCTGGAACAGAACCTCGATCTGGCACAAGCAGCGGCTCGGGTCACACAGGCACGGGCAGGATTGGGGGCCGCAAATGCCGCTCTGTTGCCCTCGGGGAGCATTGATGGCCAAGCCGCACGCGCCTATCAATCCGTCGAGACGCCGCTCGGCCAGGTGCTGAACTCAACGCCTGGCTATGATCGCTACGGAAGTTCCTACGAGCTCAACCTCAATGCCGGCTGGGAGATTGATGTCTTTGGCGGGTTGAGACGCGAGCGCGAAGCCGCACTCGCCGAATACCAGGCCTCCGAGGCGGGCGCGACCGCCACACGCCTGGCCATTGCAGCGCAGACGGCCGATATCTACATCACCCTCCGTGGGTTGCAGGCGCGACTGGAGATTGCCAACCGCCAAGTCGAAACCCAGCAGGGACTGCTGGAGAAAGTCCGCCTGCTCTACGGCAAGGGCCTCGCTGCCCGCTATCAGGTTCAACAGACTGAGGGCGCGCTGGCGCAAGTTCAGGCGAGCGTGCCAGTGCTGCAGACCGGCCTGGATGCCGCCATGAATGCGCTCGACGTGATGCTCGGCACCCCGCCGGGGACTCACCGCACGCAACTGGCCGGTACGGCGAGCATTCCTGTTGTGCCGCCGATAAACGCCTCGGGAACGCCGGCCGATCTGCTGCGTCGCCGGCCGGATCTGATCGTCGCCGAGCGCCGCCTGGCAGCCTCCAATGCACGCATCGGCGTGGCGATTGCCGAGTACTACCCGAAACTTTCGCTCAGCGCATTGCTCGGTAGCGCCACGGCTGTTTCCGGCGGCAATCTGTTCACCGGTGGCTCCAGTCAGTCGGCGGCGGTCCTTGGGTTGCGCTGGAGACTTTTTGACGTAGGCCGGATAAACGCGCAGATCGATCAGGCCAAAGGACAGGAAGCCGAAGCGCTGGCCGCTTATCGTCAGTCGGTGTTACGCGCCACTGAGGATGTCGAGAATGCCTTCTCCGCCCTGGTGAACCGCAACCTTCAGGCCACCACGCTCGCGGGAGGCGAGGCTTCTCTGACCCAGGCTCGCCAAGCGTCTTTTATTGCCTATGGAAAAGGCACCGCGAGCCTGATTGATGTGCTCCACGCCGACGAAACGCTGCTCCAGGCTTCAGATGCCCGTGCGCAAGCGCGGACAGAATCGGCGCGGGCTGCGGTCGCGGCATTCAAAGCGCTCGGCGGCGGCTGGCAAGTTCCCGAAACCCGGCCTGTTGCGTCGCGATGAAGCTCGCCAGCTTTGCAAAGAATTTGGCTCGACAGTACGCAGCAAAAGGTCGATCGCGGTTTTGACGTGGGCCACGCCACGGCATTTCCATCAGAGCCTGATGGCCAAAGTCATGGGGGTTTGACCTACAAAAAAGGGCCAACCTCTCTGCGAGAATCGGCCCGATCAACATGCCCTTGCGCGTGTGGGGTCGGGAGGCAGCACGCACTCCCGGCCCCACATTGTGAGTACAGCCCTCAGCTAAAAACGGTAGCTGACAGACGTACCGAGCCCGCTCGCACTGTTCTTGTACCTGGCACTGTAGGCACCTCTGGATGACGAGGTGTCGTTGATCTTCACGCTCTCCTCCCAGAGATAGGAGTAAGCGAAGTCGATGGTGACATTTTCCACCGGCGTCCAGCCCGCACCGAAGCTGATAACCTTTCGATCGCCCGTAGGAATACGGGGGCCGCGATTGGTATTGTTGGCGGGTGATTGATCTACCGAAAACCCGCTTCGCAACACCCACTGGCCATTCAATTGATAGGCAGCACCGATGGCGTGTGCCCACGTGTCATGCCAGTTCTGCTCTTCGCTGATCGTCCCCAATTGACCGCTCAGCAACGGCGGCAGGCCGCTGTTTTCGATCGTCAGCTCCTTGAAGCGACTCCAGCGCGTCCAGGTGCTACCGACATAGAGCGTCCAGTCGTTATTGAATTGATGCGTGGCCGAAAAATCTACCGACTCCGGCGTATCCACATCCAGCGATGCGTCATAACTGCGGCCGCTGACGCCCAGCACGCTGAAGATGCCATCGGTGACCTTGGTTTTCGCATCCAGGTGGTAACTGACTTTGGAGTGATAAGTCAGCCCCAGGCGGGTCTGATCTGTCGCCTGCACCAGCACACCGGCGTTGAAGCCCAGCGCGGTGTCATCACCCGTGCTTTTGAGCTTGCCGTCATTGCGCCCAGGAGTTAATGGATTGGGCACCATGCCCGATATCTCTCCACCGATACGGTTGATGGTCGGACCGAAACCGATCGAGACTTTTTCGTTAAAGGCGTAGCTGATGGTCGGTTGGAAAGTCAGCGTGGTGACTTCGCTCTTGTTGGCGTAATAGCGTCCGGCAAACCCACTGCCGTAGTCGGTGATCAACCCGAAAGGTACATAAAACCCGACGCCGAATGCCCAGTGCTCATCGATGGGTTTGACGTAATAGCCCATCGGTATGGTGGTCGTGGGCACCATGTCGCCATCCTCCTTGCCCCCGAACGTACTGCGAGTCCGGCTGATATCGGACTTGGCGAACAATGTCGCCGCCCCCACGCTGACCTGCTCTTGCTTAAGTCGCGCCATGCCCGCCGGGTTGCCGTAGATCGTACTGGCGTCTTCGGCCGATGAAGATCGCCCGGCAAACCCGGACCCCATCCCGCTGATGCTTTGTTCGTTGAGTGCAAAGCCACCGGCCAGCACATTGGAAGACGCAAGCACGACGGCCAGGCCCACGGGGCTCTTGAGCATTGTTTTTTTCATTATCGGGACTCTATGGAGATCACTGGAATAGAACATCGAACTACAGCGAAGCCATATTATCCATGTGACCAATTCAGTCAATGGTCACGAAGAGCGAAATGTTGCGCCCTCCCGGCACTCATCGGCCGGGAACGGGAAACGTCATGTGGGAGATGTGGTTTTGACTCGAATCGACTGACAGATTTGCCCAGCGACAGTCAGGGCATGAGGCTGCGCAGGATGAGGTTGGAGGTCAGCGTGGGCGCTTGCTCGATGAAATCCAGATTGTGCTGCAACAGCAAGGGGTTGACGAAAGGTCGCAGCGCCAGATCGATCGCCTCGACAGTCTCGTCCAGTGGAGTCTTGCGCTCGAACTCCCCCGCTTCTCGTCCTTGCCGCACGATGTCGACAATAAAGTCTTTGATCTGTGCTTCATACACCTGGGCACTGTGCCAACGCTCCGAAGCGGAAAACGCCGCGATGTCATAAAGCTTGCGGTCGTTGAAGAACAGGTTCACACCCGTGGCAATGACGGTTTTTACCAATCTGCGCAAACGCTCGGTCGCCGAAAGAGATTCTTCGTTAACGGCCTGTTCGACGGCTGCAACGATTTGCCCCAGACAATTGGCGCAAATGGCCTCGCCAATCGCCTGTTTCGAGTCAAAAAATTTATAGATGTACGCCTTGGAAAAACCAATGGCCTTGGCCAGGTCGGAAACCGTGGTTTTCGCGTAGCCATACTGGCTGAAGTGTTCATTGGCAGCGGCGACAATCTGGTCACGAATGTCGTGCTCGGCCGGGCCACGAGTGTTTGGCGAGGAGGCAGATATTGATAGCTGATTCATGACAGCAGCTTACTCATCCTATGGCGGGCTGACAACTTGTGACCATACAGGAATAAGGTCACAAGTCTGGCGATTTCAGATGAGGCCAGCCGTTACATCTGCTTGCCGTTACGCGCAGTGATCGCCACGGTAGTCGGCGAATCAGCCAGGGGAACAAAGCGTCGGGTTGAACCATCCAGCGCATCGATGCACCCCGCCTCGATGTCGTAGACCCATCCGTGCAGATTCATGCGCCCTTGCTCGAGCGCGAGGGCCACGGAGGGATGCGTGCGCAGGTTCGCCAATTGCGCGATCACATTTTCCCGGACCAGACCATCGAGCTTCGCGCGCGGTGTGTCGAATTCATGCGCCGCGTTGATCGCTTTCGCAGCGTCCGCGTGACGCAGCCAATTGGCGACCGCAGGAAGATGATCCAGACAGGTGCAGCGCGATATCGCGCCCATCGCTCCGCAGTCCGAGTGCCCGCAGATCACGATGTCCTGTACGCCGAGCACGGCGACTGCATATTCGACGGTAGCCGACACGCCACCTGGTTCGGGACCGTACGACGGTACAATGTTACCGGCGTTGCGGATCACGAATAGTTCACCGGGTTCGCGCTGTGTAAGAAGCTCAGGCACTACACGACTGTCCGAGCAAGTAACGAATAACGCCTTCGGATTTTGTGAGGTCGCGAGTTGCTTGAACAGCTCGACACGTTGCGGATATACCTCACGTTGAAAGCGCAGAAAGCCGTCGATAATGTCACGCATGAAGTTCTCCAAATCCTGATGCCGGATGCTTGCAAAAGTACTCGATATGAAAGGGTCGTGGGTGTTTTCAGCGCTGCAACAGCCGCTTCGTGATCACCATCGACGTCTGCAACGACTGCCCCGTGCGCTGCAGTTTGTTCAATAAACTCGCCCCCAACCACAGTTGATAGAGCGTTTCTGCCAGTTGCCGAGCGTCGGTCTGCGGCAAACTTTTATCCAACTGCCCTTCTTCCAGGCACGTCGTGATGCGCGCAACGATGCGCTCGGCGCCGTCGCGCAAGGTCAGGCGCATCGACTCGGACAGGTCGGCGACTTCCGCGCTCAACTTGACCACCAGGCATTCATCACCATGGCCTTCCAGGGTGCAGCGGTTCTGCCAGCCCTGCCAGTAATCCATCAGCCGCTCATAGGCACTGAGCCCAGGCAGAGTCAGGCGTCGCTCCATATCTGCCAGGTAGCCGACAAAGTAATCCTCCAGCAGCGCCTGGCCGTAGAGTTCCTTGGATTTGAAGTAGTGATAGAACGAGCCCTTGGGCACACCGGCGGTCTGCAGGATCTCGCTCAGGCCAACGCTGGTGAAGCCCTTTTCGGCCATCATGCGGTGGCCGGTGTCGAGCAGGTGTTGGCGGGTATCGTCGTAGGTCGGTTTCATGGGGCGCAAAATACCAAACATTAGACCAGTCGTATATTTCTGATGAGCAGGAGTTTGCCACAGTGATGGCGCGGAAACACGGGCGTAAAAAATTACTAGACGACCGGTCTAATATGAATCTATTCTGTGCCCGTCACTCCTTCCGAGGTGTCGCAGACGAACCCGTCGAGGACACCAGACCAATACAGGGCGCTCTATGAAAATCTTGATGGTTCTGACTTCCCACGATCAGCTCGGCAACACCGGCAAGAAAACCGGCTTCTGGCTCGAAGAGTTCGCGGCCCCCTATTACGCCTTCAAGGATGCCGGCGCGCAGATCACTCTGGTATCGCCAGCCGGCGGCCAGCCACCGCTCGATCCGAAAAGCGATGAGCCCGATGCGCAAACCGCTGAAACCGACCGCTTCCGCCAAGACCCCGCTGCTCAGCAGGCGCTGGCTAATACCGGGCGCCTGGCGGATGTCAGCGCTGACGATTTCGATGCCGTGTTTTATCCCGGTGGCCATGGCCCACTGTGGGATCTGGCCGATGACAAACACTCGATTGCGCTGATCGAAGCGTTCGACCGCAGCAACAAACCTCACGGTTTCGTCTGCCATGCGCCGGGCGTTCTGCGTCGCGTGGTGGCTGCCGATGGCAAGCCGTTGATTCAAGGCCGGGACGTCACCGGTTTCACCAACGCTGAAGAAGCCGCTGTAGGCCTGACCGATGTCGTGCCGTTCCTGATCGAAGACGAATTCCAGCGTCTCGGCGGCCGCTACTCCAAGGTCGCTGACTGGCAGGTTCACGTGGTGACCGATGGCCAACTGGTGACGGGTCAAAACCCTGCCAGCTCGGCAGCCGTCGCCGAAAAACTGCTGAAGCTGTTGGCCTGAACCCTCCAGCGTCCAGACACCGTGCGCATCCCGCACGGTGTTTTTTTTACCGCATTACTAGTCGACTGGTCTAATAAGGCCAAAACAGGAATCACATGAAAAACAGCCCTTACTTCACCCCCGTCACACTGGGCCTGCACACCCTGAAGAACCGCATCGTCCTGCCGCCCCTCACCCGCCAGCGCAGCACACAACCGGGCAATGTCGCCAACACATTGATGGCCGAGTATTACCAGCAACGCGCCGGCGCCGGTCTGCTGGTCACCGAAGGCACGCAGATCGAGCCCCGCGGTCAGGGCTACGCCTGGACTCCCGGCATTCACACCCTTGAGCAAATTGCCGGATGGCGCACAGTCACCGAAGCGGTGCATGCACAGGGCGGCGTGATTTTCGCCCAGCTTTGGCACGTCGGCCGTGTGTCCCACACCGCGCTGCAACCCGGTGGCGCGGCCCCGGTTTCAGCGTCTGCCATCGCCACCGAACGGGTCAGCGTGTTCATCGAAACTGCGCCGGGCACCGGCGAACTGGTTACGCCATCCGCGCCGCGAGCACTGAGCACCGATGAAGTCCAGGAACTGGTTCAGCTCTATATACAGGCGGCGCGCAATGCGATGGACGCCGGCTTCGACGGGATCGAACTGCACTGCGCCAATGGCTATCTGGTGAACCAGTTCATTTCTGCCCACAGCAATGTGCGCACCGATCAATACGGTGGCTCGCTGCACAATCGCCTGCGCTTTCTGCGCGAAGTGGTGTCGGGTGTCGCCGAGTGCATCGGTAAAGAGAAAGTCGGCGTGCGTTTCGCGCCGCTGTTCACCACCACCGATGAAGCGCGCACCTATCTGGGCATGGTCGAAGAGGACCCGCATACCACTTACATCGAAGCGATCAAAGTGCTTGAGGATGTGGGCATTGCCTACCTGTCCATCGCTGAAGCGGACTGGGACGACGCGCCCGCGATGCCGCAAACCTTCCGCCGTGCAGTGCGCGATACCTTCAGTGGCGCGATCATCTACGCCGGGCGTTACAACGCTGACTCCGGTGCGCAGTTGCTTGAATCGGGACTGGCTGATCTGGTGGCTTTCGGCCGTCCGTTCATGGCCAACCCGGACCTGCCGGCGCGCATCGCCAATGACTGGCCGCTCAATCCACTGAATCCTGCGACAGTCTACGGCGGCAATGCCGAAGGCTATGTGGATTACCCAACCTACAGCGAATAATTCCGCGAATTCGCACAGCGCTCCCACTCACCGGGAGCGCTTCCTCTTCTCCCCCGCTACATCTGCAACCTCGCGCGCTGCGCTGCGACGTTTTCGCATCTGCACAAAAAAGATTGCCGATTGATTGTCAGGTTTATTTTTTCAGCCTATCTTGAATAAAACCTATACAAAGCACTTCTTTACGTACAACTCTTTCGCTACGGATTGGCCCCCACGCACAGCACTGCCGCGAGCACCCTGAATGAACCCACTACTAGCCAACCATTACCGCGAAATCCTCGTCGGTGTCGGTGAAAATCCCGAACGCGAAGGTCTGCTCGACACACCCAAACGTGCGGCCAAAGCGATGCAGTATCTGTGCAACGGCTACTCGATGAGCCTGGAAGACGTCACCAACGGTGCCCTGTTCGAATCGCAAAGCGATGAGATGGTCATCGTCAGTGACATCGAGCTCTATTCCTTGTGCGAGCACCATATGCTGCCTTTCATCGGCAAGGCACACGTGGCGTACATCCCCACCGGCAGGGTGCTGGGACTGTCGAAAGTAGCGCGCGTGGTGGACATGTTCGCCCGCCGTCTGCAGATCCAGGAAAACCTCACCCGGCAAATCGCCGAGGCGATTCAGCAGATCACCGATGCCTCTGGCGTGGCCGTGGTCATTGAAGCCAGGCACATGTGCATGATGATGCGCGGCGTCGAAAAGCAGAATTCGATCATGACCTCCTCGGTGATGCTCGGTGCTTTTCGCGACAGCTCCACGACGCGTCAGGAGTTCCTGCAATTGATCGGGCGGCGAAGTTGATTTCCGACCTTCGACAGGCGCGATAAACCTGTACACGATAAATCCACTGTACAAGCACGATATTCCCAACTTCACCCCCATACCTGTGCACTCAGGGAGAACGGCAATGGCCCGACTTGTGCTCTTACTGGCTCTGGTACTCGGCGTTGCAAGCTGCGGCAGCGTGGATGTCAGCCACTATGCCGATCAGCAACCGGCGCTGGATCTGCAACGCTTTTTCAGCAAACCCGTGAAAGCCTGGGGGATGTTTCAGAAGCGCTCCGGGGAAGTGGTCAAGCGCTTTGAGGTCAACATCGTCAGCCATCGTGAGGGCGACAACCTGATTCTCGATGAGCGCTTCCTGTACAGCGACGGCACGCGCCAACGCCGCGTCTGGACCCTGACGCCCGAGGGCCAGGGACGCTGGAGCGGGCGTGCGGGTGATGTGGTGGGCGTCGCCACAGGTCAGGTCGCCGGCAATGCGCTGCACTGGCGTTATCGCCTGAATCTGCCGGTTGATGGCTCAACTTATGAAATGAGCATGGACGACTGGATGTACCAGATGGACGAGGACACGCTGATCAACCGCACCAGCATGTCCAAACTCGGTGTTGAAGTCGGTCAGGTGACCTTGTTCTTCCGTCGCCAGGGCGCGGGAGAAAATCAATGAACAGTGCTCAATTGATAGGCAAGGAGTGAAGCATGAATCTGCAAACCCTGACCGAACGTGCGGCCAACAGCGAAATACGTGAGCTGGAGCTGCTGTCACTCGAAGGTGGTTTTTATCTGGCCCGCATCCGCCTGGATCACGGCCAGTTCACCTTGCTCGACGATGCGGCCAAACCGATGCACTTGCGCTCGATCACCCATCTGCGTGACCTGCTTCAGACTGTGCCGGCATTCCCCTGCGTGCTGGTGCAGCAATGCGTGCACGACGAAATGTGCGGGCGTGATAGCGGGCCCGTCGAAGAGCTGCGGATTCCGTTTTCGCTGACCACAGCGTTATGAAACGGATACTGTGAATGAACCAGAACCGTCGGTTGTGCCTGGTGCTGGGCGATCAGTTGTCCTTCGACCTGGCTTCCTTACAGACACTCGATAGCGAGCGCGACAGCGTGCTGCTGGTCGAGGTCATGGAAGAAGCCAGCCATGTGCCGCACCATCCACAAAAAATCGCCCTGATCTTCAGTGCCATGCGCCATTTCGCTCAGACACTGCGAGACCAGGGTGTTCGTGTCGAATACGTGACCCTGGATGATCCGCACAACAGCGGCTCGGTGCCGGGGGAATTACGCCGCTGGCAACAGCGGTTGCAGGTCGAGGAAGTGCACGTCACCGAGTGCGGGGATTGGCGCCTGGAGCAATCGATCAGGGACTGTGGCTTGCCCCTCCATTGGCACGCCGATACGCGTTTTCTGTGCAGTCGCGCCGAGTTCGCCGCCTGGGCCGCCGGCAAAAAGCAGTTGCGCATGGAGTTCTTCTATCGCGAGATGCGCCGCAAGAGTCGCTTGCTGCTCAATGGCGACGGTACGCCGGTGGGTGGTGCGTGGAATTTCGATGCGGAGAATCGCAAGGCCCTGCCCAAAGGCGTGAAAGCCCCCTACCCGATCCGTTTCGGTAATGACGCGATCACCCGCGACGTGCTCGCCCTGGTGAGGGCACGCTTCAGTCAGCACTATGGCGCACTCGACGACTTCAACTACCCGGTCACCCACGCCGACGCGCAGGCGCTGTGGGAGTATTTTCTGGACTATGGCCTGGCAGGATTCGGCGACTATCAGGACGCCATGGCCAGTGACGAACCGTTCCTGTTTCACGCGCGCATCAGCGCTGCGCTCAATATTGGCCTGCTGGATTTGCGGGAGTTGTGCAGCGACGTCGAGTCGGCCTATTGGGCCGGCAGGATTGCCCTGAATGCCGCCGAAGGCTTCATTCGGCAACTGATCGGCTGGCGGGAATATGTGCGCGGCGTGTACTGGCTGAAAATGCCAGACTACGCACTGGGCAATGTATTCGGCAACGACCGGCCACTGCCCGAGTTCTACTGGACCGGTGCGACGCAGATGAACTGCATGCGCCAGGCCATCGGCCAGAGTCTGCAGCACGCCTACGCGCATCACATCCAGCGGCTGATGGTCACCGGTAATTTTGCCCTGCTCGCCGGCATCGCGCCGAGCCATATCTGTGAGTGGTATCTGGCGATCTATATGGACGCCTTCGACTGGGTCGAGCTGCCGAACACGCTGGGTATGGTCATGCATGCCGATGGCGGTTACCTCGGTTCCAAACCCTATTGCGCCAGTGGCCAATACATCAATCGCATGTCCGACTACTGCCGAAGCTGCGCCTACAAGGTCAGCGAAAGTACCGCGGACAATGCCTGCCCGTTCAATGCGTTGTACTGGCACTTTCTGATGCGCCACGGCGAACAACTGCGCGGCAATCAACGCATGGCGATGATGTACAAGAACCTCGACCGCATGCCGCCAGCCAGACAGGAGGCGCTGTGGCAACGCGGGCAGAACCTGTTGGCGCGCCTGGATAACGGCGAATCGATCTGAAATGAGCGCTCGTATGCGCGGGTGGTGAAACTTAAGCACAGCGCGCCCGGTCAACGAATGATCGGCGCTCAAGTCCCCTGCGAGCGCGACGTTCACTGCTCGCGTTGTGCCCACGCGCTCTATGAAGCCAGTCCCTGAACATTCAATAAAGCAGGTCACATGGATACCCTTGAACACCTTAGTCGCGAAGCGCTTGAGTCAGAGGTAAGGCGATTGCGCGCGGCGCTTCAGAGCACTCAGGTCGACACCCAGGACGTTGACCTCGATCGCGACATGGCGGCGCAACTGCAAGCCAGTCGGGATGCGCTCGCCCGCAGCGAGGCTCGCTTCATCACCATTCTGGAAACCATCGAATCGGCGTTCGCCATCGTCAAGGTCAAATTCGACGCTGACGATAAACCCGTCGATTACTACTTCGTCGAAGCCAACCCGGCGTTCGAACACCAGTGCGGGGTCAACCTGCGCGGCAAATGGGTGACCGAGTTCGCGCCCAATCTGGAAAGCTTCTGGTTCGAAACCTACGGCCATGTGGCCAAAACCGGAGAGCCGGCGAACTTCGAAAATTACGCCAACACCTTCGAACGCTGGTTCGACGTGCGCGCGGTACGGGTCGGCGATCCGGCCGACCGGCAAATTGCGATCCTGTTCAACGACGTCACCCAGCGGCGCGACGCCGAGGAGCGCTTGCGAGCCAGTGAAGCGCTGGCGCGGGAGAACGTCGAGCGTGTGCAACTGGCGCTCGCTGCCGGTGCGATCATCGGCACCTGGCACTGGGACCTGCTCACCGACCGCTTTGCCGTGGACGAAGCATTCGCCCGGGTGTTTGACCTCGACCCGGCGCTGGGCCGCGAAGGCCTCAGCCTCGAACAAGTCATGGTGACCGTGCATCCCGAAGACCAGGATGGACTGACCACCGCGATCAACGAAGCCATCGGCCGTGGTGGCGCCTACTCCCACCAGTACCGTGTGCGCCGCACAGACGGCAGATATCAGTGGATCGAGGCCAACGGCCGTGTTGAATGTGCCGATGATGGAACGCCGCTGCGCTTTCCCGGCGTGCTGATCGATGTCGAGGAACGGCGCAATGTCGAAGCGGAGCGCGACCGCGCCATCGCCGCGTTGCGCGCGCTCAACGATACGCTGGAGCAGCGCGTGTCATCGCGCACCGCAGAGTTGATGCAGGCCGAAGAGAAGCTGCGTCAGTCGCAGAAAATGGAAGCCGTCGGCCAACTGACCGGGGGCCTGGCGCATGACTTCAATAATTTGCTGGCCGGCATTTCCGGTGCGCTGGAGTTGATGGGCGCGCGCATCAGACAGGGCCGGCTGAATGAGGTCGACAAATACATGGTGACCGCCCAGGGCGCGGTGAAGCGAGCCGCCGCCCTGACCCACCGTCTGCTGGCGTTTTCCAGACGCCAGACCCTCGATCCGCGGCCGACCGACGTGAACACGCTGATGACCGGCATGACCGAGTTGATCCAGCGTACGGTCGGCCCCAGCATCGTTCTGGAAACCCGCGCCGCACCGGGGCTCTGGCCAACGCTGGTGGACGCCAGCCAATTGGAGAACGCCCTGCTCAACCTGTGCATCAACGCGCGCGATGCGATGCCCGATGGCGGGCGCATCACCATCGAAACGGCCAACCGTGCGCTGGACTGCGAGACGGCGCGCACCCTGGACATGCCCGAGGGCGAATACCTGTGCCTGTGCGTGACCGATACCGGCACCGGCATGACTGCCGATGTGATCGCCAAAGCCTTCGACCCGTTCTTCACCACCAAACCGCTGGGCCAGGGCACCGGGTTGGGGCTGTCGATGATCTACGGTTTCGCCAAGCAGTCCGGTGGCCAGGTGCGCGTGCATTCGCAGGTTGGCCAAGGCACGGAGATGTGCATTTATCTGCCGCGCTACCATGGCGAGCCTGTGCCGAATCAGGATCACAAGGACAACACGCCGGCAGCCTTGCCCAAGTCTGGCGAGACAATTCTGGTGGTGGACGACGAGCCTACGGTGCGTGCGCTGCTGACTGACGTGCTCGGCGATCTCGGCTACACCTTGATAGAGGCCGCTGACAGTGTGGTCGGGCTGAAGATGTTGCGCTCGGACATACACATCGACTTGCTGATCACCGACGTCGGCTTGCCGGGTGGCATGAATGGTCGGCAACTGGCCGATGCCGGCCGGGAAATCCGCCAGAATCTGAAGACCCTGTTCATTACCGGGTACGCAGAAAACGCGGTGATTGGTGCCGGTCAATTGGGCCCGGACATGCAGGTGCTGACCAAGCCGTTTGCCGTCGACACGCTGGTGGCGCGGGTCAGCGACCTGATGGCGATGAAATCCGAATGAGCGACCGTTGCGGCGCTGTAATCCCAGAGAGAGTGGCTGCGGCCAAGGAGTGAAAAATGGTGACGTTTCTGATTTTTCTGATCGCGTGCGGCGCTGCGGCGACTACCGGGGTGATTTTCAAGCCCGGGCCATGGTACGAAGGGCTCAATAAACCCGGATTCACCCCGCCCAATTGGGCGTTTCCGGTGGCTTGGACAATAATCTATCTATTGCTGGCCTGGGCCGGTTATCGCTTGAGCCTGATTCCTGGCAGTCAGACGGTACTGGCGCTGTGGGCCGCGCAAATTGCCCTGAACACGTTGTGGACGCCGGTGTTCTTCGGCGCGCATCAGGTGGCCGCCGCCATGGTGATTCTGCTGCTGTTGTGGCTGGTGGTCGCGGTGATGGTGTTTATGGCGTTGCGCCTGGATTTGATCACCGGGTTGATCCTGTTTCCTTATCTGGCCTGGTTGTGTGTGGCGGCGGCGTTGAATTTCTCGATTCTGCGCAATAACCGTGGTTGATGACGGCAGCTGTCATAACTCCCATTTTTTCTGACAAAAAGGCGCTTTTTCAGGCATTCAAAATATCTTTCCAGGCCCTTGAAAGCGCAGGTCCCCGCTCAGGACGGGGATTTCGCAATGAACAACAGTTCATTACTGAATTAGTGATTTAACTAGGTAGTTACCTATCTATATAATGCACGCCTCATTTCAACGGGACATCCAACGTGAAGCAGAGTCAACGCCTCTCGGGCATATCAAAATTCATTCTGGTCGGGCTGGGGGTGATCATCGCCCTGCTCGGCCTGGCACTTGCGGCTGGCGGAGTGAAGCTGGTCAGCCTGGGAGGGTCGTGGTACTTCCTCGTGGGCGGTCTGGTGATGGCCGTTTCCGGTCTGCTGATCGCTCGCTTCAAGACGGCCGGCGCCTGGCTGTTTGCGGCGTTTCTGGTCGGGACAGCGATCTGGGCGGTGAGCGATGCCGGGCTGGTGTTCTGGCCGGTGTTTTCGCGTCTGTTCATGTTCAGCGCCGTGGGTCTGGCGGTGACGCTGGTCTACCCGCTGCTCAAGCGTGCCAACGGTGGTGTTCCGGGTCGTGGCGCTTACGGCGTTGCCGCTGTCCTGGCCGTGGGACTGGCGGTGGCTGCCGGCAATATGTTCGTTGCGCACCCGACTGTCGCCGCGACCGGCACGGGTCCAGGCCTGACCCCGGTTGAGCCGGACAAGGCGCAAAAAGACTGGGCGCACTACGGCAATACCGAGGGCGGCAGCCGCTTTGCTGCGCTGGACCAGATCAACCGCAACAACGTCGACAAGCTGAAAGTAGCCTGGACCTACCACACCGGTGACGTCGCCGAGAGCGATGGCAACGGTGCCGAAGACCAGCTCACTCCGCTGCAGATCGGCAACAAAGTGTTCATCTGCACCCCGCACAACAACCTGATCGCGCTGGATGCCGACACCGGCAAAGAGCTGTGGAAGAACGCGATCAACGCTAAGTCGAAAGTCTGGCAGCGTTGCCGTGGCATGGCCTATTTCGATGCGACCAAAAGCATCGCTCAGCCAAGCAATTCGAGCATCATCGAAGCCAAACCGGCGCCGGCCGCCAATTGCCAGCGCCGTCTGCTGACCAACACCATCGACGCCCGCCTGATCGCGGTCGATGCCGATACCGGCGAGTTCTGCCAGGGTTTCGGCAACAACGGTCAGGTTGACCTGAAGGCCGGTCTCGGTGACGTGCCGGACAGCTACTACCAGCTCTCCTCCGCTCCGCTGATGGCCGGCACCACTGTGGTGGTCGGCGGTCGCGTAGCCGATAACGTGCAAACCGACATGCCCGGCGGCGTGATCCGTGGTTTCGACGTAATCACCGGCGCCATGCGCTGGGCCTTCGACCCGGGCAACCCGCAGGACAAAAAGGCCCCGGCCGACGGCAGCACGTATGTGCGCAGCACGCCGAACAGCTGGGCGCCGATGTCCTACGATCCGGCGACTAACACCGTGTTCCTGCCGATGGGCAGCTCGTCCACCGACATCTATGGTGTCGAGCGCAGCAAACTCGATCACACCTACGGCGCCTCAATCCTCGCGCTGGACGCCACCACCGGTGATGAACGCTGGGTATTCCAGACTGTGCACAACGATCTCTGGGACTTCGACCTGCCGATGCAGCCGAGCCTGATCGACTTCACCAAGGACGGCAAAACCGTTCCGGCGCTGGTCATCGGCACCAAGGCCGGACAGATCTACGTGCTCGATCGTGCCACCGGTAAACCGTTGACCGAGGTTAAAGAAGTCCCGGTCAAAGCCGCGAACATCCCGAACGAACCGTACTCGCCAACCCAGCCAAAATCGGTGGGCATGCCGCAGATCGGTGCCCAGCACCTGACTGAATCGGACATGTGGGGCGCCACCCCGTATGACCAGTTGCTGTGCCGGATCGATTTCAAATCGATGCGTTATGACGGCCTGTACACCGCGCCGGGTACCGATAAATCCCTGAGCTTCCCGGGTTCGCTGGGCGGCATGAACTGGGGCAGCATCTCCACTGACCCGGTACACGGTTTCATCTTCGTCAACGACATGCGCCTGGGCCTGTGGATTCAGATGATCCCGTCGCAGAACAAGGCTCAAGCCTCCTCCGGTGGCGAAGCGTTGAACACCGGCATGGGCGCGGTACCGCTCAAAGGCACGCCTTACGCGGTGAACAAAAACCGCTTCCTGTCGGTGGCTGGCATTCCGTGCCAGGCTCCGCCGTTCGGCACCCTGACCGCAATCGACATGAAGACCCAGAAAGTCGCCTGGCAGGTTCCGGTCGGCACCGTTGAAGACACAGGTCCCTTGGGCATTCGCATGCACCTGCCGATCAAGATCGGTCTGCCAACCCTCGGCGGCAGCCTGTCGACCCAAGGTGGCCTGATCTTTATCGCCGGCACCCAGGACTTCTACCTGCGCGCCTTCAACAGCGCCAATGGCGAGGAAATCTGGAAGGCGCGTCTGCCAGTCGGCAGTCAGGGCGGCCCGATGACCTACGTTTCGCCGAAGACCGGCAAGCAGTACATCGTCATCACCGCCGGTGGTGCACGTCAGTCGACCGATCGCGGCGACTACGTGATGGCTTACGCCTTGCCGTAATCCGCAGCGCCCGTGCTGAACACGGGCGCTTTCTTTTTGCGCGCGGCACCTGAGGGTGCCGCGCCGCTTTCCGATATCGCTACAGCTTTGAGCAGGAAGATCTCCATGTTTGGTTTTACTCGTAACGGCTGGGTCAACGGCGTGCTGTTGGGCTTGACCTGCACCACCCTGCCCGCCTTCGCCGATACCGATTCGAACCTGTTGACCCGCAACACCCTGACCGGTGACTGGGGCGGTCTGCGGCACAAGATGGATCAGGACGGGATCAAGTTCACCGGCGATTACACCGGCGAAATGGCTTACAACGCCGATGGCGGCCTGCATCGCTCCGGTCGTTATTCGCAAAACATCAAGCTCGGCGCGCAGTTCGACCTGAGCAAGTTGTATGGCGTAGAGAACGCCGGCAAGGTTCAGCTGACCATCAACGACCGCCGCGGCAACAGCGCCTCCGAAGATCTGGTTGGCAACCGTCTGCCGATCCAGGAAAACTACGGCGGCCTCTACACCCGCCTGACCGAACTCAGCTACGAGCGCAGCCTGTTCACCCCGGCGCTCAACGTGAAGCTGGGTTACATGGCCATGGGCAACGACCTCGGCGGCCTCGACAGCGGCATTCTGTGCAACTTCATGAACGCCGGTTTCTGCGGCCATCCGCTGAACATGTCCGGCGGCAGCGGCTGGACCAACTACCCGAACGCGCACCTGGGCGTGCGGGTGAAATACGACCTGTCGCCGTCCTGGCAACTGCGCGTGGCCGCGTTCAACGTCGATCCGGAAAGCAACGGCAACTCCAGCCGCGCCTGGCATCTGGGCCCGAAACACACCACCGGCACCGTGGTGCCGATCGAGCTGGTGTACAAGCACGCAGGTCAATTGCCCGGCGAATACAAGCTGGGTTACTACTACGACAGCTCCGACGTGAAACGCATCGGCAGCGACAAGGAAGTCTCCGGCCGTGGCGGTCACTACTTGCTGATCGATCAAGCCGTATGGAGTTCGCCAACGTCCGAGGGCCGCAGCCTGCATGCGTTCGGCCAATACTCGGCAGCCAGCGAAGCAGCTTCGCCGTTCAGCAAGTGGTACGGCACCGGTCTGGTGCTGTACAAACCGTTCGAAGGTCGCCCACGCGACACCGTTGCTCTGGGCTACGGCCGCGCCGTGCCTAACCCGCGCAGCCGCGACGTACAGCAGGACGCCGCCATGGCCAATGGCACGCAGTTCCCGAACCTGGACAGTGGCGAGCAGTTGATCGAACTCGGCTACGGCTACCAGGCCACGCCTTGGTTGACACTGCGTCCGAACCTGCAATACATCATCGAACCGGGCGCGTTTTCCGGGCAGGACATCGACAATGCGTTGGTGTTTGGCTTGCAGGTGAAAGCCTCACTTTGATTCTTCTGGCAGAACTGCAGGCAATAAAAAACCCGGCGTAATGACCGGGTTTTTTATTGCCTGAAAATTGTCGTAACCAAGAAGCTCAGTCGACACCGAACCTTTACCCCCAAACCTGCGTCCGAGCTAGGGCGTTAACGCTTACCGCTCGCCACGAGGTTTCCGTTTGAAAGCAGCCATCGTCAAAAAATACCGTTTGATCATCAAGACCATGGGCTACGTGGGCTGGTCGCTGTTCTGGCTATTGCTCTGGGACATCGCCGTCACCGTCGACTTCATGTTGTTCCTCAACGCCAAGATCAACCTGCCGCTGATGCCGTTGACATTGCTCGGTTCTGCGCTGGTGGTGCTGATCAGTTTCCGCAACAGCAGCGCCTACAACCGTTGGTGGGAGGCGCGCACCCTGTGGGGCATGATGATCAACAGCTCGCGCAGCTTTGCCCGGCAGGTGCTGACGCTGCTGGATGATCCCGATAACGAAGTGAACCCGGTGAAGGCGACGCTGTTGCGCCGCCATGTGGCGTACGTCAACTGCCTCGCCGCGCATCTGCAGGGTCAGCCCTGCCCGGAGGAAGTCCGCGCGTTCATCCCGGCGGATGAATTCGCCCGCAGCGGCACCACCAACAACTTTGCCAACGACATCCTCACGGGTTCCGCGGCGTTGCTGGCCCGGGAATACAAGGCCGGGCGCCTGGACAGCATTCGGCTGGCAAGGCTGGAATCGACGATGGTCGATCTGTCCAACAGCCAGGGCGGGATGGAGCGGATCGCCAATACACCGCTGCCCTACCCCTACGTGTATTTCCCGCGCCTGTTTATCTCGCTGTTCTGCCTGATTGTGCCGGTGGGGCTGGTGGAATCGCTGGGTTGGTTCACCCCGCTGGCCTCGACGGTGGTGGGTTTCATGCTGCTGGCCATCGAACGCATTGGTACTGACCTGCAAAGCCCGTTTCGCCATAGCGAGCACCAGATCCAGATGGAAGCCCTGTGCGAAACCATCGAGAAAAACCTGCAGTCGATGCAGCGTGATTCGTTGGGGGATGCGCGCAGGGTTGAAGAAACGGCTTGAGGAACGATCTGAGGGATGCCAGGGCGTTAAGCCCTAGCGAGTCACAGGTATTACTTCTTCTTTTTCGCCGGCTTGTCAGCCTTCTTTGCATCCTTGGCCTTTTCCGGCTTGCTATCGGCTTTTTTTGCAGACTTTTTCGGTTCGGCGTCTTTCTTCTTGTCTTTCTTGTCGGAAGACTTGGAAAGCGCCGAAGCTGCCGCTGATTTCTTTTCCGGCGAGGACTTTTTGTCTTTCAAGTCCTTGCTGGCTTTCGAAGCGTCGTCTTTTTTGCTTTTCTTCTCGTCTTTAGCCACGTTGACCACCTCTCGGAATGTGCCGGTATTGGCACCGGGCCTGTGCGAATGAACACAAGCTGATCGTTAGGCGTGGGCGTTCGGGCGGGGTTCAGATTATTTGACTCGATCCAGCGCCCATGGCGAAGACCGGCCGTTCAACAAGTTGTCAATAGCACAGTTGTGCGACTGTTCCATAGATAGCGCAGTGGTAGGCTTTTCTGGCGTGACATTACGCGAATGCCCGATCTGTTCAGAAGGCAGGTCGGGGCCAATGTTTAAGCCCGCTGTCAGCTAACTGAAAGGATTCGAACATGAAAAAGTCCATGACTACCCTGGCCATTTCCGCGACGCTCGCTCTCGCCGCAACGGCCACAAACGCTGCCGTTCATCCAACGACCATCACTGCTCCACAGACGGTCAAGCAAGTGACAGCCTCGATTGACACGCCTTTCTCAACACAACAGAAAGCTGGAGAGATCCAGACGGCCAGCCTGGCCAGAAGTTGCTCAGATGAGCGCTATTCCTGGTGGGAATTCAGTGGCTGGGAAATAATCGCCTGTCTCGGAAGCGGTCAGTGGTAATTATTCAAACGAGTCTGGTGCGTGACTTGTGTGCTGAGCACGCACCAGCGCCTGTTATAGCCAACTCGTGAGTTTACAGGGTTCTACCACTGGCTTGCTCATAACTCGAAAGGAAATGCTGCCACTGCGACTCATCCCAGAAAGAATGCCGCCTGAGTTGCGGAATGTCGTGACGCGCCGCGCCCATTGCCGTAACACGACCGCGAGATTTCTCCAGGTCAAGCAGCGCCAGTTCAAAATCGAAGTCTGTGTCGGTAATCGACGCCTTGATAAAGATGTGTTTGGAACGCATGCAACCGTGCTGCCATTTGCCCGAGTGCATCCGCGCCAGCATTTGCGCTAAACGTTCAAGCAGTCGCAGATGTTGCTCTGTGGTCAACAGGCTTGCAGCGCCCTGGCTATACCAGGTATCCAGATCGATGAAGCCGCCCAGGTCTTTGGTAACCAAGACCCCCTGCCATACGCCGTCGACTTTTCTCGCGCCATAAAATACCGGTCTTGGCGCATTCACGCCCAGCTCTTCGAGTCTTGAAAGGGCAACGCCTTCACGCAATGCGGTGGGTCGGCCAGTGGGGTAACGGAGACTGCGGAACAAATGGCCGGTCTGGCGCTTTACGAAAAACGTCTTGTCACCTTGAACAATCAGTTGGACACCACTGGTGCCGCTACGGCGAACATTCGGCGGTTCCACCCACGACCCGGACGTACCCCACCAGAAATCAAACTCATCGCGTGCCCTGCCCATTGTGCGCTCCATTTATTGTAGAAATCTTTTCGTGCGACATTTGCATGAGGGCCGCACCAGCAGATCAGTCTGTTGGTGGACGTTAATAGTTCCCTCGGTTTTCAAGGATTTTAGGGCCAGCTTGGGGCTTTTACGCAACTACGTGAAGAAAATTGGCTAAATATTTTGCAGGCAGACCAGCCTGAAACATCAACAGTAAAATGCAGGCCGGCGAGATTCGCTACGCGGCAATCGTCAATATGGAATTTGGCATGTCTGCTGGCGGGCCGGTCATGCCCAAGAAGTTCTCTTTGCAGACATCGGCAGGTTTGACGGTCGGGTGCCAGAACGAAAATCGCGCTCCGACACCCGTGATAGCGCCATGCTCGGTATCGACCTGATGGTTCACCGCTATTGCCCAGCTAAACGTCGACGCCCCCTAGGCCAGCGGCGGGTAGTCGGTATAGCCCTGTTCCGAACCACTGTAAAAAGTGGAGGCATCCGCAGTAGCCAGCGGCGCATCAAGGAAGAAGCGTTCCGGCAGATCAGGATTGCTGATGAACAGCGTGCCAAATGTGACTGCATCGGCCAGGCCGGTTTGCAGGGCCTGTTCCGCCGACTTCCGGTCATAACCAACATTCAACACGAAAATCCCTGAGAACCGCTGGCGCGCCCCGGGTGCCAAGGGTTTCGCGCCTTCCGGCAGACTGCCCGGTTCCATGAAATGCAGAATTCCAACGTTTCTCTTTTCCAGTGCTTCTACTGCGTACATGTAGGTCTGCTCGAGATTGGAGTCGCCCATGTCATTGTACGGAATGCGCGGCGACAGCCTGACCGAGATACGGGCCGGCCCGAAGGCTTTGATCGCAGCGTCAGTGGCTTCAAGCAAGAACCTCGCCCGCTTCTCAATGGTACCGCCATATTCGTCGGTGCGTTTGTTTGAGCCGTCTTCCAGAAACTGCGCTGGCAGATAACCATTGGCACCGTGTATCTCTACACCATCAAAGCCCGCATCTTTCGCGGCCTGTGCAGCTTTTTCGTAGTCCGCAATGGTGGACTTGATTTCATCAATGGTCAGTTCGCGTGGGGTCACCGAGGGTTTGATGCCTTCGGGCGTGAACGCCTGGCTATTGAAGGGGACTGACGATGGCGCGACCGGGAGTTCTCCACCATGAAAATCAGGATGAGATGCTCTACCGGTGTGCCAAAGCTGGGCGAAAATGAGGCCACCGGCTTCATGAACTGCCTGAGTTACCTTCTTCCAGCCCGCAATCTGTTCAGGCGTATAGATCCCCGGGGTATTCGTCCAGCCGACGGCCTGGGCGCTGATCTGGGTGCCTTCGGTAAAAATAAGGCCCGCCGATGCGCGCTGTGCGTAATAGGTCGCAGTCAATTCGTTGGCCACCTGATCCTTGGATCGACCTCTTGTCATCGGCGCCATGAACACCCGATTTCTGAAAGTGAGCTCTTCGTTGTTCAAGGGGGTTAGAAGCTTAAAATTTCCCATACTTTCCTCAGAATAAATTTATTGAATGTCCGCCCGTGCCTAACGATTTCTCAAGTGCGGCTCGACCAAAGAAATGCTTCTGTCGGATGCTCGATTGGCTGGCTGCAAGCCGCCGGCAAGAGTGGCGAACGAAGGGTCCGGTTCGGACCGCTTCCCTCAAATGAGGACAGTCGACAAGGTATCAATAATAAACCTGGCGTCAATTAGGCACCGTTCGTACACCTGGTAGGTCTGAGGATACCTACCGTCAGGAAATAGTCCGCGGCGTATGGGCTGGCGAGCCGTATACAGTGGCCTCGCGCGCAAGAGCAGGACGCTCTGCGTTCATGATCGAACGGCCTGAGCAATCGATGTGATGATTCGGTTGAAGCAGGTATCGAGATTGATTGCCCGCGCATGAAAGGCAAAAACCAGCGCACTGCCAACAACAAAAAGTGTTGGCAGAGTTTCATGCTTAGCAGATCGCGCTGGTTCGATTGAGATCTTCGGTGTTTCTCAAGCCATCGGATGACAAGTCCCGAAGCGCAGCATGGGCGGCCAACAACGCGTTCACGTAATCGAGTGAAGCAACCTTCCCTACGTACTTGTCGGTCCGATTGCAGCGGCGTCGAACTTCTGCCGGGCAGCATCAACCTCCGGCAGCTTGGCGAGCGTCCATTCATGCAGTGCCCGAAAAGGTTGTTGCAGCGTGCGGCCCAGCGGCGTGATTTGGTACTGCACCGCGACTGGCGAAAGCGAAATCACCTCGCGCGATACCAGGCCGTTGCGCTCCAGCCGGCGCAGACATTGCGTGAGCGCTTTTTGGGTAACGCCTTGCAGGCGACGACGGATCGCGTTGAAGCGTTGCGGACCGTCTTCAAGCACGGCTAACACCATCATCGACCATTTATCAGCGATCTGCTCGAATAAAGCCCGGCTAGGGCAGTCGGACGAGAAGCACAGCGGTTCGAGTTCAAGCATGGCGGTTTCCTTCTGTATACCCAGGCGCTCTAAGGCGCGAGATTGACGCCAAGTTTACTGGATATACCGAGCCTGAGAACGCTTTCTACCGTTGTTTCGCCGGAACACTCTGACGCACATAATAATTGTCGAATTCACTGCTTTCGGTGAATTGGAAGCCATGGCGGGTATAAAAGCGATTCGAAGCACTTTCTTTGAGAGCGCCAACTTTCACAGGGAGCGCAGCCGCATCCGCCTCTTTGAAAATCTGAGTGAGAACAGCAGCCCCTACACCTGATCCTTGCGCGCTCGGTCTCACATACAAGTGGTGGAGCAAGAGTTCATTGTGGTGATGCTTGACCACTACAAAACCAACCCTCTCTCCAGATACCTCGATATAGCGTGTGTTGCGAGCGTCAAAACCGCCAAGAAACCGCTCACGCGCACGCACCGGATCAAATCGCCCGACACGCTCCAGACTTTCGCGCATGGCCTCAATTCGAATGGCTACAAGATTTTCCAGGTCGCTTGGTTGAGCCGGAACCAAAATGACCGGGGAATTTTGATTAGGTGCGAGGGGGCATAGGTTGTGCTCTATTTACCATCCTGGAAGGCCAGTATAGAGAGCCTGGCTTGTGGGGCCCAGTTTGGTTTCACCGTCGAATTCAGGCACCCATCTCAAAAACGAACATGACTTGGTCAATCTGGATTTTGATTGCCAGAGCCGTGCGTGACCGACAGGTCTCCAATACGACCTCATGGTATTCACATGTCGATATCAGACACGATCATGGCGCAATCAGGCTATTGAGTCTGCTGCAAGGCCGGCTAAGGTGCCGTGTCTTCCTATCAAAACAATCCCGGTCAGATCATGGGGTTGATAAGAACTGCGGCGGTTGGACGGGCTTCTCTCGGGAGTTCAGCAGGCAACGATGGTGACCGATCGTATGCCCGTTCAATTGCTTAAATGTCGATCAGCAGAGAATAAAAATACCGATGATCAGCCCGAACTCCATGGATTCGAGTAGCCAATTGGCGCAGGGCTTCAAGCCTCGTCACGTCACAATGCTGTCCATCGCCGGGATTATCGGCGCCGGTTTGTTCGTCGGTTCAGGACACGCGATTGCCGCAGCAGGGCCGGCGGTACTTCTCGCCTATCTGTTTTCAGGTCTGCTCGTCGTGCTGGTCATGCGCATGCTCGGCGAGATGGCGGTGGCCAATCCGGACACCGGTTCGTTCTCCACCTATGCCGACCAGGCTATCGGCCGCTGGGCCGGTTTTACCATCGGTTGGCTGTACTGGTGGTTTTGGGTGTTGGTAATTCCCATCGAAGCACTGGCGGCCGGGCATGTGCTGCACCAATGGTTTCCTCAGGTCGATGCCTGGCTGTTCGCGTTGGGATCGATCATTGCGCTGGTGGTGACCAACCTGTTCAGCGTGTCCAAGTATGGTGAATTCGAGTTCTGGTTCGCCATGGCCAAGGTTGTGGCGATCATCGGCTTCATCGGGGTCGGTTTTGCCGTGTTGATGGGCTGGGTGCCCGACCGCGAAGTCAGCGGGTTGAGTGGTCTGATGGCCGAGCACGGCGGATTTGCGCCCAACGGTTTGTCCGCAGTGGTCGGTGCTTTTATCACGATCATGTTCAGTTTCATCGGCACTGAAGCGGTGACCATCGCCGCCGCCGAATCGAATAACCCGGCGCAGAACATTGCCAAGGCCACCCGCTCGGTGATCTGGCGCATCGGCGTGTTCTACCTGCTGTCGATCTTCGTGGTCATCTCCGTGGTGCCGTGGAATGATCCGTTGCTGGCGTCGGTGGGCTCGTATCAGCGCGCCCTGGAAATCATGAACATTCCAAACGCCAAGTTCATGGTCGACGTTGTCGTGCTGATCGCCGTGGCCAGTTGCATGAACTCCTCGATCTACATTGCCTCGCGCATGCTGTACTCGCTGGGCCGTCGCGGCGATGCACCGAAAACGCTGAAGGCGACTTCCGCGGCCGGTGTGCCACGGGCCGCCGTGATCGCCAGCACCGTGCTGGGTGCGTCGATCACCGTGTGGAGCTATTTCATGCCCGCCGGGCTGTTCGAGTTCCTGCTGGCCAGTTCCGGGGCGATTGCCTTGCTGGTGTACCTGGCGATTGCGGTGTCGCAGCTACGCATGCGGCGGATATTGCAACAGCGCAAGGTCGAGCTGACCTTCCGCATGTGGCTGTTTCCATGGCTGACGTGGCTGGTGATCGGCTTCATCTGCGCGGCGCTGGCGGTCATGATGATCACTCCGCAGCACCGCACCGAAGTCACCACCACCATTGGCCTGGCGCTGGCAATCTCCTTTATCGGCCTGATGACGTCGCGTCACCCTGCCCCGGCGGCACGCGCAACGTCGGTGGGCTAGGCGTTCACGCCGAAGCCGACATTCCCTTGGCGAAGACCTGGGGAATGACCGACGCCTGCATCTCAGACCAATTCCTGTGAGGACACGATGTCATCGCCCCCCTCCGTGGCCGACGGTACGACCCAATCCGTCGGGTTTCTGCTGTTGGATAAATTCACCCTCATGTCGCTGGCATCCGCCGTCGAACCACTGCGCATGGCCAATCAATTGTCGGGGCGAACGCTGTATCGCTGGCATACCTTCAGCGCCAATGGTGCGGCTGTTTGGGCCAGCGACGGGGTCCCGATCACGCCGGATGCCTCGTGGAGCAACCCCAGCGTGGCGGACACGGTGATTGTTTGTGGCGGGGTCGGCATCCAGAGCGTGATCACCCGTGAGCACACATCCTGGTTGCAAGCCCTGGCCCGGCAATCCAGACGTTTGGGCGGTGTGTGCACCGGTAGCTGGGCACTCGCCAAAGCCGGATTGCTCGATGGCTATGAGTGCAGCGTGCATTGGGAATTTCTGGCGGCCATGCAGGAAGCTTTCCCACGCGTCAACGTCAGCACCAGCCTCTTCACCCTCGACCGCAACCGCTTTACCAGTTCCGGAGGAACAGCGCCGCTGGACATGATGCTGCACCTGATCGCCCGCGATCATGGTCGTGAGTTATCAGCCGCCATCTCGGAGATGTTTGTATACGAGCGCATCCGCAACGAGCAGGACCATCAACGCGTACCGCTCAAGCATGTGGTCGGTACGCATCAGCCCAAGCTGCAAGAAGTCGTTGCGTTGATGGAGGCCAATCTTGAGGAGCCGATAGAGCTGGACAACCTCGCCGAATACGTCGATCTGTCACGCCGACAGTTGGAGCGGCTGTTTCAGAAATACCTGCAATGCACGCCGTCACGCTACTACTTGAGGTTGCGGCTGATTCGCGCGCGACAACTGCTCAAGCAAACCTCGCTGTCGATCGTGGAACTGGCGTATGTCTGCGGTTTTGCCTCCACACCGCATTTCTCAAAATGCTATCGCGAGCACTTTGGGGTGCCGCCGAGCGACGAGCGCTCAGGTTCTGCAATGAGTCGTAAACGGATAACGCCGCCGTCATCGATCAACACACTGACAACGCTCGATCAGGCGAGAAACGAATCGACGTTTGCCAGTGTTCGAATGATGGCGAGTGTCGATCTGGCTTGAATGAACCGAGGCAAATCGGCCGGGAACACCCAAGATGCCCCGGCCATGGGCCCTGCCCGTTTACGCCTGATCCAAGGCCTCCACCACGCCTTTGTCTTCTCCAAGAAACCCGCCGCTCTGATGCGCCCACAGCCGCGCATACACGCCGTTCTTTTCCAGCAATTCGGCATGGGTGCCCTGCTCGATGATGCGCCCGTCATCCATGACAATCAGCCGATCCATCGCTGCAATCGTCGACAGTCGATGTGCGATCGCGATCACGGTCTTGCCCTGCATCATGTCGTCGAGGCTATCCTGAATCGCCACTTCGACTTCCGAGTCCAGCGCGCTGGTGGCTTCGTCCAGCAGCAGGATCGGCGCGTTCTTCAGCATCACCCGGGCAATCGCCACCCGTTGACGCTGGCCGCCCGACAGCTTGATCCCGCGTTCACCTACCAGAGTGTCGTAGCCGGTATGGCCCTGACGGTCGCTGAGTTGACTGATGAACTCATCAGCCTGCGCATTGGCAGCGGCGCGGCGGATCTGTGCGTCGGTGGCATCGGGCCGGCCGTAGGCGATGTTGTCGCGAATCGAGCGGTGCAGCAGCGAAGTGTCCTGGGTGACCATGCCGATCGCACTGCGTAAGCTGTCTTGAGTCACGTGCGCAATGTTCTGGCCATCGATACGAATCTCGCCGCTGTCGACGTCATAGAAACGCAGCAGCAGGTTGATCAGCGTCGATTTACCCGCACCGGAGCGGCCCACCAGACCGATTTTTTCACCGGGCCGAATGCTCAGGCTCAGGCCATCGAGCACCTGACGCTCGCCACCGTAGTTGAACTTGACCTTGTCGAACGTCACCGCGCCGCCAGAAGTGACCAGCACGCCGGCATCCGGCGCGTCTTGCACTTTGGTGCCTTGGGTCAGCGTCGCCATGCCGTCCTGGACGGTACCGATGCTTTCGAACAGCGAAGTCATCTGCCACATGATCCAGTTCGACATGCCGTTGATCCGCAACGCCATGGCGGTGATCGCCGCCACCGCACCGGCGCCGACGTCACCCTGGTGCCACAGCCACAGGGCGTAGCCGCCGGCAGACATGATCAACCCCACCACCAAGGCCTGATTGACGATTTCGAACAGACTGACCAGACGCATCTGACGAAAGCCGGTCTGCTTGAAATCTTCCATCGCCGCCCGCGCAAAATGTGCTTCGCGGTTGGAGTGGGAGAACAGCTTCACCGTGGTGATATTGGTGTACGCGTCGGCGATACGCCCGGTCATCATCGAGCGCGCATTGGCCTGTTCCTGGCCGACCTTGCCCAGGCGCGGCACGAAGTACCACATGGCCAGACCGAACAGCACGACCCAAGCAAGGAACGGCAGCATCAGCTTCAGCGCAAAACCACCGGCCAGGGCAATGATCGCGATGAAGTACACGCCAATCCCCGGCAGAATCTCGATCATGGTGAACAGCACGTCGCGCACGGCGAGCGCCGTCTGCATCACCTTGGTCGTGACCCGACCGGAAAACTCATCGGAGAAAAACGAAAGGCTTTGCCGCAGCATCAGCCGATGGAAATCCCAGCGCAGGCGCAGCGGCAGGTTAATCGCCAGAATCTGGTGCTGGACCATTGTGCGCAACGCCACCAGCCCGACACTGAGCACCATGACAATGCCCATGCCCCACAACACGCGGCTTTCCTGCACCGCCGCTTCGCCGCCGGCCTGCCACGTCGAGAGCAAATCGACGACCTGGCCGAGGAAGGAAAACAGCCAGGCTTCATAGATCGACACAGCAGCGCTGAGCAACGCCAATGCCAGAATGTAGCCGCGAGCGCCGCGAGTGCAGGCCCAGAGAAATTTAGCCAGACCGTTGGGTGGCGGTGGCACCTCGTCAGGCGGGAAAGGGTCGAGTCTTCGTTCAAACACACGAAGCATGATGTTCTCCTGAACGTTCAAGTCAGGGAGATTCTGCCACCGATTGGATCCCGGGAGGTCTTTGTGAAAAAGTGTGTGCGCCCCACCTGACGAGTGCCTGCCGTCTCTACCAGACTGCGATATGCGAATCCGCCCGCGGCTCAGTCCCGCCACACAGCACACCCGTCACTGGATCACGCAGAATAATCTGTCCTCTGCCGTAATCCGTCAGGTCACTGGCGATCTGCACCTCATGCCCGCGACGCGCCAACGCATTGGCCAGATCCCTTGAAGCGCCCTGCTCGATGCCCACCTTCATGCCGCCGAGCCACTGCCAGCGCGGCGCGTCCAGTGCCGACTGCGGGTTCAAGCCGAAATCCACCAGGTTCATGACCATCTGCACATGGCCCTGCGGCTGCATGTAGCCGCCCATCACACCGAACGGGCCCAACGCCTTACCGTCCTTGGTGAGGAAACCGGGAATGATCGTGTGAAAGGTCTTTTTCCCCGGCGCCAACGCGTTGGCATGCTCGGGATCCAGGCTGAACTCCTGCCCTCGGTTTTGCAGGGCGATGCCGCTGTCCGGCAGCACCACGCCTGAGCCGAAACCGTGGTAATTGCTCTGAATGAACGACACCATATTGCCCTGCCCATCCGCCGTGGCCAGATACACCGTGCCGCTGGCGTGGGGATCGCCCGGTTTCGGCGGCTGCGCCTGTTCGCCGATTTGAGCGCGGCGGCGGGCGCTGTACTCGTCGCTCAACAGATCGGCCACAGCCACGCGCATGTGCAGCGGATCGGTGATGTAGTGCAGACCATCGCTGTAGGCCAGCTTCATCGCCTCCAGTTGCCGGTGCCAGGTCTGCTGGCTGTCACGGTGATCGAAGTCGAAGCCCTCGAGAATCTTCAGCGCCATCAAGGCGACCAACCCCTGTCCGCTCGGTGGGATTTCCCAGACATCCACGCCCCGGTAATTGACGTGAATCGGCTCGACCCATTGCGCGCGGTAATGTTCAAGATCGGTGGCGCGCAGGTAGCCGCCAGTAGCTCGGGAATGCGCATCCAGGCGTTGCGCCAAATCGCCGCGATACAAACTCTCGCAACGCGTGAGGGCCAGTTCTTCGAGGGTTCTCGCCTGCGCCGGGTTACGGAACAGCTCCCCGGCTTGGGGCGCGCGACCGTCAATCAGGAACGTATCGAACCAGGCCTGCAGCACCTCATCACGATGCGGGCCGAACTCATCCAGCGCGATCTGCCATTGATGGGCAACCACCGGCGACAGCGGAAAACCGTCTCTGGCCAGACTGATCGCCGGTTGCAGTAAATCGGCGAACGGCAACACGCCAAAGCGTTGCGACAGCTCGGCCCAGGCCGATGGGCAACCGGGCACCGTCACTGGCGTCCAGCCATATAGCGGCATCTGTTCATGGCCGGTCGCCTTGACCGCTTCGATACTTAGCGACGCCGGGGCATGGCCGTTGGCATTGAGGCCATGCAGCTGATCCTTGAACCAGACCAGCGCAAACGCATCACCGCCCAGGCCGCAGCCCGTAGGTTCGACCACGGTCAGTGCCGCCGCAGTGGCGATGGCCGCGTCAATCGCGTTGCCGCCCTTCTGCAGCATCTCGATGCCGGCCTGCGCGGCGAGTGGCTGAGACGCCGCGACCATGCCACGACGGGCGAAGACGCTTTGGCGTTGCGATGGATAGGGATATTCGTGAGCAGAGTATTTCAACATGGCAAAGGCTCTTCAAATCAGCAATTCATTGGCCGGACTTGATCCGGTTCCATTCGCGGGTGATCAGGCGCTGGATGTTTTCCGGGGATCTTCTCGAAGTTCTTCAACGTGTCGGGGCTGCGGCTCCGCGCACAAGCTCGATAAACGCATCGTCAATATCCTTGTGAAGTTCACAGCACGCGACTGAGAAAGGCCTGGGTACGGGGATGGGTGGGACGACTGAAAATCTGCTCCGGCGGGCCTTGTTCGATCAGTTCACCCTGATCGAGCACCACCACCCGGTCGGCCACCTCGCGAGCAAAGCCCATTTCATGGGTGACCACGACCATGGTCATGCCCTCCTCGGCCAGCTCCTTCATCACCTGCAAAACCTCGCCGACGGTTTCCGGGTCGAGTGCGCTGGTGGGTTCGTCGAACAGCATCGCCTGCGGTTTCATCGCCAGTGCTCGGGCGATCGCCACCCGTTGCTGCTGGCCGCCGGAAAGCATTGAGGGGTAATGGCTGGCCTTGTCTGCCAGCCCGACTCGCTTGAGCAACGCGTGCGCCAGCTCCAGCGCAGCATGGCGTGGCACACCCAACACCTGAATCGGTGCTTCGATGATGTTTTCCAGCGCGGTCATGTGCGGGAACAGGTTGAAGCGCTGGAACACCATGCCAATGTCCCGGCGTTGACGAGCGATGTTGCGTTCCGAGTCGCGCACCAGACTGCCGTCCGCCCGGGTGCGATAACCCATGGGCCGGCCGCTGACGCGAATTTCCCCGCCCTGAATGTCTTCAAGCAGATTGATGCAGCGAATAAACGTGGTTTTGCCCGAGCCCGAGGCGCCGATCAGCACCACCACTTCGCCACGGCGAACTTGCAGCGAGATGCCCTTGAGAATCTGCAGATCACCGAAGGCCTTGTGAATGTTCAGCGCCTCGATGATCAGCTCGTCACTTTGCTGCGCCATGATCAACGTCCCCTCAGCAGTTTCAGAGTGCTGCGCCCGAACATCCGACTGGAGGCCGGCGGTGGCGCAGAAGGTCGGTCGGACTGGCCGAAGCGGTTCTCCAGCCAGCGCTGAAAGAAGCCCCACAGCGTGGTAAGTAACAGGAAATAAATCGCCACCACCAGGTACAGCTCGAATACGCGAAAGGTCGCCGAGGTGACCATTTGCGTACTGAGCAACAGCTCCTGCACGCCGATCACGCTGACCAGCGTGGTGTTTTTCAGCATCACGTTGAACTCGTTGCCCAGCGGCGGCACGATCACCCGAAACGCTTGCGGCAGCACGATGCGGCGCATCAGTTTGGCGAAGGTCATGCCCAGCGAACGACCAGCCTCGTACTGGCCCTTGTCCACGGCGCCGATCCCGGCGCGAATGATCTCGGCCATGTACGCGCCTTCGTTGAGGCCCAGAGCAATGATCGCCGCCTGAATGTTGCCGGGCACCACCAGTCCGAACAGCTCAATGTCTTCGAAGCGAAAAATCCCGCCCGCCGCCAGCGCGGTGTAGAGGAAAACGATCTGCACCAGCAACGGTGTGCCGCGCATCAGCCACACATAAAAACGCACCGGCAGATGCAGCAGAGGGTTCTTCGACAAGCGCAACAATGCGGCGGCCAGCCCCAGCACACAGCCCAGCAACATCGCCAGCACACTGATCAGGCACGTCAGCCACAGGCCGGTGAGGTATACGCCGCTCGGCTGCAACAGGTACTGCCAGAACACATCCCAATTGAAGTTCATCAACGCTTACCTCAATCGAGTGTGTCGCTGGAGACGTGCCACTTGTTCAAGAGCTGGTTGTAGCTGCCGTCGCTGCGCATGTCGCTGATGATCTGCTGCACCGCAGCGCTCAGTTGCGCATCATCCTTGCGAATGCCCAGACCGGTGAGGATCCGGCTGAAGGCTGGCACGCCTTCCTCGAACAGATCCGGCGCCATCGCCGCGTAATAGCCGGCGGTTTCTACGGTGGTGCCGTAAGCGTCGACCTGATTGATGCGCAGGGCCTGGAAGGCATCGGTGTCGGTGTTGTAGACCACCAGTTTCATCGGCGGCTTGCCGGCCTTGCTCAGGCTTTCATTTTCGGTGTCGAGCAAGGTCTTGATGGTCGAGCCGTTGAGCACCGCGATCTTGTGCCCGCTGAGATCCGCAAGGGTTTTCAGCGCCTTCGGATTGCCCTTGGGCACGACGACCGCCTGGCTGGAATACATGTAGTTGACGATGTCGATCACCTCACGGCGCTCGGGCTTGTCGAACAACTGGTCGACGATCATGTCGCACTGTTTGGCGAGCAAGGCCGGGAGCAATCCGGAGAACGGAATCACCCTCCAATCGACCTTCTTGTCGCCTAGACGTTTGGCGATTTCCAGGCCGAGGTCGACGGTCAGCCCTTTGGGCTTTTGCGCTTCATCGAAGGACACCAGTGGCGGCGAATCCATGCCCGAGCAATAGGTCAGTTTGTCGACCTTGACCAGACGCTCCGGCACCGTGGGTGCGGCAAGCGCCCACTGAGTACAGAGCCCGAGGGATATTGCAGCCAGTAACAGGCGAGACGTATGCATGACCAGACACTCCAGTTCGGTTAGTAACGGGGCAGTACTCAAAGTCAAAACATCGGCGGACTCGTGTTCCGCTCTGTGGTTATTTTTCCGATTGCAAAAATTTGATCAGTTCGGGGACCGTGCCTTCGATGTGCTCGCGCACCACGGCTTCGGCCTTGTTGGCGTCGCCGGCGCGAATCGCATCGAGGATCATCTGGTGTTCCTGGCGTGCACTCAGGGGCTTTTCGATGTGCTGCAGCCAAAGGCGCATCGGCGCTTCGATCAGCGAATAGAGGGCGCTGATCTGCTTCAGCAGTCGTGGGCGATCGCTGAGGCTGCACAGGTATTCATGGAACTTGCGATGGCGGCTGACCCACGCCGCACTCTCCTCGCGGTAGTCGTCCATTTCATCGAGCAGCCGCTCTAGCGCCGTCAACTGACGCTCGCTGATCTTGGGCACGGCGATACGAATCGCCAGCCCTTCCAGGGCGCTGCGCATCTCGAACACTTCATGCATTTGCTCGACATCCAGACCGCTAACCACCGCGCCGCGGTTAGGCCGCAGCGTCACCAGGCCCTGCGCATCGAGGCGGCGAAAAGCTTCGCGCACCGGCATGCGGCTCATGCCGATTTCACTGGCGATGTCCTCGGCGATCAACCGGTCGCCCTTGCGATAACGACCACCGCAAATGCCTTCCAACAGAAAGTTGTAGGCCTCTTCCTCGGCGGTCATCGGTTGACGCTGGTCGTAGGCGGGAGCGAATTGCATGGCAGCACCTTCTGTCTTTTTGTATCCAATTATCCACGGATACAAAAAAGCACGATGCATGCCAGATTTCTCCGCACCGTGCCAAGCGCTTGATTCGAATGATTTAAGAAAACAACAGCGATCAGATCCTGCAGCGCGAAACTTGAGTAGTGCTACCCGATGGCCCATGTCGAGCCCCGCAAAGGTGCAGATTGGTAGCTGAGTAACACTCAACTCAACGGCACCCTTGCGGTATGTATCACTGCGTCACCACCACCTTGCCGATCATTTGCGGATGCAACACGCAAAAATACTCAAACTCCCCCGGCGTATCGAACACCCAGGAAAAACTGTCATTGGTATCCAGCGCTCCGGAGCGAAACACCTTGTGGGTTTCTGCCACTGCGTGCGGAATCTGATCGTCATTGACCCACGTCACCTTGGTGCCGACGGCCACGGTCAAGTCCTTGGGGGCGAACATGAATTCCTTGATGTCGATCTTCACCTCGGCGGCCCACAGCGGCATCGCCAGCAACAGGCCCATCAGCGCCAACAGTCGCGTTTTCATCGGTTCGCCCTCGGTTACACCAGTGTCGAATCAATCAGGGCCAGCGGGTGATCACCCTGAGTCGCGCGCACGTCGGTGATCCCCAGGTAATTGCGCAATTGATCGGCCGCCACCGTCATCGGCCCCGGCGACGGTGCAGCACCCGGTGCCGGCTGCGGATAGGCGGTGCCACGGGCGGTGTGGAAGGTGATATTGCCTTCGACTTTCTGGATCACCTGATGGATGTGCCCGTTGAGCACCGTCACCGAGCCGTACTTGCGCAGCATCGCAATCGCCTGATCGCCGTCCTCGGTGCCCCAGCCCCACGGCTGATAAATGGTCCACAGCGGGATGTGCGTGAACACCACGATCGGCGTACTGGTGGAAACCGCACGCAGGTCATCCGCCAGCCAGGCCAGTTGCTCGGCCCCGAGGTTGGCCTCATGGCCGGCCTGGAAATTGAACACATTGATCAGCCCGATGAAGTGCACGCCATGGTCATCGAAGCTGTACCAACCGTTGCCTTTGGTGCCCTTGCCGTAGCGCTCCAGATAAAGCTTGCCGCCGCCCTCGTCGAGGGTGTCGTGTTCACCGGGCACGTAATGCACGGTGGATGGCAGGCCTTTGAGCAGCTGTGCGGCGGTGTCGAATTCCTCAGGTTTGGACAGGTGGGTGATGTCGCCGGTGTGCAGGATCAGTGACGGCCGTTTGGGCAGTGCGATGACCTTGTCGATCGCCACTTGCAAGGTCTTGACCGGCTCCGGATTGGCTTCCTTGTTGAAGCCGATGTGCGAATCGCTGATCTGTACGAAGTGAAAGGTGCTGGCCAGCGCTTTTGGATCATTGACGTTGCCCGCCTCGTCCAGCGCAAAGGCTTTGGGAATCCCGCCGCTCAAGGCCCAGAGGACTCCTGCCCCGGCCCACGCCGAGCATTTGAGCAGGGTGCGCCGGTCCGGGTTGAGCGGGCCGTCGGTACGCAGCGGATGTTTTGCTTGAATGTCCATCGGTATGTCCTCGCGGGCGAACTACAGTGAGGTAGCTGACACGAGGTAAACCTGGCCGCGCGAGGCTTTATTCCACGGCAAAAAATAAATCTTTTGGCGCGAATAAAACCTGCCGCAGCACGGTTATAGGGGTGTGACGGTGCGGAACCGACCATGAAGCGATTTGAGGAACTGATTGCGCCCCATCTGGACGCGGCCTACAACCTTGCGCGCTGGCTCACCGGCAACGACAGCGCTGCGCGCGATGTGGTGCAGGAAAGCGCGCTGCGCGCCTTCCGGTTTTTGCAGCGTTTCGCCGACGGCAACGCCAAGGCGTGGTTTCTGACCATCGTGCGCAACGAAAGCTACACCTGGCTCAAGGCCTCGGCCGGACGCCATTGGGTCGCCATCGATGACGACATGATGACTGACGACGGCCCCCTGAGCCATAGCCAGACCCCGGAATTGCTGGCCATTCACACGGAAAACGCCGCGTTGCTGCAGCAAGCGCTGTGCGCTCTGCCGCCGGTGTTTCGCGAGGTGATCGTGCTCAAGGAACTCGAAGACCTGCCCTACAAGGACATCGCTCTGGTGGTCGATATTCCCATCGGTACCGTCATGTCCAGGCTGGCCCGGGCGCGCGCCCTGCTCAAGCTCGAACTACTGAAGTTGCACGATCATGAATGAACTCGACTGCACGGTTTGCCAGACCCAACTGCACGGCTATCTGGATCAGGAGCTTGATCCGGCCACAGCGGCGCAGGTGGCAGCGCACCTGAGCGCCTGCGCCGAGTGCGCGCGGCTGCATGATCATGCGAAGTTGCTCAAGGTCAGCGTGAAGCGCCATGCCCCCTACTACCGCGCCCCCGCCTCACTGACAGCCAGCGTGTTCGCCGCCGACACACCTGCGCCGAGGTTGATCCAGCGCTGGCAAAAATGGCTGGCCCCGGCCTTTTCCGCCGCAGCGCTGGCCCTGGCGATGGTGCTGTATGTCGCCACTCCGGGCAGCGAGCAACCCTTGATCGACGAGGCCGTGTCTAGCCATGTGCGCTCGTTGATGGGCGAACATCTCAACGACGTGGTGTCATCCGACCGCCACACCGTAAAACCGTGGTTCACCGGCAAACTCGACTTCTCGCCCCCGGTTTCCGACTACTCGGCGCAGGGCTTTCCCTTGCTCGGCGGGCGCCTGGATTACCTGCAACACCAGACCACCGCTGCCCTGAGCTATGGGCATGGCAAGCACATCATCAACGTGTTCATCCTGCCGACGAGCGAGGCTGATAAAGCCGTGCAAAGCCAAAGCTTGCGCGGCTTCAATGTGGTGTCGTGGCAGGCCAGTTATATGCGTTTCGTGCTGGTGTCGGATGTGGAGAAAGCTGAGCTGCAGGCGTTGGGGCAGTTGCTCAGAGCGCAATAGCGTGGCCTCAAAGGCAAAATCCTCGCGCATTCACTACGCTTGAGAAATCCGCCGCAGCGCAATCGTCAGCAACAGATTGAACATTGCGCTCGGGCCGCTGTTCCAGATGAGCAAACCCAAGCTACCAAGGACGAGCATATGGACAGTTTCGCTCCTGCCACGCCGGTTCCGCCTCAGCAAAGCGCAATCACCCGCCGCCTGGCGTTTGCGGTCGGCACGCTGTTTATCGTCGGGGTGATTGCCGCTGTCGGTACCCTGCTCGGCATTGCCGCTCGCCTGGATCGCGAGGATGTCGAGCAGAACCGTTTCTACACGGCCCGCGCCCTGGAAAACCGCATCAGCACCTCAAAGAGCTACATCACCAGTTACGCCGACTGGACCACGGCTTACGAGCACTTGCACAACCAAGTCGATACCGACTGGGCCTACACCCAGCAGAACATCGGCAAGACGCTGTTCACCACTGACGGTTATGACGGCGTGTTCGTGCTGGATCGGCAGCGCACCAAATACGCCGTGGTGCAGGGACAGCAGGAAGACGCGGACATCGCGCACTGGCTCGCAGTGCCTGCCGCGTCGTTGATTGATCAGGTGCAAAACCAGTCTGATCTGACTGTGCCTGTCAGCACTTACTCGCTGTTCGACGGCTGGCCGGCGCTGGTCACGGCGGCGGCCATTCTGCCCAACGATGAGCGTCCGGTGGGCGATCCGCAACAGACGTCGGTGCTGGTATTCGTCGACAAGCTGACACCGGCCAAACTGCAAGCGCTTGGCGTGGCCTACGGCCTGAACAACCTGACTCTGATGCCGGATGACCAGCTCAGCGGGGAGCAACCACGCGTGCCGCTGGACAGCACGGGTTTCAGCTTGACGGCAGATCTGAAGCGACCCGGGCAGCAATTGTTGTGGTCATTGCTGCCAACACTCGGCAGCGTGCTGGCAGTGCTGATGCTGTTGACCGCCTATTTCCTGCGTCACGCCGTGCGATCGTCGACCTACGTTGATCAGAGTTTCAGCACGTTGAAGACCTCGAATCAGGCGCTCGAGGCGGCCAACCACGCGCTGGAAGCCAGTGAAGAACGCTTTCGCGCGGTGGCCGAAGCCGCATCGGACTGGATCTGGGAAGTCGACAATAAGCTGCGCCTGACCTATCTCTCGGCGCGCTTCAGCGAGGTGACCGGTTACCCGCAAACCGAGTGGCTGGGGCAAGGCATCGGGCAACTGGTGTCCTGCGATACCACGCCGCTGGAGCTGTGGCTGAAAAAACTCACCGAAGACAGCAATGCCAGCGACCTGCGCTGCACCTACCGCGATCACGCCGGGCAGCAACGCCACTGTCGGCTATCAGCGCGGCCGATCATCGAGAAACAAAGCGTGGTCGGCTATCGCGGCACCGCCAGTGACATCACCGACGAAGTCGCTGCCCATGCGCAGATCCAGCACCTGTCGATGCACGACGCCTTGACCGGCCTGCCCAATCGCAATCAATTGTCGCGTTATCTGGATGACGCGCTGCTGCTAAAAGAGCATGCCCCGCCACTGTCGTTGTTGGTGATCAATCTGGACAACTTCAAGCCGATCAACGACTCGCTCGGCCATCCGGCCGGTGATGCGGTGTTGCAGGAAGTCGCCAGTCGCCTGCGCGAATGCACCCGTGAGCACGACATCGTCGCGCGCCTGGGCGGTGACGAATTCGTCGTGGTGCTCAATGGCATGGACACTCGGCAAGAGGTCGACCGCTTTTGTACCCGGCTGGTCGAGAGCCTGCATCAACCGATGGTCTTCGAGCATCACCCGTTGCACGTCGGCGCCAGCATCGGTATCGCTCTGAGCCGCCGCCAGGGCTTCGTGCCCAGCGAGTTGATCCGTTGCGCCGACATCGCGCTGTATCAGGCCAAGTCCGAGGGCAAGAACACCTGGTGCTATTTCGAAGCGCACATGAACGACCAGATCCAGACCCGCCGGCAAATGGAAAGCGATCTGCGCGGTGCGCTGAAAAATGACGAATTCATCCTGCATTACCAGCCGCGCTACACCGTCGACGGCAAGCACATCGTCTCGGTCGAGGCATTGGTGCGCTGGCAGCATCCGACCAAGGGCCTGCTGGGGCCGGACGTGTTCATCGGCCTGGCGGAACAGACCGACCTGATCGTCGCGCTGGGGCGCTGGGTACTGCGCGAAGCCTGTGAAACCGCACTGAGCTGGCCGTCGGACATTCTGCTTTCGGTCAATCTGTCCCCGGCGCAATTTGCCCTCAGCGATGTCGTTGAAGACGTGCGCGAAGCGCTGATCCAGACCCGTTTCCCGGCCAGTCGCCTGGAACTCGAAATCACCGAAAACGTGATGCTCGTCGACACCGACGGTGCGCTGGCCACGATGAATGCGCTGAAGCAACTCGGAGTGCGCCTGAACATGGACGACTTCGGCACCGGCTATTCGTCCCTCGGCTACCTGCGCGCCTACCCGTTTGACGGGATCAAGATCGACAAGCGCTTTATCGCCTCGATCAGCAACGGCGCCAACGATCGCGCCGTGGTGCAGGCGATCATCGGCCTGGGCAAAGCCATGGGCCTGACCGTCACCGCCGAAGGCGTGGAAACCGAGGAGCAACTGGAGATTCTCGGCAAGGATCAATGCAACGAGGTGCAGGGTTACTTCATGAGTCGACCAATAGACAAAGCGGCGTTCGCAAGGTTGCTGCAAACCGCCAGAACCGGGCCGGCCGATCATTCGCCGTCGAAGAAAGGTCGCGTCATCTAGCCAAGCGGGCGTCCCTGCCCGGATTCGAACTAAAGCGTCGCGTCGATCTTTTTCGCCGCTGCATCGCTGACCCAGGTGTGCCAGATTTCCGGATGTTCCTTGAAGAATATCTTCGCCAGTTTCGGCGAGTCGATGTGCTCGTTGGTCATGCGGGCCAGGTTCTGGTTCAGTAGATCGATGGGCAGATTGACCTTTTCCAGTATCCCGACCAGTTCGGGTGCCTGCGCATGGAACACGCTGGACAGGCCGACCTTGATGCTGATCTGTTTATCGACGCCGGGTTTCTCGCCCAGTTTGATCAGATCAACCTGACCCATCAGCGGGGTTGGCGACCAGTAGTAGAACAGGATCGGCTCGCCGCGCTTGTAGCTCGACAGCACCGCCGCATCGAGCGCCGGGCCGGTGCCGGGGCGGAAGTTGGTGTAGCTGGCTTGCAGGCCGTAGCTCTTGAGCATCTCGCTGTTTTCCAGTTCGCAGGTCCAACCGGCCGGGCAGTTGTAGAAACGGCCCTTGCCCGGTTCTTCCGGATCCTTGAACAGCGCGGCGTACTGCGGCAGATCGGCGATGTTTTTCAGGTTCGGCGCTTTGGGCTTGAGGTTGCGTTTGGCATCGCCCTCGACCAGATACCGCGGCACATACCAGCCTTCGGTGGCGCCAATGATCGGCGCACCGACACCCACGACCTTGCCGCTGCTGGCGGCCTTGTTCCAGACCTCGCTGCGCCCGACCCACTCTTCCGCCAACACTTGGATATCGTTGCTGCCCAAGGCGCTTTCCATGGTGATGGAGTTGCCGGGCAGCGTGTCGACGGCACAGCCGTAACCATCCTTGAGCACGATCTGCAGCACCTCGGTGAGCAACATGCCACTTTCCCAATTGAGCCCGGCGAACTTCACCGGTTTGCCCGACTCGCACCAACCGGCGGCCTGGCTCGACGCACTGACGGCCAACAGGCCGATGGAAAACAGGGGGGCCAACAGGCTGTTTGTTCTTTTCACAATCGCACGCTCCAACACAGTGAACAGGATTACGGCGGTGCAGGTGCTCATCACGACGTGACGCGCACCTGTCAGCAATTCACAACTCAGGCTTGCCGATGAATCGTCGGAAACCAGTCTTCGCGCAGTCGTTGACCGGTTTGCATCGCATGCCCCGGATACGGCGGCGAAGTCCGCCCCGGCCGCTCGAAGTAGCGCATGTCATCGCCGAGCCAGCGCAGCGATAGCACCCGGCGACGCTGCGCCGACGCGTTGCCTCGGGCGCCATGCACGGTGCGAAAATCGAACAGCACCGCATCGCCCGGCTGCATCTCCCACTCCAGCACTTGCATGCCCTCCTCCGAATCCGGATCCGGCGCTTCACGATAGCCATCGGCATCGCGGTAGAAGTCACTCTGATCAGCCCAGTGCACCGGTTTGATGCCTTTCTCCCAACGATGCGACCCGGCCAGCAGGCGCAACGTCGACTCGCGAACCGGGTCGACCGGAATCCAGAAACTCACGCTCTGGCTGCCTTCAACGAAGTAATAGGGAATGTCCTGATGCCAAGGCGTGGCTTTCTGCGCGCCTGGCTCCTTGACCAGCACATGATCATGGAAGAACTGTGCCGAGTTTGAACGCATGATCGCAGCGGCGACCGATGCGGCCGGGGACTGTTCGACCATGTGGCGAAATTCCGGGATCCGTTGCCAGTTGCAGTAGTCGTCGAAAAATCCGCCCGGCTGGTCATCTTTTTCAACGTAGCGGCTCGCATACACGCCCGGTTCAGCGAGGTTGCGCTCGATGCCGGCGGCAATCGTGTCGATCCACCCGGAGAACACTCCGCGCAGGCAAACCGCACCATCGCGCTGGAAGGCTTCGATGTCTTTTTCATTAACGGTGTAAGCGCTGGCTGTCATGACCTGAAACTCCCTCACGCAAGAAATAAAAGTAGGCGCAGGGCAAATATTCCATGACACTCAGCCAAGAGAAAATAATATGTCTTGATCTGTCACCGAAGAAAATCTTATGAAGTTCAGCCTGCGACAACTGCGTTACGCACTCGCTGCGGCCAAGCACGGCAACCTGACACTGGCGGCCGAGGAACTGCATGTTTCACAGCCCTCGATCTCCACCGCGATTACCGAACTGGAACAGCTTTTCGGCCAGCCGTTGTTCGTTCGTCAACGAGGCCTCGGGGTCTCGCTGACGCCGTTCGGGCGCACGCTGATGACTCAGGCCAAGCGCGTGTTGAGCGAGGCTCGGGCATTCGCCGACATCGGTGCTGACAGCACGGATTTTTCCGGAGAACTGGTGCTCGGCTGCTACGCGGATCTGGCGCCGTACTGCCTGCCCCAGATCCTGCGACGTTTGCAGCAGGAACACCCGCAGGTCACGGTGGACATGCGCGAAGGCGAGTTCGAATATCTCGGCAAGCGTCTGGCCGAGGGCACGCTGGAGTTGGCGTTGACCTACGATCTGGGCTTGCCGGCCAACACCACATGCGTCGAGCTCTGTCAGCTGCGCGCACACGCCCTGCTGCCGGCCGATCATCCGCTGGCCAGTGCGGCCGAGGTCTGCCTGCAAGCACTAAGCGAATGCCCTCTGGTGGTGACGGATCAGATCCACAGCTGGCAGCACGTGCTGGACTTGTTCAACTTCCATGGCTATGCCCCGGCCAGCGTCCAGCACACCCACAGTTTCGAGTTTCAGCGCAGTCTGGTGGCCAACGGATTTGGCGTGGCGTTGACCTATACCCGGCCCTTCGGCGATCACAGTTACGACGGCCAGCCACTGGTCTGCCGCCCCATTCGCGAGCCATTGCCGGTGCAACGCATCGTGCTCGCCCACGACCAGCGTTATCCACTGACACCGCCGGCCGAGGCGTTCAAACAACAGGCGCTGACGTGGTTCAAGGAGCGGCAGCCGTTTGCCACAAGCTGAGATTTGCCATGCCTCAAGCGGCAGTCGGAGCCCGTAAAGTCTCAGATGGCCCACCTTGGCGCTGAAACAATTTCGACTCGATCCAGCGCTTGAACGCGCTGGAAAACTTCTCAAATCCTTCCTCGATGATGTCGACCCACAGCCGAACAGATTAACGACCTGCTCACCATGGCGCCTGGCTTTACTCTGACGGGGGAATTCGACGTAACACATCGCCATAAGCAGACAGATCGAGGAACGCCGTCACCTCTGTCGCACGCCCTTGCTCCATGCGGAAGATCCAGACGTAGCTATTGGTATAGGGCTTTGCGTCGTGAGCGACGGCTTCGCCTTTCCAGTGGATGATGACGTAATCACCATCGGCCCAAAGCTGCCTTGACACTGGCCGGATGGGCGTCTTGAGGCGGACGGTCAGGGGGCGAACGGCTCGCTCCATCAAGTCGTTGCGGCCACGGTAAGTGCCGGAGTGAGGTCCTGATCCCTCAATGGTCCACACGACGTTGGGGGCCACAGCATCGTTGAAGAAGTCAGCCCCACCAGCCGCCCAACGGTCGAACGCCGCGGCAACAAAGGCCTTGTTGCTTGCGACCACCGCCCCCTGTCCTTGCTCGAGATTGGCCGAGGCGCAAGTCGCAAAACAGGCAAGCAAAGCACTGAACACAAGCTTGTAGGTGAGATTGGCGAAACGGATTCTGGCCATGGTATTTGCTCCTGCTATCGATAGTGTTCCTGCTTGCGGCACTTAGCCCGCTCGCCCCTGCAGCTTGATGCCGCCAAATACCAATTGCTGAACCATCGGCTTGGCCACAAACCGGCCTGGAAAAATCAGCTCCGGCGCGCTTGCCTGATCCAGGCGGGCGATATGCGATTGATCCAGCTCGATGCTCAGTGCTTTCAAGTTGTCCTCGGCTTGCGCCAATGTTCGCGCGCCGATAATGGGCGCCACCACGGCCGGGTTTTGCAATGTCCACGCAAGCGCTACCTGGGACGGCTTCGCGCCGATCTCCCCAGCGATATCAACCACCACACTGGCGATTTGCAACGAACGCTCGGTCAAGTGGCCCGATGAACTGATCACGCCCTTGCGATTTGCCGCTATGCCGGCTTCGTTACTGTTGCTCAGGTCGTCACGCCCGTATTTGCCGGTCAGAACACCGCCGCCCAGCGGAGACCACGGCATTACGCCCAGTCCCATTTCTCGCGCCATTGGCAGCAGCTCGTGCTCCACCGTGCGCTCCACCAGGCTGTATTCGATTTGCAGTGCCACGAGGGGCGACCAACCGCGCAGCTCGGCAAGCGTTTGCATTTGCGCCACCTTCCACGCGGGCGTGTTACAGATGCCCAGATACACCACCTTGCCGCTGCGCACGAGGTCATCCAGGCCGCGCATCACTTCTTCCGCACCCGTGGTGAAGTCCCATGCATGCAGGTACAACAGGTCAATGCGATCAGTGTCCAGTTGACGAAGGCTGGTTTCCACCGAACGCATCAGGTTCAGGCGCTGATTGCCGCCTGAGTTGGGATCACCGGGATTACGGGCCATGGTGTACTTGGTTGAAATAACCAGGCGCTCGCGCCGGCCCTTCATCAATTGGCCAAGAATGCGCTCGGAAGCCCCGTTCGTGTAATTGACCGCGGTGTCGATAAAGTTTCCACCCGCCTCGACATAGGCGTCGAAAATTTGCCGGGCGCCGGCGGCGTCCGTCCCCCACCCCCAGTCAGATCCGAAGGTCATCGTGCCCAATGCGAGCGGGGAAACGCGAATGCCGGAGCGGCCGAGCAGACGGTAGTGATCGAGTGCTGAACGAGTAGACATAGGAACTCCTTACGAAACACAGGTTTTTCTGTAGGGAGATTTTGCGTGGAGATCGCGACTTGCACGTATCAGTATCGTCCAGCATCCTTGCATCATCCTCCGAACCATTTTGCGTTCCGTAGTAGAACGTTTTGGGAAACGCCATGAATCCGCGGCACAAGCTGATCGACCTCATCAGCCGTCATGCACCGTCAAATGGTTTTCACCTGACACCACTGGCAGGCGTTACTCTGGTGCGTTCTGATACCCCGACAGTGCCCATGCCCGTGGTTTATGAGCCGACGCTCTGCTACATCGTGCAAGGCCGCAAGCAAGTGTTGGTGGGCAGCACGACCTACGTTTACGACGCGGCCAACTACCTGGTGGCCTCGGTGGATATTCCGGTGATGGGTTCGGTTATCGAAGCCAGCGAGGCAGAACCCTATTTATGCCTGGTGCTCGATCTGGACATGACGGTGCTAAGCGAACTGGCCTTGCGCAATCCTCCGACCAGCCACGAGAAGTCCGTGGTGTCGACCGGCATCGAACTCAATGGCAGCACGCCGGAGCTACTCGACGCGGTGACCAGGCTGGCTGGCTTACTGGACACGCCGCAAGACGCAGCCGAACTGGCTCCGCTGGTGGTACGTGAGGTGCTCTATCGCCTGCTCACCCTCCGTGGCAATGGCATGCTGTGGCAAATGGCCAAGGCCGACAGCCGCCTCGGCCAGATCGCCAAAGCGATTACTTGGCTTCGTGCCCATTATCAGGAACCGTTGCGCATTGACGATATTGCCGACATCGCAGGCATGAGCCGCTCCACCTTTCATGCTCATTTCAAAGCGGTGACGTCGATGAGTCCGATCGAATTTCGCTGTCTGCTTCGGCTGCAGGAAGCCCGGCGCCTGATGGTGGCTGAAGCACTGGATGCGGCGAGTGCCGGTTACCGCGTGGGCTACGAGAGTCCGTCCCAATTCAGCCGTGACTACGCGCGAATGTTTGGCCTGCCTCCTGCCCGAGATGCCGGGCGCTTGCGCAGCGGTGCCATGGCCTAGCTAATTTGCCAGGTGCAAAAGTGCTTTCACCCTGGACGCGGTAGTCTGGGTGGAATAGTTATGTTCTCGAACAATCAAAAAGTGAGCTTCGACCCCATTGCCTACTGACTGGCACAGATGGAGTCCGCTGTTACTTTCAAGATTAAACAGGGATCAACTCACATCAAACCTTTTCTACCTACCGCCATTATTGCCGAGCACGAAATACGTAGAAAGCCCGGCTCGACGCGCCTCGTTAATAATGTTTTTTGTCGACTTTGATTAGTCTTGTTCAGGGAGTGTTTAGACACGTCATGCTTGAATAGTCCATGCCGTGGGCTAGGCTCAAATTCAATTTTCCGAAATACACAACTTCACTTACGGCTTACCGGGCTTTCAGGACTGCGGTAAAAAAGAACAACTTCACTAAAGGGTTACCGATGGATCGATATGAGGCCCCGCTTGTTGTAGAGCGCACTTGGCAGGCAGTGTTGTTCAAAGGATTGATTACGAGAAATCCATGCCTGAGCATTTTTTTCATGACTCTGGCCGTGTTCATGGCGTTGCAGCACAAACCCGCTGTCCTCAACTACACAACACGTTTTGTCGACTTTGCCGAGTACATGTTGCTGCACGGCATCACACTGTTCCCGATTGCCGACGACCTCAAGCCTTATCCCGACTACACGGTCCTTAATACCTTGTTGGTCTATCTGGTTTCCCTACCATTCGGCCGGGTGTCCATTCTTTCCATGGGTTTTCCATCCTGCGTGGCTGCGTCGCTGATGCTGGTATTCATTTATCGGCTGGGCGCGTTGCACAGCAAGAAATGGGGTGCATATGGCGTTCTTTTCAGCCTGCTCACCTGGGCTTTTCTTGACGGCGTCAACTCACTGGCACTGGATATCTATCCGGCGCTGTTAACGGTGATGTGCTTCTACTTTGCCTATGCGGCCGATGTAAAAAAGGACCCGCGTCGCCTTGCATTGCTGTACCTCGGGTTGGCACTGGGTTTCGCCTTTCGGGGGCCTATTGGCTTGATCGGACCCGCGACTGTCATCGGCGCTTATTACTTGCTGAGCCGGCAGTGGCGCATGTTGCTGCTGTATTCATTGCTCTCGGGCGTGATTCTGACTGTTGGGGTTGCGCTGCTGGCATGGGCCGCCTACTTGCAAGGCGGGCAAGCGTTCCTTGAGGAAGTGCTGAACATGCAGGGCATCGGACGCTTCGGTTCCGACCACGCGCCACGCTATTACTTCTACTTCTCCGCAGGCTTGTTGACCTACGGCATCACGGTGTTTTACGCCATTAATGTAATTCTCAAGAAGTACAAACTGTTCTTCAGCTCGACCCGCGATAAAGACATCGACCTGCTGTTGTATCTGACCGGGTGGCTGGTGCTGCTGCTGGTGCTGTTTACAATCCCCAGCTCGAAGAAAGCGCGCTACATCCTCGCAATCACCCCGGCCATTTCGCTGCTGGCCGCCTACCTTTTCGTCAGCAAGGAAGCCGCCTTGGTCCGCGCCAAAAACAGCCTGATGAATTTCTGCCTGAAGTTGCCTCTGCTTGGGTTGGGGATGCTGGTGGCGGTGCTGGTCTACAACAACTTCGCCGATGTTCCGTTACAGCCCAACTACCTGGGCGTAGTCTTGGGATTGTCTGCGCTGCTGAGCTTCTACCATGGCAAACACCAGTACTTCGCCGAGCATCCCTATCGGGAGTTCATGACGCTGTCGTTTGGCGTAGCGGCTTTTCTGATACTGGATATGTTTTTCTTCAACCCGATCACCTACCACCTGGAACTCATGATCGAACCCACACCGAAGTTTCTGCCGTATTGGTTTTGGTGAAGCCCCTTCCTGAGACATGAGTTAGCGACACGACTGTCCAGTATCCACATGTTGATATCTGACAGGGTCATGACGCATTCAGGGTACTGAATCGGCGGCGGGGCCGGCACAAAAGCAGTCGTTTGCAGCAGTAAAAAAATAAGGTGGCGCCCGCTTTCGCGAGCGACACCTTCATCCCCTGCCCGCTAATCAGGCCATCTTGTCCGCCTCTTCCAGCGCTTTTTCAGCGTTGAACCCGTCGAAGTTCTCGAATACGCCCAGAAATCCCGGCACGGTCACTTCTCGCGCCCAGTCGCGCTGTAGTTCGCAGTACATTTGCACCCGGCTGATGAGCTTCGCGCCCGCCTGTTCCATTCTGCGCAACGCCGCCTCGTGCGCGGCGAGCGATGTACCGCCGACCGCATCGACAGGCACATAAACCTCATAACCTTCCTGGATCGCGTCGAGCACCGGGAATGTCAGGCACGCTTCGGTCCAGAGTGCAGTCATGATCAGCTTCTTGCGCCCGAGCGCCTTGACTGTCTGCTTGAATTGCGTGTCCTCCCAACTGTTGATCGACGTGCGGTCATAGGTCGGCAGATGGCCAATCACCTTTTGCAGCTCCTGAATCGGCGGCTTGTTGCGGCCGGTCGCGACATTGACTGTCGAGTGAATGATCGGAAGGTTGTAGTTGACCGCCGCCTTCGCGACGCTGGTTATGTTGAAGACGAGTTCATCACGCGGCATCGAGCGGATCGAAGAAACCTGAACCGGCTGATAATCGATGATGATCAACGCCGAGTTTTCCGGGGTCAGTAGCTGATCGGTATGGGGGTTGCGGAGATTCTCGCTTGCCATTGGTAAATCCTTTTCATGGGTGACGCACGTTTGTGAATCAGGCCGGAGCCTGTGCGGGTGATGGGTTCCGAGACACGTGCGAATGACGCCATGCCCGGCAAATCCATTGTGCTGTTCCCATGTTTGCCGCAGTAGTAGCATTGCGCGACGTGCTGTGTCGCGAAAAGAGGAACGCAAGCGTGGATATCGAAGAACTGCAGACCTTCGTGGAAGTGGCTGATGCCGGGGGCATTTCGCAGGCTGCCCTGCGTCTTGGCGTGTCGAAATCGATCGTCAGCCGCCGCCTGGCTCGGCTTGAAACCGAATTGGGTGTGCAATTGCTGGCACGCTCCACTCGCGGGGCGGCGCTTACCGAGGCCGGTGCGACGTTCCGGGACTACGCCGCCAGGGTTTGCACCGAGATCGACATCGCCAAGGAAACGATCCTGCCCGCCGGCGCCCTCCGCGGCCGCTTGCGCGTGGCCGTGCCGCTGTCGTTCGGCCAGAGTCACTTCGCCCCGATGCTGGCAGAAATGGCGCGTCGGCATCCGCAACTGCACATCCAGACCTGTTACAGCGATCGCTTCGTTGACCTTATTGCCGAGGGGTACGATTGCGCCATCCGGGTCGGCTATATGCAGGACTCCAATCTGATCGGTAGACGGATTGGCCCGGTCTACACCAAGCTCGTCGCGAGCCCCGCCTACATCAACGCGCATGGAGAACCCCAGACGCCGGATGAACTGATTGCCCATCAGGCCCTCATGCAGGGCACCGAAGCCTGGCAATTCATGGATGGCGACAACGTCATCACGGTCCGTCCGCAAGGCCGCTTCAAGGCCGACAACGGCATCGCCCTGGTTGCCGCCGCGACCGCAGGCCTCGGTGTCGCCTACCTGCCCGACTGCCTCACCCATGAACACGTGGCATCCGGCGCACTGGTGCCGATCATGACAAACCATCCTCCCCCTCCGGCCGGTGCCTACATCATCCGCCCGCCGGGTCCGCACCCTGCGCGCAAAATTCGTGTGCTCACTGAACTGCTGATTGAGTTCTTCGGCGAAACGCCACACCTGGCGGTGCAGCCGCTGTCACATCAGGATGATGCGCTGGCATGAGGTTGGGCTAAGCGAGAGCGACAGACATTCCTCTTTATCTGCCATTCGCGCAGGGCCGCTATGGGAAAGCGGTCACTCGCGAGTGTCGCCTTCTGACCGGAAGTTGCCCGATAAAAACTCCAAAGCCAGTTCGGATGATTAAAAATCGCCCCCAAACACGCATTGCCGCATCTGTCCGGCGTCAGTAGGATTCGGTCATCGCTGACATAAATGGATGTGTATATGGAAAGCATGCCGAGACTGGAAATTGAGCGCGTTGCGTATCAAGAGTTTTTAACTCTTTGGGAACGCGGTGTATTCGATAATCAGCGCTTAGGCCAAGCGTTCTATAACCATTTTCGGCTTCATCGTCTGAGCGACCAAACGCGCCTGTTCGGTCTCTATGAAACTGACGGAGACAAGGCCATAACCGCGATCTCCCGCCTGTTCCAAATCAGATAACTTCGACCCCGCGTTTCGCGAGAGCAGGGTCAGCCTTGAAGACCGAGAGGAGATCTTGCGTTTTTACACACTCTGGGCCAGAAGCTGACGTATTGGCATTTGTGTAGTATCTGCCTCTCTTCCAACCTATATGAGGTGCCCGACGTCTAGTCGACACCCCCATCCCCTACAAGAGCTGTCCTAGACCTGAAATACGCCCTTTACTCGATGGAGCGCCCATCACGGTAAGGTCATGTTTGTATGACGTACACGAGCAACCACAATCCCTTGATATTTTACAATAAACCCTTCCACTTACCTGAAGCCTATGTCATGTAGCCATAACTGCCGCGAGTTTCGGATGTTTATTTTGATAATACAGCTCCACCTCAGCATCATTCTCCAGGAATTGCCATACCTCTTTTGAACGCATGGAGTATAAAACGATAACTGCAAACACTCCCAGATACAGCCATACCAGACTCGCCGTGCCGAATTTAGACATGATAGCGCCAGTTATCACGAATGAAACCGAGCTTCCCAACTGACTAATAACCAACGTGGACGCCATCAATCTTACGCGTGCACCCGAAGGTATAGACACAACTCTTTTATCCATTCCGATCAAGGTAATACAAGCACTGGCCGCCCCCGCGAAAAATAGCCAAGGAATCAATAGCCAAACTTCGTCGCTTTGCGTCGTCGCGCAAAGTGAAAAAGTCAGTAACGACCAACATCCAAGATACTTTTTGCGCTGATTTTGTCTTTTAGCAATAATTGGGCTCAAAATTAACAAGCCTGCAATAGCTCCACTCGCGAAGACAGCATTCAACAGGCCTGCACTGCCTTCCGCAAGATTGCGAGTATGTATAAGTGTTGGAACCAGCATCGGCACGATCGCCGTGACGGTCAAACCAAGTAGCAGCCCAGAACAGGTCAAAAATTGTTCAGGCGGAAGAATGCATTTAAGTTTAAGCCCAAGAAATATGTCATTAATACGATGTGATGTTGATCTCGGCTTTGTGGGGGCTTCACTTATCGGTAGAGCCATTGCTATTACTACGGCTACCAGTCCCAGTATTGAAGAAAAAAGTAGCGAGATGTCCAATGAATACACCGCGATTACAATGCCCGCTAACAAAGGCCCCGCAACCCTACCCACGGTAACAACGATACGCCGAATGCGAAATGCAGCACTCGTTTGATGTTTATCAACAGTTTCAGCAGGATAGATGCCAAAAAGAGGCTGGACCACTCCAAATGCTGCTACGGCGATAACGTCTATGAGAATCAGGGCGTCAAGCGAATACCAGTTAGAAGCAAATAAGTACCGCAATGCACTGGCAAACAAGATTACAATACAACCTGCCTTAAGAGCAGTACTACGGCGCATCGACTCAACGCGTGGCGCAAAGCACAACATTGAAATTATCGCTGCGAATGCGAGTGCTGTTTCGTAGACAGCCAGTTCAAACAGGCTGCCCCGCTGTACAATAATCAGAGGCAGCGTTGTGTTCCAACATCCGAGGTAGATCCAGAGCAATAACTCCAGGTATAGATACGTTCGAAATGTACTCAATTCATAATTTCCTTCTTCGTATGAGGGCCGCTATAGCTCCCTGCCATGGCGACCCCTTCACACGAATCAGCCTGCTACAAAATGATTGACTTTAAAGCTTTCTGCGCTCACGCCAAACTTAGAAAAGATGTGGCCGTGCATTTTATTCTTGTATATATCTCGATTCTTTTCGAAGTACTCTCGATCATACCTCTTACGCCGAAAAACATGGTCAACCCCCTTACCACAGTCGCAAGCTGCCAATCGTAGAAAACGGCCTCAATCGGTCGAGTTCCCAATCGCTCATACTGCTCAATACGAAGTAGCAACCCTTAAACACGAACCGTAGCAGAGTGTGTTTCACATTCCAGTTGAGCGCCCTGATAATTAATGTTCAACCGAACTGCGCTGTCAAACTATTTTTTTATGCACCATTTTGGCAAATAAACCACGACCAACGAAGCCTTTAATTGTGGAGATGTGGCTGCAACAGCATCAAAAAGGAGCGCATATGAATTATTTGGTGCACCTCCATAAAGCAAAAAAAGTGTGAAGAAATAATGGTTAGAGACTGACAACCATCCTTTGAATGACCCCTTCTGGCCGATAGCTGCCAGCCAAAGTCAACTATTTCCAACTCAGCGCAGACACCGCATGGGATGGCGTTGGATTTTCTCCAGACGTCATTCAAGCCGTTCTTTCGCCATCCTCACGCCCCGTGTTCAAAATACCTCGTGGCACGCTCTTCAATTTTGATGAGCGATGGAATTCACCGGTACTGAACTCCATCCGGTCATCGCGGCCCCTGCACCCGATTCACGTGGTGTGCTGAACCAGTGATCACAAATACCAGCGATACTCCCGCGCGCTGATCTCCTGCATGAATGCCAGGTGATCCTGACGTTTGTTCTCGCAATACACGTCGACAAACTCGGCCCCCAGTCCCGCACGCAGTTGTGGCTGATGCTGCAAGGCGCGCACCGCGTCGAGGATTTCCGTCGGGAAATCGATGCCGCTGTTGCGATCGTCGTTGAGGGGCGGGATCGGTTCCTTGCCTGATGCCAGACCATGTTCCAGGCCCACCAGAATTGCCGCCAGCACCAGATACGGGTTGGCGTCGGCGCCGGCCAGACGGTATTCGATGCGCAGGTTTTTCGTGTCTGATTCAGGGATGCGCAGGCAGGCGTCGCGATCTTCGTAACCCCAGCTCGCCTGGGTCGCGGTGTTCACCGTGCCGCTCAGGCGGCGCATGGCGTTCTGGTTTGGAGCGAAGATCGGCATGCTGTGCGGCAGCAGATCCAGGCAGCCGGCCACCGCATGGCGCAGCGCTTGCTGGTGATTGGCGGCCAGCAGGTTATTGCCAGCGGCGTCATACAGGCTGACATGCACATGCATGCCGCTGCCCGGATGCTCCACGTACGGTTTGGCCATGAAGCTGGCGCGATAGCCATGCTTGAGCGCGACTCCACGGGTGCTGCGACAGAACAGCGCCGCCCAGTCGGCGGCACGCAAGCCGTCGTCCAGATGGCCGAAATTGATTTCGAACTGCCCCGGCCCCAGCTCGGCGGTGATCACCGTGGCGTCGATACCCTGCGCCCGCGTTGCTTCAACCATTTCGTCGAGCACCGGGGCGAAACGCGACAGGCGTTCGATGTGCATGTTTGGCTGATCATCGGCGTCGTCGGTCAGCTCGTCGCGAGGGAATTGCGGCAGGCCGTCGCGCAGTTTTTTGTCGAACAGATAGAACTCCAGTTCGAAGGCCACCACCGGGTGAATGCCTTTGCCCGCCAATCGATCCAGCACTTTCGCCAATACCTCGCGGGGTTCGAATTCGATCGGTTTGGCGGTGCCGTCGGAGGTAATCAGCATCTGCCCCAGCGGTTGTGCTTCCCAAGTCACGGGCTTGAGTGTGCCGGGCACCAAGCGGCGCACAGCGTCCGGGTCGCCGTCGTTGAAGCAGTAATCGCCAATCTTGAACAGACCGCCCTGCACGCCGAGCAGCACGCAGTTCTGCGGCAGCTTCAGTGCGCTGCCCGCCGCAACTTTTTCGAGCATGTCCACCGGATACCGCTTGCCGTAAAAATGCGCCGGAATGTCCAGGGAAATCAGGTCGACATAACGCACCTCGGGGTAGCGTTGGCGAAACGCGCGCACTTCGGCGAGCAGGTCAGAGCAGACAGCGTCCATCTTGGATTTCCTTTGTTGTTATCAGGTGTAGACCCAGAGCACGCGAGTGAGCTGCCCGGTGAGGTTGCCGTAGCGGCAATGGGTGTGACTGTCGAATTGAAAGCTGTCGCCGGCCCTCAAGGTGACCGGCTCGTCGTCGTTGCCCAGCCACAAGGTCAGTTCTCCTTCGAGCACGTAGCCGCCCTGCTCCGAGCTGTCGCTCATGTGGCGGTCGCCGCTGCTTGCGCCCGGTTCCAGATGACTTTCGAGCATGGAAAACGAGGCGCGCATTTGTGGCGACACCAGAATGTCGGTGATGCCGTTGGCGTAATACAACGTGCGTCGTTCGTCCGGACGGGTGACCCACGGCACTTGTTTGGCTTTGGGCAGGCTGTAGAAATAGGTGGTCGGCACGCCGAGGGTTTCGCTGATCGCGGTGAGGTCGGCCACAGTCGGGCGCGACAGCCCACGTTCAACCTGCGAGAGAAAACCCACGGAACGGCCAATCTTGTCGGCCAGATCCTTGAGGGTGTACTTCTTGTGCTTGCGCAAGTCGTGGATCAGGATCGCCAGCGCGGCGATTTCTTCTTGCTTGTTCATGATCAAAATCTCATCAAATGCTGTCGCGCAGCCGATACCAGGCTTTGCCGATGGCTTCCAGCGGTGCAGCGAAGTATTTGCCGCCGGGGAAACGGCCATTGCTCAGGCCCTGGTACAACGCCAGTTCATCCGCGTCGCCGAGAATCGCATCGGACACCGCACGGGCGGCAGCCAGCGTCGGCAGCACGCCGTGGCCCGAATACCCCTGAAGCCAATAACGGTTGCCCTCGCCGCCGACATCCGGCGTACGGTTCATGGTCAGATCGATGTGCCCGCCCCAGGCGAATTGCAGCTCAACGCCCTTGAGCTGCGGAAACACGCGCTCAAGAAACGGCCGGGTCGCCGCTGCAATATCCTTGGGCATACCGCCCAGATAAGTGCAGCCGCCCCCGAACAACAGACGGTTGTCGGAGGTACGACGGAAGTAATCGAGAACGAACTGGTTGTCGGTCACGCAAACGTTACTCGGCAGCAGCGCGGTGGCTTGCTCCGGTGTCAGTGGCGCGGTGGCGACTTGATAAGTGCCGACCGGCAGGATGCAGCTGGAGAGTTGCGGGTCGAGTTGATCGAGATAGGCATTGCAGGCCAGCACCAGCACGTCGGCCTTCACCGCACCGCGCTCGGTATTGACCCGGAAACCGCTGCCCTCCTGCTGATAACTCAACGCTTTGCTTTGCTCATGAATACGCCCGCCGGCCCGCTCGATGGCGGCGGCCAGCCCGAGGGCGAGTTTCAGCGGATTGAGGTGTGCGCCTTCGGCGTCAAAGAGCCCCGCCTGATAACGATCGCTGGCGACCCACTGCGGCAAGTCTTCACGAGGAATGAACTGCAGACCGTCATGGCCCCATTTGTGACTGGCTTCGTGTTGCCATTCAGTCAGCAGGCGGACCCGACGCGGCATCACCGACGTCCACAAATGGCCGGGGCGATAGTCGCAATCGAAACCATGCCGTCCGGGCAATTCACGCAGCTCCTGTGCGGCCCAACGCATGCCGTCCCACAGACGCCTGGCGCGCTCATATCCAAGCGCAGCCTCCAGTGGCGGCATGTCGCACGACCAGCCCAGAATCGCCTGCCCGCCATTACGCCCCGAGGCGGCCCACGCCACGCGACTGGCTTCGAGCACAGTGACGCGCTTGCCGGCCAGGGCCAGACGCAACGCGGTGTGCAGCCCACTGAAACCGGCACCGATGATCACCACGTCGGTGTCGTGCGCACCTTTCAGCGCCGGCCGTGTGCTGAGAATATCGGCGCAACTGTGGGCGTAATAACTGGCGACATGCCGCTGGGATTGCTGAAACATTCGGCGCCTCATGAAATTTATTTCTTATAATTTCATGAAAATCTACAGAACAAATTTCATATCGGCAACCGACAACTGTTTCACTCACACAGATCAATGCTCCAACGCATAACGCCGGCAATGCTCCAGATAACCCTTCTCATGTTTGCCAACCAACTGCACAACACTGGTCCACAGCCACGACGGCGCATCCAGTGTCTTCGAGCGGCACGCTTGCAGTTCACGCATCCATGACGCCCGTGTGCTCATGTCCATCTGCCGCGCATGGGCCAGCCCCACGACCCGGGCCAGATACCCGGCGGCGAGCATGGCATCGGTCTGGCTCAGTTGATCGAGCTCCAGTTTCATGTCTTGCGGCAGCAGTTCACGAATGAAGAAACCATGGTCAAGCACCCGAGTGGCGATCATCCGGTTGCCCAGACCCGGCGAAAGAAAACGCGCGCCTTCGACCACACGTTTGCCGTTGTCGCGGGGCATCGCTGCTCGCGCCACCCGGGGGGCGGCGGCAGCAACTGCCTCTTTGATATCGAGCAGGCAATATTCCTGATCATCGCCCTCGCCCACCCCCAGCAACACCGCATAACGCTTGAGCCCCAGCGAGCTGCAGCCTTTGACCCAGTAGGCCGAATCGAGCATTTTCACCCGATCGTCCTTGTTGCGGCCCTTCAATGAGGTCACCAGCGTGTGCAGGTCTGGCGTGGCGCAAAGGGTCTTCAGCGCGCTGCGCTCTTCGCGTGACAGCGACCAGAAATGCTTGCCCAGCGGAATAGTTGGTTTGGTGCTCTCGATGCGCTCCTGGGCCAGATGCTTCCAGGTGCGCTGCACCGCGCTGCGCATGCCGGCCTTCACCTGCGCGGGTCTTGGCGGCTCTTTGTCGACGTCGTCTTCAAACGCCTGCTCATAGCCGCGCATCATCTCTTCCAGCATGCGCGCGGTGGCGACGCCGGGCAGGTCCGAACCTCGGGCGGCGGTGACCAAGGACAGCGCCAGGCGTACCAGATCATGCGCGGGGTTGCCGATAACGGTTTGGTCGAGGTCGCGGATGTGGATGTCGATGCGCCCTTTCAGGTCGCCGGTCGGTCCGAGATTGCCGGCGTGACAATCGCCGCAGATCCACACCGCCGGCCCCTTCGGTAAGTTGCGGCCCGGTTGGCTGTGCAGCCACTCATAAAACTGCACCGTACTGCCACGGACATAGGCGTGGGCGGAGCGGGCCATTTTCAGATTGCGCAGTTGTGACAGCGGTTCAAGACGTGCGGAGGGCCGTGGGGTTTTCATGGACGCTTCTTGCAGTGAATGTGTCCTGTTGACCGCCCGTCACGAGCAAATGTTTCAAAGTATTACAAAGGCAACTCAACCCGAGCCAGCAGACCACCGCTGCTGCGATTGCTCAAACTCAGTTCGCCGCCCTGCTCGCGCACAATCGCCCGCGCCGCCGACAGCCCGAGCCCGACACCACCGGTTTCCCGGTTGCGCGAGGTTTCCAGGCGGAAAAACGGGTCGAACACCCGCTGCAACGACGCTTCGGGAATTCCCGGCCCATTGTCACTGACGTCGATGCACACGCTGTAACCGTCGCTGCTCAGGGCGATTGCCGGCTGCTGCGCGTACTTTTCGGCGTTTTCCAGCAGATTGACGATCACCCGTTTGATCCCCAGCGGCCGGCCCTCGTAGACCAGATGCGCCGGGCCGTTGAAATCGATGGCAATGTTCTGGTCGCGGTAGTCGTCGATGATCGTCTGCAATAGTTCCGACAGGTCGAACGCGGTGCTTTGCTCCGGCTGAGTATCTTCCCGAAAGAACGCCAGTGCCGCGTTGATCATCGACTGCATTTCTTCGATGTCGCGGATCAGTTTGCCCTGATGATCAAAGTCCTCCATGAACTCGCTGCGCAGGCGCATCCGGGTCAGCGGTGCGCGCAAGTCGTGGGAAATCGATGCGAGCATGTGCGTGCGTTCGCTGATGTAGTGCTGAATCTGCGCCTGCATGGTGTTGAAGGCGATGATCGCCTGGCGGATCTCGTCGGGGCCTTCGACTTTGATCGGCGGTGCGCGCAGATCACTGCCAAAACGCCGGGCGGCGCTGGCAAAGCGTTGCAGTGGCTTGACCAGTTGCTGCGTGGCCAGCCAGGCCACCAGCACGGTGGCGATCAGGCCGAGGGCGATGATGATCGCGATGCGCGTGCCGATGTCCAGGCCCCAGGAGCGCTCGGGCGAAGAGAACAACAGCCAACTGGAATCCGGCAGTTGAATCAGCGCCGCATAGCGCGCCAGCGGACTGCCGCTCGGCCAGTCAGCGGGATTGAACACCCGAATGTCTCGCTCATCGCCCAACAACTGATGCAACCCCGACGTCTTGTTGGCGATGAGCTGCGTGCCACCCGCAGGCAATCCAAGTTCGTCGCGTTGCGCACTCCAGGTCACTTCCTGCGTCGGGCCGGTTGCCGCGTGCGCCAGTTTCGGGCGTAAAGGCGCGGGTGCAGCCTCGATGACCTTGACGGTCGCGGCGATCTGCTCCAGCAACCCGGTGCGTTCAATCGGTGGCCGCGCCCAGGTCCCGGCCACCTCCACGAACAGGAAATTGAGTGCCAGCGACGCGAGCATGGCCGCGACGATGGTCAGGGCGATCCGCCGACTCAGCGGATCACGGCGCAGGAATCGACGGATCATGAACGAGTGACCTTGGCGGTGAACATGTAACCGCCGTTGCGCACGGTGCGGATCAGGTCCGGGCGCTTACTGTCCGGCTCGATCTTGCGGCGCAAGCGGCTGACCTGCACGTCGATGCTGCGATCAAAGGCGTCGTGGCCCTGACCGCGAGACAGGTCGATCAGTTGCTCGCGGGTGAGGATGCGCTGCGGGTGTTCGAGAAACACCACCAGCAGATCGAACTCGCCACCGGACAGCGGAATCATCACGTTTTCCGGGGAGCGCAGCTCGCGACAGGTGATGTCCAGATGCCAACCGGCGAAGGCGATCACCGGCCGTGACGGCTCGCTCGCAGGGCTGACCTGCTCACCGGCGCGGCGCTGCACGGCGCGCAGGCGAGCCAGCAATTCACGCGGGGCGAACGGTTTGGTGACGTAGTCATCGGCGCCCAGTTCGAGGCCGACAATCCGGTCGCTCAACTCGCCCATGGCGGTCAGCATGATGATCGGAATGCCCATCTGCGCCCGCACTTTCTGGCACAGGCTCAGGCCACCTTCGCCGGGCAGCATCAGGTCGAGAATGATCGTGTCCGGGCGCTGCTGGGCAATCGCCGCCCACATCGCTGCGCCGTCGGCAGCGACATCGACCTCGTAGGCGTGCTGGACGAAGAACTTCTTCAGCAGGGCAAGAATTTCCACGTCATCGTCGACGATCAGCAGTCTGCTCACGGGCACAGGATCCTCAGGCCAAAAAAGAACGCATCTAAAACTATTCTGGCGGGCGGGTCATATATTTCAATCGAGCAACATTCCGTCGCCCCGGACATCAAGCGGACATTCTGCGGCAAAACCCCTCGGGCACCCTGCACGCTATCGACAACCGGGGGGCTTTCAATGAGCGCATTGCACAACCGTTATACCGCCGAGGGCCACGACGCCCGCTATCCGTTGATTCTCAGCCAGCGCACCAGCGCGCCCGAGCAGGATACGCCGCTGTTGTTTCAGGAGTTTTGCCTGGGCCTGTCAGATGATCAAAGCCGAATCGTCCTGCGCCGCTATTTCGAGCAGTACGGCCCCAGCGATTCGCAATGGGTGGAGTACGTGCATTCGATTCCGGCTGCCGACCTGATCCAGTGGATCATGAGCCACGGCCAGCTGCACATCGAATGCTCGGACAACACCCCGCCACTCTCCTCCCCCATCACAGCCCGCGCTTGAACGACGCGGGGCAAAAGCGCAAAACAAGGATTCGCATGATCAGAAGCCATTGCTTGATGTCGGTGCTGTGTACGGCGTCCCTCAGCCTGTCGGCCTGCAGCAGCAAAACCGTCGAACCGCAGAAGTACACCGGATTTCTGCACGATTACAGCGTGCTCAGCGAGCGCCAGTCGCCATCGGGGCAGACGGTGCTGGGTTGGGTCAGCCCGGCGCTGGCGCGGGGGCGTTACACCCAGGCCTATCTGGCGCCCAGCCAGTTCTACCCGAGCGCCGCGCCGACCGAGCGGATCCCGCTGAGCACGCTGTCCGGCGTCACCGACTACTACGACGCCGCGCTCAGGCTGGAACTGGGCAAGGTCATGCGCCTGATGCCGCAACCCGGCCCGAACACCCTGACCATCAGACCGGCGATCACCCGCGTCGCCGCCAGCACCCAGGGCCTGCGCTTTTATGAATGGCTTCCGGTGACGCTGGTTGCCGCCGGCGTGAGCACCGCCACCGGCATCCGCGACCAGGACAGTGAAATCACCACCGAAGTCTCATTCGAAGACGGCTCAACCGGCGAAGTGGTCGCCGAAGTCGTGCGCAAGGGCACCGGGCTGCCGCTGGAAAACGACAAACAGGTACTGACCGCCGATGACGTCAAGGCTGTTCTCGATGGTTGGGCCGGCGACCTGGGCCAGTCATACCTGGCGATCCGCCGCTAGACATTTTGTGGCGAGGGAGCTTGCTCCCGCTGGACTGCACAGCAGTCCTCCTCAAAAGCGGGGCCGCTTCGCGCCCCAGCGGGAGCAAGCTCCCTCGCCACAGTTCATTTGTTGGGTCGGGAGTATTTTTCAGGTGTTTGCAATCGCTGAATCCACTCATGCTCTGGGTGCAATCGAGCCAGATGTCGCGCCAGCGCTCATGCGCCCTGCTCCTTGTTCGTCGCCAGTCGGCCTCGGAATTTTATTCAGCTAGCCTTGCTTTGTGTCACTGAAGGAATTCAGCAAGGAGCTGCCATGTTCAAGTTCATCAAAACCACCGTGATCGGCGGGCTGCTGTTCATTCTGCCTCTGGTGCTGATTTTCGTCCTGCTGGAAAAAGCCATCCACCTGTTGCGTGGCCCCGTAGAGAAGCTACTGCCGATGTTTGCCGGGCACGACGTTGCCGGCGTGACCCTGATCACGCTGGCGACATTGTTCGGTTTGATTGTGCTGTGTTTTCTCGCCGGTTTGCTGGCCCGCACTTCCACCGCTGCCCGAGCGATCGAAAACACCGTAGACAAGGTCTTGAGCAATCTGCCGGGTTACCAGTTGCTCAAGGACACCACCACACGCTTTGCCGGGATGGAAAACCCCGACGGCTCGAAGGTCGGCCTGATTGCCGAAGAACAAGGCTGGCGCCTGTGTCTGGTGGTGGAAAGTCTCGGTGACTGGATGACGGTGTACATGCCGGATGGCGGAACGGCCGGTGGCACGGCGGGCGAAGTGCGCTTGCTGCATGTCCGCGAAGTGATCATTACCGAGCTGTCGTGGCTGACCATGGCCGCCGGATTGCGCCGTGGCGGACGCGGGATGCTGGAGCAGATGCAGCCGTGGTTGCCGAAAACCTGAAAACCGCTACTCGCTGCTCAAAATGCCATGGCAGATCAAACCCAGCACACCGCGCATGTGTTCGGCATGTGCCGCCCTGTCCGGCTCAGGCTCGGTCGCCAGACGGATAAACGCCATATTCGCGTACTGGTTGAACAGCGTCGCCGCCACGTCCAGATCTACCGTCGCCCGCACCTTGCCCTGCGCCTGAAAATGCCCGAGCAGGGCCTTGGTTTCTTCGATCACCGCCGCATTCCACGGGCTCAACGCCAGCGCCAACTCACCCGTCAGTAGAAACGGTGCCAATTCACGCCACAGCGAGGCCGGCATGGCTTGCAGTTGGTAGTCGGTCATTAGGCCTTCGAACTCGCACAGCGCTTCCAGCGGATCGCTGTCGTCATCCAGATTGGCCCGCGCCTCACGCATGGCCTGCTCGTCCGGTTGCTTGAGCAAGGCCAGCAAGATCTCCTGCTTGCCGCCAAAGTAATTGACCACCGTCGGCGCAGACACCCCGGCCTGGACCGCGATCTGGTCCAGCGTGGTGGCCGCAAAACCGTTGGTCTTGAACAGCTCCAGCGCTGCCTGCGCGATGACTTCCCTGCGCTGTTCCTTTTGCCGCTCTCTGAGCCCGCTCATGGTGCCTTTGTCCTGACTTGCTGATGGTCGTCAGCCTACGGATTTATTTTTTCACCGACAAATATTTTCTTTACAAAAATATTTTTAAGTGACAAATATTAACCGTGCACCGCTTGAATGAACGCGCACCCACTTGCCCCGTTTCTCTGGAGAACCGCCATGTCCGCCGAATTCGATCCGACCCGCAGCACCCGCGATTACCAGGCCGCCGACGCCGCCCACCACATTCACGCGTTCGTCGATCAGAAGGCCCTCAACGAGGAAGGCCCGCGGGTGATGGTCAGCGGTGATCGCCTGGCGCTGTGGGACAACGACGGCAATCGCTACCTGGACGGCATGTCCGGCCTGTGGTGCACCAACCTCGGTTACGGGCGCAAGGACCTGGCCGCTGCCGCGACCGCGCAGCTGCAACAACTGCCCTACTACAACATGTTCTTCCACACCACTCACCCGCAGGTGATCGAGCTCTCCGAGCTGTTGTTCAGCCTGCTGCCCCAGCACTACAGCCACGCGATCTACACCAACTCCGGCTCGGAAGCCAACGAGGTGCTGATCCGCACCGTGCGCAAGTTCTGGCAGGTGATGGGCAAACCCGAGAAGAAAATCATGATCGGCCGCTGGAACGGCTACCACGGTTCGACCCTGGCCGCGACGGCGCTGGGCGGCATGAAATTCATGCACGAAATGGGCGGCACCATCCCTGACGTCGCGCACATCGACGAGCCGTACTGGTTCGCTCACGAAGGCAACCTCAGCCCCGAAGAATTCGGCCTGCGGGCGGCGCGGCAACTGGAAGACAAGATCCTCGAACTGGGTGCCGACAAGGTTGCCGCGTTCGTCGCCGAACCGTTCCAGGGCGCCGGCGGCATGATCATCCCGCCCGCCACCTACTGGCCGGAAATCCAGCGCATCTGCCGCCAATACGACGTGCTGCTGTGTGCTGACGAAGTCATCGGCGGATTTGGCCGCACCGGCGAATGGTTCGCGCATCAGGCCTTCGGTTTCGAGCCGGACACCCTGTCCATCGCCAAGGGCCTGACCTCCGGCTACATCCCCATGGGCGGCTTGATCCTGTCGCGGCGCATGGCCGAGGCACTGGTGGAAAAAGGCGGCGTGTTCGCTCACGGCCTGACCTACTCCGGCCACCCGGTGGCGGCTGCGGTGGCGATTGCCAACCTCAAGGCGTTGCGCGATGAAGGCGTGGTCACTCAGGTGAAAACCGACACCGGCCCGTACCTGCAGAACTGCCTGCGCGAGGTGTTCGGCAACCATCCGCTGGTGGGTGAGATTCAGGGTGTCGGGTTGGTGGCGGCGTTGCAGTTCGCCGAAGACAAAGCCACGCGCAAGCGCTTTGCCAACGAGAACGACATCGCCTGGCGCTGCCGCACGATTGGTTTTGAGGAAGGCCTGATCATTCGTTCGACGCTGGGCCGGATGATCATGGCCCCGGCGCTGATCGCCACACGGGCGGAGCTGGATGAACTGGTCGACAAAACACGGATCGCCGTGGATCGCACCGCCCGCGAGTATGGCGTGCTGTAACGCATATCCCCTGTAGGAGTGAGCCTGCTCGCGATAGCGGTCGATCAGTTTAGATCGATGTGAATGACACGCCGCTATCGCGAGCAGGCGAAGGCCTACAAGGGAAATCAGGTATGCCTTGAACTCAGCACATCGGCTCAATCCGGCCCGGTCGTTCCTGCCCATCATCAGAGACCTTCCCTGATTGTCGGTCTCTCTTGATGGCTTCCTCAACACCACACTTTGCATTGTTGGCACTGCTTTGCGCAGCGAGCGACAGTGCTTTGGCCAATGACTTCTTCGACGACGCCAAAACCGAAGTGCTCAGCCGCAACTTCTTCCTGAGCAACGACTACCGCTCGCCCTCTCCCTCCGGCAAAAACTATAAACAGGAATGGGCCCAGGGCTTTATCGGCACGTTCACCTCTGGCTACACGCCAGGCACTGTCGGGTTCGGCATCGATGCCCACGCCTTTCTCGGCCTGAAACTCGATGGCGGCAAAGGACATTCCGGCACCGGGCTGTTGCCGGTCGACAGCAATGGTCGCAGTGAACCGAACTACTCCAGCGCGGGCGGCGCGTTCAAACTGAAAGCTTCGCGCACCACCCTCGCGTTCGGCGAAATGACCGTGGAAACGCCGGTGTTCGACACCTCGGACAAACGCCTGCAACCGGAATACGCCACAGGTTTGCTAGTGAACAGTCGTGAAATCGACAACGTTAACTTCACGGCCGGCCACTTCACCGCATTCAAGAATCAGGACAGCTCCTCAGGGCGCGGCGACTTTTCCGGTTACGGCGCCACTACCGAGGCTGGCGGAATCAGTTTTCTCGGCGCCGATCTGTTCGGTGACAGTCCGGTGGGTGGATCGCTTTACGCCTCAGACCTGAGCGACACCTGGCATCAGTACTACGCCAATCTGCACTTCAAACAGTCCGGCCTGTTGCTCGATGCCAACCTCTACCACACCCGCGATACCGGTCGCGCGCTGGCCGGCGCCATCGACAACACCGCGTTCAGCCTGTCCGGCAAGTACAGTTTCGGTCCGCACGCGGTCATGCTCGGCTGGCAACGCATCAATGGCGACACGCCGTTCGATTTCATGGGCGGCGACTCGATCTACCTCGCCAACTCGATCAAATACGCCGACTTCAACGGCGCCGGCGAACGTTCCTGGCAAGCACGCTACGACCTTGACCTCGGCGCTCTCGGCATCCCCGGCCTGACCTTCATGACCCGCTACGTCTCCGGCGACCACATCGACGGCACTCACGCGCCCAAGGGCGGCGCGTATAACCCGTTCGATGCTGAGACTGGCGACTATCAGCCGCAGCAAGGCGCTGGCGGCAAGCATTGGGAACGGGATATCGATCTGAAATACATCGTGCAATCGGGCACGGCGAAGGACCTGTCGGTACAGCTGTCGCACGTCTCGCACCGGGCCAACGAGGCACAGGCCGGGGATGATATCGACCGGATTTATGTGGTGATTCAGTACCCGTTGGGGTTCTGATGGCCCGTGATTAAACCCGGACTCAGACCCGAGGTCGCCCTACGAATCCATCGACTCAAAAAACTTCACGAAGCCGCCGACAACGAAGCCCTGCTGGGCATTCAGCAAGAGGTGATGCTCGGCGAACTGACCGTCAACCGCGCCCTCGACAACCTCGACCCGCCCGCCTGAAACCCCGATCCCCTGTGGGAGCGAGCCTGCTCGCGAAAGCGGCCGATCAGCCGACTTTGAGTTAATGACACACCGGCCATCACCAGCAGGCTGGCTCCAACCAGGGGATCGAGTGACATTTTGAACATTGCGTGATTCGCGGACGGAAGCCGACCTGCGTTATTGGCTAGCCAAATGCCACTACATCACTTAGTCTGCGCGCCCCGCAAAAACGTTCGGCCAGGAGGGCTTTGATTGGCCTTCGCAACTGAACGTCATCAATCACGCAGATTCAGGGATGTTCATGTTTCATGTCTTCAAAATAGTGGTCGCCGGCCTGCTGGCCTCGCTGCTCAGTGGTTGTATCACCGAAAGCGCGTCATGGGTCAGCGAACCATTGCAGGCCAAGGCCAATGAGCCTGTGGCTTATCTGATCGGGTCTATCGGGCCGCGCTCGCTCAAACTGTCTCCGGCGGATAACCAACGCCTGTTTATACGCAAACGTGGCTCCCAGTACGGCGCTGCCGGTATCTGGAAAATGGCCGGTGCCTATTCAACGCCGCAGGATATTCAGGACGCTAGCGGTGCCGCGAGTGTCTTCGTCCTTGCTTTGAAACCGGGCGACTACGAGTTCTACGATTTCCAGTTCTTCTCTGCGCGATACACACCGGGGCTTGGCACCGTTTACAGTTCGATGGAAGCGCGTGAGAAATTCAACCTTCCGCTACGTCTTGAAGCCGGAAAAGCCTATTACATGGGTGAATATCGCTCGCTCTGCCTCAACGGCATCGGCTGCACCTTCCTCTGGCGCGATCAGCGCGCACGCGACGCCGTGATCGCCCAGCGCCAGGTTCCCGGACTACCACCTCTGCAATCACTGAAGCTCGATCTGACAAGCGCCGAACCCTATATTTTTGCCGATACCCCGCCGGGTGTTGCCGCGGACATCAAACCATGAAAAAAATCACCACGCTTGCCACCGTCGCTCTGCTGGCCGGTTGTACCGCCACCAACACCTTGCCAGAGCGCACACTGGCCGACGGACAGGATTATCTGGCACCGATCCACGTCATGATCGACGACCCTCTGCAGTCTTCGTCGTTGCGCAATCATCTGCGCGAAACTGGCGTATTTCGCAACGTCGAAACCGGGTCCGGCCAAAACGATGCGTACAACGTCCAAGTCAAATTGAACATGCAACGCGAGTTCCCGCCGTTCCCAGTGGTGTTGTTGAGTTGCGCCACACTGTTCATGCTGCCGCTTTCGAAGGAATATGACACGCAGGCCGAGTTCTCGGTGTATCAAGGCGACAAGCGCCTCAAGCAGTACACCTATCGCAATAACACCCAGAAATACACCTGGTTGCTCGACCAGGGTGGCGAGCTGGAAGGACAGAACCTCAGCCGTATTGCACGGGCCTTTGCCCAGGACGTTCAACATGACCGGTTGATCCCTGTTGTGGGAAGTGCCCAATGAAGCTGGCCTTGATCAAGAACGCCGCCCTGCTCAGTGCGCTAATGGCACTCGGCGGTTGCGCCAACACCCTGCCGCCTCTCGATTATCACGCTACGCAAGCCTATGTGCCGGTGACGTTGAGCCTGGGCCCGGCCAATACCCGGCACGAAGAATATCGTCAGCGTGAAACCATTTCTGCATTGAAAGACTCCGGTGCGTTTTCCATGCTCGACGGCGGTTACACCCGCAACGGCTACAGCCTGCTGATTACCCAGCCGTGGTCGGGCGAAACCCATTATCTGGCCATGTTCAATGTTCTGACCCTGTTCACCCTCCCAGTGCCTTATCACTACCAGGACAACTTGCGCAGCTCGGTCTTCAAGGACGGTAAACTGCTCAAGACCTATAACTATTCCCGCGAAGGCTGGAGCGTGATGGCGTGGTACGTGCCGATCCCGAACAACAAAAACAAGCAGCAGATGCTGGATCAGTTTTTGGGAGAGTTGGAGAAGGACAAGCTGATTCCCTATCAGCCTTGACCGTTGCGCCGCGACAGCAAGCATCAAAGCGGCGAGGACGGGAATTTATTGGCGGAAGGCAGCCGGAGTCGAACCTGCCCGGGAACGGATGCCGTCCCCAACCGGGTTTGAAGCCCGGCCGCGCCACCGGGCGCGATTGCCTTCCTTTGAACTCAGGGTGCGTCGGCATTGGCCAGCGCGTTGTCGTGGCGGATCACCCGGGATTCGCCGATGCGCCGGGTCAGGCCGAGGCGGTCGAAGTATTCCAGGTACTGAATACAGCGTTTGCGTCCCAAGCCTAGCGCATCACGGAAGGTTGTCACCTGGATCGACGGATTTTCCTGCTCCAGTTGCAACAGAATGTTGGCCATGCGCCACAGTTGCCCGTCAGACAGAAACAGGTCGCGCACCACTTGGTGCATCAATCCCAAGCGTGCCAGTTTGCGCAGCAACAGGCGCACCACGGCATCTTCCACGCCCAACACGTTGGCGACATCACGTACCCACGGTGGATCAAACCCGGCCTGTTCGAACAGCGGCTGCATGCGCTGCCACAGGGTTTCGTCTTCGGCATTCAAATGCACCTGATGATCGGGCAAATGCAACCACGGCCCGCTGGCGTTGATCGACCCGGCAGCGCGCAGTTCTTCCAGCAGGCTGACAAAGGTCGAACGCTCCAGCGCCAGACCACTGAAGCGTCGCAGGCGGTCGCGATCCGGCCCCATCTGGTCCGGTTCCAGCTCGTGCAATTTCGCCAACTGTTCCAACAGGATGAACTTCAACTGCCCCCAGCGCTGCACGTTGAACAGCACCGGGCCCTGGCGGGTGTCGATCAGGCGCACGTTGGCCGGTAGTGCCCAGTCTTCACGCGGGCGATTGAACTGGCGCTCAATTCGTTGCGGATCGAGGCCGCCAGCGCTGTGGTCGAGCAACAGCGGCAGCGCTTGTTCAAGACTATCGCTGCCCACCAGCGCTTGCAGTTGTGCCAGCCGCTCCGGGCTGCGACGTTGACGAGCCGGGGCGAACGGGTCGAGTACCTGACCGCCACCGAGGGTGCGTTGCGCGCTGTGGTCACGCAGGATCAGGCGATCGCCCTTCACCGCGTGCACCGGGGCGTTGATCAGCAATTGCGCGAACATGCGCTGACCGGGACTCAAGCGCGAGCCTTCGAGCAACGCCACGCGGGCGATGACGTCTTGCGTACCGAGGTGCACGTGCACCGGGTGAAAGTGTTCGAAGGTGCGGTCACCGGGCAACAGTTGAAATTCGATATCGACCCGTTGCGTCGGTGCGTGCAGCCATTCGGCCAACAGCCATTGGCCGCGATGGATCTGCTCCAGGGTCAATCGATCGCCACTGATGTTCAGCGCCACCCGTTGCCCGGCGAAGGCCTGCTCGGCGGCCTGATTTTGCGCGTGCAGTCCTCGCACCCGCACCGATTTCCCGGACGGCCCGAGGGCCAGTTTGTCCCCGACACAAACCGCGCCCGACAACGCCGTGCCAGTCACCACAATCCCGGCGCCCGCCACGCTGAAGGCGCGGTCGATGGCCAGGCGCAAACCACCTTCGCGGCTGCGCTCATGCACTTCGCTTTGAATCTGCAGCAAGCTCTGGCGCAGTTCATCGACGCCCTGCCCGGTCACGCTCGACACCGCCAGCGTCGGCGCATCGGCGAATGGCCCGGCTTCGAGCAGATCGAGAACCTGGCGCTGCACCTCCTCCACCCTGCCCGCTTCAACCCGATCGCATTTGGTGATCGCCACCAGCGCCCGGGGAATGCCCAGCAACTGAACAATCGCCAGATGCTCGCGGGTCTGCGGCATCACCCCGTCGTCCGCCGCCACCACCAGCAACACCAGATCAATGCCCTGCGCCCCGGCAAGCATGTTGTGGGTGAATTTCTCGTGGCCCGGCACATCGATGAATCCGGTCAGCCCGGCACCGGGTTCCAGCTCCGCGTAGAGATAACCGAGGTCGATGGTCATCCCGTGCTCGCGCTCCTGCGGGCGGCGGTCGCCGGCTTGCCCGGTCAGCGCTTGCAGCAACGAGGTCTTGCCGTGGTCGATGTGCCCGGCGGTGCCGACGATCACGACTCGACCTGCAACTGCGGCAACTGCGCCAGCCACGCCGGTTCATCGTCGAGTTGCCGTAGATCGAGCCACAGCGCATCGTCGTCAATGCGCCCGAGCACAGGGATTGGCAACGCACGCAATGCCGCTTCCAGATTCAGCAGACAACGCCCGCGCATGCGTTTCGACACCTGCGGGCGCAGGCACAGCGCCGCACTCGGCAACCGCGCCACCGGTTGGCTGCCGCTGCCAATCATGCCCAGCGCTTTCACTGCACTGACATTCCACGGTTCGCCGATAACCTGTACCAGTGCCGGTAGCAGGCGCTCGGCCTGGGCGAGGATCTCGGCTTGCGGGCGAGTCAACAGCCGCAAACTCGGCAGACGTTCGGCGAGGCGATCCGGGTCGCGATACAGGCCGAGCACCGCTTCCAGCGCGGCCAGGGTTAACTTGTCGACCCGCAAAGCACGCTTCAACGGATTCTTCTTGATCTTCGCGATCAGTTCTTTGCGCCCGACAATCAACCCGGCCTGCGGCCCGCCGAGCAACTTGTCGCCACTGAAGGTGACGATGTCCGCGCCATCTAGCAGCGCTTGTCGTACCGTCGGTTCCGCCGGCAGACCCCAGCGGGTCAGGTCCAGCAGACTGCCGCTGCCCAGATCCTCCAGCAGCGGCAAGCCGTGCCGATGAGCCAGCTCGGCCAGTTCGGCGGTGGGCACCCGGGCGGTAAAGCCTTCGATGCTGTAGTTACTCGCATGCACACGCATGATCAAGCCGCTGCGCGGGCTGATCGCCGCCTCGTAGTCGCGGGCGTGGGTACGATTGGTTGTCCCGACTTCATGCAGGCGCACACCGGCGCGGGCCATGATGTCGGGGATGCGGAACGCGCCGCCGATTTCGATCAGCTCGCCGCGCGAGATGATGCCTTCCTTGCGCGCGCCGAGGCTGTTCAGCGTCAGCAACACCGCAGCGGCATTGTTGTTGACCACGGTGACGGCTTCGGCGCCGGTCAGTTCGCGGATCAGGCCTTCGATCAGGTCATCGCGATCACCGCGTTTGCCACTGGCCAGATCGAATTCCAGATTGAGCGGATAACGGGCGGCCATCTGCACCGCGTCGATGGCTTCTTCGGGCAACAAGGCGCGACCGAGGTTGGTGTGCAGCACCGTGCCGGTCAGGTTGAACACCCGCCGCACGTTGCTGCGCTGTTGCTGGGCAAGGCGCTCGCCAACCCGTCCGGCGAGCACGTCAGGGCTGATTTCAACGGCTGACAATTGGCCGCTCAACACGCCGGAACGCAACTCATCGAGCAGCTGGCGCAAACTGGCCAGCAACGACTCACGACCATAACGCTCGGCCAACGGCAAACACGCCGGGTGACGCAACAACCCATCAATGGAAGGCAACCGCAGGGCAACGCTCGAAGACATCAGCCACTCCCGAAAAAACAAGACTGTCCGGCGAGTGTAGACGCTCTGGTCATTCGTCTCCCGGCGCCAGCAACAGATTCGGTGCCAGGCGCTGATAGCCGTCCTGCGCCAGACGCATGTCGAGCAGCAGGCTGCTGAGATCCGCCGACAACGCTTCGCCTTCGGCATCGTTTTCCAGGTACAGCAATTTCAGGTAGCTGTTGCAGCTCGGACAGACCTCCGCCCGAATCGGCGCCTGATTGGCCGCATGTCGATCATCCTCAAGGCTCAGGTAATCCAGGCCCTTGCTCGACTCGCAATACACGCACTTGACCCGCACCACATGCCATTCGCAGGCGCACAACGAACACACCAGATAACGCAGACCGTTGTGTTTGCCGCGATGGCGGATCACCCCGGCCATCGCCGGCGAACCACAGCCCGGGCACTGGCTGAGGCTGTCGCCGGGTTTCAGTTGCAGGTTCGGTGCGCTGAGCAGCCAATGGCTCCACGCCGCTTGCAGCCCGGCGCCGAGGAACGGCACCAGCGCCGCCGGCACCATTGAATACTGACCGCTGACCAGCGCCACGGCCCACGCGCGCAATTGCCCGACACTGGCACCGCGCAATGTGGCGAGCGCGTCGACTACGGCGGGTTGATCGGGCGCCACGTAACGTTGCAATAAAGCATCCAGATAAGCCCGCCAAGCGTCTTCGCGAACCAGTGTGTCGGCAGCAAACGGCGGCAAACCATGCAACTGACAGGCTTCGATCCTTTGCTGATCAAACGGTGCCGTCAGCGGTGGATCGTCGAAAACCTGCTGCTGAGCCCGGCACAATCCGGCGATCAGCCGCAGGTAATCGGCCAGCGGATGCCCCTGAGCCAATTGCTCCAGGCGCTGGGCGCGCAGGGTGAACAGATTGTGCGGCGGCAGGTGCAGAAACGGCGGCGAACTGGCCGCCGCTTCGATTTCCCCGGGTTCAAGAATGGTTGCCAAAAGTCAGCCCTTTTTGGTGATCGGTCGCTCCGGCACGTCCGGATTGCGTTCATCGCGGGTGATGTCGCGATACCACAGTTCGTGGTGTTTCCTGGCCCAGGCGCGGCTGACCCAGCCATGCAGCATCGCGTCCACCGAACCCTTGATCCACAGGCCGGCGTAGATGTGCACGATGATGCTGAGGATCAGTACAAACCCGGCCAGCGCATGCAGGAGCATGGCCCAGCGGATCACGGTGATGCCGAAGTAAGCACTGAAATACGCGCGCCAGATCACCAGACCGGTGAACAGCAGACCGAGCATGCACAGCAGTAAAGTCCAGAACAGCATCTTCTGCCCGGCGTTGTACTTGCCCACCGGCGGCACGCTTTCCTCGTCGTTGACCAGCACCCGATCAATGCGGCGCATCCACTTCCAGTCGTTGTCGATAAAGAAGTTCGCGCGCCAGAAGCGGAACACCAGGCCGAGGAACAACACGAACATCAGCACGCCCATGAACGGGTGCAGAATCCGCGTCCACGGCCCGCCGCCGAACAGGTTAGTCAGCCAGAACATCGACGGATGAAACAACGCCAGCCCGGACAGCCCGGCCATGAAGAACAGAATCGCCACCAGCCAGTGATTGGTGCGCTGGTTGGCGGTGTAACGCAGGATCGTCTTGTTGCTCATGGCCGGTCCTCCCCGCGTGGATCGAAGGTGTGCACCGCCGGATCGACGACATGCACCGAAGTATCCGGCGGCGTCGGATGTTCATCTTCCTCGACGCGATTCGGCCCGATACGCACATAGTGGAAGAACCCGGCCAGCACCGCCGCGCCCATCGCCAGCAGACCCAGCGGTTTGCTGATGCCTTTCCACAGGCCAACCAGCGGGCTGATGGCCGGCGCCTCTGGCAACCCGGCGTAGATCTTTGGTGTGTCGGCGTGGTGCAACACATACATCACGTGAGTGCCGCCGACGCCTTCCGGGTCATACAGCCCGGCGTTGTCGAAGCCACGGCTTTTCAGGTCGACGATGCGTTCGGCGGCGTGTTCCTTCATGTCTTCTTTGGTGCCGAAGACAATGGCGCCGGTCGGGCAGGTTTTCACACAGGCCGGTTCCAGCCCCACCGCGACGCGGTCGGAACACAAGGTGCATTTGTAGGCCTTGTGATCCTTCTGCGAGATCCGCGGAATGTTGAACGGGCAACCGGTGATGCAATAACCGCAACCGATGCAGTGATCCTGATCGAAATCGACGATGCCGTTGGCGTGCTTGATGATCGCCCCGGGACTTGGGCATGCCGCGAGGCACCCCGGCTCGGCGCAATGCATGCAGCCGTCCTTGCGGATCAGCCACTCCAGGTTGCCGGCATCGGTTTCGTGTTCGGTGAAGCGCATCAAGGTCCAGGTTTCTGCGCTCAGGTCCTGCGGGTTGTCGTAGGTGCCGTGGTTGTGGCCGACCTCGTCGCGCAGCTCGTTCCATTCCGAGCAGGCGACCTGGCAGGCCTTGCAGCCGATGCATTTGGTGGTGTCGATCAGCTTGGCGACTTCCTGCTGATTCCGCACCGAGGGCGGCACCGTGGTGGTGGCCGAGCGGGCAATGATGTCTTGGCTGGCCATTTACAGTTTCTCCACGTTGACCAGGAATGACTTGGATTCCGGGGTCTGTGTGTTGCCATCGCCGAGGAACGGCACCAGGGTGTTGGTCAGGTAACCGTGGCGCGTCTGACCGGTGAATCCCCAGTGCAGCGGGATGCCGATCTGATGCACCACCTGGCCGTTGACCTGCAGCGGCCGGATGCGTTTGGTCACCACCGCCACCGCCTCGATGAACCCGCGCTTGCAGCTGACCCGCACCCGATCCCCGGCCGCGATGCCCTTCTCCTTCGCCAGCACTTCGCCGATTTCGACGAACTGCTCAGGCTGGGCAATCGCATTCAACTTGCAATGCTTGCTCCAGAAGTGGAAGTGCTCGGTCAACCGGTAGCTGGTGCCGGCGTACGGGAAGTCCTTGGCTTCGCCGAGGCTTTCCCAGACCGAATCGAAGATCCGCGCCGCCGGGTTGCTGGTGGCTTTCTTGTTTTGCGGGTGCAGCGGGTTGATGCCGATCGGCGTTTCGAATGGCTCGTAGTGCTCGGGGAAAGGCCCTTCGTTCATCTTGTCGACGGCGAAGAACCGCGCCACGCCTTCGGGGTTCATGATGAAGGGGTTCATCCCCGCTTCCGGCGGCACATCGGCCTTGTAGTCCGGCACGTCGGTGCCGCCCCAGGCCTTGCCGTTCCACCATACGAGGCGTTTTTTCGGATCCCACGGTTTGCCGGCGACGTCCGCCGAAGCGCGGTTGTAGAGAATCCGCCGGTTGGCCGGCCACGCCCAGGCCCAGCCCTGATGCTGATGCATGCCATACGGGTCGGCATTGTCACGCCGGGCCATCTGGTTGCCGGCCTCGGTCCAGCTGCCGGCGAAGATCCAGCAACCGGACGCGGTGCTGCCGTCGTCCTTGAGCAGGCCGAACCCGGCCAGTTGCGATCCGGCCTTGACCGCCACGCCGCTGGCATCGGTGAAGTCGACCATGGCGCTGCCGTTGATCTCTTTGGCCAGCTCCTCCGGCGATGGCTCGTCGGGGATCTTGTACGGCCACGACAGGTTCAGCAGCGGATCGGGGAACTTGCCGCCCTCGGCCTGATAACGCTTGCGCAGGCGCAGGAACAGTTCGCTCATGATGCGAATGTCGGTCTGCGCTTCGCCGGGGCCGTCGGCGCCTTTCCAGTGCCATTGCAGCCAGCGGCTGCTGTTGACCAGCGAGCCGTCCTCCTCGGCAAAGCAAGTGGTCGGCAGGCGAATCACTTCGGTCTGGATCTCGGCGCTTTTCACATCGTTGTATGGCCCGACGTTTTGCCAGAACTCCGAGGTTTCGGTGGCCAGCGGATCCATCACCACCAGCCACTTGAGCTTGGCCAGCGCGCCCATCACCCGGTTCTTGTCGGGCAGCGCGGCGATCGGGTTGAAGCCCTGACACATGTAGCCGTTGACCTTGCCCTGGCTCATCAGGTCGAACATCTTCAGGACGTCGTAGTTGGGGATATCCAGTTTCGGCAGGTAGTCGTAATTCCAGTTGTTCTCCAGCGTCGCGTTGGCGCCGTACCACGACTTCATCAGGCTGACGTGGAATTTGCTGTAGTTCTGCCAGTAGGACAGCTGCCCCGGACGCAACGGCATTTGCGTACGTTTTTTGATAAAGGCGTTGTAGTCCTGCTCGCCATCGCCACCCAGGGTCAGATAGCCCGGCAGCGAGTTGGACAACAACCCGAGGTCGGTCAGGCCCTGAATGTTCGAGTGCCCACGCAAGGCATTGACCCCGCCACCCGGCATGCCGACGTTGCCCAGCAGCAGTTGCACCATCGCCGCGCTACGGATGATCTGCGCGCCGATCGAGTGTTGCGTCCAGCCGAGTGCATAGAGAATGGTCATGGTTTTGCCCGGCGTGGAGCACGTGGCAATCTCATCCCAGATTTTCTGCATGGCATCGACCGGCATCCCACAGATCTGGCTCGCCAGCTCAATGTTGTAGCGGCTGTAATGCTGCTTCATCAATTGATAGACGCAGCGCGGGTCCTGCAGGGTTGGGTCGACTTTGACGAAGCCATCCTCGCCCAACTCGTAACCCCAGCCGGATTTGTCGGTGTAGCTGCGCTTGGCCGCGTCATAGCCGCTGAAGATGCCGTCCTCAAAGCCATACCCGGCTTTGACGATGAACGACACGTCGGTGTAGTTGCGCACGTATTCGTGCTGGATCTTGTCCTGAGTCAGCAGGTAATTGATCAGCCCGCCCATGAAGGCAATGTCGGTACCGGTGCGGATCGGCGCGTAATAGTCGGCCACCGAAGCGGTCCGGGTAAAACGCGGGTCGACCACGATCAGCCGGGCAGCGTTATGCGCCTTGGCCTCGGTCACCCATTTGAAGCCGCACGGATGCGCTTCTGCGGCATTGCCACCCATCACCAGGATCAGATTCGCGTTGGCGATATCGGTCCAGGTGTTGGTCATGGCTCCACGGCCGTACGTCGGGGCAAGACTTGCCACCGTCGGGCCGTGTCAGACACGCGCCTGGTTATCGAACCCCAGCATGCCGAGACTGCGAATCACCTTCTGGGTGATGTAACCGGCTTCGTTGGACGCTGCCGACGCGGCGAGGAACCCGGTGGTCAGCCAGCGATTCACCGTTTGCCCGGTGGAATTTTTCTCGATGAAGTTGGCGTCGCGGTCGGCCTTCATCAGGTCGGCGATGCGATCCAGTGCTTCATCCCAGCTGATCCGGGTCCATTCGCTGCTGCCGGGCTTGCGCGTTTGCGGATACAGCAAGCGGCCCGGGCTGTGAATGAAGTCCAGCAGGCCCGCGCCTTTCGGGCACAGGGTGCCGCGGTTGACCGGGTGGTCGGCGTCGCCCTCGATGTGAATGATATTTTGCGCGACGTTCTTCGCGGCATCGCCCTGGCTGTACATGATCAACCCGCAACCGACCGAGCAATACGGGCAGGTGTTGCGGGTTTCATGGGTGTGGGCAAGCTTGAAGTGACGCACCTGCTCGGCGAAGGCCAGCGTCGGGGCCATGCCCAACGCGCCCAGGCTAGAGCCTGCAAGGCCGATACCGGCGACCTTGAAGAATTGACGACGGCTGAGATCCATCGTGCACTCCTGATCAGGTGGAACCCGGTACTTGAGCCGGGCTTTTTCTGGACAAACACGGTTACGGCAGAATGCCTGCCGGCTTTTTCACTGTAGACAATGACCACACACTCTGTGTGAAAACCGACCGTCGGCCGTTTGTCGGGTAACCCCATTCCCCTGTAGGAGCTGCCGAAGGCTGCGATCTTTTGATTTTGGTTTTTTAAAACAAGATCAAAAGATCGCAGCCTTCGGCAGCTCCTACAGGGGTTCCGGGTTTATCATGACGCCCATGAACAACCCGCCTTCACGAGACCGCGCATGACTTTCGATTTTGATCAGCTATTCGACCGCCACAACACCGGCAGCACCAAGTGGAGCCGCTACCCGGCCGATGTGTTGCCGATGTGGGTCGCTGATATGGATTTCGCCGCGCCACCGGTGATCATCGAGGCGTTGCAGCAGCGTCTGTTGCACCCACTGGTGGGTTACAGCGTGGCGCAGGACGACCTGCGTGAAGCCATCGTCGCCGACTTGTGGAACAAGTTCGCCTGGAAGGTCAAACCGCAGGAGCTGATCTTCCTGCCGGGCGTTGAATCCGGTTTCAACATGGCTTTGAAAGCCCTGGTACAGCCGCAACAGAACGTCGTGGTGCAGGTGCCGAACTACCCGCCGCTGCGGCATGCGCCGGGGCATTGGGGGCTGAACGAGGTCGAGCTGGAATTCGTCGCCCAGGCCGATGGCACTTACGCCACGCCGCTGGAGACCCTGCGCGAATCGCTGAACGGTGGCGGCGCCCTGCTCTTGAGCAACCCGCACAACCCGATCGGCAAGGTGTTTGGCCGTGAGGAGCTGCAAGCCGTAGCGGATATTTGTGCGGCGCAGGACGCCTGGATCATCTCCGACGAGATCCACGCCGAGCTGTGCTTCGACGGCCGCGTGCACATTCCGACCGCGTCCCTCAGCCCGGAAATCGCCAAGCGCACCATCACCCTGATGTCGGCGAGCAAGGCCTACAACATCGCCGGCCTCAAGACCTCGTTCATGATCATCCAGGACGCCGCCCTGCGCGAGCGCGTGAACCACGCCCGTTGCGGGATGGTCGACAGCGTCAACCCGCTGGGCATGGAAGCCACCCGCGTCGCCTACAGCGAAGGTGCACCGTGGCTGGCCGAACTGAAAACCTATCTGCAGGCCAACCGCGACTGGTTGGTGGATGCGGTGCGCAGCCGCTTGCCGAGGGTGACGATCAATGTGCCGCAAGGGACGTATCTGGCGTGGCTCGATTGCTCGGCGCTGGACCTGGACAATCCGCAGCAGTTCTTCCTTGAACAGGCCAGGGTCGGTCTGAGCGCCGGGCTGGATTTCGGCGATCAGCACCAACAGTTCGTGCGCCTGAACTTCGGCTGCCCGCGCTCGTTGCTCGAAGAAGGCATCCGCCGCATGGAGCGCGCCCTGACCCAGCGCAATACCTGAAAACACCACCTCTCCTGTAGGAGCTGCCGCAGGCTGCGATCTTTTGACTTTGGTTTTTTAAAACAAGATCAAAAGATCGCAGCCTGCGGCAGTTCCTACAGGGGGTTTGTGTTTGCTGTTGGTGTGCAGCGCAAATCCGATCGAACTCACGGCAAACCGTCCGGGTCAACCACCCATACCTACCCTGAGACCTCGGAGATTGATGATGACCGACTACCCAAAACCACCCTTCCCCGCACAAGCCCAAGCCGTCCCCGGTGCGCAAAGCAAAATGCAGCCGTACCCCGACTGCGGCGAGCAAAGCTACGTCGGCTCCGGGCGGCTGGCCGACAAGATTGCGCTGATTACCGGTGCCGACAGCGGCATTGGCCGCGCGGTGGCGATCGCCTTCGCCCGTGAAGGCGCTGACGTGGTCGTGGCCTATCTGAATGAACACGACGATGCCAAAGAGACCGCGCGCTGGGTCGAACAGGCAGGCCGCCAGTGCCTGTTGCTGTCCGGCGACCTCGCGCACAAGGCCCATTGTCAGGAACTGGTGGACAAGACCGTCGAACGCTTCGGGCGCATCGACATTCTGGTCAACAACGCCGCGTTCCAGATGACCCACGAAACCTTCGAAGAAATCCCCGACGAAGAATGGGTGATGACCTTCGACGTCAACATCACGGCGATTTTCCGCCTGTGTCAGGCGGCGATCAAACACATGCGCCCCGGCGCCTCGATCATCAACACCAGCTCGGTCAACTCGGACATGCCCAAACCGACCCTGCTGGCCTATGCCACCACCAAAGGCGCCATTGCCAACTTCACCGGCGGTCTGGCGCAGATCCTTGGGCCGAAAGAGATCCGCGTGAACTGCGTGGCCCCCGGGCCGATCTGGACGCCATTGATTGTCTCGACCATGCCCGATGAAGAAGTACAGAACTTCGGCAGCGAAACCCCGCTCGGGCGCCCCGGACAACCGGTGGAAGTGGCGCCAATCTATGTGCTGCTGGCTTCCGATGAAGCCAGTTACATCACCGGTCAGCGCTATGGCGTCACCGGCGGCAAGCCGATGTTGTAAGCCTCCAATGAGCTTTGTCATCTGGGTCGCGGTGCTTGGCGCGGTGTTGCTGACCCTCGCGCTGACCTCGTCGTACCTGCGCTGGATGCCGGTCACCACTTCAGCGGTGTGCCTGCTGCTGGGGATCGGCATCGGCCCCAGCGGCCTGGATCTGCTGAAGCTGTCACTGGAAAACGCTTCCGTATGGATGGAGCACCTCACGGAAGTGGCGGTGCTGTTTTCGCTGTTTGTCTGCGGGCTGAAGTTGCGTCTGCCGCTGCGCGACAAGCGTTGGCGGATTGCGTTCGGGCTGGCCGGCCCGGTGATGGTCTTGACCATCGCCGGGGTCAGCGTGTTGCTGCACTGGGGCCTGCAACTGTCGTGGGGGCCGTCGCTGCTGATCGGGGCGATGCTGGCGCCGACCGACCCGGTACTGGCCGCGCTGGTGCAGGTCAACGATGCGCGGGATGTCGACAGCGTGCGCTTTGGCCTTTCCGGAGAAGCCGGGCTCAATGACGGCATCGCGTTCCCGTTCGTGATTCTCGGCTTGCTGCTGTTGCAGGCCGATGCGCAACCCGGCGCCTTGACCGATTGGGTGCTGCACGGTTTGCTCTGGGCGGTGCCGGTCGGTTTGTTCACCGGTTACTGGATGGGTCGCGGCATCGGTCGGTTGACCCTGTCGCTGCGCATCCGTAACGACGACAGCACCCTGAGCCCGAATGATTATCTGGCGCTGTCGCTGATTGCCTTGGCTTACGTCGGCGCAGATGCGATTGGCGGTTATGGTTTTCTGTCGGTATTCGCCGCCGGCCTCGGCTTGCGTCAGGAAGAAGTCAAATCCACCGGCGCCAGCCAGCCGCCGGCCGAACACCTGGTGCAACCGGTGGTGGGCCATCAGAACATCGAACCGCAGCACGCGGTGCACGGTGATACCGAACGACTGGAAAGCAGCCAGGTCGCGGCCGGAATCATGATGGGCGACATGCTCTCGTTCGGCAGTCTGGTGGAACGGGCCATGGAAGTGTTTCTGGTGACCCTGCTCGGCGTGGTGCTGGTGCCGCATTGGGACTGGCGCGCACTGGTCATTGGCGCGGTGCTGTTCTGCGTGGTGCGTCCGGCCTGCGTTGCGCTGATGCCATGGGGCAGTTTGCTCGACGGTGGTCAGCGGCTGTTGATCGGCTGGTTCGGCATTCGCGGGATCGGCAGCCTGTTCTATCTGTTTTACGCCTTGAACCATGGCCTGAGTCCCTCGGTCGCGACGTTGTGCACCAACATCACCCTGTCCGTGGTAGCGCTGAGCATTTTACTGCATGGCATCAGCACCCAGCCGCTGCTGGCGCGCTACGAACAACGGCAAAAACGAAAAAACTGATTTTTCCGGCGGCGATATCTCGGGAAATACATCGAAGTTTTTTCTGAAAATAAATGGATCCCTCGGCCAAAACCGACAGTCACAACCATAACCCCTCGCTGGATGCACTCGGCGGGGTCCGGCAGGTTCGGTTCCCCTGCGGCTTGCAGCCCATGAATAGGAATCTTTGGATAACAAGGTCACGGTCATGAAAGAATGCTCGACTCCTGCACAAATCAAGGCTTGCAGGGCTTTGGCCCTGGAACGCAATCGTCAACTGTTCGAAGATGCCCACGCCCTGAACCGAGCGGCTTACGAGCAGCTGGAAGCGGATAATCTGGACTTCGAACAGTTTGAGCACTATCGAGCACTGCGCCGCAAAGCCGATGCGAAGTTCGAGGAAGCCATCGATCACTTGTGTGTCCTCAACGAAGACTTCCCGCCGATTCCAATGTCGCCGCATCACTCGCAGGAATTGCGTCGGCAACTTGAAACCGTCGAATAAAGCACACAAGAAAAAGCCCGGCAGCGATGTCCGGGCTTTTTCTTTGGGCGGCGTTCAGCCCCCGGGGTTGGTCACCTGAATGAACACCGCGTAAGCCCCGAGCAGGATCCAGAACGTGGCGAAGATCCATGGCGTGCGCACCGAAAACAACAGCGACTTGCGATAGCCCTTGTGGCTCGACTCCATTTCACTGAAAAGCGGCGACTCGTCGTAAGCCATGCCCATGATCGGCTCGCTGCGCAACAACTCGCTCTGCTTGTAGTGCCAGTGATCGATGATGTCGTACGCCGCACGAATCCCCGGCCAGGCGTTGAGCGAACTGAGCAGCCCGAGCAGTGCGAGAAACGGCGGCACCACCAGCGTGAACAGCTTGCCCCACTCGGGGTTGAGGTTGGCCATGCACGAAGCAAAGGCAATCACCAGAAACGACTGCGCCGCCAGATAGGCATCGGTGCGGTTGGCGAGGATGCTGGTTTCGTACTGGATCTCCTTGCGATAGAAGTCCAGGCGTTCCTTGGGTGAGCCGAACATCTTGGCGTCGTGTTCAGTCAGGTGCTCTTCAGCGCTGGGCTCAGTCAGTATGCGAGGCAAGGGACGCGCACTCCGTGGCGGGGAAACCTTTTAGAAGGCCCTCGCCACGGACAAGTTCAGGCGGATTCACTTCATCGACTGCGCGATGATTTCCACCAGATTGAGCTGGGTGAACGGCTTGGGCAGACGCGGCAATTGCGCGGCAAAGCCTTCCAGACGTTCGGCGTAACCGGTGGCCAGAATGATCGGCAGATCCGGCTTGAGCAGGCGCACCGCATGCGCCAGTTGCGCGCCGCTCATCTGCGGCATGGCCATGTCGGTGATCATCAGATCGATGACTTCGCCCTGCTCGAACAACGCCAGCGCCCTGGCACCGGATGTGGCGTTGATCACCCGATGGCCAAGATCCTCGAGCAGCAGCGTGGTGCTGGTCATCACCAGCGAATCGTCGTCCACCACCAGCACGCTGAGGCGCGGCACCAACACCGGTTTGACCGCCGGGTAGAGGTTTTTTGCCGTCTCCCCGGCCAGCGCCACCGGTATCCACATTTCAGCGCGGGTGCCATGGCCTTTTTCGCTCTTGAGAATGAAACGGCCGCCCAGTTGCTCGATAAAGCCATGCACCATCGACAGGCCCAGCCCGGTGCCCTTGCCCACGCCCTTGGTGGTGAAAAACGGATCCCTGGCCGAACCCAGCGTAGCTTCGTCCATGCCCTCACCCGTGTCAATCACGCTCAGGCACACATAGTGCCCGGCCGCCATTGACGAATGGCTTTGCTCAAGCACGACTTCCGGCTGCGCGGTAATGCACAGGCTGCCACCGTCGACCATGGCGTCGCGGGCGTTGGTCGCCAGATTGAGCAACGCCAGTTCCAGTTGGTTGCTGTCGGCCAGCACCGGTTGCAGATCCTCGGGAAAGCGTGTCTCGATGCGAATCCCGGGGCCGATCGAGCTGCGCAACAGCCCAGTGATGCCTTGCACCAGTTGCGGGATATCGACCGGCTCGGTCTTGAGTTCCTGACGGCGGGCGAAGGCCAGCATGCGCTGGGTCAGCGATACACCACGCAATGCACCCTGCGTGGCGTTTTCCAGCAGACGACTGTTTTTCGGGTCGTCACCGATGCGTTTTTGCAGAATCTCCAGATTGCCCAGAATCACCGTCAGCAGATTGTTGAAGTCATGGGCGATGCCGCCGCTGAGCTGACCGATGGCCTGCATCTTCTGCGCCTGGAACAACGCCTCACGGGTCTTTTCCAGCGCCACTTGCGACTCATGGGCTTCGGTGACATCGCGGGTGATCTTGGCAAACCCGAGCAGCGTGCCGGTTTCGCCGCGAATGGCATCGACCACCACGTGGGCCAGAAACCGCGTGCCATCCTTGCGCATGCGCCAGCTCTTGTTCTCGAAACGGCCCTCGCGGGTGGCAATCTCCAGCGCCCGTTGCGGTTCGCCGGCCACGCGGTCTTCCGGGGTGTAGAAAATCGAAAAATGCTGGCCGATGATTTCTTCCGGCTGGTACCCCTTGATCCGCTGGGCTCCCTGATTCCAGTTGCTCACACGACCTTCGGGGCTGAGCATGTAGATCGCATAATCGGTGACACCCTGCACCAGCAGGCGAAACTGCTGTTCGCTTTGCTTGAGGGTTTCCTCGGCCATCTTGCGGTCGGTCAGGTCACGGGTGATCTTGGCATAGCCGAGCACTTTGCCGTTGGGATCAATGATCGGATCGATGACCACGTGGCACCAGAAGCTGGTGCCATCCTTGCGCACCCGCCAGCCTTCGCCTTCGAACCGTCCTTCGTGCAGCGCCGTGTCGAGCGCGCGTTGCGGCAGGCCAGCCGCACGATCATCGGCGGTATAGAAGCGCGAGAAATGCTCGCCGAGAATCTCCGCCTCTTCGTAGCCCTTGAAGCGTTTGGCGCCGGAGTTCCAGCTGGTGATGATGCCGTCCGGGTCGATCATGTAAATCGCATAATCGACCACCGCATCGATCAGCAGACGGAAACGCATCCCCTCGATCGCGGCAGTTTTGCTCGGGTTGTCACTCATCAGGTTCACCGCTGCTTTTCATTAGCGCAAGTATGCGGCAATCCGGCGCCATGGGAAGGTGCAAACGCGCGTCAATTCACGACGTGAACAAAGTACTCGTTGCGCACGAGTCTGTATCGAGCGACCACCAGCGTGGCAACAGTTGCTGAATGCGCGGTTCGGCAAAGCGGTCATCGATCAGCATCACCACGCCACGATCTTCACGGGTGCGGATCACCCGCCCGGCGGCCTGCACCACTTTCTGCACGCCCGGATACAGATAGGTGTAGTCGTAACCGGCGCCGAAAATCGCTGCCATGCGCCGTTTCAACTGTTCGTTGACCGGGTTGAGCTGGGCCAGCCCCAGGGTGGCGATGAACGCGCCGATCAGCCGTGCTCCGGGCAAGTCGATGCCCTCGCCAAACGCACCGCCCAACACGGCGAAGCCGATGCCCTGACTGTCGGCGGTGAACTGATCGAGAAATGCCTGCCGCTGTCCTTCGGCCATGCCCCGGGACTGCTGCCACAGATTGATCTGCGGATGGCGTTCGGCGAGCAGCGTCAGCACCTGTTGCAGGTAATCGAAGCTGCTGAAGAACGCCAGGTAATTGCCCGGGCGCTCGCTGAACTGGCGGGCGATCAGCTCGACGATCGGTTCCAGCGACGCCTGGCGATGATTGAAGCGCGTGGAGATACGGCTGACGATCTGCACTTGCAGCTGTTCAGCGCTGAAGGGTGATTCGACGTCTATGCATACCGTGTCGGCGGGCGTGCCGAGCAGATCGGCGTAATAGCGCCGTGGGCTCAGCGTTGCGGAAAACAGCACGCTGCTGCGCGCCGCTTTCAGGCGCGGGCCGATGAACGCCGCCGGCACCACGTTGCGCAGGCACAACTGCGACAGCGGCCGCTTGCGCTCAAGGTCGCGCTTGCTGATGTCGAACAGGTAATGCTCGTCGAACAGCTCCGCCACCCGGCCGAACTGCAGCATGTCGAAGTAGAAGGTTTGCAGCGCGCTGTCGAGTCCCTGCGGATGATCATTGAGGTAATCGCCAATGGCCGCGCTGCACAGCGACACCGCTTGCAGCAGTTTTTCCGGGGCCTTGTCGTAGGCTTGATAGGGCGCCAGTTGCGGCTGATGCAGCGCGTTCCATTCACGGTTGACCCGTTGCAGGGATTTTTTCAGCACCTCGGGAGCGCTCTTGCGCACGCTGGCCAGCGCGGCCTGATCAAGACTGGCGCTGTACATCGAACGCCCGCGTTCGACCAGGTTGTGCGCTTCATCGGCCAGCACCGCGACTTTCCACTGGTTAAGCTGAGCGAGGCCGAACAGCAGCGCGCTGAAATCGAAGTAATAGTTGTAGTCCGCCACCACCACGTCGGCCCAGCGCGCCATTTCCTGGCTCAGGTAATACGGGCAAACCGTGTGCTCACGGGCCACTTCCCGCATCGCCGCCTGATCCAGCAGATGGATCCGGCTGGCCGCTTGCCGAGCGGCGGGCAGTCGATCATAGAAGCCCTGGGCCAACGGGCAGGACTCACCGTGACAGGCTTTGTCCAGGTGTTCGCAGGCCTTGTCGCGGGCGACCATCTCCAGCACCCGCAGCGGCAAGCGTTCAGACTGATCGAACAGCACCTGACTGGCATCCAGCGCCAGTTTGCGCCCCGGGGTCTTGGCGGTCAGGAAGAACACCTTGTCCAGTTGCTGCGGCGCCAGCGCCTTGAGCATCGGGAAAAGCGTGCCAAGGGTTTTACCGATCCCGGTGGGCGCCTGGGCCATCAGGCAGCGGCCGGTGCTGACCGCTTTGAACACCGATTCGGCCAGATGTCGCTGGCCGGGGCGAAAGTCGGCGTGGGGAAAGCTCAATTGCTGCGCGGCCAGATTGCGCGCCTCGCGGTGAGCCATTTCCTGCTCGGCCCAGTTCAGGAACAACCGGCATTGTTGTTCGAAAAATTCCTGCAAGACCGGCGCAGTGAAGGCCTCGACCAGACAGGTTTCCTTTTCGCTGACGATGTCGAAATACACCAGCGCCAGATTGATCTGCTCAAGCTCCAGCTTGCGGCACATCAGCCAGCCATAGATTTTCGCCTGCGCCCAATGCAGCTGGCGATGGTTGGCCGGTTGCTTGCTCAGGTCGCCGCGATAGGTTTTGACTTCTTCCAGACAGTTCTGCGCCGGGTCGTAGCCGTCCGCCCTGCCCCTGACCTTCAACTGCAGAAACTCGCCTTCCAGTGCCACCTCGCTTTGGTATTTGTCGCTGCGCCGCGAGGCCACGGTGCGGTGCCCGAGCATGCCTTCGAGCGCTGTCGGTGAAGGGGTAAAACGCAGGTCGAGGTCGCCGGTCTTGGCGGTGAACTCGCACAGCGCGCGGACGGCAATGCTGTAGCTCAAGCGCTCTGCTCCGCCCATTGCACGTAGCACACGGCGACCGGCATCTGGTGTTGGTGGCAGAACTCCAGCCAGCGCAGCTGGTTGTCCTGCAGGCGGTCACCGGGACCTTTGACCTCGATCATCCGGTAGGTCTTGTGCTGCGGCCAGAACTGGATCAGATCCGGCATGCCGGCGCGATTGGCCTTGATGTCGAGCAGCAGGCGATTGAACCAGTGCTTGAGGTGTTCCGCCGGCAAACACGCCAATGCCTGCTCCAGCAGTTGCTCATTCAACGCGCCCCAGAACACGAACGGCGACTGCACGCCCCATTTGGCGACGAAGCATTCACGAATAGTCGCCGCATAACGGCCATCGTCGAGTTGCTCGAGGCAGGCCTGGAACAGTTCGGCCCGGCGTTGCTGGAAGTCTTCGTTGAGCAGATCCACCGGCCCGCGCTGAAACGGATGAAAAAACGCCCCCGGCAGCGGCGCAAAAATCGCCGGCCAGCACAGCAGGCCGAACAGCGAGTTGATCAGGCTGTTCTCGACGTAATGCACCGGGCCGCTGTCTTCGTGCAGATGCGCCTGCACGTAAAACTCCACCGACAGCGACGGATCGGTGCGCGGCAATTGCAGATCGAGGCGCTCGACCGGGCGCGGCGTTGCGCGCTTGAGCGGTGGCCCGCCGAGTTTGCGTCGCAGGCGGGGCAGCATCCGCTGCAGACTCTGCTGTTCGGCGGCGCTTTCCGGCGCCTGTTCGGCGAGAGTGGCAAGCTCCAGCGCCAGTGCGTATTCGCCGCAGCGCTCCAGCACGCGGATCATTCGCTGACGGGCGCCGGGGTAGGTGCAATCGCGGTAAATGCTCAACGCCAGGGCGAACTCGGCGACGCGCTCGCAATACTGGCCGATCTGGAACAGCACCTTGCCGCGCCGCCGCTGCAGCCACGGGTTGTCGAACTGCAACGCGCGGACCTGCTCGACAATGGGCTCCAACGGTTCACCGGCTTCGAAACGCAGTTGGCACTGATGCAGGAACAGACAGGCGTCAACGTCCTCTCGACTGCGCAGACCACGGGAGTCGGCGCAGAACTCGACTTTTTCGTAGGTAAAGATCCCGAGGTCGGCGAGGACGAATTCCGACCAGTCCTGATACAGATTGCCGAAGAACATCAGACGCAGGCGGTCGCACAGGTCCATGATGGTCAGGCTGAGCAAGCGGTCGCCGAGCGTCGGTGCCCAATCGCAGAGGCTGCGCGACTCGCTGAATTGCTCGGCGAGCGCCGGCAGCCAGTCGTCCTTGCGGCCCTTGGGTTGCTCGATAAAGCTGCCGAACGCCTGCAGCAGTTCAGCCTTGAGCAACACGTCGAACACTTCGGCCACGCTCAACAGAGCCTGATCGTCGAGCCAGCCGTGACGCAACAACGGCTGCGCGGCGTTGCTGATGTCCCCGATTTCCGGGTAGTTGAGTTTGCCGAAGCGGAAATGCACGCCCTTGCGCATTATCATGCGCACCAGCAAACCCTGCGAAGCGCGTGGCAAGGCCTTGAAGTCGCGGATAAAGCCGTGCTCGGATTCGCTCATCACATCGGCATAGCGAAGTTCAAGCCAATCAAGCACTTGCCGGAAGTTGTTGAGGTAATAGAACGGATCGTCGAGCGAGTTGGCAGTCACGGTAATTCAGGGCCATGGCGAGCGAATACTGGTTATGCGTACAGATACCAGCTCTGCCCCGTCGCGTGCAAACGGAAAAAGATCAGTGGCACGGCAATCGGGATTTTTTCAGGGTGCCATCGAACTTTTCCCGGTTCGATCGCACCAACCGCGTTAGAGACCGAAGTCGGTCAATTGATATGGAATGAGGGATTTGAGGTGGGTATGAACATCAAGACTCTGGGTCTTCCCCTGGCGGTAGCAGCCTTCCTGGCATTGGGCGGCTGCTCGACACCGACCGTGGTGACCTTGCAGAACGGTACTCAGTATTTGACCAAGGACATGCCGAAAACCAAGAACAAGGACGGGTTCTATGAGTTCGAGGATATTTCCGGGACCAAGGTGAAGGTCCGCTCTGACGAAGTGGCGACGGTGCGCAAGGAAGACTGACCCCGATGTACGTGTAGGAGCTGCCGCAGGCTGCGATCTTTTGATCTTGTTTTTAAAAATCAAAGTCAAAAGATCGCAGCCTTCGGCAGCTCCTACAGAAGGCAGTCAAAGCGTGGGTTATTCGGAAGCAGGCAAACCCACAATGCTGTGATCACAGCTGAAATACTGTTCACCCCGCCGTGCCAGCTCGGCTTGCAGACGTCGGCAGCGCTCCAGATCCTGCTGGGTCATTCGGTCAATGCTCAGATTGCCAGTGGCCTGCTGCTGTTTGCCGTCACCCAGGCGAATGGTCACGAACGGCTGTTCGGGCTGGATCTGAAACAGGCTTTTCTCTTCGACCGGCTCGGCTGCTTCGGTCTTCGCCGGTTTCGGCAATTGATCGCTGCTGATGCCGTAGCGGCTCAGAATTGAGGCTTGAGGCAGATCGGCCCAGGCATTGGCCGATAACAGCGCCAGTCCGACAATCCCGACATACCCCTTGAACCTTTTCACGTGTGCATCTCCTGTACTCAATGGCGGCTGGCTATAGAACGTGTGTGCACGTGCTGGCTTTAGGCCGCTTTTGCTGTTTGCACAGCTTTTGAGTCAGGGTGTGGCTGTCGAGTCACTTTTGATACCGAGTAATCCTTCAATCGCGGGCAAGCCCGCTCCCACAGGTTATAGGCCGTTCACAAAGCTTGTGTACGCCGCAAAACCCTGTGGGAGCGGGCTTGCCCGCGATGGCGTCCTTACAGACGCCACTTCACCATCAGGCGATCACAATTCCATCGGCACTGAGGCTATTCAGCGCCACCCCAACCAGCGTCACCGAATCCCCGCCAAACTTCAGCACCGTGTCCTGCCCCACCATCGAGGCATGCGCGCGGAAGTCATCATTGGGCAACACACCCTGCACGCCAAGAAATACCAGTTTGTCGTTCGACGTAAAACCCACCACCCGATCCTGACCAAACGCGCCGTTGAACAGGAACGTATCTGCCCCGCCCCCGGACTCCATCAGGTCATTGCCGGCGCCACCGACAAACACGTCGTTGCCCGCGCCACCAATCAAGTGGTCGTTGCCGTCCAGGCCGAACAGCCAGTCACCGCCGGCATGCGCCTTGAGCGTATCGGCGCCATTGGTGCCTTTGACACTGGACTCATACTGGGTGACGTTGCTGCCGACCTTCAGACCGCTGGCCGTGACGCTGTGGGTCACGTCGTCCTTGAACAGGCCCCAGAGGAAGCCCGGCTCCTTGGTGACGATGCTGCCGATGTCGCGGGTGATGCTGATCCCGCCGTTGGCGTCGCGCACGTACAGATTGCCGGCGCCGTCGTTGGCGAAGTCGAAGGTGTTCACCGATTTCTGCAAATCGAGGGTGTTGTTGCCGGCGCCACCGAGGATGACGTTGTAACCGCCAGCGTCACGGAACGTGTCGTTGCCGGCGCGACCTTCCAAATAGTCATTGCCGCTGCCGCCCTGGATCAGGTCGTTGCTGTCGCTGCCGATGATGAACGTGCTGCCCTTGTGGGTTTCGGCGTTGCGGTTGAGGTCCTGCACCCAGGTGTTGGCCCGCGCCGGGTCCGACAGGTTGGCGACGATGATCGTCGAGTCCTTGCTGGTCAGGTCGTAGAACTTCGACTCGATAATGCGGTTCATGCCGTCGCCGTAAGCGGTCGGCAGGTGCGAGATCCAGGTCGGGATGTTGAGGATAGAGAACGGCAGCAGATTCCACGCGGTCGAGGCGTAGTGATCGTTGAAGCTGACGATGTTGTCGGTGGCCGATTCCTTGGGCGCGTCGTGCACGCCGACCGAGGCGCCGGTGAAGGTCGAGCCGTCGAGGGCGCGGAACACCGGATCGTTTTCGTAACCGACGTTGAGCACCTTGTCGGTGCTGCTCTGGGTCGGCGAGGCGTAGGCAATGTAGTTGGAATCGGCGAAGAACCCGCCCCACTTGCCGCCACTCAGGTCAGCCATGCTGTTGACCGCCAGCCCGCCGAGGCTGTGGCCGCTGACCAGCACGTCTTTGCCGCTGAGGCCATTGGCCTTGGCGAACGCCACCACGTCATTGAGCAGATTACCGAACGCTTCGCCGACGTAATTCTTGGCGTAGTCCTTCGGACCGAAAGCTGCCAGCAGGTCGTTGATCACGTCGCCGATCGAGTCGAGGATCAGGTTTTCCCGCGGCCCGCTGGTGCCGCGAAAGGCGATACCGATTTCGGTGAGATGGCCCTGGGCGTCGTACTTGCCGAGGATTTCCACCTGGGCGGTGGTGTAACCGGCCTTCTCGCCGAAGAAGGTTCCGCGCGCGTCGGTCTTGCCGTCGTAGCCCAGCTGCGAGGCGGTGATTGGTGTCCAGCCAGCCTTTTTCACGGCGTCGAGGGCGAGTTTTTCCGAGTCGGGGTTCCACGGAATACCGGGAATCACCCCTTGCGAATCAGTACCGCCGAGCAGTGCGGTGACCAACGTGGCCGGCAGGCCGAGACCGAAGCCGTTGTGCTGATAACCGGCGGCAAAGCCGTTATCGAGGTTGTGATAGGAATACAGCGTGATCGCCATGGCATCGCTGAACAGCGCCTTGGAATCGGCTGTGCCGAAGTTCTTGTAGTCATACACACCCATTGCTATTGCCTCTCTTTTGTTGGAATTGTCAGAGATAGCTCACAGCCAGGGCGCCCCTCGCGGGCACGCCCCGGAGCATTTCAGTACTACTTGCACCAGCCCCTGTAGGAGCTGCCGAAGGCTGCGATCTTTTGATTTTTCAAAGCAAGATCAAAAGATCGCAGCCTCGTGTCACTCGGCAGCTCCTACAGATGACGGCTTACGCGAACACGAACGCCGAGTCCGACAGGTTAGCCACTCCCACCCCGACCAGGGTCACGGCATACTCGCCAATCTTCAGCACGGTATCAGCGCCGGACTGGGCAGCATGCTGCTTGTAGTCATAACCCTGCCCCGCGCCTTCGACGCCCATGAACACCAGTTTGTCGCTGCCCTGGTAGCCATTGATCGCGTCGAAACCGAACGCGCCGCTGAACAGGAAGGTGTTGTTACCCCCCACCGCCGTCATCACGTCGTTGCCGGCGCCGCCGACGAAGGTCACGTGGCCCTTGTCGCTGATCAGCTTGTCATCGCCGCCCAGGCCGAACAGCCAGTCACCGTCGGCGCTGGCGTGCAGCGCATTGCCGTACGCATCGCCGTTGAGCGAATGGGTGTACTGGGTCAGTTCGCTGCCATTGGTCAAACCCTTGGCCGTGACGCCCCAGGTGATTTCCTTGCTGCCCCACCACGACCCCGACTCCTTGCTCACCAGCGCGCCGATGTCGCGGGTCATGCTGATGCCGCCGTAGGCATCGCGCACATACAGCGTGCCGTCACCGTCGTTGGCGAAGCTGAAGTTCTGCAGCGGTTTCTGCAGCTCGAAGGTGTTGTGGCCCTGACCTCCGAGAAGAATGTTGAAACCGCCGTCATCACGAAACCGGTCGTCACCGCCCAGCCCTTCAAGGAAGTCGTTACCCACCCCGCCCTTGAGCCAGTCGTTGCTCTGCGTACCGATGATGAAGGTGCTGCCGGTGTGCGGCTCGCCGCTGCGCCCCAGATCCTCGACCCAGGTCTTGCCCCGGGACGATTCCTCAAGGTTGGAGACGATGAGGGTCGAGTCCTTGTGCGTGAGGTTGTAGAACTTCGAATCGATCACCCGGTTCAAGCCATCGGCATACCCGAGCGAGCTGTGGGCCGACCAGTTCAGCGGATTGACGATGCTGAACGGCACCAGGTTTTGCGCGGTGGACGCATAGTTGTCGGTGAAATTGACGATGTTGTCGGTGGTCGACTCGTGCGGCCCGTCGTGCTTGCCCAGCGAACCGCTGCTGAACGTGGTGCCGTCCAGTGCACGGAACACCGGATCGTTTTCGTAACCGATGTTCAGCACGTTGTTGCCGGTGCTGCTCTGGGTCGGCGAGGCGAATGCGATGTAGTTGGCGTCCTTGAAAAACCCGCCCCAATTGCCGCCGCTCAACTCGGCCACGCTGTTGACCCCGAGGCCACCGAGGCTGTGGCCGCTGAACAGCACGTCCTTGGCAGCGATGCCGTTAGCCATGGCGAACGCGGCGACAGCCTTGAGCAGGTTGTCGAAGGCGTTTTTCGCGTAGTTGCTCGCGTAATCCGATGGGCCGATGGCGGCCAGCAGGTTGTTCTTCATGTCGCCGAAGGTGTCGCTGTAACCCAGCCCGCCAGTGCCGCGAAAGGCCACGCCGAGGCCGATCAGCTTGCCGCCGGCGTCGTACTTGCCGAGCACTTCGGCCTCGGCGCTGGTGAAGCCTTCCTTCTCGCCGAAGAACGTGCCTTGCGCGCCGACCTTGCCCTGATAACCCAGCGCCGTCGCGCTGAGCGGTTTCCAGGCGGTGGCCGGCAACGGCTGGCCGGTTGGCGTGTAGGCATACAGCGTCAGTGCGATGGCGTCGCTGTACAACGCTTTGCCGTCGGCATTTTTATAATCGAACAATCCCATGTTGTGCTCTCTCTTCCTTCAAAACCGGCAGCCCCCAAGGGACTGCCGGCACGCCTTTAGAACTGCCAGTCGAGGGTCAGACCCACACCGTGGTCTTTCTCGTTGTTACCGATCAGTCCGTTGTAGTCCAGGTTGACCCGGACATCGCGATTGAGCGCCAGCCCGGCGCGTACGCCGACCACCGCCGCATCACGATCCATCGACACACTCCGTACGGTGAACGCGCTGTTGCCATTGGCGAAGGCCAGGTGGCTGTCAGCATCGACACTGCTCAGGTTGTGCTGCCAGCCGAGGGTCGCGCCCAGTTCCAGCTGATGTTTGTCCGACAGCGCGAAGCTGCGCTTGGCACGTACGCCAAGGGTCGACAGCACTACATCGCGGTTGTCTTCAGAGCTCTTGAGCGCCGCCGCATCACCCTTTTCGGTGAAGCTGTCGGTGTTCAAGTGCACGTACGACAGGTTGGCGAACGGCTCCAGATTCATCGGTTGCAGGCGCAGATCGTAAGCCGCTTCGGTGAACACCTGAGTGGTCGCCGCATCGTGCTTGGTTTTCTCTTTGCCGCTGACGCCCGCGAACTGCAGATCACGCTTCACGTCCACGCGGTGCCAGCTGTAAGCCGCTCCGGCGGTCAGACGCAGCGCATCGATCTGATGCCCCAGGTACGCACCGAGGTGATAGCTGTCGACCGAGGCCGACGAATGCGTGCCGCCGCCCATGTTCAACGAGCTGTCGCTATAACCGGTAACGAAACCCAGACGGGTATCTTCAGCAATCAAACCGTCGACACCGGCCAGCAGCCCGCCGATGGAGCTGTTGGAGTCGGCGTTTTCGTGGCCGCCATCGCTCTTGCCCCACGAACCCAGCACCTTGACCCAGGCGTTGCTGCGGTCGTCGGTCGGTGCGTTGGCATTGAACAGATCGCGCTCACGCAGACGCTCGCCCACTGCTTCACGCAGGTAGCGGCTGTCGTTGATCAGCATCGTGCCGATGGCCGGATGAATCTCGCCGGACAATTGCTGGAAGGCTTGTTGCGCCGAGGCCGCATTCGGCGACAGCAGCAGGGTTTCGAACAGCGCATTGCCCGCGCCCAGACCCTCGGCAGCCGCGCCGACCGCACGCTGATTCGGCGTCAGGCCGACACTGGCGAACGACGCGCCGTTGCGCCCGACGTCCAGTTGCACGCCGTTTGCCGAGTACGCCAGGGTACCGCCGAGGAACGCGTAGTTCGGCAGCACTTGCCCGAACTGGCCTTGGATGCCACCGGCCGCTTGCAGGATGTTGAACTGCGAACCGAGCAGGCTCTTCACTTCAGTCGTCGTCAGCAAGGTCGGGCTGTTTTCCAGCGACAGACTGACCGTGGCGCCATCGATCACGGCTTTGCCACCAGCAACGATCTTGTCGCTGCTGGTCGGCGAGACTTCCACCGCATAGGTCGAACCGCGCTCGAAGGTCACGTCACCGGCGACGTTCAGCGTGCCGATCGAGTTGCCTGGCGCGACGGTACCGCCGCTTTTCGCAATCAGCGCGCCGATGCGGCCGTTACCGCCGAGGATACCGCTGTCGTTGACCGTAACCGCCGAAGCCAGCGAGCCATTGATCGCTAGACGCCCCTGATTGACCAGGGTCGGGCCGCTGTAAGTGTTGTTGCCGGTCAGCACCAGCGTGCCGATGCCCTGCTTGGTCAGGCCGCCGTGACCGGAAATGTCGTTGCGCCAGGTGTCGAGGCCGCAAGTGATGTCGGTGCACAGGCGCTCGGTCGGTTTGCCCTGGTCGATGATCGCGCCGATGCCCGGCAAGTCCGCGACAAACTGCCCGGAACCGTAGGCACCCTGGATGCGGAATTCTTCCGGAATGTCCTGCTCGGTGACGAACATCGCCGGGCCATCAATGCCCTTGCGCAGGTTGATCATGCCCCAGCCGTACAAAGCGTCGATGCCCGGAGCACCGAGGTCGGTGGCGGTGGTACGCAGTACCGTGGCGACCTGATCGCCAGTCATGTACGGGAAGCGCTCCATCAGTACCGCCATCGAGCCGGCCACGTGTGGCGCGGCCATTGAGGTGCCGTTGTAGTTCTTGTAGCCGGTGGTCAGGTTGTCGGCGTTGGTGCCGCTGATGATCGAGCTATAGATCTGCGTGCCCGGCGCCGAGACGCAGAAGCTCGCGGTGTAGCCGCAACGCGAGGAGAACGTACTCATGATGTACGGATTGGCGCTGGCCTGGTCCGGGTTCCTCTGCAACGCGGCGACGGTGATCCAGTTCGGCGCGATGTCCGGCACAAAGTAACCGAGGCCGGCGATGGCGTCCGGGTTGTTCAGGTTGTAATCGTTACCGGCGGCGAAGATCGTCACGATACCGCTGCGGGCGGCGGCGATGGCGCCGTCGTAGGCACCACCCGGCTTGGTGCCGAGCAATGTGCGGATTTCGTTGAACTGCAATTGCGCGTCGTTGACGGTGAAGTGCGGATACGCCGGGTCGCGGCCGCCGAGGTCGAAACGGTCAGTGATGCCGATACCCCAGCTGTTGTTGATGATCCGCGCGCCACTGGCGATCAGCGCATCCCAGCCAGCCTTGTACACCGCGCCATCGTTGCCACGGACGATGCCATCTTCCGGCCCCGGGTCACCGTTGTCGGCGCTGATGATCTGCGCACCGAACGCCACCCCGTGCATCGGCCCACCGTCACGGCTACCGGCAGCGATGCCACCGACGTGGGTGCCGTGGGCACCGAGCTTGCCGTCGGAACCGACCGAAGGCGAACCGTCATAACGGAACGCATCGCCGGCTTTGACCGGGATGTAAGGGTCGGTGTATTCGCGGACTCCGCTGGTGACCAGGGTGATGACTTTGTTGGCACCGGAAAACTCCGGGTGCGCGGCGTACACCGGCTGGTCAAAGATCCCCAGTTTCACACCTTTGCCGGTGTAACCGGCGGCGTAGGCGTAATCCGCGCCGATGGCGCCCAGGCCCCAGTCAGCCTTGAATTCGGCGCTGCGCCAACTGGCGGGATCGCCGCTGCGACCGCTTTCCACATAAGGCGCCGCGTGCGCGCTGCCCCAGCTGGTCAGCGCACAGAGTACGGCGCAATTGAGGGTTTTCATGGCGAAGCGACCGCCCGTTTGCGCGGGGGTATTGTTGTTATTCATCCAGCGACCTTCCTTAGTGTTGTTGCGAAAAATCCGTGTACCAGGCCCACACCCGGGCATGGGAAATAACGCTTGTGGCGAGGGATTTATCCCCGATCGACTGCGCAGCAGTCGCACGCCCGGACGACTATCGGGGATGAATCCCCTCACCACAGGTGTGTGCTCACATCCCCCTGTAGGAGCTGCCGCAGGCTGCGATCTTTTGATCTTGTTGTTAAAAAATAAAAGTCAAAAGATCGCAGCCTTCGGCAGCTCCTACAGGGATACGCGTACGCCCTTCGTCAGAACTGCCAGTTCAGGCTCAGCCCCACGCCGTGGCTCTTCTCGCGGTTGGCCAGTTGTCCGTTGTAATCGAGGTTGACCCGCACGTCCTTGCTCAACGCCAGGCTGGCTTGCACGCCGACCAGCGCCGCGTCACGGACCAATGCCGAACTCTCGACCGAGTACGGCGTGCTGCCGCTGGCAAAGCGCAGATGCTGTTCGGCGTCGATGTCGCTCAGGCTGTGCTGCCAGCCGAGATGCCCGCTCAGGTCCAGTGCCTGTTGAGTCGACAAATTGAAGCGCTTGACCGCGCGCACACCGAGGGTGCTGAGCACAGCATCACGCTGCTCGCCGGAGCTCTTCAGCGCCGCCGCGTCGCCCTTTTCGGTGAAGCCTTCGGTATCCAGATGCACGTAAGCGAGGTTGGCGAACGGCTCCAGCGCCAGTGGCTGCAGGTTCAGCCGGTAAGCCGCTTCGCCAAAGACCTGGGTGGTGGCCGCATCGACCTTGGCTTTCTGTTTGGCGCTGACGTCGCCGTATTGCAGATCGCGCCTCACATCGGCGCGATGCCAGCTGTAGGCCGCGCCGGTGCTCAGGCGCCAGGCGCCGATGTCATGACCGGCGTAAGCGCCGAGGTGATAGCTGTCGACTTTGGCCGACGAATGCGTGTCCGAGCCCATGTTCAGCGAGCTGTCGCTGTAACCGGTGACCAGGCCGATGCGGGTCTGCTCATCCAGCGCGCCGTCGACACCGGCGAGCAAGCCGCCGATCGAGGTGCTGTAGCGCGAAGTGTCGTTACCGGAGTTGGTCGAACCCCAGGCGCCGAGGGCCTTGATCCAGCCATTGCTTTGCGTGGCGTTGGCATCGTGCAGGCGTTCACCGACCGCGTCGCGCAACTGGCGGCTGTCATTGATCAGCATTGAGCCGAGCGCCGGGTAGATCTCGCCGCTCAATTGCTGGAAGGCTTGCTGCGCCGATGCAGCAGACGCCGACAGCAGCAGGCTTTCGTACACCGAATTGCCGGCGCCGAGGCCTTCGACGGCGGCCGCCACCGCACGCTGGTTCGGGGTTTGCCCGACACTGGCGAACGAGGTGGCGTTGCGCTGGATGTCGAGCTGAATGGCGTTGCCCGTGTAGTCGAGACTGCCGCCGATGAACAGGTAATCCGGCAGCACCGCGCCGAACTGGCCCTGAATGCCGCCGGCCGCTTGCAGAATGTCGTACGAATGCCCAAGCAGGCTGCGCGCTTGCGTGGTGCTGAGCAGGGTCGGACTGTTTTCCAGCGACAGGCTGACCGTGGCACCGCTGATGCTCGCGCTGCCGCCGGCAACGATGCGGTCGCTGCTGGTCGGCGACAGCTCGACCGCGTAGGTCGAACCGGGGGCAAAGGTCACGTCACCAGCCACGTTCAACGTGCCAATGGAGTTGCCCGGTGCCACGCGGCCACCGCTGTTGGCGAGCAACGAGGCGATCCGCCCGGCACCGCCGAGAGTGCCGCTGTCGTTGACGGTCACCGCCGAGGCCAGCGAGCCGTTGACGCTGAGCAAGCCGCCATTGACCGTGGTCGGGCCGCGGAAAGTGTTGTCGCCGGTCAGCAGCAAATGCCCTGCCCCGGACTTGATCAGGCTGCCCTGATAGACCCGCGTCGCCGCTGCGGCATCGCGCGCCATACCGACGGCGTAGTCGGTCTGATCCTGCTGACTCGCGCCGGCCGGGACACCGTTCTGCCAGCCCTTGTCCTGCAGGGTCTGCTGCCAGGCGCGGTGCTCGGCGAGGTCTTCGCGCTGGCGCTGAATCAATGCCTTGTCGGAGATGTCATTGCTCCAGACATCGCTCTGCCCGGCGGCCAGATTGGCATCGAACGCGCCGAGCAATTGCCCCGGCCCGCGCATCGCCCGATTGAGGTTGGCCACGCCCCAGCCGACCCGTTCGGTTGGCGCATCGGTGACCGAGCCGTCGAGTTGCGTGGCGGTGGTCAGCAGCACTTCGAGCGCTTGCTGGTTGTTCATGTACGGGTAGCGTTCCATCACCAACGCCAGTGCCCCGGTGGCGTGCGGCGCGGCCATCGAGGTGCCGGACTTGATCGCGTAACCGCCACCCGGAATGGTGCTGTCGATCTTCGCCCCCGGCGTGGTGATGCACCAGTATTTGGCGATGCCGCACTGGTTGTACTTCTGCTGATTGCTTTGGTCCAGCCCGGAGACTGCCAGCCAGTGGCCTTCGAGATCCGGCTGAAAGTACGGCAACGCCGAGCGCACGCTGGCGTTCGGGTAGCCGCTGTTGCCGGCGCTGAACACGTTGATCACGCCACGGCGCGAGACGTCCGCCGCCGCGTCGAGCCAGGTGCCCTGATTCCAGTGCTGAGCGTACGCGGCGTGCAGATCGGCCAGGGTGCGATAGCTGACATCCGGCGGCTGGCTGCCCCAACTGTTGTTGATCGCCCGTACGCCGGCAGCGGCCAGCGCGTCATACGCCGCTTTGAAATAGCGCGGATCGGGTTTGGGGCCGAAGAGAAAACTGTCGTTGTTGTTGGTATTGCCGACGTAGATTTGCGCGTTGTACGCCACGCCGTGCATGCCGGTGCCATCACGGCTCGCGCCCATGGTGCCGACCACGTGGGTGCCGTGGGAATCGTTGTTGGGGTTGAGGATGCCGTTGACGTTGAACAGCGAACCGTCGACGTAACTGCCGGAGGCCAGCACCGGGTGGTAGCGGTCGCTGGCGAACTCGGGGTGGGCGGCATCGAAGCCGGAGTCGAGGGCGCCGATCTTCACGCCTTTGCCGGTGATGCCGGCCGCATAGGCCTGATCGGCCTGCATCCGCGCCAGGCCCCAGTCGCGCTGGAATTCGGCGCTGCGCCAACTGGCCGGATCGCCGGGCTTGCCGGATTCAAGGTACTGCGCATGGGCTTGCGCGATGGAAACTGCGAGCAACAGGGTGCCGACCGCTGCCGGCTTGATGCGTACGTCCATGTTCACCACTCACTTTTCTTATTGTTTTGCAGGCACTGACAGCCAGATCAAAAGATCGCAGCCTTCGGCAGCTCCTACAGGGATTGCTGTGTTCTATGTAGGAGCTGCCGCAGGCTGCGATCTTTTGCTCTGCTTCAAGCTCCTACAGGATTTTCCGTGTTACCGGGTTTTCGGGCCTTGTCCGAACGCCTCATCCACCCGCGCCAGATCCTGTTCGTTCAACGTCCCTGCGTAGTAATGCAGCTTGGTCCAGGCCATCAAGTAGTCGTAGCGCGCTTGGGCCAGATCGCGGCGGGTGGTAAACAGTTGCTGTTCGGCGTTCAGCGCATCGAGGTTGGTCCGTTCACCGCCGAGAATGCTTTGCTTGGTCGACACCACCAGCGCTTCAGCCGAGGCCAGGGCCTTCTGGTAGGCGCGCAGTTTGTTGACGCCCGACAAACAGGCGCTGAACTGACGACGCAGTTCGATCAAGGTTTCGCGGGTCTTGCCATCGAGCTCGTATTCCGCCTGCTCCATGGTGCGGCTGGCCTGACGGGTCGAGGCCGACACCCCGCCACCGGCATACAGTGGCACGTTGACTTCAAAGCCGATGGTGTTGGTGTCGTAACGCTGGTTATAGGTGTTGCCGCTGTCCGATTCAGTCTTGCGGATCGACGCGTAGGCACTGACTTTCGGCAGGTGCCCGGCGCGGTTGCGCTCGACTTCGTACTTGGCCACTTCCACCGCCTGGCGTTGCGACGCCAGATTGGGGTTGTTGCTGATCGCCAGCTCATGCCAGGTGTCGTAGTTGGCTGGCATCAGCGCGAAGGTCTGAAAATTCTGATCCAGTGGCGCCAGCTCGCTGATGTCCACCGTCTGCACGCCGACCAGCGCCCCCAGTTCACGCAGCGCCGCGTCCTGCTCGTTGCGTGCCTCGATCTCTTCGGCGGTCGCCAGTTCATAGCGCGACTCGGCTTCCAGAATGTCGGTGCGCGTGCCCTCGCCCTGCTTGAACATGTGTTCGTTCTGCTGGAACTGCTGCTCGTAAGCCTTCTTCTTGGCCTGGGCGATGTCGATCTGATCCTGAGCGAACAAGGCTTTGGTGTAGTTGTCCAGCACCCGCACCAGCAGCTCCTGACTCTTGCCGCGAAACGCCTCGTCGGCGAACAGCGACTGCGCCACGCCTTTGCGATACGCCGCGTAGGCTTCGTAGTCGAGCAACGGTTGCTGCAAGGTCAGCGTCGAGCCATAGCTGTTGTAGTTGCGGTCTTCGGTCAGGTTGCCGCGAGCGGTCAGTTGCGTGGCCTTGGAGGTATTGTGACCCCGGTTGTAGTTGTAACCCAGTCTCGGCAACAGCCCGGCGCGGCCGATGGTGCGGTTTTCCAGGCCCGCGTCGCGCTCCTTGATCGCGCCGAGGAACACCGGATCGTTGCGCAATGCCTGTTCGTAGACTTCGAATGGCCCCATGGCCGCCAGCGCGCTGTTTCCTGCGAGCAGCGCGAACGCTGCTCCCAACATCGAAAGCTTATTCATACAGCCGAACATCCTTATTCTTCAGTCAACGCAGAGCCAGCGCGATCGAGCAATGGTTTGAACAGGTAGTTGAGCAGTGACCGTTCGCCCGTGCGCACGAACATTTCCGCCGGCATACCGGGCTTGATCACCAGGCCATGGAGTTTTTCCATCGCCTGATCACTGACGCTGCTGCGCAACACGTAGTACGGCACGCCGGTTTTCTCGTCGACCATCTGGTCGGCGGAAATCAGGCTGACCTCACCCGGTACACGCGGGGTCTTGCTCTGGTTGAACGCGGTGAACAGGATATCGACCGGCAGATGCGTGCCGACCTTGTCGATCAGGTTGATCGGCAAGTGCCCTTCGACTTCCAGGGTGGTGCCTTGCGGGACGATTTCCAGCAGGGTTTCGCCCTGACGCACCACGGCGCCTTCGGTGTGCACGCCAAGGTTGACCGCCACGCCGTCGGCGGTGGCGAGGATCTCGCTGTGTTGCAGGTCGAAACCGGCCGAGGTCAGTTGCTCCGACAGGGTCACACTTTTGAGCTGCGCGTCGGCCAGTTGGGTGCGCACTTCCTTCTGGTATTCCTCGCCATGCTGTTGCAGTTTCAAGCGCGATTCGAGAATGCCCTGCTCCACCCGGCCGCTTTCACCGGTGTTTTCCGCCAGTTGCTGCTGCACTTGCGACAGCTGACGCTGGTACTCCATCAAGCGGTTGCGCGGGATGTAGCCATTGTCCGCCAGCGGTTGCAGGTTGCTCAGTTGCTGCTGCAGCGAATCGGCCTGGGCGTTGAGGTCGGTGCGGGCGCGACGCATGCCCGCCAGTTGCGCGGTGGCGCCTTCGATGCTGGCACGCAGCCCGGCCTGCTCGCGGTAGAACGCTTCGCGACGGCTGCTGAACAGTTGACGCTGGCCTTCAAGAACCAGCGCCAGACGCGGATCCGGGTCGTTGCTCAACTCCGCCGGAAAGGTCACCTGCTTGAGGTTATCGCGCTCGGCCTGCCAGCGTGCAAGGCTGGCCCAGGCCATGCGGTACTGGGCTTGCAGCGACTGCACGTCGGCCGCGACCTGGGTCTGGTCGAGGCGAAACAGCGGCTGGCCCTGCTTCACGATCTCGCCTTCGCGCACCAGAATCCGGCTGACCACGCCGGCGCTCATTGATTGCACAGCCTTGCGCTTGCCCGAGACCACTACGGTGCCCTGCACCGGGATGCCTTGATCCAGCGGCGCCAGTGCGGCCCAGGTGAAGAAACTGCCAGCGCCGACGATGGCCAGAATCCAGCCCATGCGCGCGAAGAATTTCGCATCGCGCTCAGGGCGCTCGGTGACGTACGCGTGTTCCATGGAGGCTTCGTTTTCAGTGTTCATGCTGGCGCTGCTCATACACCCGAATTCCTTGTCGTGGGCTGGTACTGCCGGCTCATGCTGAGCCCGCCCGGTGCCTGCGCAGATTTTTCCCGTTGTTGTTCCTGGGCGCCGGACAGCGCCTTGAGTACATCCTGACTGTTGCCGAAGGCCTGCAAACGTCCGTCGTTGAGCACCAGCAACTTGTCGGCCTGGGCCAGCACCGAAGAACGGTGCGTGACCAGCACCACCGTGGTGCCCTTGGCCTTGAGCTGGGCGATGGCACTGGCCAGTGCGGCTTCACCGACGGTATCGAGGTTGGAGTTCGGCTCATCGAGCACCACCAGGCTCGGATCGCCATACATGGCGCGCGCCAACGCGACGCGCTGCTTCTGGCCGCCGGACAGGCCACTGCCGTCCTCGCCCAGTTGCGTGTCGTAGCCTTGTGGCATCCGCAGAATCATTTCGTGCACGCCAGCCTGCTGTGCGGCAGCCACGACCTTTTCCGGGTTGGCTTCGCTGAAACGGGCGATGTTCTCGGCGATGCTGCCGCTGAACAGTTCGATGTCTTGTGGCAGGTAGCCGATGTACGGGCCGAGCTCGTCGCGGTTCCAGCGATGGATGTCCGCACCGTCCAGGCGTACGGTGCCGCCGAGAGTCGGCCACACGCCGACCAGCACTCGGGCCAGAGTCGACTTGCCGGAACCGGAAGCACCGAGCACGCCCAGCACTTCGCCCGCGCCAATCGCGAAGTTGACCATGTGCAGGGTCGCCGCGCGCTGCCCCGGAGGGCCGGCACTGACTTGCTCAAAGGCAATCTGGCCTTTCGGTGCCGGCAGCGCCATGGCGTCGTCACTCGGCGGGAACGCCTGCAGCAGCGAATCCAGACGACGGTAGGCGAGCTTCGCCCCGCTCCACTGCTTCCACACGGCGATCAACTGGTCGATCGGGCTCAGCACGCGGCCCATCAGGATCGAACCGGCGATCATCATCCCGGCAGTCATGTCACCCTTGATCACCAGCAACGCACCGAGGCCCAGCACCAGCGATTGCAGGCACAGGCGCAGGGTTTTGCTGATCGAGCTGATCACCGCACCGGTGTCGCTGGCCTGATTCTGCAAGCCGAGGAAACGCGAGTGCACACCGAACCAGCGCTTGCGCAACGCGCCGAGCATGCCCATGGCCTGAATGGTTTCGGCGTTGTGCAGGTGGCTGGTCGCCAGTTGGCTGGACCTCTGCGAGTAACCGGCGGCTTCCCCCAGCGGCTTTTTGGTCATGTATTCGTTGAGACAGGCCAGCGCAATCAGCAGCAGCGCGCCGGCCGTGGCGAGCACGCCCAGCCAGACGTTGAACAGGTAGATGACAAACAGATAGACCGGGAACCACGGCGCGTCGAAAAACGCGAACAGGGCCGGGCCGGTGACGAATTGTCGAATGTGAGTCAGGTCGCCCAGCGATTGCCCGGCGTTGCCCTCGCCCTTGAACAGGTTGCGCTCGAATGCTGCCTGATACACCCGCAGGTTGAAGCGGCGTTCCAGTTGGCTGCCGATGCGGATCACGATGAAACTGCGCACCACTTCCAGCATGCCGATGAATGCGAAGAACCCGACGACCATCAACGACAGCATCGCCAAGGTGGTTTCGTTCTGCGAAGACAGCACGCGGTCATAGACTTGCAGCATATAAATGGAGGGCACCAGCATCAGCACGTTAATCAGTGCGGTAAAGCACCCGACGCTGATCAGAATGCTTTTATAGTCACCCAAAGCCTTGAATAAGGGAGCGGTGGCTGGGGCCTTCGCCATCTTCATTGATTATTCCTGAATGTAATCCCCGCCATTCTTTGGCGAGATGCTTCCAATAATTATCCGTGCGCACACCGGACGGGTTCTTGCAACTTGCATTTACACTTCAATAACAACTTTCAACATTTCAACGCCACTCGTTGCATTGAACTCTTGCTTATAACTGCAACATCAAACCTTATAGTCAACTGCTCAGTCGGTACCGCTGTTCATGGCTGCGGCGTATGGCGCGTCAGCGTAATCACCAGCCCCGACTTCAAAGTGCTCAGATAAAGCCCATCACGTTGTCGGCTGAAGAACTGGATTCTTGAACCTTCCTTGCCGGTAATCGACAGGCCGTCAGGATCAGGGAACCAGCCAATCGGCGCTTGCTCAAGCCATGCCCCCAGGCATTCGGCGCCCTTGCCCAGCGTCTGGTTCGGTTCAAGATCGATCAGGCAAGTGTTCGACGGCTTGTCCTGCAATGCCTGCGCCTGTGGTGCGTCGTCGGGCGCAGTCAATACAGCCTGCCATTGCCCGGCAAACACCGATGGATCTTCAAGTCTGAGGCTGCTTGCCATGGTTGTTTCTCCAGAAATCATGATCAGCGCCGCCGAAAGCCACGCCATTGCCTTGTAAGTAAAAGCTTTATAGATCATCAGAAAATTCGCTCCGGCACGTAGCCTTGCCCAGCGGCCAGGACGATGCAAGTAAAGAAAGCGGCGCATCAAGCGCCGCTTTCCCGTTTTACATCACGCCACGATGTCGCTGGTCGCTGCCTGGCCCACGGTGCTGACCTGGAAGTCCGCCACGCCGTGCCCGGAGAAGTCCACCGACAACAGGCTGTTGCCACCCGACGAGGTCAGGATCGCATCGCCGGCCGAACCGGTGAAGCTGCTGACAAAGTGCAGGCCGGAACCGTTGGTGATGGCGCTCAGGTCGATTTTGTCCAGACCGCTGACGAAATCGAGGATCTGATCGATTGCACCCGGTTTGGAGTCGGAGCTGGACGCGAACACGAAAGTGTCCGAACCCGCACCACCCCACAGTTTGTCCGCACCACCGGCGCCGTAGATGATGTCGTTGCCGGCACCGCCCTTCAGCTCGTTGGACACGCTGTTACCGATCAGCAGGTCGTTGCCCGAACCGCCGATAGCGTTCTCGATGGTCACGCCCTTGGCGATGGACACGTTACCGATCATGCCGCCAACGTCGGAGAACGAGGCTTCGTTGAGATTGATCTTCTGGTTCTGGGTGAAACCCGAGAAGTCGAAGGTGTCCTTGCCGCCCGCATCCCACACCGAGAACACCAGCTTGTCGCTCGACGACGAGGCGCTGAGGAAATCGCGACCGGCGTTGGAGTTGAAGCCGTAGGTGGTGTCACCGGTACGGGTGTTCATGTTGGCACCGTACAGCTTCTGGATGGCCGCGATGTCATCCATCAGCGGGCCGGAAGCATAGGCTTCCACACCACCCTTACTGAAGTTCTGGGCGGTGTTGCTTTCGCTCCAGTAACTCATGAGGCTGTATCCGCGGGTGTCTTGCCCGTAGGAAGCATCCTTGTAAGTCGGGTTGCCTTCGCCGGCGTTGTAGTCGCCAGGGTGAGACAGGCCCAGGGTGTGGCCGATTTCGTGGGTCAGGGTTTGACGCCCGTAATTGTTCAGACCCGGGGTTTTGTTGACGTCGTAGCCACTGCCGGTCAGGTACCAGGATTGACCGTCATAGCCTGGCTCGGTGCCTGGCAGGAACGCAAACGCCGCCGCGCCTTCCTGACCGCCACTGTAGTTACCGAAGGTCATGTGACCGTCGCCACCTCGGGCCGATTCGGTGAACGTCACGTTGGCGACATCCGCCCAGGATTGCATGGCGAGCACGGCCTGGGCTTTCTGCAGGGAGCTGAACTGACTGAAACCGGTGACGCCCAGGCCGCTGAAGTTAGCGGTTTTGGCGGTCAGAAAGGTGTAGGTCAGTTCGATCTTGCCGCTGTTGTCGAGGTCGTGCCAGGAGGCACCGTCGCGCAACAATTGAGTGGCGGCTTGATCCACCGAGAAGGACGGTTTGCCATTGACCGTGAGGTTGCCGCCACGATCGTATTGATGGCTGAAGCTATTGATCTGGTTCCAGGCAGAGCTGGTCGCAGCCAGAGATTGCGCTGCGCCGACAGGCACGAATGTGTCTGCGGTGATATAAACAGCATTAGCTTTTACTTTCGACATAAACACACTTCCTTGTTTAGCAATGGAACAGTTTTTGTCAGATAGCGACAATCCCTGGCGAGATCGTCCTATCACTCGCCCAATGAAGGCGTAAGAAACCTGACACAATTTGAAATCTGTCGTCTAGCGTTTTTTTGAGATCAAATTGCACTGTTGCGCAAAACTGCCGTAAACAAAGCCTGCGGGGTCGAAAGATTGTTTTAACGGATTAGGCATCGCCCAATTGTCTGACGATTTTCTATTTAAATATTAAATATTGGTAAGTTGCTTTTTGATGGGTACGTCTCACTTTCCTGCACTCTATTAGTGCGATGCCAGTGTATTGATATCAACTAAATTAACGCGATTTTCTGTAGGAGCTGCCGCAGGCTGCGATCGTTCGATTTCAAGATCAAAGATCGCAGCCTGCGGCAGTTCCTGCAGGGTTTGGGGTTGGCTCAGCTACCGGTGCGGATCTTGTTCCACACCCGCGTGCGGATCCGGTCAATGTTCAGCGGCATTGCCTCCAGCGCAAACAGCTTGCCCATCATCTCCGGGCTCGGATAGACCTTGGTGTCACCCTTGATTGCCGGATCGATCAGGCTGTCGGCCTGTTGGTTGCCGTTGGCGTAGTGCACGTAATTGCTGATGCCGGCCATCACGTCCGGGCGCAGCAGGTAGTTCATGAACGCGTAACCGGCCTTCTCGTCCGGCGCATCGGCCGGCATGGCGACCATGTCGAACCAGATCGCCGCGCCTTCCTTGGGAATCGCGTAGCCGATGTCGATGCCGTTCTTCGCTTCCTTGGCGCGGTTTTCCGCTTGCAGGATGTCGCCGGAGAAGCCGACCGCCACGCAGATGTCACCGTTGGCCAGGTCACTGGTGTATTTCGAGGAATGGAAGTAGCTGACATACGGCCGCACTTTCACCAGCAGCGCTTCAGCTTTCTTGTAGTCCTCGGGGTTCTTGCTGTGGGGCGGCAGCCCCAGGTAGTTGAGGGCGGCCGGCAGCAGTTCCGGGCCGTTATCGAGGATCGCCACGCCGCACTTCTGCAGTTTCTCCATGTATTCGGGCTTGAAGATCAGATCCCAGGAATCCACTGGCGCGTTGTCACCCAGTACCGCCTTGACCTTGGCGACGTTGTAGCCGATGCCGGTGCTGCCCCACAGATACGGGAAACCGTGCTCGTTGTTCGGGTCGTTGACCTGCAAGGCCTTGAGCAATACCGGGTTGAGGTTTTTCCAGTTCGGTAACTGGCTCTTGTCGAGCTTCTTCAGTGCCCCGCCCTGGATCTGCCGCGCCATGAAGTGGTTGGACGGGAACACCACGTCATAACCGGATTTGCCGGTCATCAACTTGCCGTCGAGGGTTTCGTTACTGTCATAGACGTCATAGGTGACGCCGATGCCGGTGTCTTTCTGGAAGTTTTTCGTGGTGTCCGGCGCGATGTAGTCCGACCAGTTGTAAATCTTCACCGTTTCGGCGGCATGGCTAATGGAGGCGGCCAGCAGCAGCGGCGCCAGAGCGAGGGTTTTCTGGATCATGAGGTGATTCCTGTAGTGGCTATTTTTGTTGGCAGGCAATCAAAGGATCAAACAATCAGAAAATAAGAACGTAGGTCTTGCGCACGGTCTCCTGGATATCCCAGATGCCGAGCGTGTTGGCCGGCAACATCAGTGCGTCGCCACCTTGTATGTGCAGGGTTTCACCGCCGTCATCCGGGGTGAACGTGCAACGCCCGGAAATGAAATGGCAGAACTCCTGCGCGGTGATCTGCCGGCGCCAACGCCCCGGAGTACATTCCCAGACGCCGGTTTCGACGCCGTCGTCGCGCTCGACGCTGGTGGTCGAGGCAATCGCGACCGGCTCGCCGAGTGGCACGGCGACCGGGTTGGATTCATCCAGTTGCAGACTGGCGGTGTTCTTGAACTGCGTAATGCTCATGGTGGGACCTGTCTTGTGAAGAAAACGGCGGTTAGTGCATGAAACCTTCCATGAACCCCGCGACCTGACTGGCAAGCTTGCGCCGCCAAGGTGCGCTGGCCGGGTTGGCCAGGGTCTGGTCTTCGTGGACGAAACTTTTGATGATCGCGTTGTAACCGAGCCAGCGGCACGGCTCCGGCTCCCAGGCGCGCAGTGCATGGATCCCGCCATCCGGCAGCACCCACGGCTGATGCACCAGTTCGGTATCGCGCTCGAGAATCAGATCGGCCAGGGTGCGACCGCCGAGATTGCTGGCACCCACACCCTCCCCGCCATAACCGCCGGACAGCGCAATGCCATTGGCGCGATCGCAGAGCATGTGCGGCTTGAAGTGCCGGGACATGCCGAGGTTGCCGCCCCAGGCGTGGGTGATCTGCACGTTTTTCAACTGCGGGAACAGCTCGCCGAACAGATAGCGGCGCAGCTCAACCTCATCACGGGTCAGATCGAAGTTATGGCGCAGTTTGCCGGCGAACTGATAACCGCCGCGGGCGCCAAAGATCAGGCGATTGTCGGCACTGCGCTGGCCATAGGTGACCTGACGGCTGAACTCGCTGAACGCTTGGCCACGGCTGAGGCCAATTTCATCCCAGGTCGCTGCCGACAACGGTTCGGTGGCGACAATCAGGCTTTGCACCGGCAACTGATAGCGACCCAACGGCGGCAGCGTGACCGAATAGCCTTCGACCGCCGGCACAATCCAGCGACTGCGCACACTGGCCCTGGCCGTGCGCAAACTGCCGGACTGCCAATGCGTTACGGGGCTGTTTTCGTAGATCTTCACGCCCATGTTCTGCACGGTCCGCGCCAGACCGCGCACCAGTTTCGCGGGGTGAATGGTCGCCACGTGTGGCGCATAAATTCCGCCGTAGGGTTTCGCCACACGAATCTGTTGCGCCAGCTGTTCGGGGTTCAGCCAGCGGTAATCGTTGTCGGTCAGGCCTTGGGCATGAAGTTTGTCGAGGTATTCGCGCAGGCTGACTTCCTGCTCCGGGTAGCGGGCGGCGCAGTACAGCACCCCGCCTTTGCGGTAATCGCAGTGGATGCCCTCACGTTCGAGGACAACTTCCACTTCATCCGGGATGCTGTGCAGCAGATCAAACGATGCGCGACGTTGTTCTGGAGAAAGACCGGCGAGCAGTCGATCCTCGCCCAGCAGGTTACCCATCAGCCAGCCGCCATTGCGCCCGGACGCGCCGAAACCGGCGGTTTGCGCCTCGACGATGGCGATATCGAGACCGGGGGCTAGTTTTTTCAGGTAGTACGCGGTCCACAGCCCGGTATAACCGGCGCCGATGATCGCCACATCGACGTCCAGATCCTGCTCCAGCGCCGGCCGCGCAATCAGCGGCTCGTCGAGTTGATCCATCCACAAACTGATAGTGCGCCACGCCGGCATGCAAGACTCCGCCACTGAAAACCTTCGATGGCGTCGATCCTAGTGCGTGACTTCAATCACTGTCTTGCGCGCGTGCCCGCAAAGAAATTTGTTTGGCGTAGGCCTTCGGCGACTGGCCGGTGTGCTGGCGAAAACAACTGTAAAACGCTGACAGCGAGTTGAAACCCGCGGCAAACGCCAGTTCGTCGATACGCAGCGGTGGCGTGGCCTGATCCAGCGTCTTGAGCAAGTGCTGCAGGCGGGCCTGGTTGACGTAGCGATAGAAGCTCTGGCCGAGCACCTGATTGAGCAGGTAGGAAATCTGATTGCGGCTGTAGCCGCACTCCTTCGCCACCCGCTGCAGGTCCAGTTCCGGATCGAGGTACGGCTGCTGGCGTTCGAAGTACTGCTGCAGATCCTCGGCCATGAAACTGATCTGGCGCGGCGACAAACCCAGGCGACTCACCGCCGGGCGCTCACTGGGTGCGGCGGCGCCATTGGTTTGTGCGCGAACCAGCGAAGCGTATTCGTTGACCCTCCAGATCAAGCCGTCCTTGACCGTGAGCGCTTCACTGGAACGGAACGACACCAGCCCGTCACCGCCGCGCAGGGTCACTTCGTACTGAATGAACGCGGTGTTGCCATCCACGCGGATCCGGTCGCAATGTTCGAGCGCTTCGTCGGATTCTCGCGGCATGCTCACGCGCACGTACTCACGCAACTCGTCGAGGCCGAGGACCCGGTTCTGGAAAAAATCGTTGTACTGGACGTCTGGGTGATACAGCGCCATGACGCTGTCCAGATCGCGGTGTTTCCAGCTCAGGTGATAGCGCATGACCGTAGCGGCCGTGGCCGGAGTCTGTTCTGGGCCGTCATCGTCGGCGTGCATAAAGGGCTCGGCGCAAAAGAACCGAGCTTGCCCAAGTTCGACAAAACGATCAACGAGCAAACCGTAGTGGCCATTTGGCGATGACTGATCCCGACGTGACTTACATCAAAAAACGCGCAGCAATCGCAAAATGAACTGAAAAATCTCACGGAAAATTCACATGCGGGTGCTACTTTTAACGTCACTGACCGGTTGAGCCAATGAAGGCTCTTCCCACCTAACATGAGCAAAAGGAAGCGCTCGATGAAGAAGGCGGGCAACACATGAATAAAGGCTCCAGTAAAGTCACGTTTCCCAATGCGTGCCAACTGATGCGTTGGCACTTTCATCCCATGGGTTTTGAGGCAACGATGGATGCGCCGGGCAGCATGATTGCCCGTCTGTTCGATCGTGCCAGCGGTGAAACAATGATCGCCATCGCCGGCATTCCGTGTGCCACGGTGATGAACGCGGCAGACGTCGAGCGCATTATCGAAGCGGTGGAAGATGAACTGGAAGCTTTCATTCCTCCGGAATCTCTCAAGAGTTATGCGTAAGCTTTTGTTTTTACATGAAAAAGCCCGCCAAATCAGGCGGGCTTTTTTGTGCGCGCGCTACGCGGTTTGCGGCTGTTTCCGGTGATCGACGAAGAACGCCTTGCCTTGGGCAACCCGATCGGACGCCTTTGGCATGTTCACGGCCTGGGTATCCTGCGGCTCGACGTACCAGTAGCAATGGCTGACCGCCCGGGTAATACCAACGTAGGCCAGCCGCAGAATCTCGTCCTTCTGCGCCGTGTCATAAGGCTCACTGTCGCCAGCCTTGCCCAGGCCAGCCATCCGATACACCTGGTTCTTGTACGGCGAACTGGTCAGGTGCTGACAGTCACCCAGCAGAAATACCGCATCGGCTTGCAGACCTTTAGCACTGTGGTAGGTCAGTTGCTTTAGGCGTCGAGCCTCGTACGGCAAGCTCGAATCAACATTAACTACCGGCTGAATATGCTTTTCTATCAATAACTTATCGCTACTTTTTCGATAGAGCATCAAGATTGAATCACCGCGATTGTAATGCTCCGCCAGGCGCAGACCTAAAGCCTGATCATCGCGCTCCAGCACATTTACCGGCTGCAACGCCTTGGGGGCACCGCTGGCCTTGGCCTTCTTGCCGGGGATTGCCGGCGCCGCGCGGACGATGTGTTCGGCGGCATCGATGATGTGCTGATGGCTGCGATAGTTGTCACTGAGCATCACCCGCGTGGTGCTCGGTGACGGGAATTCCTTGTTGAATTCCATGAAGTAACTCGGCGAACTGCCGCGCCAGCCGTAGATCGACTGCCAGTCATCACCGACGCACAGCAATGAAGAACGCTGCGCACCCCGCCCGACATGCATGGCCGGGCCACGACTGCGAATTTCCGCCAGGCTGGCGCGGATCCACGAGACGATCTGTGGCGATACGTCTTGAAATTCGTCGATCATCAGGTGCGACATCGGTCGCAGCAGCTCATCACTCAGCAGCTTCAGGTTCTCCGGCGTGTGCTCGCTGAACAGCGCAAACATTCGGTTGTAGGTCATCACCGGAGGTTTCTGATCGAGTAGATGATCTTCAAGGGCACGCCAGAACAGGCTCAGCGCCTCAAAAAAGAATCGGTCCGGGTCGTCCTTGGCAAAACTCATTCGGCCGACAGCGTCCGGCACATCCAGCCCAAGGTTTTCGATGAAACCGGCCGCCGCGACAAAACAGTCCAGCAGCGGCGCCGAGACCAGTTCACCTTTGACCTTGTAATCGAAGCCTGGACCGGCGCTCGCGTCGCCGGCCAATGTCGCCAAAACCCGCTTTGATGTTTCGTAGTCATTCAGCCAAATCAACGGCTTACGACAGAAAGCTTGAAACAGGGTGCGCTTCACAGCCCATTCAGCGCGCACACTGAGCTTGGCGTTGGGGCGGCAGATTTGCGGGTTTTCCCGGGGATCGAAGCCGAGCACCACCCAGGCATCGAGGCTGGGAATGTAGCCGTGGCAGTGAAAGGTCGAACCGTTGATCTCGAAGGTCTGACGGCTGGGTTCGATGCCTTTGATCGGCCAGGCACCTGCGCGAAACCACAGGTCTTCGATGGCATCGCACAGTTCTTCGTCGCGTTTGGCCGCCAGTTCGGTCACCGCCATGCGCTTCTGCACATCCGGGTGATCGCGCTCAAGCTCCTTGAGCTGCAAGGCAGCTTTGGCCAGCGGTTGAATCAACTGGCGGAAACGTTCGTCTTGATTGAATAACCGGTGGTAGCACGCATTGAGCTGCTGGCGCTGGGCATCGTTGATCCGCAGATCGAACGGGTTGCTGTCGACCTCCTCGTCAGCGCCTTGTGGCCGATTGCTGAGATTTTCAAAAGCCTGCAAGCGTTCGAACCCCGCCAGGCTGCGTACCATCGGCAGAATGCGTGAGTGAAAGGTGCGCACCAGTTCCCGCGCCTGTTGCAGGCTCAATGGCTGGCCCCAGAGCGCGAACATCTCAATCAGCTTATTGATGAAATCCTTGCGCGACTCACGGGTGAAGGTCACCACGGTCATCGAATCCAGCTCAAAGCCCAGATAGTGCGTGAGTAACAGAATACGCAGCACCAGCGTGGTCGACTTGCCTGCCCCCGCCCCGGCGATCACCGAGGTCGAGGGGGTGTCGCTGAAGATCATCTTCCATTGTGCGAGGCTTGGCTGGGCATGCGCGGGCAGCAGGCGCGCCACATCGGCTTTCATGCGTTTCTTCAGCTCGGCGCTGAGTGGCAGACGCCAGTCGTCGAACAGATGATTATCGACGCTCGGCGGACGATGCTCGGTGCTGCGACTGTCACGAATCAACAGCACCTGCCGGCCTTCTTCCAGGCCTTCGAGTTTTCCCTCTTTGAAGCCGTACTCCACACCCGCAGTGTGGCCGCTGCGAAAACCGTCCGCCTGGCCGTGCAGCCACGACGCACGGTGTTGAGCGCGCAAGCGTGTCAGGCCATGGCCGAAGAAACGTGCGGCGAGACGCTTGAACCATGGCATCTCGGCCAATGGACGAAGTTCGGGAGGAAGATCGGGAGTGTGTTGCGCCACGCTGAGGGGCTCCAGTGTGTGAGGCTGTTGGGGGCTATGGTGGCTTTATTTGCTCATGAGTTCTAGCGAAATGCTTACAGCTCATTGGTTTAGGCGATGAACTGAAAGTTGCGTGAGATTATTTTGAGCCGGTTTCCCATCAACGGATTCGATGAGAATGCCGCACTTTTTACGCTTTTTCTCGATGGTTGCCTGATGGATGATGCCCGTCATTAACCGACGGTCTCGCTTCGTGGCTCTGGCGTTACGCCCCATGACGAACCTTTTGAGGAGACGATCATGCTTGAACTCAGACCTTTCAACACGCTGGGCGGCGCTCATCACGGCTGGCTGGATGCCCATCACCACTTTTCGTTCGCCGAATACTACGACCCGCAACGCATGAACTGGGGCAATCTGCGGGTGTGGAACGATGACGTGATCGCCGCCGGCACCGGATTCCCGCTGCACCCGCACCGCGACATGGAAATCATCACCTATGTGCGTGAAGGTGCGATCACCCATCAGGACAACCTTGGCAACAAGGGGCGCACTGAAGCAGGCGACGTGCAGGTCATGAGCGCCGGTACCGGCATCGCACACAGCGAGTACAACCTGGAAGACAAGGAGACCCGAATCTTTCAGATCTGGATTCTGCCGACGGAAACTGGCGCGCCGCCATCGTGGGGTGCCAAACCGTTCCCCAAAGGCCAGCGCGAAGGCTTCGTGACCCTCGCCAGCGGCAAGGACGGCGACGACCAGAGCCTGCGCATTCGCGGCGATGCGCGTTTGGTCGCAGCTAATCTCAAGGCGGGAGAAACCGCTGAGTATCAACTGGATGCGGGACGCCGAGCCTATCTGGTACCCGCCACCGGTCTGATTGAAGTCAATGGCTTGCGCGCACAAGCTCGAGATGGCGTTGCCGTCGAGCATGAGTCGGTGCTGACGGTGACGGCACTCGAAGACAGCGAAATCGTTCTGGTGGATCTGGCTTGATCGCCTGATATGCAGGTAAAAAAAGGGGCGACCGTCATGGTCGCCCCTTTTTTGCAGCTTTTGTGGCGAGGGGATTCATCCCCGATAGGCCGCCAAGCGGCCTTCTTTTCAATGGAGCGGACTGCTACGCAGTCCATCGGGGATAAATCCCCTCACCACAGGAAGAACTCACCTCTCTGAAGATCACTTGGTGCTGATTGCGCCATCCACCAGCGTTTGCGCTTCAGCAACCAACTGCTTGAGGTGGTCATCGCCAATGAAGCTTTCGGCGTAGATCTTGTAGATGTCTTCGGTGCCCGAAGGACGTGCGGCGAACCAGCCGTTCTCGGTCATCACCTTCAAACCGCCGATGGCCTGATCGTTGCCCGGCGCATGGCTGAGAATGCTCTGAATCTTCTCGCCTGCCAGCTCGGTCGACGTCACTTGCTCCGGCGACAGCTTGCTCAACAGCGCTTTCTGCTCAGGGTTGGCCTTGGCATCGACGCGCACCGAGAACGGTTCACCCAGCTCATCGGTCAGGGCGCGATAGGCCTGGCTTGGATCGCGGCCGGTACGGGCAGTCATTTCAGCCGCCAACAACGCCGGAATCAGACCGTCCTTGTCGGTGCTCCAGACGCCGCCATCCTTGCGCAAGAACGAAGCGCCAGCGCTTTCTTCGCCACCAAAACCCAGCGAGCCATCGAACAGGCCATCGGCGAACCATTTGAAGCCGACCGGCACTTCGTACAGACGACGCCCCAGCCGCTTGGCCACACGATCGATCAGACCACTGCTGACCACGGTTTTACCCACGGCGGCGTCGGCGCGCCATTGCGGACGATTCTGGAACAGGTAATCGATGGACACCGCCAGATAGTTGTTCGGTGCCAGCAGACCACCCGACGGGGTGACGATGCCATGGCGATCGTGATCCGGGTCGCAGGCGAAGGCCACGTCGTAACGTTCCTTGAGACCGATCAAACCTTGCATGGCATGGCTGGACGACGGGTCCATACGGATCTGTCCATCCCAGTCGACCGTCATGAAGCGGAAAGTCGGATCGACCTGTTTGTTCACCACATCCAGATCAAGACGGTAATGCTCGGCAATCGCCGACCAGTAGCGCACCCCTGCTCCGCCCAACGGATCTACGCCCAGACGCAGCTTGGCGTCACGGATGGCATCGAAGTCGATCACGTTGATCAAGTCTGCGACGTAAGTGTTCAGATAGTCATGACGGTGGGTGGTGCTGGCCTTGAGCGCCTGCTCGTAGCTGATGCGTTTGACGCCTGCCAGTTTGTTGGCCAGCAGTTCGTTGGCCTTGGCTTCGATCCACTTGGTGATGTGAGTATCGGCCGGGCCACCGTTGGTAGGGTTGTATTTGTAGCCCCCGCTTTGTGGCGGGTTGTGCGACGGCGTAATCACGATGCCATCGGCCAGGCCCGAGGTACGGCCACGGTTGTAGCAGAGAATTGCATGCGAAACTGCAGGTGTCGGCGTGTATTCGTCACCTTCGGCGATCATCACGGTCACGCCGTTGGCCGCCAGCACTTCCAGTGCACTGGCCCCGGCCGGGGTCGACAGCGCGTGGGTGTCGATACCGACGAACAACGGGCCGTCGATGCCCTGGGCTTCGCGGTACAGGCAGATCGCCTGGCTGATTGCCAGAACGTGCCATTCATTGAAACTCAGATCGAACGAGCTGCCGCGGTGCCCGGAAGTACCAAACGCCACGCGCTGGGTGGAAATCGAAGCATCCGGTTGGCCGGTGTAATAAGCCGTTACCAGTCGCGGGATATCGACCAACAATTCTGCCGGTGCCGGTTTGCCCGCAAAAGGACTGATAGTCATGCAAAACCTCTGAAATAGAGTGGTTCAGGAAATACAGCGCAGTTTACTGGCAGTTCGACCACAGCGCGACGGGATCTATCCGACAGATTTCAACGTTCATTCCAAAGGTGCCAAACGCAGTGCATCGCCGAGCATGGCGATCGCCCCGGCCAATCCGGTTTCGCTCTGATCCAGCAGGCTCAGACGCAGATAACGACGATGTAATCCCTGCACGCTGAACAGTTCGCCCGGCGCGATCAACACTTGTTGTCTGAGCAGACGCTGAAACACATCGTGCATGTCCACCGGTCGCAGCGCCCGTACCCAGACGGTCGCACCGCCCTGCGGCTCGACGACCTGCAGGGCATCGCCCAAACGTTCGCGCAGCAAGTGGATCATCGGAGTTCGACGCTCCTTGAGGAGTCGGCGCAGCACGTTTAGATGCTGATCAATCCGACCATTTCCGTACAGTCGCGCGATCGCCTTCTGGCGGATTGGCGATAGTCGGAACGAACGCAGCAGAAAATGCCGCAACATCTCGCTTTTCCATTGGCGCGACAGTACGAACCCGTAAGGTGCCTCGATGCCGATGGTTTTCTCGAACGTAGAGAAGATCAACAGCCGGTCAGGATCCAGCCGATCACGCAAACGTTCGTCGCCCATGATCTCGCCAAGCTCGCCATAACAATCGTTCTCCAGCACCCAGGTACCATGCTCGGCAAGCATACTGGCGATGATGTTGCGGTTTTCCGCAGGAACCCGGGTACCGCGCGGCATGCACAGGCCCGAAGAAAGCAGAATCAGCCGCACGTTTACAGTGTTGAGCAGCGCTTCGAGGCGTTGCAGATCCAGTCCTCCACAGGCCTGCAACGGCAGTTCGATCACCCGCACCTCTGCCGCCTGCAGCAATCGCAATATCACCCAGTCACAGGGCGACTCAACCAGAATGGTGGCGTGTTTAAGCTGCAGAACAGCCACCAGGATTTCCAGTACTCCGCGTAAATCCGCGCCAATGTAGACATCCTCGGCGTGCCAGCATTGTCTCGGCGAAGTGGTGTAGCGAGCCGCGAGAGCGGCGCGTAATTCCAGCTCCCCGCTGGGCTGATCAAGCGCCAGCGGCCTGCGGGGGTACTGACGCAGCAGTTCGCGTTCCAGCAACAGCAATGGACTGTCCAGCGACTGTACTGAAACCGGTTCTTCTGCGCTTAACAAACGCATCCCCGGGCGTCGCGCATTGATGTAAAGCGCCTCAAGCAGATCGTTACCAATGGCCTGAGGTGTCAGCCCCGCAATCGCTTGGGCGTAGTACCCGGACTTGGCGACGGAATAGACCCGCCCTTCTTTCTCCAGCAGCGAATACGCGTATTGAATGGTCGAGATTGATACGTTCAGGCGATCTGCCAGCTGACGCAGTGACGGCAGCCTGACGTTGCCTGCTTCGGCCGAATCCGCTATCAGTCGTATCAGGTAGCGATAGACGGCCTGATAAGCGAAACCAGGCTCCCGTACAGCCCTCATGAGCTCAATACCATTGACACGGCTGCACCGGAGGATTGATCACTCACCTCAACGTTCCACTGCCCGGTCACCCACGCTGATGTCGATGCCATCGAGATCCGCTGTTTGCTGTGCAGCGCCCGATGCATGTGGGGCAGCCCCACACACCGGCAATGACTCCATGGCGTAGAGACGACTGATCAGCCTGACCGGTAAACCACTGACATCCATCATCCATTGCAGCACTTGCTCCGGGCCGTGCAGCCCCTGCATTGCACGATGCAAATCAGGCATCGCTACCAACATGCCGGGATGACAGCTGCGCAGGAACCGTTCGAGGCCGGCTCCACGGTTGATAAACGGCGAAAACAACAGGCAGATCCATTGAGTTTCATTCAAGCCGTACGTGGCTTGAATGCAGTTCGCCGCCGCTTCGCGCAGTTCATCAAGCGCTGACTGCGGCCCCAATCGGGCAATCATCTGCTCACATACCGGTTCCGGAACCCGTTGCTGCTGCATGGACACCAGCATGTGCTGAACATGTTGCGAAAATCCGGCTTCATAGCTGCGGCCATCGACAAACTCGGCTTCCAGCCCGCGTAAATGGGCCTCGATCAACGGGTCGGCGTATTCGCCTTCGTCCTGGTGGAACAGCCATTCCTCTGCCTGAAACCCAAGAAACTCACTGAGCAATGGCCAACGTTCTTCTAGGTTACCCACCACCATGTCGTGAATGTCGACAAACGTCGTGCGACGGCATGACTCGAACCCGTCCTCGGGACGCCAGGACAGTCGTTCGGCTTCGGCGTAAAAACCGCGGTACAAGTCGCCTCCCAATCCGTCGAGCAAGGCGAACAACTCATCGAATGTCCCGGCATTGGGCGGCAGCGCACCAATACCAGCCTTTTGCACCGCACGATCGAGGTTGTCGATGAATTGTTTCTGGCGACGCAACGACTCACTGGCAACCCAGGCATCAACACCCTTTCCCCAGCGAGCGATTTGCCCGCAAAACTCCGCCCGGGCCAGGCAGGCCTCGCCCCACAACTCGATCTTCTCGTCCGCGCCCCGTCGATGCCCCATCATCAGCAGGTTGGTGCGATTGGCTTGCGTACTGTCCTTGTCAGGTGGCGTCAGGTGATTGAATGGCAACACGTGACGATGATCCACCATCAGCAACTCGACACGGGGGTCGTCATACAGAAACAGAGCAGCGAAACTGCGGTGCATATTGCCGGGTGCCGCCCCCGATCCACTCCTGCGCAACATGGCCACACGCAACTGAAAAGTGGCCGGTGCACGGCCGGCGATACTCAGCTGCGCGGCGCGCAGCAGCGCCAGGGTGTAACAACTGTCACGGGTACCGGACGGTGTCACCATGACCTTGTAGTCACCCATGCGCTCCATTCCGCCAGCGGCGACCACCAGCCGCTGAATCAGCAATTGCAGCGCTGTCCGTTCGGCTCTGGAAAAAAAACTCAACAGACGCTGCAATACTTGCTGGTAGACATAGTTCATTGCCTGATCATGGATCGTGCTCATCAGTACTTTACCCGGCGTAAAAAATTCATATCGCGCATCAGCGGTGAGCTGGCGCAATAAATTCATCAATAAGTAATAGACGATCAAATACTAACACTTATGCTTTTGTAGTTATTTGAAACACTTGACACAAAGAAGTCGGCAGAATCGTCGCCCTAGGTAACGCAAACCCCCGCCACCATTGGATTTTTCCTGAAGTAAAAATATCTGAGGAAACTTCTTACAACGTCCCACGAACATTGAGTACAAGAAAAGCAGACCGACAATAGGAAACTACCTACAGCCATTAAACAGAAACCGGTATATCGCCCACGAGAGGAACTATTAAACACGCAACAAAAAACAGAATGCACAGACATGGCTCATTCCTTGAGATGAAAGTAATCATTCAATTATCAGGACTTATAGACCGATTAGAAGATACAGATAGCGGACAAAAACCGGTTCAGATGTACAACCGGCCACGTACCGTGCTCGGTATGCCTGATTATGTGGGGGGGGGGGTAAAACGCAAAGAGTCCGTGGGGTCACGGACTCTGTTCGGAGGGAGTTACGCGGGTTCGACCTGCAGGGCGACCCGTTCGCGGCATGGACATTCGTCCATGTAGCGATGTGCTTCGACGAACTCGTTGAACGGGAAGACCCGAGTCTTGAGTGGCAGCAGTACGCGGTCGGCGGTGAGCTGGTTGATGTCACGCAGGGCACGCTGCAAGGCGACGTGGTCCTGAGTGATGCCGAGTTCCGGTTTACCGGTAAAATTGCCGATGCAGTGCACGAAGAACTGGATGTTTTTCTGAAACGCCGCACAGGCCGGAAATGGTGTCTGGTTACCACCCTGCAGACCATACAGAACCAGGCTGCCACGCGGTGCGAGGACATCGCCGAGCAACGACATCTGCGGACCGCCCAGACCGTCGAACACCACATCGACGCCACGGTTGTCGGTGATCTTGTTGATTCGCATCAACAGATCTTCTTCCTCAGTGACGATGACTTTCTCGGCGCCCAGTGACAGCAGGTATTCACGCTCATCAGCGGTTTTCGTCGCGGCAATCACCCGCACCCCCATGGCCTTGCCCAGTTGGACAAAGGACGGACCGGCGCAATGGCTGGCGTCAGTGACCAAGGCAAACTGCCCGGGTTTGACCCGCGCCAGATCGGCATAGGCGAAATAGGCGATCAACAACGGCGTGTAATGCACACTGGCCTCAACCGGGCTGAGTACATCCGGATAACGGGTCAGCGCGGTGCGTGGCAGCACGATCTGCTCGCCATACACCGGGTAGTCGTTCGGGCTTTCGGCCGGAAAACTGGCCACCTTGTCGCCAACCGACAGATCGTCCACACCATCACCGACGGCGGTCACCACACCGGCCATTTCATGGCCGAGACCGGACGGCAAGCGTGCCTGGGACGAGGCCAGGTTCTGACGCCAGAGAATGTCGTACCAGCTGATGCCGATCGCCTCGACACGCACCTGCACTTCGCCAGGACCTGGCTGAGCGGCCGCATGCTCTTCGCATTTGAGCACCTCGGCCGGACCAAACTTGTGAAAACGGATCGTGCGGGACATCGCAAACCTCGTCAAAGTAACCTCTAATGCCCTGAACTCTATCTGGGCTTTTGACCCAAGACTATCAGTGGCTATTAATAGTCGACATGCCTGTCATTGATTCCGCAGTATGAACGGCATTGGAAAAATCGATGAAAAAATGCCGCCACCAGCTCGGTAAAGCTGAATTTAGCGGTGCAGAGTACCAGCCTTTCCCCGTAATATTCATGCCGGCCATTGTTCTCATATGGTCGCTCTCGTCAAGCTTGATGACTCTGCCAGGACTCCAGATGAATCGTAATGACCTGCGTCGTGTCGACCTGAACCTGTTGATCGTATTCGAAACATTGATGCACGAACGCAGCGTGACCCGCGCCGCCGAAAAGCTGTTTCTTGGCCAGCCGGCGATCAGTGCGGCGCTCTCACGCCTGCGCAGCCTGTTCGATGACCCGTTGTTCGTGCGCACCGGACGCAGCATGGAACCGTCCGCCCGCGCGGTGGAAATCTTCGCCCTGCTCTCCCCGGCGCTCGACTCGATTTCAACGGCTGTCAGCCGCGCGGCTGAATTCGACCCGGCCACCAGTACTTCGGTATTTCGCATCGGCCTGTCCGACGACGTTGAATTCGCCCTGCTGCCGATGCTGCTCAAACGCCTGCGCGCCGAAGCACCGGGCATCGTCCTCGTCGTGCGTCGGGTCAACTACATATTGATGCCGGGCCTGCTGGCCTCCGGCGAAATCTCCATCGGCGTCAGCTACACCACCGACCTGCCGGCCAACGCCAAACGCAAGGTGCTGCGCCGCAGCCAGCCGAAACTGCTGCGCGCCGACACCGTGCCGGGGCCGCTGAGTTTGGATGATTACTGCGCGCGTCCGCATGCGCTGGTGTCGTTCGCCGGTGACCTGAGTGGCTTCATCGATGAAGAGCTGGAGAAACTCGGACGTAAGCGCCACGTGGTACTGGCCGTGCCGCAGTTCAATGGTTTGAGCACGTTACTTGCCGGTACCGACATCGTCGCGACGGTGCCGGATTACACGGCGGATGCGCTGACGGCTGCCGGCGGTGTGCGGGCGGAGGATCCACCGTTGCCGACGCGTACGTTTGAGCTGCATATGGCTTGGCGTGGATCGCAGGATAACGATCCGGGGGAGCGTTGGTTGCGGTCGCGGATTCAGATGTTCTTTGGCGACCCTGACAGTCTCTAGGCGTCGTCGGACAGGGTGTACAGCTGATCCGTTCTGCTTTTTCACAGTAACCGTACGGGCAACACACCTTCCTGATGCCAACGCTTAAGGGGATGGTGTGTTGCCCGGACGGATACATCAAGTCGCCAAAGCCGTTGAGACTGGGAATACCGCCGGTACCAGATCCTTGTGAAATTTTGCCTCACCGGGGAGCGAAATGACCTTTAAGCTTTTCTTCGCACACCCCGCCGCGATCAGCTCTGCCACTGGCCCCGTGCCGCCGGCTGCCAGACAGTCCAGGTGTCCCAGGATGATGACTGAATCACGAGCTCTGGAGAGCGCAACATTCAATCGATGGCGATCCAGGAGAAACTGGGTGTCCCCGCTTGCTCTCGTCATCAGCAGGATCACCATGTCGGCTTCCCCCCCCTGTACAGCATCGACAGTTGCAACCGACAGCTGGAACGCATAGTGCTTGTCCGCGGTATCACGCGTGACGATTTCCAGTTGCCCCTTGTATGGACAGACCACCAATAGCTTCAAGGGGACTGTTGTTGTACTAACCCGTTTGTGCAGAGCATTCAGCAATTGATAAAGCGCGGCGCGCTCCGTGGAGTTGAGCAACGATGAAGGCGTATCTCCTGTACCTGCCTTCCTGTGCCGGTAGTTCTGCATCTTGGAAAAATCTACAAACAGTGCGCGGGCAGAGGTCAGGGACCAGGTCCCCCCTTTGCGATGCGACTTCAGTTGGTTCTCGTAAAACAGAGCACTGACTAGATCACCAATGTCTTCATGCATCCGGTATTGCACGGTTAGCATACCCTTGGCTTGCGGCTCCAACCCCTCATACAATTCCTGGAAAAAATTCTTGCGCAGTAGGGTTTCCACCTCCGCCAACGGCAACGTATACCCGATGCGCTCATCTAGCACATCAGTGGTCACCGTTGGCGGCAACTGGTTGTGATCCCCGACAAGGACTACTCGCCGAGCAATGGCCGCTGGGATCATCAGTTCGGCAGCAAAGGCTTTGCCTGCTTCATCGACAATCACGCAATCAAACGGCTCCTTTAGCAAGGCGAAATCAGTACGCGCCATGCCCGTACACGTGGCGCCGTGGATCAACTTGTCACGGAACGTCCAGCGACTAGCAGCCTCACGCCCCTTTCGAGACTTCAGCAGAGACAGCCAGGCCTCGTGCAACTGAGGATTGATTTGCGCATCTCCTGCGCTCAAGGCATCGACTTTGATTTGGTGCCAATTGGGCTCAAGCGCCTCACTGATCTTGTCCTGCTTACCGTAACGCACTGTGACTGGCCGTAAATACTCTGCCGCCTTGAGCAGATCCTCAATCAGCTTGGTCACCGCGACGTGAGTAGGGCCGGTAATCAGGATGCGCGGCCAGAGGTGGGGTGCTTGTTCGGGGAACAGTGTCTTGAGCCACTGAACCAACGTGGTGGTTTTCCCGGCACCTGGAGGCCCCCACACCGCCACTACGGGCTCACGCGACGCCAAGATTTGAAGCACTGCGTCCTGCCCCAGATTTGGCGTCTCGACGGGCTCCGGATCAAGTGTGAAGATGGCGCTGTGAACCGAGGGCGCCACAAAATCACCGGTGATCGCCTTCTCAAGTGCTTTGGATAGCGTTTCCTTTTGATTGCCTTCCCTGACTAATTCAAGCCGAAACAAATCGAAAGGGTTGATCTCGGCTTCGTTCATCCGTTTATGCGTGGCCAGTGTGAATTCGCAAATACCAAGCTGGGAATCCAGAAGCTTGAACGACTGCAGAGGCCATACACGATCTCGTCCGACCGCTCGCAGACGAGGCGCGCCTTGCTCGCCCATCGTGTCTTTCAACCAGCTAGGAACGCCCTGGGAACCGAGCAAACCTGTCACCTTGCGCCCGTTTTCCTCGACCAGGCCGGGAAGAAAACCACAGCTTGCACTTTGGTCCAGGTACAGCTGCTGCTCACGGTACACCAACGAGAGCTTACGTAAATGCAGGGCAACCTCTCGTTGGCGGGCAGCGTCGCGCTGGCCAAGCCGCTCTTCATTCAAGGCACACACGAAAGACTGGAAGCGATTGCGGTTGGCCAATTCGTCATCCGTACTTCCTATCAAAACGGGGGTAAGGGCCACGTAGCACCGCAAAACGTCTTCAGGCGACTCACCGCCCTCAAGCACGTGCAACAACCTGAAACATCGGTGCTGCGCATCGGTCTCAGTGACTAGGGCGTAACGGCCCAATTGAAAGACGAGACGGCCGCCATCATTCTCATAAATGTGCCAAGGCCTGTCCTGGATTGCCGGTGTTTGAAAGTAGTCCCACATCTGATGGATCAGGGGTATGTGCTCATCTTTGATGCTCAGCGCGACCGGCCACCAATACTCTTCCAAGCCCGAGATACGAGGATGCAATCTCACCAGCAAACTGTGGGACCGCGAATCACCGAGCACGTCAGCGAGCGTCCAGCCGTCAGCAAATACTTCCAGCTCCACGCCCGGCTTTATCCATTGCCCTTCCTGCCTGCCAAGTGGCAAACGCAAGGTGACATCCTGCATCTGCAACTGGGCCTCATTGTTATCCAGGCGAACGACTGTCGCCGTCAACGGCTCGCCACTGCTTGCTCTCGCAGCGTCCAACAATTTCACCTTGTCACTGCCAATGCGGGCGAAGCGTGCTTCATGATCAACCGCGTAGAATACCCCTCGCCCATCAAACGCTTCGGCCTCGATGGCATAATTCTGAAGACGCCCGCGCAGACCGTGTGGCAACGAAATAACGGCGCCCTCGCAAGGGAAATCCGCAGGCATTTCCAGCCAGGCGACGGTCGGTAACTGTGCGGGCACCTCACCAAACAAGGTACGAATATACTGCGCGGTGGATTGAAGATAGGCGCGTTCGGCTGTGACGCGACCACGGGCAAGCTCGATTTCAAGCATCATCTGACGGAAGCTAGCGGACTCACGCGCGCCGAACTGGGCTTTCAATATCTGTCTGGCCCGGGCGTGTGCCCGTTCCAACTCACTGGCGATTTCAGACCGCATCGCCAACTCACTTTCAAACATCTTCACGAGCTGAACCAGGTATGGACGAATTAGCGCAGCGGTTTTGCGTTCGTGTGCACGATGAATGGCGGCCAGTTCAGCTTCTAACACTTCAATCTCGGTGTTTACGTCATCCAGACGTTTCCCATTCCACCAGCTGATGGCGGTGGAAGTCAGGGTGATGCCAGCCAGCAGTAGCATGAACATTGATCAGCGCTTCCCTGGCTGGACCAGCTCGACCAGGCGGCCTACCAACACCTCCATGCTCGCCCGTACCTCGCGTTGGTGATCGTCGTTGATCAAGGAAGGATCCATGACGGCCTCAAGCTTCTCGAAGACTCTCAGAAGGGGCTTGAGCACATCGTCAACCTGGCTCAACCGTTGAAGCTCGGGCGCATTCTGCGCTTGAATTTTTTCGAGTTCTTTTTGCGCTTGTTGCACTTGCGCCTCGGCCAGGCTTACGCGGCCCCTCCATTCAATTGAGGTTTTGTGCAGCTCCACGGCCGAATGCAATACACCAACCAGATCACGAAGTAGACCAATACCCTCAGTAATCACTTGGGCGCGATCGCCACTCATTGCGGTATCACGTTTGATCCGTGCTTGGCGCGTTTGCTCCTTGGCCAGGTCGAGGGCATCATTCCCCCCGTTGGTGGACTTGCTGCGTGGTGTAGCCTTGGAAAGGCTGGCGGGTAATTTAAATCGTTCATTGGTCATGGTTGAGACTCCGTTCAAGCAACACTGGTGTTGAAATATTCCACGCTACGGCGCAGGCCTTGATCAGCCTCCATTAACCGCTCCAGAGCCGTTTCAAATGACTGAGCGTCAGGCAAGTCGCCCTTCCTGATCAGCACCAATTCATCTAGGCAATGGCGGGTCAGCTGAACGCAACGAAGCGTCATCCGCCCCACAACCTGACGAACAGCTGCTGCTTGAGTCATCTCCCTTCGAGCCAGATCAATGTCTTGGGCCAGCGCCTCACGCTCAAGCTCCAGACGTTTTTCTTCCTTGGGGATCAGAGCCTTCAAGCCGTCCCGGTGCACCCGGGCTTGGCGTAAATTCAAGTAGGAGTCGATTGCCCCCAATACCGCTGATGCGGCTTCAATGCTCATCATCACCGGGTTGGCGCCTGCAGTCGCTTTCTTCAGGCCTCCTGCAATGCCATGTCGACTGGCGGCCGAGATGAAGGTTTTTGTAAAATAGAACGCATGCCTTGGTAACTGAGTGCCCATAGTCCTTCCACTTCAAAGCTGAACCCAACACCATTTCCCAGGGCCTGCCTTTGCCAAGCGCTGAGCGATGTCGTCAGGCATGTGTTGAATGATGTCCTCCGCACACACGGTAGCCTCTTGGGCCTTCACGCCGCCCTCGCGCAGCGCCCAGAGTGTGCAGGTTGCAGGCTCCCAAAAGAGCTGTTGCTCTGCCTCCATATAACGAACCATGAGCAACGCGTCACACCCCCTCTCCTTGGGCGACGGCCTGAAGGGTGGTCGCCCTACCGCCTGAAAATTTTTCCACAGCCCTGCGAGCACCCAATGCTGGGGTACATCAAGTTTCAAGGCTCTCCAGTTGGGGGTATTCGACAGGAACAAGTGGACGTGGGGATTGCGGAGCATGGCCGTAAGCTGTTCACGTTGCGCCTCGCCGATTTGAGCGCGGGCCAGCAAACCATCAGGCAGCTCATCCCCCCTCAATCGCATGAAACGGCTCTGTTGTTTGTGGCTGAATACCGGCGTTGGAAGATGTCGAGGGTACGTTTGAGCCACAGCGTCAATGGGATGAATTTGCTGCTCTGCAGGTGCCGCGCTTGCAAACAATCCGCCGACGCCAGAATCATTGAGCAGTTTTGAGGTGGCCACGCCTGCCAACAATCGCTCGCCCGAGTGAGTGATGATCTCACCGGCCACCAGGCCCTCTTCTCTAAGCAACGCCACAATCTCCTGGACTGAAACCAACGGAAGGCCAGTCAGCTCGGCGATTTCACTTACGCTCAAATGCTGGTTCAACGCTTCAAGAGCGAAAAGTGCTACCGCGTCGCAGCGTCTGGGGACCCGCGCGAACGTGCGCACCTGAAACTCGGTTGCTTTGAAATACAACGGGATTTGTGGCGACTCAGGCTGTAGCAAGCAAGCCTTGATGCTGGCAGTAACACGCCCGTTGCGAGCACGCTTATCCGTCAGCCAATTTTCCTCAAGCAGGATATTACTGATCTGCACATTGTATTCTTGAGCAAGATCCAGCGCCTCTGAAGGATGATCTATCCAGCTCCAACTGATCTCACCCAATGGCACCCGGAGCAGAACCTCCCCAGCCAACAGCCAGGCGCCTCGATCATCAAAACGCTCTACCCGCGCACGCACTGCCGTGCCTGGCTGCAGGTAGCCCAAGGCTTTACGCATCCGGGCCTCGGCAAGCGCGTGAACACTGCCCCGCCAGCCCTTCTCGTCCCGGCTGGTCAGCACGAACTCCACGTTGTCGCCCACGCTGAATAGACTGACGGGATTTTCGAGCTTGGCGTTTGGGCTCAACAATTCATGTTGAGGAATCAGGACGGTCGTGTCTTGATACTTTACCAACACAGATTTCGGCAAAATCTTTACGACGCTACCTGCAACGATCCTTCCACAGTTCTCCACGCCAAGCGAAGTACTCGGACCCTTAGGGGGGCGTGAGGGGGAAGCTGCGCGACGCGTGCGCTCCGGCTGAGTGTCACGCCCTGATAGAGAAGGCTCAAACGCGTTCATTAGTCGTGAAAAAAAATCGAGCAAGCCAGCATCTCCATCCATTGATAGGCTGATAAATATTGCCATTCGGGTCATGTTGCGGACTGCTAGTGCGGCTTTCGCGCTCGGGCCTTCAGCATCCGATGACAATGCTATCGGCCCGGATCGGAATCCCTGCAATGTACGGCTGTGAGAAGTGTTAAAACGCACTTTTCAATGCGCCAGATCGCATGGCGCTGCGCTGGCTTGGCATGAGGATAATTTCATTCCCCCCACCGCTCCGGCCGGGTTCCGCAAACGCGTTGAAATCCTTATGTTAGAGGCTTTCTGCCATACCCACAACCAACGCACGGTCATGCGTCAGGTGTCGCACCGTTAACGCTCCTGCCTACGGCACGCGCACAAGGAAGCCCAAGGCGATGGACTCACCGATTTCCCAACACATGCTGTGCCTGCGTGCCCGCGCATCCACTCAATGCGTGTCAGATCGCGCTCAAGCGTTTGAGACGCTTGCTTCGTCTGAAGCCTCCCAACACACCTCCCCTGCGCCCTCATGAACTTGAGAGCAAGCTCAGCGTACCCATTGAGCAATGGCTGCCCGGGGCAGTAGGCGCAGAGTAGGCGTTGTACGAAACCCCTAGAAACCCAATCGTCGCCCTTCGAACGCTGAGATTTTGTAGAGTCACCCACCATCAACGGAAAGGAATTCGGCTCGCGGTCCACGGTGTATCAACGTTTCCGGGGCTGGCGAAACCAAGTAGCGCTCGATCAGATGCTCAAATGCTTGCACCTACTGTTGGCCCAGCCCGGGAAACACAGCACCATAAGGATCCTGCAAACGCTCATCGTTGATGGGTACCGGTCTGCGCAGGAAGCTACGCCACTGCTGCGCGTCACTGATCCTTAGCTGTTTGTCGAAGTGCACCTGCACGCACGCATCCATTTGCTCTTCCACCTGATGCTTGCGCTCGATGAACGAAGCAACCTGGTCTTCATCGACCGATCCCTGCAGAAACGGATAGTGAATGCTCAGCTCTGCGTTGCCTGACCGCTGCAGCCGCTGGTTCACGCAGCCAAACAGGCGATCCAGCCTCCCCACGCGTTGCTCATTGTCACCGGGTGAGCCGGCCAGGCCGTAATGATGGATCTGGTGGCACTGCAAATGCAGGTTGACCCCTTCCTGGAGTACCGAAGTGGAGACCAGCACGTTGGGATAGAACGGACTATTGAAGCCCAGGATGAGGCGCGGGCGCCCTTCGTTGTTGTCGCCACAGGCATACCAGCATGGGCTGGTGAGGCGCTTGAGGCTGCGCCACTCCTCGTCCCACTGCTCTAAACCATGGTCGATGATCTTGCCGCACAGCGTGTCGAACGTCTCCAACGCAGCGATGAAATAGCGCAGCATCAACGAGTCATCGACACGTGCGCTTACCCACTCATGAAAACCACGGTACGCACGCTGCGCTTCACGCTCATGGGTCTGCTGCCAGTATTCGACAAACCAGGCATAAAGCTCGACGACGACAGGACTCGCATAAAGAAACCCGGCCTTGATGTAGTTCGCGAAGTTTTCCGCGATCGCCTTGTTGTCGCGCGCCCAGCCTTCGAGCTTGCGATACAGGGTCTGCGGTAAGCGCGGTACCAACAGCGACCAGACGCTGTGCAGCGGATGCTCCAGGTGGTCATGCGGCGCACCGCGCTTGCGGGCAGCGGTATCGTGGATCTGCGCCCCGTCCCAACCGTGCAAACGCACATACTTGGCGGCATTGGCATAATCAACCCGGCCGGTCTCCGTCTTGACGTAGAACGCGGTGTAACCGCCAATCAAGTAGTCCGATGCCGGTTCCAGGAACAGTGCAAAGACGCTTTCCGGTTTGCTGAAGCGCAGGCGCACATTGGCACAATCGGTTTGCCCACCAACGCCTTTCTTGACCACGAACAGCTCGGCGATCCGCGACGCCAGTTGCGTGCCCTCTCCCTCTCCCTCGTCTTGCTCTGCCTCCTCGTGCGCGTCCACTTCAGCAAACGAATGCTTCACGCCTTTAAGAAACTGGGTATAGCCATCGCGCGACCAACCCTGATCGCGCCAGTGCTTGACTGCAGGATCGTCCGATTGCTTGCCCCATGCATTGACAATCATGCCGGCCAACAGCTCGTCATAGCGCTCGTTGATGCGCTGGGTCAACTCGCGGACAGAGGGAATACGCCGAACGAAGATCAGGTGTTTCAAGTCTTCGAGCGCGGTGCAGAGGCCACCCACTGCCTTGGGCACGCACTGGTCTATCAACAAGCCGTACTTGGGGTGATCGGGGAAGGTGTGAAACTGATCGTGATAGCTGCGGGTGAGGTCACGCAACAGTTCGGTATCGGTGGCCTTGGTGAAATCCTCGACCACCCGATCTTCGACCGCGTCCTGATAATCTGCATCGGCACCAACGCCGATCTGCGGTTTCCAGCCAAAAGACTCGAACCCTTCCAGGTAGCCATAGGTAAGGCTCTTGTTCTCCTTCTGCCGGCCCAGGTCGGCCACCAACCGCTTCTGATACAAGGCAAAGAACATCTCGGCATCCGGGCGCCCATCGAAGCTTGCAGGTACAGCTTTTTCGTGGCGGTAGTGCCGCTTACCATACAAACCGCCCTGCCCCTCCATCAACCGCAGGCGCCGCAAGGCGTGCCGTTGCAGCAAATGGCGAGTGTGTTCGGCACCGTTCATGGCTTCAAGGCCAGCGTCACGATCGATCCGGGTAAAATAACCCAGGATGTTCTGCACATCGTCCAGCCGGGTATGGCTGGGCGTCGCGGTGAGCAGAAGGTTCCAGGCGCCCAGGCGGCTGTCAGTGTTGCCAAACAGTGCCCTTGCGGCACTCACGCGCTGCGATCCACCCGACACGTTGCGCAGGTAATGCGCCTCATCGACGATGATCAGGTCAAACCCCGAGGGACCCAGGTGCTGCTTCAACTGCTGATGAAAATCGGCAGCGATCCTGCCTGCCCCCTGAGCACCTTCAGCTCGCCGCGCGGGGTCGAGCAAGTCACTGAGCGCGTAGACGGTGGTGAGGTAAAGCTGCCCTTCATCGTTTTGCACCGCCTGCACCAGGTCTTCCAGCTTGTAGCGCTCACAGACCGTAGGTACCGGCATGCCATCGGCGGTCTTGACCCTGCCATCGGTTTGGCGAATGTGCTCGCGAACGAAGCCTTCGAACTCCCTGCGCCAATGCCCGCACAAATGTCGGCTGGGCGCCATCACCAGCACCTTGGCATCAGGCTTGTTTTTCCACAGCCATGCCGCCACACCCAGCGCCTGGAAAGTCTTGCCCATGCCGACTTCATCCGCCAGCAGCGCCACCTTGTCCGCTGCCAACAGGTTCCACAGGTAGGCGACCCCTTCAGTCTGCTTGGCTGCCATGGACTGGCGGTCATCTGCCAGATAGCGCCAGTCAGGATCCTTGCGCCCTTTGAAGTTGATCCACTGCGACACGGATTCAGGGGTGAGCACGCTCTCTTCAAATCGACTCATGCCCCACCCCATTTGCTTTCCAATCTGCCAAATTCCTGCTCGAGCGTTTGCCGATAATCATCGTTGGCCTCGGCTGGTAACGGCGGCATATCGACCTTCAGTGTGTGCCAACGCGACAAGGCAATTTTGCGGTCACCCTTGGGCAGGCGATGACGAAGCGCCAACGCCAGCTTGCAGAGCCCGTTAACCTCCTGGGCCAGGAACCAGTCGAAGACATTGGGCGTAGACCCGCTGAGGCGCTGGCGGGTCTTGTCTACCCATTCCTGCAGGCATCCCGGTCGCACGAATACCCACTGTTCGAGCGCCGACAACTGTTCAAGCCCATGCAACCGGGCCGCAAACTGGTAGCTCGCTGTGAATAGCCGAAAGTAGCTGATGTGTGCAGGGGCTGAACCGTCTTGCTCGCTTGATCCAGTGTCTTCGTCGGCGCTCCCACCATCGACCTGTAGCTCACCCGTCTCTGATTCGCGCACGCGGAAACCGACATCATCCTGGTTGGGCACAATGTCGATCTGCGCCATGGCGTCGACCAACCCAAGTAGGTCGTCGTATCGCTGCGCGCGACGGAACTCGGGGGTAGTCTCCAGCAACATGCCCACGAAGCACACCCGGCCGTCCTTGAGCACCTGAAAGCTGTGATCGAACAACAGCGCGTGCGCGTTCGCCACCGGCACCCTGCACTCTCGCAGTTCGCGGCTGCGGGGTTTCCAGCCAAGCGCGATTGCAACGTCGATGTCCGGCAGTTTTATCCGATACCCTTGGTCCGGTTCTCCTGCTGTATGCCATTGGCCGCGCAGTTGGTACACCTGCTCTGCCCAGTCAAACACCACCACGATGTCGAAGGGAAGGTTCTGCGGGATTTGCAACGCTTGCGCCTGCAATGCTTCAGCGCTCAAGAACGACGCCGGGCTGGTGTCCATCGCGGGGCCGAGGACGCTTTCCACGGCACTGTTGTTCGCCAGGATGAACCCCGCCTCGATGTTGTTGCCGGGTAACCGCTTGCCCCGTGAGTCGAGCAGCGAGTTACTGCCCGCCCGGGTGAAATTCCATGAGCCGATGGCCAGGTGGGTGGAGGTTTTCCAAAGCTTGGCATGGGTCATCGGCGAGCGGTCATCGACCGTGCTCGGGTTGTGCCGCAAGCGCAACTCATCGTTGGCGAGAAGATCTCCAAGCGCCTCGGTCCAACCTGTGCGCAGGAACTGCCCATCGAACCGATCAGGCACCAGACTGACCTTCATGCGCGGCTGCTCGTAGCTGCGCTTAAGGTGGCTGACGAACTGTGCCAGATCCCTGGGTAGATAAGGGGACCAGACGGCCAGGTGATGGCAAGCACGCTCGCCCAGCAATTGCGCCAGAAACGGTTGCCTCTGAAAACTGTGACAGAACTGCACGGATGACTCAGCGCTGGCGAACGAGCTACTGCGCCTGTTCTCCAACGGGCACGGTGTACCCACATTGTTAAACAGTGCCTGGAAGAACACTTTGACGGATTGATAAAGCGAAAACGCGTCGATCGGTTGGAAGTGGAATACCTCCTGATTGCGCGCCCACCCGCTGAGCGTGAGGTTGGCACTGCCCGCGCCGAGCACACGCCCCTGGTCACCTTCCAGGTAGATCACCTTTGCATGCAACAGGCTGTCTGCGTCAACGCCTGGGTAGCTCCACTCCGTTTTTTGCGCAGTACAGACACCGTGCACCTGGAGCGCCGTGCGCTTGTTCTGGTCGGCACCGATGAAACGTCGATCACAAAAGACCCTCAGATCGATTTCCTGCTCAGTCAGGGCCAACTGAAGCGCCTCGTACTCCATGCGCGTGCGGGGAATCTCGGCGCCCAGCACAGTTGGCAACACATAGGTTTCGATAAATTCGATATCGATGTTGAAACTGGTGAGCCATACCCTGCGCAACTGGCCGCAGGCCTTCACTTGCTCGGCGAATGCTGAATGCAGTTTCATGCCTGGCCTCCCCGATAACCGGTCACCAGATTGTTGAATTGGTGGATGTAGTAGGTGTTCACCCAGCGATGCATGGGCGTATTTTGCGCCTCTGGCAACGCCTTGGTGCGTGCATTGAGCTTGACCTTTTCGGCCTGCTCGATTTGCACCCAGGGCAACTGGCCACGCTCGCGCATCACCGCCGCGTGGTAGCCCATCAGGTCGCGGAGCTGGTCGCTGAAGTGCTCTTGACGCGCCAAGCGCATGAGCCGCTCCAGCCGCCGGCGGCCGGTGTGCGAAGGAATGTCGAGCAGTTCTGGATGCGCGTCGATACGCGCGGCGGCAGCTGGCAAGGTACCGGCGTCGCGTCCCAGCCCCCGCCAGTGCGCCTCGATTTCGTCGAGGCTCTGGTGCCGGCCATGGCAGGCCAGCGTAAACAGCAGATCGGCCTGCGCAAGCAGTGGTTCAACCTGCTGCACGTGCACAAGCTTTCGCCGCTCGGGCACTTCGCTACAGTTTTTTTCGGCCACGGAGAACAACTGCTGGATCGGCATGTCGCTGCCTGGATGGTGTTGTGCCTGATCATCCAGTACCTGCAACAGAGCGCCCGCAGCGCCAGTGTCGAGGCCGGTCAGGCCCAACCAGAAATCGCGCGTGTCAGCGCCTACTTGCGCCGAGTTTGGCAATGCCCTTCGGTAGGCCTCAATAAGGCTGTCAGGTACTTGCTTGAGCGCACTGCCGCCACCTGCCTTGAAGCCCCGGAAAAGCCCCTGCAAATGCATGCGTGCTTCTTGGAACAACACGCTGAACGGCGCGTGAGTTTGAATCATCGCCTTAACTTTCAACCACAACTGCGCTGCTTCTTGACTGTAATGGTAGTTATAGCGGTCGTTGAAGAAGCCTATTTGCATGAACGGCGTCTTGTAGCGCCCACTCACACCCAAGCCTAACTGACGTACCAACAGGTGCCCGGCCGTTTTATGGGTGAAGCGCAGAAACGGGTTGCTGTCGACCTCAAGGCGCGCACGGGCTTTGCTGGCACCCAGCACGCCTTGACTGTCAACGCCGGAGTCTTGCGCCGCAGTCACCACGGCATACGTGAAAATGTTTTCCAGATAGACCAGGCAAGCCTGCCGCAGCGCCAGGCCATGGCGCCCTCCAGACTGCTCGTCCAGCGCTTTGCTCAGGCTTGTATCAACATCGTCCAACAAGTCCTTGATAACGGCATGATGCAACAGATTGAGCGTGTAGTTCCGTACATCGTTCGAAACCGCGTTGACCCGGTTGCGAAAAATCTGCTGGCCAAAGGCAGACCATATGATCAGCACGCCCAACGGATCGATCTGGCTGTCGCCACTGAGGTCTTCATCATATTCAGTCAGGTATTGGCTCAACCGCATGGGATTACTCAAAACGAAGGATATCGACAGCACGACCAGGCAGCACAGGCTTTGCTGCACCAGTGGCACTACATAGGTTACGAGCGGGGACTATCAAGAATCCCGCTGCTCTTACTGCAAGGTGGGGTCGAAGTCATCGGTGCGGTAGTTGGCCATTTGCAGCAAATCAAGGCCTGCCTTCTGGCAGCGCTGCCAACCTTCATACAGATTATCGAACAGTGTAAGCGCCAGGTCGGCATGACGTTTCTTCGCTACTACTTCGTCGGGCCAGGACCCGAGCTCATCGAAGAAATCGTCGAAGCCCGGTTGGTCTTCCATGATTTCCCGCGACTCGGTCACCCAGCCGTAGACATTCCGACATTCCTGCCGGAGTTCATCGGCATAAGATCGGAAAGAGTGCTCGTCGCAATCCTCGAACTCATGGCGCAAGAACCCAGGCACATTGGACAACGACGTGTAGCGCCGGGCGCCACGGTCCTGGCGAACGAGCGCTTCGAAATACTCGAGCTCAGTAAACTTGTCGCCGTGCGGCAGCCAGCCTGCCAACTGGTTGGCCTCATAGGTACTGCTCACCTGCTCTTCGAGAAGGTCCAGGTATTTGGCAATTTTGGTGCCGGCAAAAATGCTCCTCTGCACCTGCAGTTGACGCTCGAAGTCATCCACTTTGTTCTGGTAGAGGGCTGCCGACTCGTCAGCGTGCGCCACGGCCCGCGCATACCGCTCGCGCAACTGGGTCATGCGTTTTTCTTCTTGCAGCGGGTCTGCCGCTTCGAAAGGCTGGGCAAACTGCGCAAGCCCGGTCACGACACCAAACGAGGCATCGCCCAAGACGATCCGCGACAGACCGAAGTACTTGCGCACGCAGTCCTGCACATAAGGCGCCCTGGACATACCACCGGTCATGAAGATGACAGGGTTGGCCTCTGGGAGGTCGTTACGTACCTGTTCGAGCAGTTGCCCAACTTTATCCAGGAAACCCTGCGCGCTTGTGGTCAGCGCAACGTCTTCAACATGCACCGCCAAACCCTGTTCAATGAAGTCGAGCGAGAGGCCAGCAGTACGGTCGTCACTCAATTCGATCTTGAGCTGTTCGATATCCCGGTTAAGCCTGACGGTCGCGCCCTTTTCACCCAGAATTTTCAGGCGTGTCTTGAAGGGCTCGACCACACGCTTGATGCAATACTTGAGAAACGCCTGCTGGCGGCTCAAATCGGCAACCTTTGCGGCACTGCGGTAGGCATACAACGGCAGCCCATGCTCATTCCCGTGGCCAAACAAAGGCATAGCCACGCGCATGGACAGCTCGACATCCACGTCCGTACCGCCGAACCCTTTGCCCCAGACGCGATGGATAACTGGCATGGCAGCGTTGCCACCGACTGTTGCGTAAGCGACATCGGTAGTACCGCCGCCCATATCGATGATGAGCGCCTCGTGTGCGACAGGCTCGCCGACGTGATAAGCCAAGGCAGCAGCGCAGGGTTCCTCGAGAAACTCAACCTGGGTAAAGCCTGCGTCCCTCGCCGCTTGCTCTAGCAGACGCTGCGGGGCCTGGTGATCGACGCTAGCCCCCGTGCCTCGAAACTCGACAGGTCGCCCGAGAACCACCGATCGAACTTCAGTACCCAGCTGCTGTTCAGCGGCGCGGCGAATATGCGCCAGGATTTGCGCCACCACACTGGTCACATCGTCCAGATAGGGCTGCTCCAGCTTGAAGCCCAGCATGGATTTGGGCGACTGGAATATCCTGCCAAGTTCGCTGTTATACAGCGCATCGATGGCATCCTCACCGAACACACCTGTCGCCTGTCTGACGTGCAGACCTTCCTGGGCGATGCTTTCGCGTTGCTGATCGCGCCAGCGCCGGCGGATAGCATTGAGCTCTGCCTGGCGCATCTCTTCTTCGGAGAAACGTCGAGGCTTGATCAGTGTCGAACGCCGCGCTTCTTTCTCCAGGGGCGAATACGGGTCACCCTCGCGCGCCCTTTTGCGCTCCTCGCCGACCACCGCGGCAAGACGCATTTCATAATCGGACAGATGTTGTGAATAGCGGCTTTTACGGGCCCTGATCGCGTTGTCGATCTCGCGTTCGTGCTCGACAGTGAGGCTGAACAGCGATTCATCTACGTGCCGATCCGGGAAAAACACCGCAGTGCGAAACTGCCGATCTTGGCCAAACGTGATGTACTGAACCTTGCCATTTATGCAAACCGCAGCACTGGAAAAGCTCGTACCGAAATCAACACCGATTTTCACGCTCTACTCCTGTAATCCGACGCTCGCTCGCGCTGCCCTAGGTGCGGCCATGTTGGAGCCAGGACTTTTCTCACAAAGAGAGAGTGATGTCAAAACGCCTTAGGCGCCAGGGGAGTCAAATCTTGCCCCCCTTTAATTTGCCCCTGTTGTCCAAGCGCTGCACGGCAGCATCGACTGCTTGAACCGCGACTTTTAGGTTGGCCAGCCAAGCTTTTTCAGGGCATTTTGCACATCTTTGGCACTTAATTCCAAGTAGCGTAGCCAGCTACTATCTGATCTACCTACGTGTCTCTTTGGCAGGCCATTATAGGAGCGCCTGAATCCAGTCCCATGTCCCTTTATCCAGCCAACCGTAGTATTCATCTCGGTTCATTTTGGTCACAACCAGACGGTCGTTACTATCAATTTTAGTCGATAAATCATCGGAGACTTGCTTTGCAGTGCCTGCCGATCTTACCCACCTGACAGAATCAAGACCTATGTCTCTAATACTCTCATAGCGATCCAAGTGCTGAACAAACAAACGTCGAGCCTCACTATAATTCGGCCCCTCTTTGTTAAGATTCCACGTCACCATAAATACAGACATTATCGCACTCCCCGTTTACCATCATAAGAACAAGAAAAAAATCAAAAGCCATGATTGCTAAACACACCACCACAACTACGTTTTCATCACAGAAGGCTCAGTATCGCTAGACTGCATGAACGGGCTTTGTACTTCGCCAGTTTTTACCTGGCAACCATCCAACGTAAGAGAGAAACAGTGACGGTGCTCACTCTGCACTTGACTGGAGAAGAGCGTCCAATATTCCGTCGAGGTTTCTGCTTCCATGTGAAAATTAATAGACGCGATCTTATAATTTTCCTTCAGCCTGCTCATACCCTCTCGCAGCCTGCCATATTCCTGCTCTCTACTCTTCTCTTGGCTTTCCGCTCCAAAATAATGGATAAGGCCATGTTCAAGCAGAAGGCCTTCCTCTTGTTTCTGCACCTCATCAATTATTGAGTTACCTAACATAAAATGAAGTGCATACGGGCTCTCCTTGGTAACGGAAAGGGCCTTGAAAAGATTATAATAAACAAATATGTCTTTTTCTGCTGTAGAGATACCATACAGTGAGTCACTGTAGCCGCGGTGATCTCGTTTTAACGGGCGGCGAGCAGGATCGTCGGTGGATCCGACGTATAGAACCTCCGTGTCGATTCCAAGATTTATGTTATGCATCATCAAAAACTCATGCACAGTGAATCCTGTTGCATAGGAATGACCAGGGCCAAAAAGCCCGATGAATCGACCTTCATCGAAAATTACTGGAAGCTGAACACCTATCAGCTCGGGCAAAGCTGGAAGTCGGACTTTCTTGGGCTTTCTTTTCGAACCCACCTCTAGGTGAATAATTACTTCTTTCTTAGTCCAGCTATACTCAGGGGCCTTCTTGGTACTAAACCGCACTTTATCTCTAGACGTAATGAAGTAGACAAAGCGCTTGTCATTACATTCCTCGACTTCTTTTCGGTAGGCGCGTAGCTGGTCTGAAATGCGTTTCTGGTAGTCGACACCTTCGGGTGGATTTACTACTAGATCAAACCAAAAAACTGTGTAGTCCGTCAGTTCAACATGCCAGTCCTTTTCAGAGTTTTTGTAAACTGGATTATCTTTAATAAAACTCAAGTAGCCACGAGATCCCATTTCCCTTCCTTACACTCGTTGGAGGAGGCACACTCTGCCCTCCCCGCCAGAGCAGAGTTAAGCTAGTTACGATTAATAAAACCCAGATCAACGAGATTGCGAAGGAGTTTTATTCCATAATTTTTTTACGGATCAGAGAAAACAATTCTGCCTGGTAAATAGCGTCATGCAAGGCATCGTGGTCGCCGGCACTCGCAGGATTAACCACCTTTGCGATTTCGCTAGATCGCGTCATTTTCCATGCGCAGTCTGAAGCACCAAAATACATCGACTTGATGTCCAGCGCGGCTATACCGAATGGATTTTCACCGAGAAATTGGTGAAAGTAATAATTCACGAAACCCCAGTCAAAGGATGCATTGAATCCCACGAATACTACGGTTTCGCTATCGGAAGCCAATGAATCGATCCAGGTCTTGAAGCGAGACATTGCCTCTTTCGGCTCCAGACCTTCTGCACGAAGCTTCTCTAGCGAGAGACCCGTAACCTCCATTGCCTCCGGGACGAAGTCATCGGAAATGGGCTTGATATAGCAGGAAAACTGAGCGTCGACGTCTGAGACGACGCATGCCCCTATAGAAAGCATGCTGTATTTGCCAGGAATTGGGCCTGAAGCCTCAACGTCGACCGACACGAATATCTCTTTACCTGCCTTCATACATGCTCCGCTTGCATTGGAATGTTCTACGCGTGGGTAGCACCGCTACCATGGACAGCATGCGTCAGTTGTCTTCCATGACGGGAGACGGACGCATCGACAAAAGGGACTCAGTCAGATCCTTGAAGCTCAAGGCTCGATCTGGAAAAGCCTTGGCCATTGCTGATGGGTATAACCGAGTGCGAATATCGGAGTATGTCCAGGCGGGTTGATTTCCCCGCTCTCCCGTCGCAGCAGCCAACTCACCAAGTTGTTTATCCGAAAGCCCCATCCCCGCCAGATCCATGCTGAAGAGCGCTTTTCTCTCAGCAACGTCAGGGCGAGTGAACTCCTCAACGATGGCAGCACGTCGGCGTAGAGCAGCGTCAAGCACCGACAACCGATTAGTGCAGAGGATCACCACAACACGACCACCGTATTTCCGTAGGTCATCGACACCTTGAATTAGCGTGTTCACTGCGACTTTGTCTTCGTGGTGACTCTGGCTTTGAGACCTGGAAGCAGCGATCGAATCCCCCTCGTCGATGATCAAGATTGCACGGCGGTTCTTGCCCGCGGCCTCTACCACCTCTGCCCAGGCTTGAGTCAACAGCGTTCCCATTTCACCGACCTTGCCGGAACCGCGCACCCGATTGCTCAGTTTGAACAATACGGAATCTTCAGTGCGCGACTCACGGACGATTCGGTTCGCAATGCACTCTGCTGTTGCTGTCTTGCCTGTCCCCACGTCACCGTAAAAAATCACAAGTGGATATTGGTCAGCTATCAGATTGCAGATGGGCAATACGCTTTTGTGATGAGTATTGCTCCACTCCTGCAATTGGCCTTGGTTGAGCAACAGGCGAAGCTGGTTGTGGATACGCTCATAGCGACTATCAAATCCAAGCAGCACGCCCTCACGCTCGGTTAGTTGCCGCTGCGGCAAGTCGATTGCGGCATCGAATACGCTGTTCTTAGTCATCAGGTGTAGTCCTTGCGTTGCATGCCGTAGCCATTGCTGGAGTATTCACGCCCACCGCTCTGTGTCAGCCGCGAGTGACTGATATCGTCGTTGCTCGTCGTCCAGGAGATCTTCATTCTCCCGGCCAATTTTTCTTGTGCTTGTTGATCGTAAGTGCTGTGGTGAGACAGTACGATTCGCAGATGGGGCCCAGCAACTTTCGGCCAGCGGGCATCGCCAGGACGATCGTTAGCTAGCGTCCCCGACTCATTGACGTAAAAGCGAGTTGCCTTCTGTTCGACCCCGTGACTGAGGAGCGTGAGATCGACGTAATTTAGATAGCCGTTCTTGGCCAGCAGTTCGATGTCATTCCCCCATTCGCGAGCACGCTCTTCAGTGACAGCGCCACTGCTGGAAGCGATCATTACTAGGTCAGCGGTGATACGCCGAACCACCGCTTCGACATCCGTGGTGGTGAATGTTGTAGTCTGAGTGGAGCTCTGGGTCATGCTGCATCCTCCACCTTAAACGATCGACCGAACAACTCTTTCCAGATTTCGAAATCCCCTTCGACGGACGCAAAATTCGCTGTTTCCCAAGACGCATCAGCGATCCGAACAATTTCTTCGCGTTCAGCTTCAGTAATCCGGCTGGCCACGTTATTCGTGTCACATACGGGATCAAGAATCACGACTGGGTCGGTAAACTCGGAGATTGTTCGGTTCTCTGGAAATTTGATGACGTCCTGTAGGCCCGACTCGACGATGTAGAGGAGAAAATCTCGAAAGCGCTTTTCCAGAGAACCCTCTTTTCCGTTCACCTCCAGCACGTGAGCCATGATGAGTTCAATGTGAAAGGACTTAAGTGGGCACTCGGCCTTCGTACGCCAGCGCTTGGCCAAGCGCACAAGGGTGCGGAAGTCAGGATCTTGATCCTTGCGATCCTTCACGAATTTCACCTGGCACGGAGCGCAAGTCTCGGTCTTCGAGCCATCAACACGGTCAAACTGCCAGCCGTAACCCTCCTTGTTCGGGTTTTCAATGACTGGAACTATGTCGACGTCCAGCCCGGTACCAACGAAGGTGACGGTTGCGGCCTTGCGCTGGATTTCAAAGTCCTCAACAGCTTTATTCGGATATAGCTTGATCAGCGCCTCATAGATTTTTTGGCTCAGGCTTGAGAACGTTTCCTCATCTAACTTTTCGCCGCTGATGTAAAACACCACATCTACATCGACGGCGTCCTCAGAGGTCTTCCGAAGGATGGTGTGCTTGGCGAACGATCCGGCTTTCACCACACGTTTAATGGTGATCTTGTCCTGCTTCTTTAGGCTATCGCGCAACGCAGCAATCAGCCGATCGACCTGGGCGTTGTAGGTTTCACGCTTGTCCTTCGGCAAGCGCAAAACGTTACTGTCGTAGTACCTGACCTGCGTATTGGTAAGTGGCATCGGCCGCTCCCTCCTAGAAATGGTTGAGATAGTTGCAACAGCCTTCCTACCAGCAGCTACACCACATGCCGACGGATGAGTTGGCGGAACGATGCCTGCTTCATGCACACACCATTCAAACGGCTCGCTGTCAGTCGCCACCCTCCTACAACGCACCAAATCGGTGGATCGCAGGGAGAAATTGCACCTAACAGGTTGCTAGCGTATGATTACTATACGCATAGTTTTTAGATGCAGTCTAGTTTTTATACGCTATCGAGGTTCGACATGACAAACGATTCCAATCCCACGGACGAGCAACCCACTAAGGGGCGGCAAGGAGCGCGTTGGGGCCAGGAGCGTCGCTTGGAATTCATCGACTATCGTTTGCGGTGGGATGGGCAAATCAATCGAAGCAATCTCACTGACTTCTTCGGCATCTCCGTGCCACAAGCTTCGCTGGATATAACCGAGTACACGAAGCTGGCCTCCAACAACATTGAGTACGACACGCGAGCGCGTGTTTACCGAGCGACGGAGGCATTCCAGCCGGTTTTCCAGTCCAGTGCTGTTGAGCGCTACCTCGAAGATCTGTTGCGCGTTGCTGTTCAACCAGATGTGCCTTACGGGAGCTTTTTAGGGTGGCAATCCCCCGTCGCAGGAGTTCCCAAGCTGGGACGTCGTCTGAACGCCGAGATCGTCGGTGAGATTCTGCGAGCCATTCGTGAGAATGGTTCAGTGGAGGTCACGTATCAGTCCATGACTGATCCCGAAGGGAGCGAACGCAAGCTGACCCCTCATGCGTTAGTGCATGACGGAAATCGCTGGCATGCACGAGCGTACTGCCATAAACGTAATGACTTCCGAGATTTCTCGCTGACACGTATTAAGCGTGCCCAATATGCAGGCCCGGATCATGAGCGGGCATCGATGGATACAGCTTGGAACAAGGTGGTCGACGTTGTTCTCACGGCTCACCCCAAGCTCAGCCCTGCTAAGCGTCGGCTGATCGAAAGTGACTATTCAATGGAAAAGGGAGAAATGCATCTGGAGTGCCGCCAAGCATTGCTGCTCTACCTGCTTTTCCACCTCAACCTCACGGAGGATCAAGCTGTACAACGTCCCGAAGTCATTCAACTGGCACTCAAAAATAGGGATGAGATTTATGCCCTGCTACACCCATAACGATTAGAAGCCAGCCAACACTCACCACATCAGCTACTGGAATTGTCACGATGGCAAATCTTGAAAATGAATTCATTCTGATCGCAGGCAGCATCTCCAAGAAGACAGAGAAGGCCTCGATCGACCTCGCGCATGACTTCACTCGCGCGGTGACTAAGAGCGTCCTGGATGCACAGGGTGGCTTGGTCGTCTACTTGGCAGGCTGCCCCACCAATGAAGGTGGTGATGCGCTGACCTTCGATTGGACGGTGGCCTACGAGGCGGAAAAGCTGTTGGCTAGCTACACCCCTGCCCGCCAGTTGAAGATTGTGACCTCTAAGTTGGCCATGCAGGAAAAAATGACTCCAGAGCAGCGAATGTTCACCCGCCGGCTCTCGGCTGAAAATTTCGCGGAGATCATCTACCTCGAAGACGACGTGGTCACCGGCGGAAACATCGGTGATGAACAAGTGGAAGTTGCCACGGCGATGATTGCGCTGGGTGGCGGTAAAGGTGTTTCAGACCGAGCCCGCAAGATGCGCAAACGAAAGCTGCCCGTGCTGCCATTTGATTTGAACCTTGGTGGGTTCAGCGAGGACGGCCAAGGAGCGCTCGGCCTTCACGCAAACTTCTTCAAGGAGCCCCTGACGTTGTTTCCGTTCACGGGCGAGCAGGTGAAAGGCCGACTGGACAGCATGTCTCTGCAGGAGCCGCTGCACAGCCTGGACAAGCTGGCAGATCTTTCCGTAGGAATGTTCCAAGATGAGATCGTGGCCAGGGAAGCGGCACGCTCTCCAGACCTTCTGGTCATCACGGCCATCGCCATTGAGCTGGCAGCAGCAAAGAAAATGTTCGGTGTTGGCGAAGATGTTCCAACGCGCTTCACCGCACATGGCGTCCACTATTGGCCCGTGACAATTCAACGACCTGACGGCCCACTTTCTTGCGTCATCGCTTCTCTCGGCAATGCTGGCAACGTCAATGCAACCGCCATCACAACGCTCCTGCTGTCGGAGCTGAAACCCAAAAAAGTTCTGATGATGGGGATCGCAGCGGGCCGGCGTAAAAAACTGAGCCTTGGTGAAGTCATCTTGTCCGAGCGCGTCGTGTACTACGAAGGGGCAGCAGCGCTTGCCGGTGGCAAGCTTGCAGCGCGACCGGAAATGCCTCGACCTGGGCTCTCTACCCAGCAAGATCTCAATGCTTACTTCGCAACCGCGTCCTTACCCGATCGTCTGCAAGACCATGCGAACAAGCTTGGCTTCGCGATGCCGGTAGCGTCCATAGCGGGTGAGGTTGCTGCCCAGTTAAAAGTATCCCCTGCAACCATTGCTTCCGGCGAACTGCTAATTCGAGACCCGAAACTTTTCGAGAGTTTCCAAGGCATTCACGACAAAGCTGTGGTAGCTGAAATGGAGGCCTACGGGGTGTTCGACGCCTGCGACAAGCAGAACGTGCCTGTGATAGTCGTACGCGGCATCAGCGATTACGGTGACAAGACCAAGGACAACACTTTCCACAAGGTGGCTTCCGAGGCTGCTGCCATCGTGACCCTGGATTACGCCACCCACGGATGGAGCCGCAGACCGGCTATCTGAGCCATTGTCTCTTGTTAAGTTGAGCGCCCTTCGGCCAAGGGCGCTTTCACCATAAAGAGCAACCTGCTCCGGCGTAAGGGCCGGACTATGCAAGGAGACATGAACTTGACTGATGACGTCCGATCCGAAGACCAGCCACTTCCGCCCTGCTCCATCCCTGCATCATGCCAAATATCATTTCGGGGCATACCTGAAGGTATTGAATGGCAGGAAAAATTCATCGCCATTGTTCAAAAGGTGGTTGAAGCCTCTGGTCGATACATGAACCTGTCCAATTTGGACGGCATCACGATTGGCCTCGACTACGACGACGCGATTGCCTCTGTCGACTTGGGTTACGACTCAACGATTGCGAAGCAGTACACCAACCAGGATGGACTTGTGGGTGTTGGTAAGGCCCTCAGGGTTCGCCGGGATGGCGAGGTCAAAATGCACGTTGTGCTGAAGGGAAGCGTTTTGCTCGGTCTTGTTGAGCATGAACTCGAGACCGATGAGTTCTGGGCTGCAGCCAATTTCATTGCCCATGAGCTTGGCCACGTGCAGACAGCAGGCTGGTTTGAAGCACACTCCCCGGGAATCATGCTGGAACCGCATCAAGGAGACTGGGCAACAAGCACACTGCGGGAAACAGCCCACATCATCTGGGAGGAATACGCAGCCTGCCGGCTTAGCGCGCTGGTCAGTCAGGGAACGCTTGTGACCGACAGTTACGTTCAGGGCCTAGAAACGTCTCTTGACGGTGCTGTAGACCGAGCACGTGCCTCGATCAAAGAATTTAGGACTCACGGCGACGTTGCTCGACTGTTGGTAGAAACCGGACGCGAGACAGCGATGCCACTCAAGATGGCGGCCTATCTCATGGGCCATCTTGAGGGTATTGACGAGGCTGTCGACCTTGAGGAACGCTGCGAAATGGCCAGCGATCTGACCCAGCACTTCGACGCGCTGTTAGGAGCACTGCGCGATGCTTGGGAATCAAGAGTTTCTTGGGATGGCCTTGCCAGCCTTGACCCAATTGTAGAGGTCATTGTGGATGCACTTCGGACGGTGGGAATCGAGGTTACCTTGACTGAGGTGCCGCCAGGCTCACGTGTAGACGTCCCGTATCGAGCGGAGACGCTGCCCAACGGCGAGGCGGATATGGCGATCATCCGAATGAGGCAAGCGCTCGGACTCGAACCGTAAATCCCGATCGAGTTTCACAAGCCGTGTGGTGTAGCGGCTCGTAAAGCTCTTGCCATCCCCCCCATTCAAACCCGTAGCCATCCCGGCTCGACGCCCACACCATTGCTTTTTCGCGGTAGCTGCTGGGGTACAGACATGATGAGTTTACTTAACCGAATCTGGAACTTGGCTTTCTCAGACAAGAGGCCGGAGTCCAGAAATAACTAAGCCACCCTCATTTTCGGCAGAAAATGAATGGGGGATGCGTAAATGGATTTCTCGCACTATTGTCCCGACCTTCCCACAGCCATTCCCCCACAAACGCCTGTGGGCCCGCGACGATAAGGGCATTTTCAGGATTTTTCACAGCTTCGCCCACCGGGCGCATTTCTCCCGGCATAAAGCCTACTAGGTTAGCGTCCGGCGTGTTCTCCACAAACAGCTTCCCTTCTTCTGTCAAGTAGCCCCGAAGGGTGCCTAGTCCTGTGTTTTTTACAACCAACGGTTCCCACTTCACGTCCATGCACATCTCCTGATTGTGATTTTCCGTGAATTGATGCGTAAGGGTCTCGCAGAGACCCCTTCAAAATTTAGAGACTAGGGACGATGGTGTCTACCAGGTACGTTGGCACCTTTCCTTCAACGATAGGAACACCAATCGTCCAGGCTAGTAAGCTCCGAGATCATCCGGTACTCGTGGGGTGCAAGCCTGACCCTGTAGACAGGGATGTCGATTTCACTACAGATCTTCAAGATCTTGAGCCCATCATGATCCGAGATTTTGGCCCCGAGATGAACGGCCTTCAGGGGCGCAGGGACATTGAATCCTTTGACTTCTCTATCGTCGTCTGGAACCACTAAACGCCACTCTCGCTCGTACTGCCAATCGACAGCCTTGCACAGAGAGGCGGCAATTCCATAAAGCTCGTTGTAGTTTTTCTCCCGGCGTTGGGCTCTGAGAATGTGCGTGATGTCGAACAGTTGATTTGAGTATGCGACGGGCCATAGCGTAAGGGTCGAAAGGTGATTTCGATGAAGGCCTGTGAAGTCGTACTCCATGGCGAATCCGGTGTGGTCGAGGCCATAGTGGCTCCACATCAGCACCGAATCCACACGTTCGCTCAGGCTGCAGATTTTGTAGCTGCTTTTGAGTTGGTCAATTAGCCATGGGAGCTGCCCGGCCTGGTGATTTGGCGCCAATACTCCGACTTCATGAAGCCAGTGCTTAACGTTCAGGGTGGGTGGCTCCTGAGCCGAAGCCAGTGCTACTGCAGCTGCGATGGGATCCTCGGATTTAAGCGTAGTGGCGATTTGATCTTCGCTAAAACCCAATTCGTCGAGTTTTTCCCAAGCGGCGAGCTTTCGGTAGTCAACCCAGAAAGCCGTGTCGTAGGGATCGTTGAATCCATTGGCTACGCTCAGATAGAGTGTTTTCTCAGCCAGATTCTTCAGCGCGAGCTTGCTGCAGGTTCTGATTTTGAACAGTCGATTGGGTGTGTGCAGGTACTTGTCGTTAATTAGCTTCGGGATGTCCATGTCACCGATAGTGGCCGAAGAAAAATTCTCAATCAGATCTCTTACCCAATCCCTATCCACACGAACTCCTTTGTCTACGCGGCTTGCTGAGGCGCGAGACGTTATCACATCTGGGTTACGCTTATTTGTCCCATCGGTATCATGAGCAGGCCGTATTGTAGACTTGAAATCAGGGGGGCCCAGCTCATCGCAAGCGCGTAGCCGCCACTCCCCCTCATAGTGGGTGGACACACTGAAAGCCAGCAAGTGCCGTATTAGTAGCTTTCATAAATCGCCATTCCCAGTCGCTCGCACACTCGACGCGACTGGGGGCAAAAATGGGGGCACAATGCACTTTTTTTGTTGTGAAACTACCGTCCTAGAGCCTAGTCAAAATGTTCTTTGGCGACCCTGAGAGTCTTTAGGCGTCGTCGGGCGGGCTGTTCAGCTGATCATTTCTGACTTTTCATAGACCATGGAGATCCATTCACTTCCAGTGGATGGCTACATTGGGGGCACATCTGAAGGCATGCTTTGGATGGTTTGAAAAGGATGTACCCAGCCTGAGACCAAGCTGGCTATTGATGAGGATGCGTGGATTGAGGGAGATATGAACACTCGGCCCTACCCGTATCAATGGCCGAGCCGTAGTGAGCACACCACCCACCACACTAGACAAATGCGTGCAAAATTATAATAGCATAATGCCTCGGCAACCGGCAAAATCCACACGTTCCCAACGGATTTGAAGGACCGGTTCCGATGACATGGCCAGTCACGCTGAAACTCGACAGCGCAGCCTACCCACTCAGCGTGGTGCAACGCGCCGCTTATTCACTGGCCGACACTGTCGCAATTCAGATCGGTATTGAAGCCAAGCAAATTAGCCTCACGGCCCACCCCGCTGAAGCAAGGTTAACGCTTTCCCCGGAGCAGGCTCACTCACTGATCCTCCAGCACCTGAACGACTTCGCCCTACGCGACCATATCAACCGCGAAACAGCAGGGTTGCGAGAAGTCCTGGCCCGCGCCGCGCTCGCTGGATGTGGGGTTTCGCAGTGACACTGATAGCGACAGACGCCAAGCACTACCGCTTGCTGCCTTTTCGATTCATGCGCATGAACACGGGACATGACCGTGACATCCTGCTCACCTCTGATACCGGTGAGTACATGCACGTGAACGACGCGCAATTACGAGCCCTCAGTTACTTCGACGTTCAAGCAAGTACGCCTTTTTACAGGGACCTGCTGGCCCGCCACTTCATCTACGAACCAGGCCAACACGACCCGTTCCCGGAAATGGCTGCGCAGTATCGCAGCCGCAAGGACTTCCTCTTCCAGGGCCCAGCACTGCACTTGTTCGTAGTTACATTGCGCTGCAACCACACCTGCCAGTACTGCCAGGTGTCGCGGGCTCCTCTGGGAGGATCCGGCCACGACCTGTCGGAAGAGGATGCACAGGCGGCGGTCGATCGCCTGTTCGAATCGAACGCTCCCGCCCTGACTGTGGAGTTTCAGGGTGGCGAGCCGCTTCTGGCCTTCGAGCGCGTCCGCCAGATTGTCGAATGGATCGTTGAACGGAACGTGGTCGAACAACGGGATATTCAGTTCGTCATCACCACAACGCTGCACCACCTGACGGAGGAAATACTCGACTTCGCAGAACAAAATCGCATCCAGTTTTCGACCTCGCTCGATGGGCCGGCGCCCTTGCACAATGCGAACCGCCCTACACCGTCACGAGACTCCTACGAACGCACAGTAAAAGGCATCCAATGGGTCCGTGAGCGCCTTGGCCATGATGCAGTTTCCGCGTTGACCACGCTGACTTCAAGAAGCCTCGAACAGCCTGAAGCGATCATCGATGAGTATGTAAGTCAGGGCTTCTCCAGCATCTCGCTTCGGCCTCTGAGCCCTTATGGGTTTGCCACCAAGAGTGCCCATCGACTTGATTACCCTATTGAGCAATACCTGGCCTTCTACAAGAAGGCACTGGCCTATTTGCTGCATGTCAACCAGCAGGGCGTATACCTCTCAGAGAGTTATACGAGCCTGTTGCTGAAGAATATCCTGACACCCTTCTCCTCCGGCTATGTAGACCTGCGTTCCCCTGCTGGCGCAGGCACTGCGGCGCTGGTTTATAACTATGACGGTTACGTCTATCCCTCGGACGAAGCCCGAATGTTGCTGGAGATGGGTGAAGACGGCTTGAAACTTGGCACCGTGCAGCAACCCTTGTCTGAATTACTCACATCGCCCGTTATGAATGCGTTGCTCGCCAGTGGTGTAGCAGAGGCGCTGCCGGGCTGCTCCGACTGCGCACTTGTCCCGTACTGTGGTGCTGACCCCATCGAACACTATGCCCGCCAAGCTGACCCGATCGGACACCGAGTGTTCAGCAGCTTCTGCAGGAAAAATATGGGGCTGCTGAAGCATCTCTTCGGCCTGCTTTGCGATGGCGACGACAACGTGCAGAGAGTGCTGCTGTCTTGGTTGAACAGGCGCTCTTACAACGATGTTCGATTTCCGGGTTACAGGGGCTGATGGCGATGCTGCGCAAAGATACTCGCTTCGAAATCCATCACCTGAATGAGCCGAAACTGCTCAAGGTCATCACTCTGGATGAGTTCATCGAGCAAGGCCTGGCTGTTTGTGCCGGAAGCGCTGAGTTCGGTGACCTGCTGCTTTGGCTGCCAAACGAAGAACGGCTACGGAGCCCGCATCTGCTCTTATTACCAGTGGGTGGATTCCTGATCCCGGAGCCATTGATCGGCGACTTCGACTGCACGCGGCCATACCTGCACACCCCCAAAGATGCGGATGTCGTGCAGCCCGGCGATGTCATTGCCATCACACCAGGCAACGCGTTGGTGCGAGTGCTCTATCGGCGAGGCTCAGACAGCAACCTGCTGTTCATGACCGATCGTTGCAACAGCCTCTGCCTGATGTGCTCGCAGCCGCCCAAAAATATCGATGACCGCTGGCACATCGAAGAGAACCTACGGCTGATCGACCTGATGGACCCGGGCGAAGAAAATCTGGGAATCAGCGGTGGAGAACCAACGCTTTATCGCGACGGCCTGCTCGAAATCCTGGCCAAGTGCAAAGCCGTTTTGCCACAGAAATCCATTCATGTACTCAGCAACGGGCGTCTGTTCCAAGACCCGAGCTGGATCGCAGCGCTCTCTGCAATCGGCCACCCTCAGTTGAGCTGGGGCATCCCCCTGTATGCCGACAATGCCGAAGACCATGACCATGTGGTGCAGGCTCCAGGCGCGTTCAGCGAAACCCTGCAAGGTCTTTACAACCTGGCGCGCGCCAAGCAGATCATCGAGATACGCGTGGTGCTCAATCGCCTGACCGCGCCACGCTTGCCCGAGCTCGCCCACTACGTGTTCAGGAACCTGCCCTTCGTGCGGCATGTTGCGCTGATGGGTATCGAAAGCACCGGCCTAGCCAGGAAAAACTACGAAGAACTGTGGATTGACCCGCTGGACTATCAAGAGTCGTTGAGCCAGGCCGTGTATTTCCTGTTCAACCGCGGAGTGCCGGTTTCGATCTACAACTTGCCCCTGTTCCCGATCCCGGCCCACCTCTCGCGTTTCGCCCGCCAGAGCATCTCGGACTGGAAGAATCTGTTCATCGATACCTGCCAACAATGCGCTGCCGTCAAACATTGCTCTGGCTTCTTCAAATCCCAGACCGACCGCTGGCAGAGCCGCGGCGTACAACTACTATCGACCGAGGCCTTTAGCGCCTATGCAAGGAGTGCACAGTGAAATTGCTCGACCGCTGGAAAGTCCTGATCAGTGGGATCAGTTTGCTGCCAATGGCAGGTACCACCCTGGCACAGGCGGGCCATCTCTCGCTCGCCGATGCGAACTGGCAACCCAACGACAAACTACAGCCCCCAGTATTTGCCGATACGCTCAATGCGCCAGGCACCGTCAACATCTATGCGGCACATCGTTCGCATAGTTCACACCGATCCCACAGTTCGCATAGTTCTCACTACAGCGGCTCGGGTGGTTATAGCGCACCTCGCTACTACAGCCCACCCGCCCCCAGTACCCGGAGTTACAGCGCGCCGAGTGCTTCGAGCAGCACCTCAAACAGCAATAGCTTTTATCAGTCGTCTGGCACTACCAGCGGGACAAGTTCGAATACTTCAAAGAGCCGCGCGACCAATGAGCAGAAAAGCAATCTGGTCGCACGTGTGCAGACCGCGCTGATGGTACGCCAGTATTACCAAGGCACTATTGATGGAGTGATGGGCAAGGCAACACGTGGAGCGTTAATGGCATTTCAGGCGGACACTGGACTGACCGTAAATGGCCGGATGGATACGCCATCGCTGAACGCGTTAGGTATCAAGGTCCCATAAATTGCTTCCGGTTAAAAGCTAGCGTCCGTCCAGGAACCAAGGAGTTATTTCATGCAGCACATCGTTCAAGTCGACAACACCCTCTGGGCATTGATCAGTCGCCTGCAAGGCAAGGAACTACAAACACCATCGCATAGCGCCCGTTTCCGTATCACGACCGTCGATGCAAATCGCGTTGTGATTGAGACCGGATCGGAAGACTCGCAGTTGGCGCTGACTCGAGCAGCTTTCCAGCAAACGTTGGACTACCTCGCCGGTAACAATCATTTCGGCCAAGCACAAGCTGTGGAAATCAGCTCCAACCATACGTACGAAAAAGCCGGCCCACTTTGCCAGGCGGCTCGTTACAGAGCAGAAGGCAAGCCAGGCCGCACCAACATCACCTACATTCTGCCGATTCTGGAGCGGTGCCAGGCAGTCGGAATCCGGTCAACCACCCCAAACAGCACTTGGCTGCTACCCTGAACAACGCCTGATATGTTTGCAACGCGGCACCGCCTCGACAAAACGTATATCAAGGCGGCCAGGTATTTCTATCCGCCGGGATTTTGGAAGCCGTGAAAGGAAATTCAAGGACGAAAATGAAAGCACTGAAAGCAATGCTGCTCGTCAAATTCGAGCAGTATTCCGTATCTCAGCGGTTCTACCTTGCCTCAGTAGTTACGTACTTCATCACGTTTGTAGCTTCCCTCTGCACCGGTACATCCACGGTTACCATCGGGACGACAGTCGCGGCTGCATTGATAATGTGCGGATTCATTGCTTGGTGCATCCCTTTCTCTCGCTGGCTTCATACCGCTTGGGACAAGCCATTTGCCAAAACGCCCATCATAATCATGCATCTGCTTGCAATGCTGATATCGACAGCATGCGCACGTTTCGCAGTTGCTGAGACGTTAGGTCTGCCCCCTCAAAGCTTTGATCTGACTGTCAGCTTTCTCGCGTTGCTGTTCTACATTCCATCGTGGCTGTTTGTGGTCGCAATACTTCTTGGCCTGACAGCAATGTTGATCACGGTCATCGCGATGATCAGCCTGCTATTCGAAGCAGCTTGGCAACATATGACCCAGTTGGCTGCATTCCTCGGATTTCAAGCTAAATTCAAGCAATCGCGCAGCATGATCATGTTCCACGCTGCAGGCGCACTTATCATTAGCGTGCTATTTACCATGAGCTACGGCTACCTTACCGACAACTTCAGCCCCGCCTTCAAGGCCGTGACCAAAGTCATCGCACTGCGAAGTGACTTCCACAAGGTCCCAAACTATCCCTACGTACGGACTGGAGAATATGTACACCCGTTGGAAAATGGCTTCATTGCTTATGCTCGCGAAAAAGAAGACAAAAGTGTCATCATTGGCGTTCGTTTACAGCCTGCCGAGAATTACGATGTCGTCGTGTCTACTATTCCGCCTCTCAAGGTTGCAATGACAACCATGGCAGAACACGTCAAAAAATCTCCTGCGTTGGTTTGGCTGCTCGGCGCTGCTTCAACGCAGTCTGACTCGATTCTGCGCTAGACCAGTTTTCGAGCGAACAGGACGAAAATTTGAGAAATTAGGCAAATAGCAGAGCATTGCCAGAAACAGACACAATCAGCATTCGAACTAAAAATATCCCTGGTGGCGAACCCTCCCCCTCAAACTCAGGCCCCAGCCCCAGCCCCAGCCCGGCTGTTGCGATAAATCGACAGACAGTAAAACGCCAGCGCCGAAGCCGCCAGCATCCCCCCCACCACCCCGATATAAGCAAAGCCAAACTGGCTGCCAACCCAGCTCCCGACCAGCGCCCCGCCGCCGATACCGATGTTGTAGATGCCTGAAAACAGCGCCATCGCCACGTCGGTGGCGTCCGGCGCCAGCACCAGGACTTTTGACTGCAACGCCAGACCGAACCCCATGATTGCCATGCCCCAGAACACACTCAGCACGCCGAGGTATGAGACATTGCCGCTCAACGGCAACAGCGAAGCCAGGCACAAGGCGAGCACCGATACGCAGATGATCAGAAAGCGCTGGGGGTTATAGCTGTGCAGGTAGCTGAACAGCAGCGAGCCGAAAATGCCGGCGCCGCCGAATAGCAACAGCAGCAGCGTGACCACGTCGCCGCTCATGTTGGCCACGGTCAGTACGAACGGTTCGATGTAGCTGTAGGCAGTGAACTGTGCCGTCACCACCATCGCCGTCAGAACATAGACGGCTAACAGCGCGGGTCGCTTCAGCAATACAGGCAGGCTCTTGAGCGAGCCCGAGTTCTGGCTGGGCAGCAGCGGCAGTACCTTCGCCAGGCAGAACACCAGCGCTGCGGCAAAGCCGGCAATCACAATGAACGTGGTGCGCCAGCCCATGGCCTCGCCCAACAAGCGACCGAGGGGAATACCCAGCACCATCGCCAGTGAAGTACCGGTTGCAAGTAAGCCCAAGGCTTGAACCTGCTTGCCCGGTGGCGCCAGACGCACGGCCAGCGACGCGGTGATCGACCAGAACAACGCGTGCGACAACGCCACACCGATCCGGCTCACCAGCAGTACACCGAAGCTGGTCGCCAGACTCGACAGAATGTGACTGGCGATAAACATCCCGAACAGCACAATCAGCAATTTCCGCCGCTCGACGTTGCGCGTCAGCAGCATGATCGGCAGCGACGTCAGAGACACGACCCACGCATAGATGGTCAACATCAGGCCGACTTGGGCGGTCGACATGTCGAAGCTGCTGCCGATCGAACTCAACAGACCGACCGGGACGAACTCGGTGGTGTTGAACACGAACGCAGCCAGTGCCAAGGCAATGACTGCGTACCAGTTGCCGTTGTTTGTCGCCGTAGAATCACTCATTTAAACGTCGTATTACTCTTCGATGACCGCGCGTGAATGTACGCAAGCGATCTGTGCCCATCTGTCGGTGACTTGTACACCGATTGCCGAATGCGTTCAGGGGACGCTGGATTAAATGTACAAGCCACAAGAACCCGTCCTGCATGCTCATTTACCAGTAGTACAGGGTCAACAAGAACCCAAATATGGGTCCGGCGAATCTGTTTTCCGCGCCCGCGATTTTACGCTCGTAGATTCTTGCTCGACCCGCAACACACATTTGTCATCAAACCAATTGATAGCCCCCTAACGAAAGGTGCATGCTAGAGGGCTCGAATCGGTCTTATATCATTCCGAATGATAGTTACCTTTGCTTCATTCGATTCGTGCCATCACAGCCTGCCGAGCATCATCCGCCCATCTTCAATACATTGGCGGATGATTCCATGGAACAGTCACTCAAACATTTGCGCTTCCCCTTGGCCATGCTGGCCGTGCTGGTGATGAGCGCTTGCGGCAAGACTCCGGAGACTGCCGCCACTATGCCCGCTGCTAAAGTCAGCGTGGCCAAGGTGCTGGAACAACCGGTCAACGAGTGGGACGAATTCACCGGGCGCCTCGAAGCGCCGGAAACCGTTGAAATCCGTCCGCGAGTCTCCGGCCAGATCGACGAGGTCGCGTTCACCGAAGGTGCGCTGGTCAAGAAAGGCGACCTGCTGTTCCAGATCGATCCGCGTCCTTTCCAGGCTGAGGTGCGCCGCCTCGAAGCCCTGGTAGCCCAAGCGCGTGCCAATGCCACCCGCAGTGAAAACGAAGCCGGTCGTGGCGAACGTCTGCGTGCGAGCAACGCGATTTCCGCTGAACTGGCCGACTCGCGCACCAGCGCTGCCCAGGAAGCCCGCGCCGCCGTCGGCGCCCTGCAGGCGCAACTGGATCTGGCCAAGCTGAACCTGAGCTTCACCCGCGTCACCGCGCCCATCAGCGGTCGCGTCAGCCGTGCCGAGATCACCGCCGGTAACCTGGTGACTGCCGACACCACCCCGCTGACCAGCGTGGTCTCCACCGACAAGGTCTACGCCTACTTCGACGCCGACGAGCGTGTGTTCCTCAAATACACCCAACTCGCTCGCAACGGCCAACGTGGCGCCACCACTCCGGTGTACATGGGCCTTTCCAACGAGGACGGCAACCCGCACCTCGGTCAGATGAACTTCGTCGACAACCAGGTCAACCCGAAGACCGGCACCATCCGTGGTCGCGCGGTGTTCGACAACAGCGACGGCACCTACACCCCGGGCCTGTACGCGCGGCTGAAACTGGTCGGCAGCGGCACCTACAACGCCATGCTGATCAACGACGAAGCGGTCGGTACCGATCTGGGCAAGAAGTTCGTGCTGGTGATGGATGCGGACAACAAGACCGCTTACCGCGCCGTCGAACTGGGGCCGAAGATCGAAGGCCTGCGCATTGTGCGCACCGGTCTGAACAAGGACGACACGATCATCGTCAAGGGTCTGCAGCGGGTACGTCCGGGTTCGCCGGTGACCCCTGAAGTGATCCCGATGGCCAGCGAGCAGACCATTGCCGCTCTGGCTCAACAACGTCAAGCGCTGGAAGCCAGCAACCTGCCCAAAGTCGCACCCGCCAAAGGTGCACAGGGTACGGCTGTGAAGCTGGCCGCTACGACCCCACGCGGTTAAGGGACGACAACTCCGATGAATTTTTCCCAATTCTTCATTTCACGGCCGATCTTCGCAGCGGTGCTCTCGCTGTTGATCCTGATCGCCGGTGCGATCTCGCTGTTCCAGCTGCCTATCAGCGAATACCCGGAAGTCGTGCCACCGACCGTGGTGGTGCGTGCCAACTTCCCGGGCGCCAACCCCAAAGTCATCGGTGAAACCGTGGCCGCTCCGCTGGAGCAGGCCATCACCGGCGTCGAGAACATGCTGTACATGTCCTCGCAGTCCACCGCTGACGGCAAGATCACCCTGACCATCACCTTCGCGCTGGGCACTGACCTGGACAACGCGCAGGTGCAGGTGCAGAACCGGGTGACCCGGACCGAGCCGAAACTTCCCGAGGAAGTGACGCGCATCGGTATCACCGTCGACAAGGCCTCGCCCGACCTGACCATGGTTGTGCACTTGACCTCGCCGGACAAACGTTACGACATGCTCTACCTGTCCAACTACGCGATCCTCAACATCAAGGATGAGCTGGCGCGCCTGGGCGGTGTCGGTGACGTGCAACTGTTCGGTATGGGCGACTACTCGCTGCGGGTCTGGCTCGATCCGAACAAGACCGCATCGCGCAACCTGACTGCCACTGACGTGGTGACCGCAATTCGTGAACAGAACCGTCAGGTCGCTGCCGGTCAACTCGGTGCGCCCCCTGCCCCGAATGCCCAAAGCTTCCAGCTGTCGGTCAACACTCAGGGCCGTCTGGTCACTGAAGAAGAGTTCGAGAACATCATCATTCGCGCAGGCGATAACGGTGAAATCACTCGTCTGAAGGACATCGCGCGCGTCGAGCTGGGTTCCAGCCAATACGCCCTGCGTTCGCTGCTGAATAACCAGCCCGCTGTAGCGATCCCGATCTTCCAGCGTCCAGGCTCCAACGCCATCGATATCTCGAACGAAGTTCGCGGCAAGATGGAAGAGCTGAAGAAAGGCTTCCCTCAAGGCATGGACTACAGCATCGTCTATGACCCGACGATCTTCGTACGCGGCTCGATCGAGGCGGTGGTTCACACCCTCTTCGAAGCGCTGATCCTCGTGGTGCTGGTGGTGATCCTGTTCCTGCAGACCTGGCGCGCCTCGATCATTCCGTTGGTGGCGGTGCCGGTATCGTTGATCGGTACGTTTGCAGTCATGCACCTGTTCGGCTTCTCGCTCAACGCCCTGTCGCTGTTCGGCCTGGTACTGGCGATCGGGATCGTGGTGGACGACGCCATCGTGGTGGTGGAGAACGTCGAACGGAATATCGAGCTCGGACTGACCCCGGTCGAAGCGACCAAGCGAGCGATGCGTGAAGTGACCGGCCCGATCATCGCAACCGCGCTGGTACTGTGTGCGGTGTTTGTTCCGGCGGCGTTCATCTCCGGCCTCACCGGGCAGTTCTACAAGCAGTTTGCGTTGACCATTGCGATCTCGACCGTGATCTCCGCGTTCAACTCGCTGACCCTGTCGCCAGCGCTGGCCGCTGTGTTGCTGAAAAGTCATGACGCGCCGAAAGACCGCTTCTCCAAAGTGCTCGACAAGATCTTTGGTGGCTGGTTGTTCCGTCCGTTCAACCGCTTCTTTGAAAAGGCCAGTCACGGTTACGTCGGTACAGTGCGCCGGGTCATCCGTGGCAGCGGCATCGCCCTGCTGCTGTATGCGGGTCTGATGGTGCTGACGTTCTTCGGTTTCTCCAGCACGCCGACCGGTTTCGTACCTGGCCAGGACAAGCAATACCTGGTGGCCTTCGCGCAACTGCCGGACGCCGCGAGCCTGGATCGCACCGAAGACGTGATCAAGCGCATGTCCGACCTGGCGCTGAAACAGCCGGGCGTGGAAAGCGCCGTAGCGTTCCCGGGCCTGTCGATCAACGGCTTCACCAACAGCCCGAACGCCGGCATCGTGTTCGTGACCCTGAAACCATTCGACGAACGTAAGGACCCGAGCATGTCCGCCGGTGCAATCGCCGGAGCCTTGAACGGTCAGTACGCGAACATTCAGGAAGCGTACATGGCGATCTTCCCGCCTCCGCCGGTACAAGGTCTGGGCACCATTGGTGGTTTCCGCCTGCAAATCGAAGACCGGGGCAACCTGGGCTACGACGAGCTGTACAAAGAGACGATGAACATCATCACCAAGAGCCACAGCGTGCCTGAGCTTGCGGGGCTGTTCACCAGCTACACCGTGAACGTGCCGCAGGTCGATGCTGCCATCGACCGCGAAAAAGCCAAGACCCACGGCGTGGCCGTCAGCGACATCTTCGACACTCTGCAGATTTACCTGGGTTCGCTGTATGCCAACGACTTCAACCGTTTCGGACGCACCTATCAGGTCAACGTTCAGGCTGAGCAACAGTTCCGCCTCGAATCCGACCAGATCGGTCAACTGAAAGTGCGCAACAACAAGGGCGAAATGATCCCGCTGGCGACCTTCATCAAGGTCAGCGACACCTCGGGCCCGGATCGCGTGATGCACTACAACGGCTTCATCACCGCAGAAATCAACGGTGCGGCAGCCCCCGGCTACAGCTCCGGCCAGGCCGAAAAAGCCATCGAAAAACTGCTGAAAGATGAACTGCCGAACGGCATGACCTACGAGTGGACCGACCTGACCTACCAGCAGATTCTGTCCGGCAACACCGCACTGTTCGTGTTCCCCCTCTGCGTACTGCTGGCGTTCCTGGTGCTCGCGGCGCAGTACGAAAGCTGGAGCCTGCCACTGGCGGTGATCCTGATCGTACCGATGACCCTGCTGTCGGCCATCACCGGGGTGATTGTCTCCGGCGGCGACAACAACATCTTCACCCAGATCGGCCTGATCGTACTGGTGGGCCTGGCGTGCAAGAACGCGATTCTGATCGTCGAGTTCGCCAAGGATAAACAGCTGGAAGGTCTCGATCCGCTGGCTGCGGTACTGGAAGCCTGCCGCCTGCGTCTGCGGCCGATCCTGATGACCTCCTTCGCGTTCATCATGGGTGTGGTGCCACTGGTGTTCTCCAGCGGTGCCGGTGCCGAGATGCGTCACGCGATGGGTGTGGCGGTGTTCTCCGGGATGCTCGGGGTAACCTTCTTCGGTCTGTTGCTGACGCCAGTGTTCTACGTGTTGATCCGTAATTTCGTCGAGCGTGGCGAAGCCCGCAAAGCGGCCAAGGCGCAAGCTCTTCAAAAGCCACTGGAGGCGCAATAATGAGTCTGAAAGTCTTCCTGCCGAGTCTGCTGGTGCTGGCATTGAGCGCCTGCGCCGTCGGCCCCGACTACAAGACCCCAGCCACGGAGGCGGCCAATATCACGACCGCCACCGACGGCGCTGCCGGTCAGAAGAACTTTGACCGTTCGAAATTCGAAGGCATCTGGTGGCAGCAATTCGATGACCCGACCCTCAACCAGTTGGTGACGCAATCGCTGCAAGGCAACCGTGAACTGCGCGTGGCGTTCGCCCGCTGGAAAGCCGCCCGGGCGATCCGCGACGACGTCAGCAACGACGCGATGCCGACCATCACCAGCCGCGCGAGCAGTGATCTGGCCAAGGGGCAAATTCCCGGCCAGACCACCAAACGGGTCAACAGCGAACGCTACGACCTGGGTCTGGACATGGCTTGGGAGCTTGACCTGTTCGGGCGCATCCAGCGCAATCTGGAAGCCAGCGACGCCGATCAGCAGGCGGCCGAAGCCGATCTGTACCAGTTGCAAGTCACCATGATTGCCGAACTGGTGGACGCCTACGGTCAACTGCGCGGTGCGCAATTGCGCGAGAAGATCGCCGTGGCCAACCTGGAAAACCAGCAGGAGTCGCGCAAGATCACCATCAGCCTGCGTGACGCCGGCGTGGGCGATCAGCTCGACGTCGAACGGGCCGATGCGCGTCTGGCCTCGGTCGAAGCCAGCGTGCCGCAATTGCAGGCGGAACAGGTTCGGCAGAAAAACCGCATCGCGACCCTGCTGGGCGAGCGTCCGGACAAACTGACCGTGGATCTGAGCCCGAAAGACTTGCCGGCGATTGCCAAGGCCTTGCCGATCGGCGATCCGGGTGAACTGCTGCAACGTCGGCCGGACATCCTCAGCGCCGAACGCAAACTGGCCTCGGCCACCGCGCGAATCGGTGTGGCGAAGGCTGATCTGTTTCCACGGGTCAGCCTCAGCGGGTTCCTCGGCTGGACGGCCGGGCGTGGTTCGCAGATCGGCTCCTCGGCGGCCAACGCCTGGGCACTCGGCCCGAGCATCACCTGGGCGGCGTTCGATCTGGGCAGCGTGCGCGCTCGTCTGCGCGGCGCCGATGCCGACGCCGAAGGCGCACTCGCCACCTACGAGCAACAAGTGCTGCTGGCGCTGGAAGAATCGGAAAATGCCTTTAGCGATTACGGCAAGCGTCAGCAGCGGCTGATCTCGCTGATTCGCCAGAGTGAATCGAGCCGCAAGGCTGCCGACCTGGCGGAAATCCGCTACCGCGAAGGCACCACCGACTTCCTCGTGCTGCTCGACGCCCAGCGTGAGCGCCTGAATGCCGAAGACAGCCAGGCCCAGGCCGAGGTTGATCTGTATCGCGGCATCGTCGCGATCTACAAGGCCCTCGGGGGTGGCTGGCAGCCGGAAACCGTCGCCAGCAAGTAAGCGTTTTCAAAGAGCTCCTTTGGTTGGCCGCAACCAACCAATTTTTTGCCCCGCGTATCATTCGGTCGCGGGGCTTTTTTATGCCCGCCCCTGTAGGAGCTGCCGAAGGCTGCGATCTTTTGATCTTGTTTTTCAGAAGCGACATAAAAAGATCGCAGCCTGCGGCAGCTCCTACAGGTCCATTCGCAAGCACGGGTTTGACTCATGGCCTTCTCTGACCGAAGCTTGCCCCTCTGCTAAAGAACGCCAGTTCACGGAAATCTGCATGCCTCAGTCCCGCCGCTACCTGCTCATCAGCCTTGGCCTTGTGCTGCTCGTCGTCATTGCCTGGTTATCGCTGCGCTCCACCGCCCCGGTGGTGCCGGAAGCGATCAAGCGCGGCTACAGCGAAGCCCTGACGGCCGCCCGTTCCGGTCAGCCGGGAGCCGCGCGGCAGTTGTATCAGCAATTGGGTCGCCCGGACCTGTCGGTCAAACGCAGTGTCTGGCTGCTGGCCGAGCTGCCCAACTATCCGAGCCCGCAAGCGCTGAAACTGGCCGACGCCCACCTGCAGAACGGAGCCCCCGAAGTACGGCTGGCGGCGATTCAAAGTGTAATCGGGCTGGTGCCTGGCGGACAACGCAGTCTGCTGCTCGGGCCGATGCTCGACGATGAAGACCAACGCGTACGCTTCGCCGCCATCAACGCTCTGCTCGGCCTGACGCCGGATGAACTGGGGCTGTATTTCGCCCCGCTGCAGCAAGCCATCGATGGCTGGGAACACGTGCTCAAGGGGCAACCGGAAAGCGCCGCCATCTATGCGCAACTGGCACGCCTGTATCTGCACAACGCCGAACTCAAACAGGCCCAACAAGCGCTGGACAATACCCTGCGGCTGGAACCGGGCAATCTGCAGGCGCTGGTGATGCAGATCGATGTTCTCGACCGCCAGGGCCAGAGTGACGCCGCCCGCCAGCTGCTCGCCAAACAGCTGCAGGCGCAACCGGACTCCGCCTATCTGCAACACGCGCTCGGGCTGTGGCTGTTGCACCACGGCCAGCGTGAATTCGCCCTGCTCGGCTTGTCCAAAGCGGTAGAACTTGAGCCTGACAACAAGGATTACCGCTACGACCTCGCCACCACCCTGCACGCTGCCGAAGAGCTGGAAGCGGCGCAAAAGCAGTTGCAGGAAGTCGTCCAGCGTCACCCAGCCGACCGCAAGGCGCGAGTGCTGCTGATCAATTACTGGAAGGAAAGCGGCCAGTTGCAGAACGTGCAGATTCTGCTCGCGCAACTGGAGCAGATGAACCCTGATGACCCGGCGTTACAGCAGGGACTCTGAGCCTTTACCCATTAATTCAATGACATTTTGATATCGAAACATCGGAACCGTCATGACTGGCAGCGGTCAAGTAATCAGGTAGAGCACAACGGCTGATACAGCCTGCTGCCTCGATTCCCCTAGTCATGAGAGGGCATTCTTTGTCTACGTCCAACGAGTTGATCAGTGCAAAAGCCGCCACCGGCATCATTGGCCTGGATGACATCCTCGCCGGTGGTCTGTCCCGAGGGCATGTGTTTTTGCTCGAAGGTGAACCCGGTACAGGCAAAACCACCGTCGCGTTGCATTTCCTGATGGCGGGCGCCCGTGCCGGCGAACGCTGTCTGTACATCACGCTGTCGGAAACCGAGCGTGAATTGCGTCAAGGCGCGGCCTCCCACGGCTGGGAGCTGAACGAGAACATTGAAATCTTCGAGCTGACGCCACCCGAAAGCCTGCTCAACGCCGAGCATCAGCAAAGCCTGCTGTACTCGTCCGACCTTGAGCTGGGCGAAGCCACCAAGCAGATTTTCGAAGTGGTCGAGCGCTTCAAGCCGACCCGCGTGGTGCTCGACAGCTTGTCGGAGATCCGCCTGCTGGCGCAGAGTTCGCTGCGCTATCGCCGGCAGATTCTGGCGATCAAACATTACTTCGTGCGTTACGACGCCACCGTACTGCTGCTTGACGACCTGACCACCGAGTCCCTCGACAAGACCGTACACAGTGTCGCCCACGGGGTGATCCGCCTCGAAGAATTGACACCCAACTACGGCGCCGAGCGCCGCCGCGTGCGCATCGTCAAGTATCGCGGGCAGAAGTACCGTGGCGGTTACCACGACTTCACCATCATGGGCGACGGCGTGCATGTGTTCCCACGACTGGTCGCCGCCGAACACCGCAGCGACTACCCGCGCCTGCAATTGACCAGCGGCATCAAAGAAATGGACGCCCTGCTCGGCGGCGGCATCGAGACCGGTTCCAGCACGCTGATTCTCGGCCCGGCCGGTACCGGCAAATCGCTGATTTCGATGATCTTCGCCGCCGCTGCCGTAGCACGCGGCGAAAAAGCGGCGCTGTTCATCTTTGATGAAGAGCTGGGCCTGCTGTTCGAGCGCATGAAAAACATCGGCATCGACCTCAAGGCCTTGCAAGCCACCGGCAACCTGCTGATCGATCAAGTGGATGCCGCCGAGCTGTCCCCCGGCGAGTTCTCGCACCGGGTGCGCCGCTGCGTAGATGAGGGCAATATCAAGACCGTGGTGATCGACAGCATCAACGGTTATCAGGCCGCAATGCCGGAAGAAAACGCGCTGGTGCTGCACATGCACGAGCTGCTGCTGTACCTCAACCGCAAAGGTGCGGCGACCTTCATGACGGTTGCCCAGCATGGCCTGGTCGGCGACATGCAGGCGCCGGTCGACATCACTTACCTGGCCGACACGGTGATCCTGCTGCGCTACTTCGAAGCCATCGGCAAGGTCCGTCGAGCCATTTCCATCATCAAGAAACGTACCGGCAGCCACGAGTCGACCATTCGTGAATACCGCATTTCGGGCCAGGGCATGACCATCGGCGAACCGCTGGAAGCGTTCCAGGGCGTGTTGCGTGGCGTACCGACTTACCTCGGCGCGAGCAATCCGCTGTTGCGGGAAGAAACCTTGTGACAGTCTCCGTATCACTGCCAGAACGGGCGCTGATTCTGGCGCCCATGGGTCGGGACAGCCAAGTGGCGCTGATGATCCTCAATGAGGCGGGTTATGGCGGAGTCATCACCCCGGATCTGGGCGCACTGTGCGCAGAACTGGAGCCTGGCGCCGGACTCTTGTTGATTGCCACCGAAGCCCTGCGCGGCCCCGAGCTGGAAAGTCTTCTGCATTTTCTGGAGCAGCAGCCGGCCTGGTCCGATCTGCCAATCGTCTTGCTGACCCACCACGGCGGCCCGGAACCGGGCCCCTCCTCGCGCCTGAGCAAACTGCTGGGCAACGTCACGTTCCTTGAGCGCCCGTTTCATCCGGCGACCCTGGTCAGTCTGGTCTCCACCGCCCTGCGCGGGCGACGACGACAGTACGAAGCCCGCGATCGCCTGATTGATCTGAGTGAAAGCGAACGCAGACTGCAATCGACCCTGGAAACCCTTGAGCAACAGGTCGAGGAACGCACCGCGCAACTGCGCCACAACGAAGAAGCCCTGCGCCAGTCACAGAAAATGGAAGCGGTCGGTCAGTTGACCGGCGGCATCGCTCACGACTTCAACAACATGCTCACCGGGATTATCGGCAGCCTTGAACTGCTGCGCCGGCGGCTGGCTCGCGGACGCCTTGATGACCTCGACAGCCTGATCGATCTCGGTGTCACTTCAGCCAACCGCGCGGCCGGCCTGACCCACCGTTTGCTGGCGTTTTCCCGCCGGCAATCGCTGGACTCCAAAGCCGTGCAGATGAACACACTGGTGCTGTCGATGGGCGAGCTGCTGCAACGCAGCCTCAACGAAAGTATCCAGCTGGACATGCGCCTCAACGACCAGTTGTGGATCGCCGAAGCGGATCCCAATCAACTGGAAAGCGCCCTGCTCAACCTGGTACTCAACGCCCGCGATGCAATGCCCGAGGGCGGCAAACTGGTGGTCGAAACCAGCAATCAGGTGCTTAAGCCGGAGTTCACCGAGGCCTACCCGAATCTCGAACCCGGCGACTACGTGATGCTCAGCGTCACCGATAACGGCAGTGGCATGGCGCAGAGCGTGGTCAGCCGCGCGTTCGATCCGTTCTTCACCACCAAGCCGATCGGCCAGGGCACCGGGCTGGGTCTGTCGATGATTTACGGCTTCAGCAAGCAGTCCCGTGGTCACGTCTCGATCGACAGCGAAATCGATCAGGGCACCACGGTCAAACTGTACCTGCCGCGCTTTCGCGGCGAAGAGCTTGAGCATCCGGTGTCCGATATTCAGCAGGCCCCGGAAGCAATGGATGGCGAAACCGTGTTGATCGTCGAGGACGACCCCGCCGTGCGCGTACTGGTCAGCGCGGTGCTCAGTGAGTTGGGTTATGCGTTTGTCGAAGCCGGCGATGCCGATGGTGCAGTGCCGATCCTCAACTCGGCGCAGCGCATCGACCTGCTGATCAGTGATGTCGGTCTGCCAGGCATGAATGGCCGGCAACTGGCGGAGATCGGCCGGCAGTATCGGCCGGGGTTGAAGGTGTTGTTCATCACTGGGTATGCCGAGCACGCGGCAGTGCGCGGTGGTTTTCTTGACCCGGGCATGCAGATGATCACCAAGCCGTTCACTTTCGATCTGTTGACGGCGAAAGTGCGCGAGATGATTCGTGCCTGACCCTGACACTGGGCAATCCTGACAAACCGAAGCGTCGCATCAACGGCCAAATGCTCAGCATAGGCCGTTTTTTTATCGCTGAAACCTGTCAACTCTGACAGCTATCCAGCGGCATTCATTATTGCTTGAATCGCTGCGCAAGGTGCTGCGCCCTGTCCAGGGAGCCGTACCGACTCAATGTATGGGCGCGGACGAGGAAAGCATGATGAACAGAAATCTCGCACTGACATTGCTGCTGAGTATGGCGTTGGCGGGGTGCTTGTCCCCTGAGCAAGGACAGGTAAAAACGCCAAGCGACATGGGTGCCACCGGTGCTGCATCCAGCGTGGCACAGAGCGGTTCTCAGGTCGCAGCTGACCTGACGGCGCGCTACAACGATGTAAGGATCGACTGTGGCTCAGCCTCAACACCTGCGTTTTTGTGTTCTGGAGTCATATTACGCTCGACCGTACCCGGCCCCGGCTACTCAACCTGGAATCCAAGTCCCCACTCACAGCAGAGCGGCGGGGTGTCCTTCTCTTATCTACGAAAAGACGCAAAATTCCAGAATTTGTTGTTCGGCCAAAATAGCGGACTTATTTTCAATCCGATTCTCGCCACCCCTCCGGGAAAACTGAAAATCGAGATACTTTGTGCCTATCCGATTGATGGCTGGAGCCAGCTACGCGATAAACCGGGATGTGGCGGACATCCCTACTACCCGACGCAGAGCCTACGCTGTCAAACCCTCGGCATCACCACAGCTGAACAGTGGATGGCGCACTGGCGAGCTGTACCGACTCCCGGAAATGGTCCAGCCTACCAGTGCAGTTTTGATGTTCGAGACAGTATGAATAATCTTGGGGCGGATTCGTTCTACCAGTCGATACGCGTCAGGAACATGCTGGGGGATTCCTGGTTTCATCAACATAATGAATTGATTCTTGCAACCTGGCCGCAGAACGTGCCGCAGCAACTGCCGATCCAGGCCTTCTTCTACATCAACGACGGTCTGGCGAATGCTCGACACGACCAGCGTGATTTCTATAACCACACTGGAGGCATGGTGGTGCCGATCATCAAGATCGTTTTGCCATCCACCCCGTCGGCGAACGCCACGTTCAACTTCAGCCAAGCGGATCAGCTTTATTGAGAGACGTACCCGCCACGGTGCGGGAGATGATTCGATGCTGACGCCTGAACATGGCAGAACAACTGAAGCTCGTCAGCAACCAACTGCTCAGCATAGGCCGCTATTTCATGGTTGAAACCTGTCAACTCTGACAGCTATCCAGCTGCAGTCACCCTTGTTTGAATCGCTGAGAAAGGTGCTCCGCCCCTGTCTAGGGAAGCCGTGCCTGCTTGACACATGAGCGAAACAGAGGAAGGCACAATGAATAGAAATCTTGCACTGATATTGATGCTGTCGCTGTCGTTGGCGGGCTGTTTGCCCCCCGAACAGGCACAGGTAAAAACCGACAGTGGGATCGGCGTATCCAGTGCGGCCTCCAGTACGGCACAGACTGGCCCGCAGGTCGCCGCGGATCTGACGGCGCGTTACAACGATGTGCGGCTCAATTGCGGCTCAGCTTCGATGCCGGCGTTTCTCTGTCGCGGGATCATGCTGCGCTCAACCGTTCCTTCCACGGCTTACAAGGCCTGGAACCCCAGCCCTCATTCTCAGACCAGTGGCGGTGTGTCCTTTTCATTCCTGAGCAAAGACGCCAAGTTCACGGGACTGGTTTTTGGTCAGAAGAACGGCTTCATTTTTTTCCCCGTGATATCGCGCCCCACCGGCACACGGCAAATTGAAGTGCTTTGCTCCTATCCACTCGATGGCGCCACGCAATTGAGAATTGCGCCCGGTTGCGGCGCACACCCCTACTCACCCGATCGCAGTCGACGCTGCCAGACCATTGGCATAGGCACAGCCGAAGGCTGGCTAGCCAATCGTCGGGCGAATAGCTGGAATATTTGCAGCTTCGATGTGCGTGACTCGATGAATCACCTGGGCGCGGACTCTTTTTACCAGACCATTCGTGCTCATCAGCTGGGCGGTTTTTTCGCCGGTCAACATGACTATATCGAGTTGATTCTGGCGACCTGGGCGCAAAACATTCCGAAAGAGCTGCCAATTCAGGCGTTCTTTTATCTGGATGGAGGATTGGCCGGGGCGCAGTTTGATCAGAAAGATTTTTTCAATTCGACGGGCGGCAAAGTAGTGCCGATCATCAGGATCGTTTTGCCATCCACGCCGGCGGCGGATGCCACGTTCAGTTTCAATCAAGCGGATCAGTTTTATTAGAACTTTCCCCAAAACAACTGTAGGAGCATCAGCCGCTACGGATCAGGCCAGCAATTCCTGAATCTTTTCTTGCAATACATCCAGATCGAACGGTTTTTCCAGGATCGGCGCCTTTTGCGTGATCGGGCTGCCGGTCTCGCGGATTTCCTGCGGGTAGCCGCTGATGAAGATTACCTTCAGATCCGGGCGCAGTTTTACTGCCGGCTCGGCGATCTGCACACCGGAGATCCCGCCCGGCAGGCGGAAGTCGGTGATCAACATGTCCAGATGCGGTTTGCTCGCGAGAATCTCGAACGCCTGCTCGCCGTTTTCGGCTTGCAACACGCGGTACCCCTGCCCAGACAGGTAATCTGTCAGCACCATCAAGATAACCGGTTCGTCCTCGACGACGAGTACTACATCTTGTGCATCTACGCTCATGGGAAGCCTTTGTTCGGTCAATAGCTGCTGATACGACCGTGCGGTCACTCAGAGGTTGCGTCGGATATGCCGTTTTCCTGGATTGGCAGACAAACGCGAAACAGGGCGCCTTCGTTGATTTGACTCTCGACGACGATGGAACCGCCATGGGCGGCGACGATCTGCTCGGAAATGAACAGACCCAGCCCGAGACCAGCCACTACCGTCTTGGCGGAAACCCGTTCGAACTGTTGGAAAATACGTTTCTGATTCTCTTCACTGATGCCGATGCCACGGTCCTGAACTTCGACCCGCGCCTCGTCGCCTTCACGGTACACGCGCACCTGAATCGGGCTGCGACCGCCGTAGCGCAAGGCATTGGTCAGCAGGTTGGACACCACCTGCTCGATGCGGAATTCGTCCCAATAACCTTCCACCGGCCCGGACGCGGTGAACGATACTTCGGTCTCGGCCGCCTCTATCTGCTGTGCGAAATTCTGCAGCAGGTTGCCCACCAGTTGCGACAGATCGAAGCGATTCGGCCGGATCGACAGCTTGCCCGTGCGGATACGCGAAACGTCGAGCATGTCTTCGATCAGCCGGATCAGGCTTTTGATCTGGCGCTCGTCGCGATCGACCATCGCGTGCATCTTGTCCAGGGTGAACGCCGCAGCGTTGTCCCGCGCCAGGTGCATCTTGCGCAACTGGGTTTCAAGTATCAGGCCGTTGAGCGGCGTGCGCACTTCGTGGGCGACGATCGACATGAAGTCGTCGCGCATGCGCACCGCCTGCTCCAGCTCTGACTGCGTGCTTTGCAATTGTTGCAGCAGCGCTTCCTGCTCGCGGCGCGCCTGCTCCAGGGCTTCGACCTGTTGTTTCATGGCCTTGCTCTGGCGGTACAGGTCGACGAACACGTTGACCTTGCTCTTCACCGCGTGGATATCCAGCGGCTTGTGCAGGAAGTCCACCGCCCCGCTCTCGTAGCCCTTGAACGCGTAGTTCAGTTCACGGCCGGCGGCGCTGACGAAAATGATCGGGATGTTCTTGGTTTTTTCAGTGCCACGCATCAACTCGGCGAGTTCGAAGCCGTTCATGCCCGGCATCTGCACGTCAAGGATGGCCATGGCGAACTCGTGTTGCAGCAGCAGCGAAAGTGCCTCGTCCGCCGACAGCGCCTTGTACACCGTGCGGTCCTCGCGCTTGATCAGCGCTTCGAGGGCCAGCAGGTTCTCCGGCAGATCGTCGACGATCAGCAATTTGGCCTGGATATTACTCAGCATGCGATTCGTTCCAGCTCGACAAGCAGACGGCCGATGCCGTGAATGGGTAGGACATGGTCAGGCTGCTGAATTTTCAGCGCAGCCTGAGGCATGGTGGCGACCTGTGCATCTTGCGGGTCTTGAACGATGGTCAGTCCGCCGCGCTGCTTGACTTGCGCCAGGCCGCGAGCGCCATCGTGATTGGCGCCGGTCAGCAACACGGCAGCCAGGGTTTCGCCGTAAACATCAGCGGCGGATTCAAACAAGTAATCAATGGCCGGACGGGAATGGTGCACGCGGTCTTCAAGACTCAGCGACAGACTGCGATCCTGTTCCACCGACAGGTGATACCCGGGCGTGGCGAAATAAACCGTGCCGGGCATGATGTCCTGCTTGTCGGTCGCCTCTGCCACCGGCAGCATCAGGCGCCGGGCGAAAACCTCGGCCAATTGGCTGCGGCGCTCCTCCGGCAGGTGCAACACGACAATGATCGGCAACACGTAACCCCGGCGCAGCGGCGCGAGCAGCGTCAGCAGGGCCTCGACCCCTCCGGCGGAAGCCCCCACCACAATGGCCTCGACGCGAGGCAAATCCACGGCATCGTTCATAATTTGCGGTAGATCCGTTCTTGTTTGACCAGCGGCTCGAACTGGTTCGAGTAGCCGGAGAAATCCAGCGTTTCCTTGCTGCCCAGCACCAGAAAACCACGGTGGCACAGCGATTCGTGAAACAGACCGAAGGCACGGTCCTGAAGTTTCTTGTTGAAGTAAATCAGTACGTTGCGGCAGGAAATCAATTGCGTTTCGGAGAACACGCTGTCCGTCGCCAGGCTGTGGTCGGCGAAGGTCACGTTCTCACACAGGCTCTTGTCGAAAATCGCGTAACCGTAGGCTGCAGTGTAGTAATCGGCAAAGGAACGCTGACCGCCGGCCTGCTGGTAATTGGCGGTATAGGCGCGCACGTTCTCCATCGAGAAAATGCCCTGCTTGGCCTTGTCCAGCGAGCGCGGGTTGATGTCGGTGGCGTAGATGATCGTACGGTCGAGCAGGCCTTCTTCGCGCAGCAGAATCGCCATCGAATAGACCTCCTCGCCAGTGCTGCACCCGGCGATCCAGATTTTCAGCGACGGATAAGTGCGCAGCAGCGGCACCACTTCCTTGCGGATTGCCAGGAAGTGCGACGGGTCGCGGAACATCTCGCTGACCGGGATCGTCAGCAACTGCAGCAACTGCATGAACGCCGTGGGATCGTGGAGGACTTTCTCCTGCAACGCCGAGATCGTCGCGCATTCGAACTGACTCAAGGCGTGCTGCACCCGGCGCTTGATCGAAGCGCCCGAGTAATCGCGAAAATCGTAGCTGTACTTGAGGTAGATAGCCTCAATCAACAGGCGTAATTCGATTTCGCTGTTGCGCTCCGCGGAGTGACTGCTATCCACTAAATGCGTTCCATCTTCGGTAACCACACACGAATCAACGAGAACAGGCGATCCAGATCAATGGGCTTGGCCAGGTAATCGTTCGCGCCCGCCTGCAGGCAGCGCTCCTGATCGTCCTTCATGGCCTTGGCCGTCACCGCGATGATCGGCAGCTTGCGCCAGCGCGGATCCTTGCGGATTTCAATGGTGGCTTCAAAACCATCCATCTCCGGCATCATCACGTCCATCAGCACCAGGTCGATGTCCTCGATTTCATTCAACTTATCAATCGCTTCGCGACCGTTACGGCCGATCACCACGACTGCGCCCTTGTGCTCCAGCGCACTGGTCAGGGCGAAGATGTTGCGCACATCGTCGTCCACCAGCAGCACCTTGCGGCCTTCGAAGACCTTGTCGCGACTGCGGGCGGTCTTGAGCATCTTCTGCCGTTCATGGGACAACTGCGATTCGACTTTGTGCAGAAAGAGTGTCACCTCATCCAGCAGACGTTCCGGCGAACGCGCGCCCTTGATGATGATCGAGCGTGAATACTTGCGCAGCTCGGCCTCTTCGTCGCGGGTCAGGTTGCGTCCGGTGTAGACGATCACCGGCGGGAACGAGCAGATGTCCTCGGTCGACATGCGCTTGAGCAGATCGTTGCCGAGCATGTCCGGCAGCTTCAGATCGATCACCATGCAGTCGTAGATCGTCGTGCGCAGCTTCTCCAGCGCGTCTTGCGCCAGACCGACGGCGGTGATCTCGATGTCCTCGTCACCGATCAGGCGGGCAATGCTTTCGCGTTGCAGATCGTCATCTTCGACCAGCAGCACGCGCTTGACCTTCTGGGTCAGCTTGGCTTCGAGACGAGCGAACACGTCTTTGAGCTCTTCGCGGGTGGTCGGCTTGACTGCATAACCGATCGCGCCCATGTGCATCGCCGCTTCAACGCGGTCTTCGACCGAGATCACGTGCACCGGGATGTGCCGGGTTTCGGCGTGTTCTTTCAGGCGTTGCAGTACGGTCAGCCCGGAATGGTCCGGCAGACGCATGTCGAGCAGGATCGCGTCCGGCACGAACTCGCGGGCCAGGTCATAACCTTCATCCGCTCCGTGCGCCACCAGACACTGATAACCCAGTTCGTGGGCCAGGTCGTAAAGGATGTGGGCGAAATTCGGCTCGTCTTCCACCACCAGAATGCAGCGCGTGGCGAACGGCGCCTTGCCACGGTCGTCGGCAAAGCGCGGGATGTGCACCGGCGCCAGCGGCGACACCGCGATCGATGGCGGCTGAACCACCGGTGTCGGAGCCAATGCCGGCGGCGTCAAGGTCAGCGTAGCTGCGGGGCTGTCACCCGGCTCGCTGTATTGCTGCGGCAGCACCAGGGTGAACACGCTGCCCTGCCCTGGTGCGCTGCTGACGCTGATCGAGCCGCCGAGCAAGGCTGCCAGATCGCGCGAGATCGACAGGCCCAGACCGGTGCCACCGTACTTGCGGTTGGTGGTGCCGTCTGCCTGGCGGAACGCTTCGAAGATGCTTTCCTGTTGATCTGCAGCGATACCGATCCCCGAATCGCGCACGATGAACGCAATGCGTTCGTTCGGCTGGCCGGCGATGGTCAGGCTGACCGCGCCGTGTTCGGTGAACTTCACGGCGTTGGACAGCAGGTTCTTGATCACCTGCTCCAGACGCTGGCGATCGGTGTACAGCATGATCGGCGCATCCGGCTGCAACTCGACGCTGAACGTCAGTTGCTTGTCCGCCGCCAGCGGTTCGAACACGCTGCGCAGGCCGTCGGCCAGACGCGCGACGCTGGTGTTTTCCGGGATCACTTCCAGCTTGCCGGCCTCGACCTTGGAAATGTCGAGAATGTCGTTGATCAGGTTCAGCAGATCGTTGCCCGCCGAATAGATCGACTCGGCGAACTTGACCTGTTCGGCCGTGAGATTGTCCTGCGGGTTCTCGGCCAGCAACTTGGCGAGGATCAGCGAACTGTTCAGCGGCGTGCGCAGTTCGTGGGACATGTTGGCGAGGAATTCGGACTTGTACTTGCTCGAACGCTGCAGCTCTTCGGCGCGCTCTTCGAGCTGCACCTGAGCCTGATTGAGCTCGGTGTTCTTCTGGTCCATGGCGTCGCGCTGCTCGGCCAGGGTTTGCGCCTGTTCGGCCAGCTGCTCGTTGGTCTGCTCCAGCTCGACTTGCTGAGTTTCCAGATGCGCCTGGGATTCCTTGAGAATCCGCGACTGTTCTTCCAGCTCTTCGTTGGCGGTTTTCAGCTCTTCCTGCTGCACCTGCAACTCTTCGTTGAGCTGCTGGGTTTCGGCCAGCACTTCCTGCAGACGCTGGCGATAACGCGCCGCTTCGATCGAGGTGCCGATGTTGCCGGCAATCAGTTCCAGCAAATCGATATCGCGCTCGGTGAGCGGGCGCAGAAAGCCCAGTTCGATCACGCCGTTGACCCGGTCATCATCACTGGTCGGCACCACCAGCACACTGCGCGGCAGGCCCGCACCCAGGCCGGAGCTGACTTTGAAGTAGTCGTCCGGAACCGAATCCAGGCGAATCAGTTGTCCCTGCTCGGCAACCTGGCCGACGATGCCTTCGCCGCTGTAGATCTGCTGATCTTTTTCTTCCTGTTCGCGGGAGAACCCATAGGACGCCACGCGCTTGAGGCCGCCGTGCTCTTCGCGTACGTACAGCGCCGCCACCGCAGTGCCCAGATATTGCGCGCAGAACTGCAGGATGTTGCGCCCCAGCAGGTTAAGCGTCAGTTGCCCCAGCACCTGTTCCGCCAGTTCGGTCTGGCCGCTACGCATCCACGCCTGGCGCTCCAGACGCTCGGCGCTGGCTTGCTGCGCCGCAAGGTTGGCGCTGTAGCTGTCCGACAGGCTGACCAGATCGCGCCGGCCGACATAGGCCAGCAAACCGCTGATACCGGCGATGAACAGCAGGTACAGAGTGATGCTCCAGATCGTGGTGCGGCGCACCTCTTCGTTGCGCGTGGTGCGCAACTGCTGCTCCATGTCGATCACGTCTTCGAACTGCTTGCGGATCTCATCGGTCAGGCGCTTGCCGCGCCCGGCCTTGACCGCGCCCCGGTAGTCACCGCTGGAGCGCTGCAGATCGATCATCGATTGCGCGTAGTTGCTCCATTCGGTCTGCAAGGCCTGCAGACGCCGCAGACGATCGGTTTGCACGGGATTGTCGGCGGTCAATTCGAGCAAGGTATTGAGCGCCACGTTGATCCGCGGCTTGGCAGTCTCGTACGGGTCGAGGAAGTGCTCGTCGCCGCTGAGCAGGAAGCCGCGCATGCCGGTTTCCAGATCAACGGTGAGTTTCACCGCTTCGTTGGCGTTATTGATCACCCGGTCGGTGTGTTCCACCCACTGGATCACCGAGAGCAAATAGGTGATCAGCGAAATGAAAAACACAGCACTGATCGCGCCGACGCCCAAGGGCAGACTGATGTTGCGCGTCAGGAGTTTACGGAACCGTGCTTCGTCAACTGTAGACCGAGTGGACATGAGGCAGCCTTGTCGAACTGTCGAAACCCGGGAGTTTGCCCCAAAACGGTACTATGGATCCATTTTTCTCACCGCCATGATGGCAATTTCCTACATTTGCTGCACTTCCCGATCAGGCAACGGGTATCCTTGCCGCCCCGATCTGCAGCTAATCTTTTTCGTATCCGCTCGGGAACTTGTGGCCATGCGCCACTTACTCATGCAAGAGCCCGGCATTTTCGACCGGTCGCCGTTCCGATTTCATTTCTTGAGAGCTATCCCTATGTCCACCCCAGAGTCCACCATCCTTGTAGTAGAAGACGACGACATCGTACGCATGCTCATCGTCGATGTGCTGGAGGAGCTGGATTTCAAGGTGTTGGAGGCGGCAGATGGCGAATCTGCGCTGAACACTCTCCGGGATCAGAGCAAGCTTATCGACTTGATGATGACCGACCACGGTCTGCCGGACATGATAGGTAGTGAACTCGCCGAAAAGGCACGTCAAATGCGCCCCTCCCTGCCCGTGCTGTTCGCCAGCGGATACGCCGAAAACATCGACGTGCCTGCGGATATGCACGTGATCGGCAAACCATTCTCGATCGATCAACTGCGTGACAAGGTCAAGGGCATTCTGGGCAATTAATCGCGGACGAAGCCCGGGGGCAAACCGATTGCCCCCGGGCATCGTTATTTACTCGACCCCGGCTTCATTGCCGTAAGCCAGACCCTCGGTGGGAATCATTTGATCAGCCGCACCGCCGACCTTTTTTGCAAGATCCCGGCCGAACCCGTTACTGACGCCGTTCTGACTCGCCTGGATCGCCGATCGCAGCGCCTGTGGATTGGGAATGAATTTACCCGCACTGTCATAGGCCCCAAGGATCAGTCGGGGGGAAATATCTACTGCATAGTTGATTTCCAGCGGTGGCAATATCTTCAGGCCGGAGTTTGGCCGAAACGCCAGCTCGGTGTTGGCATACAAGTGAAACCCTTCCAGTTGCCGGGCATCGATGAAGTAAGTGTGGCCGCCCTTGGCGCCACCGTAGACAAAAGCTCCAGCACCATCCTTCTTGTAAAATGCCGACGTTGAAATGCCGGCACCGTCCGGTGCCAACGCATCGTGCGCGCCGCCGTAGCCACCCTTGAAGCCGTTGACCTGATTGAGGTCCGTGATGGGCGTGCGCTGGCGAAAACCTTCCTTGAATATAATCGACGGATCACGGGTGTCGCCGCGAAAGGTGAAGCCCTGATACACAAATCCCTTCTGTGGCCCGGCATGGCGCACAAGCTGAGTTTCATTGGCGATCAGTTGCGCGACACTCGGCCCTCCCGCCAGCTCCTGCAGTTGACCGGCGACGACCGCGCCTTTGGCCACGTCCGGTATTTCCTTGCCAGCCGTACTCGCCAGGTGATGCGACAGAGTCCCGCCCGGCCGACGCAACAACGAGGGCCTGTTCGCCTGGCCAAGGGTATTGAGGATGCGCTGGCTCAAGCGTTTTTTCGCCGCCGCCGACAAGGCTTTGCCGATCAATCTCTCGCCGACAGGACCCGCCAGTTCAGCCAGTACGCCGATCGCGGCAGAGATGCGCAAACGGTCGGTTTCGGCGGGATCGTCGGCAATTTCCGCACGGATCAGATCGGTTGATGCCGCTCCGAGTCCCACCAGCAGGGATACCAGAACTTTCACCGAGGTCGAGGCCAGCACACCGCTGCCCCCCCAAGGCATCGAAGCAGCCAATGCCAGACATTGCAGGACGTGCCCCGCAGCCTCGAGCGCCAGGTCGGTTATGCGCTCCTCCGATGTCGACACCAGGGTATCGATATCCGCCCATGCGCGCACGACCTGGAGCTCGTACAGGCTGCGACCGATATTACTGCTGGGCTTGAACACCAGCTCCCGATAATGCGGTCTGGTCGCGAACAACGGCATTTCCCTGCCGCGATATTTGAAGTCCCTGACATGCGCCTGTTGTTGCGCGCGAAGCGATACCCGCTTGAGCAGTAATGTCTGCAGTCGGGCATTGCTTTCGAGAAACGCCCCCCTAGCGTCATGTCCGGCCGGAAAAACCATGGCCTGCCTGTCCTCGCCCAGAAAGAACAGAATGCCTTTGGCCAAATTGTCGGCCCCGATGAAAACCGCGTTGTCGACTGGCAGACTCGGGTCACTGTGCAAGAACAGAGTGCGCGGCGTCAGGGTGCCTTTCAAAAACGCAAAGGCTATTTGCCGATCATCGACAGACTGCTTCTCGTCCTTGATAAATTCGACCACCAGTTTTATCAGTTCCGTTCGCTTCAGATAGTTGCCGAATACCCGGGCGCCGTCAGGTAAAAGGTTATCCCTTACATACTGTTTGAAATCGTCCTGGTAGTTGGCATCCAGAAAGGCCTCGATCAATGCCTTGGGATAGAACGAAGGCCAGAGAATCTCCTTGTAGCCATGTTCCTTCAGCACTACCAGATGGTGATCGGTACAGATCTCGGCCAGCGTGAAGTTCTTCTGACGCCACTTGGCCGGTGGTTTCTCGGGTTTCAGCGAATCGCTGCGATTGACCGCATCATGTTCCAGATATTTGACAGGAATGATCGCATCATAGGTGATCTGGGCCAGCTCCTTGGGGGCAGTGACCAGCGCACGTGCCGTATCTTCGATGCGGGTGCGGATAAAGTAGGCCGGGTGAAAACTGGCAGGATCCGTCAGGGCGGCACAATGAATGGCAATTTTGTCAGCCAGTTCCTTGATATTCACCGCATCGATGAAGTCTTCGGCGTTTTGTCCGGCGGGTACCTCTGTGAGCGCCTCCACGCGTGGTTCGTTCGAGTTGCCTTGTGTTCCCCAGGGATCCAGCAGCGCCAATAAGCCGCAGTTCTCAGATGCTGCGGCACCCAGATCAAAAACATCTGCATCCATTTTCATAATTTGACTTCCCGGTAAGAGATCAGGCACTGATGCCGACTTGAGTTAATTGAGCCGTGTACAACATACCGAGCTAAAAATAAAAATTAAGAAAAGTTAAGTCAGTAAACTTTTCCAATATTTCGACAACAATAAAATTTCGGAAAAAACGCTTTCCGCGTTAGATGACACGGTCAAACCCGCAAGTCGGTCAACTTCCTGCCCTGTAAAAACTTGACTCAGATGTGGTCTAATTGCGCCGCGTTTTTACCCGCCTGCCTGCAAGGAACACCCGTCAATGCCCGCATCTCCCGCCACCAAAGTTCTGGTCATCGGTTACGTCTGGCCCGAACCGCGTTCTTCAGCGGCCAGTGGGCATGTGATGCAGATTCTCGAGACGTTTCTGCAGCAAGGCTGGGACATCACCTTCAGCAGCCCGGCCGGCCCGGGCGAGCACAAGGCTGACCTGACCGCGCTGGGCATCCGCGAAGTGCCGATCGAACTCAACAACAGCAGCTTCGATAGTTTCATCAGTGAACTGGCCCCGGATATCGTGCTGTTCGACCAGTTCATGATGGAAGAGCAGTTCGGCTGGCGTGTCGAAAAGCAATGCCCGAACGCCTTGCGCGTCCTGGAGACATCCGACCTGCAGAGCCTGCGCCATGCCCGCCACCACCGGCTCAAGGAGCGTTTGAAAGACGACCCGGACAATCAGGATTTCAGTGCCCTGTTCGCACCGGCGCTGCGCGAAGAATTCGAGCTGATGGCCGATACTGACCTGGCCAAACGGGAAATCGCCGCGTTGTATCGCTGCGATCTGAATCTGATGATTTCCGAAGTGGAAATCCAGTTGCTGGTCGAGCAGTTTCAAGTCCCGGGCGAGCTGCTGCACTGGTGCCCGCTGATGCTCGAACCACCGCGCGATTCGTTCGTACCCTTTGAGGAGCGCGCGCACTTTCTCAGTATTGGCAACTTCCGTCACGCGCCCAACTGGGACGCCGTGCTGTGGATGAAGACCGCCGTCTGGCCGCTGATCCGCCAGCAATTGCCCGGCGCCCAACTGCATGTCTACGGTGCCTATACGCCGCCCAAGGCCACAGCCCTGCACAACGCGGCGCAGGGGTTTCATGTGATGAACTGGGCAGAAGATGCGCTGCAGGTGATGTCACAAGCCCGGGTTTGCTTGGCGCCTTTGCGTTTCGGCGCAGGGATCAAGGGCAAGATCGTCGATGCGATGCTCTGCGGCACGCCCAATGTCACGACGCCCATCGGCGCCGAAGGCATGGGCGACGCACTGCCCTGGCCTGGTGCGGTGGCTCGATCGGCTCAAGCATTGGCCGACGCCGCCGTGGCACTGCACGAAGACAAACTGCGCTGGACTGACGCACAACAGGCCGGCGTCGTATTGTTGAACGCGCGCTATCGGCAGGCTGATCACGGCCCGGCGCTGATCGATCGCCTGCAACATTGCCGCGACAACTTGTCAGCGTTACGTCGCGCCAACTTTACTGGCAGCATGTTGCGTCACCATTTGCATAAAAGCACCCAGTACATGGCGCAGTGGATCGAAGCAAAAAACCAGAAAGATCGGTCATTGCCAACAGGTCAATCAGTCTGAGGGTCTCAGCAAGGCCCGGGCTGAGGCGCTGGAACTGTCCTTGTCGCGCGTGCATGATGGGCACTTGAACACCACAACAAGACGCATCGGACATGACCCGGGCCACCAGAATCACTGATCCCTCCTATGAGCTGATGGACGACCATAACGGGTTGTCCATCATCTACCGTCAGCATGGTTTTCCGTGCCCGCTGGTGCGTTGGCATTTCCACAAGGAATACGAACTGCACCTGATCGTCGCCAGTTCCGGCAAGGTCTTCATCGGCGACTACATCGGCAACTTCTACCCGCAAACACTGTTTCTCACCGGCCCCAATCTGCCGCACAACTGGATCAGCCAGGTGGCCGAAGACGAAGTGGTGGAAAAGCGCGACATGCTGGTGAACTTCACCGACGAGTTGTTCGAAAGCGGCCATCAGGTATTCGCCGAACTCAAGACGCTGACGCCGTTGCTGGAACGCGCGCAGTACGGCATCGAATTTCGCGACAAGGACACGATCCGCGAGGCGATGAAACTGATGCAGCTGATTGCCGACAGCCGCGGCATCACTCGTCTCGGGCACTTTTTCATTCTGATGGAGCTGCTGGCGGCCACTGACGATTATCAATTGTTGTCCGGCGCCACCAACACGCAACTGGCCGACGAGCACAACATCGACCGCACCAACCGCGCGGTCGATTACATCTTCAGCCACTACGCCCGCGAATTGACCCTGGAAGAAGTCGCCGAACATCTGGGGATGAAACCGACCTATTTCAGCCGCGTATTCAAACAGGCCACCGGGCGCAACTTCATCGAGTTCGTCAATCGTCTGCGCATCAGCAAATCCTGCGAACTGCTGGCCGATGGCGACAAACCGGTGACGGAGGTGTGTTTCGAGTCGGGGTTCAACAACATTTCCAATTTCAATCGGCGCTTCCAGCAACTCAAGGGCATGACGCCGTCACACTATCGACGCCTCGCGGTGCAACGCCTGACCGAACAGAATCACGCTTAACGGCCACATCAAAAGATCGCAGCCTGCGGCAGCTCCTACAGGAATCGGTGTAGGAGCTGCCGCAGGCTGCGATCTTTTGATTTTTAGCCAGTGCAAAAAAGTATCGGTTCAAGTGCGACGGATGATTTGTCAGTCCGTCGATTGAGGGCTGTAATCAGCACACATTCTTCCTGCATTCGGAAGACACAAAAACAATAACTGTCCTTCTGCCTCCCCACGGACGCAGAAAAGGAGTGCACGATGCAACCCACTGCAAAAGCTCTGCTAGCCCTCACCTGCATGACCCTCAGCAGCGTCAGCCTTGGCGCCCAGACCCTGACCATCGCCACCGTCAACAACAGCGACATGATCCGCATGCAAAAGCTCTCGAAAACTTTCGAGTCCGAGCATCCGGAGATCAAGCTCAATTGGGTGGTACTGGAAGAAAACGTCCTGCGCCAGCGTCTCACTACCGACATCGCCACTCAGGGCGGACAGTTCGATGTGTTGACCATCGGCATGTACGAAGCGGCACTCTGGGGCGCCAAAGGCTGGCTGGAACCGATGAAGGACCTGCCGGCCAGTTACGCCCTCGACGATGTGTTCCCGTCGGTGCGTGAGGGCCTGTCGGTCAAGGGTTCGCTGTACGCCCTGCCGTTCTACGCCGAAAGCTCGATCACCTATTACCGCACCGACCTGTTCAAGGATGCCGGGCTGAGCATGCCCGAGCGCCCGACCTGGGAACAGATCGCCGGTTTCGCCGAAAAACTCACCAACAAGGACAAAGAGCAGTACGGCATTTGCCTGCGCGGCAAGGCCGGCTGGGGCGAGAACATGGCGTTGATCACCACTGTCGCCAATGCTTACGGCGCGCGCTGGTTCGATGAGAAATGGCAGCCGGAATTCACCGGCCCGGAATGGAAAAACGCGCTGAATTTCTACGTCGATACCATGAAGAAATCCGGCCCGCCGGGCGCCTCCAGCAACGGTTTCAACGAAAACCTCGCGCTGTTCAACAGCGGCAAATGCGCGATCTGGGTGGACGCTTCCGTTGCCGGCTCGTTCGTTACCGACAAGACCCAAAGCAAGGTCGCCGACCACGTCGGCTTTACCTTCGCTCCGCATCAGGTCACCGACAAAGGTTCGGCGTGGCTGTATTCGTGGGCACTGGCGATTCCCACCAGTTCCAAGGCCAAGGACGCCGCCAAGGCGTTCAGCGCCTGGGCCACCTCCAAGGAATACGGCGAGCTGGTGGCCAAGACCGACGGCATCGCCAACGTGCCGCCGGGCACCCGCACCTCGACGTACAGCGATGCGTACATGAGCGCGGCACCGTTCGCCAAGGTCACGCTGGAATCGCTCAAGGCCGCTGACCCGAGCAAACCGACGCTGAAACCGGTGCCCTACATCGGTATTCAGCTGGTGACCATTCCTGAATTCCAGGGCGTGGGCACCCAGGTCGGCAAGCTGTTCTCGGCAGCGCTGATCGGCCAGACCACGGTGGATCAGGCCCTGACCGCCGCGCAGCAAACCACCGAACGCGAGATGAAGCGCGCCGGTTATCCCAAGTAACCACTGAACGACTTGCTCCTGCCTCCTGTGGGAGCGAGCCTGCTCGCGAAGGCGTCGTGCCAGCCAATACACATGGCACTGATCCCGCGCTTTCGCGAGCAGGCTCGCTCCCACACGGGATCTCCATAGGTCTGTATGACTCGGTTGTGATCACCATGAATACTTCAACTGCCAAAGCCCACCTCGACCTGTCGCAACCCCAGCGCAAGGTCCGCGTACGCAATCCCGGCTGGTTTCTGGTCAGCCCTTCGGTGGCCCTGTTGCTGCTGTGGATGATCGTGCCGTTGGGCATGACCATTTACTTCTCGATGATTCGCTACAACCTGCTCGATCCTGGCGTCAACGAATTCGTCGGGCTGGAGAACTTCACTTACTTTCTGACCGACTCCGGGTTCCTGCCCGGCGCCACCAACACTCTGTTGCTGGTGGGCAGCGTGCTGTTGATCAGCGTGGTGTTCGGTGTGCTGATCAGCGCGTTGCTCGAGGCCAGCGAATTTCTCGGTCGCGGCATCGTGCGGGTGATGCTGATCTCGCCGTTCTTCATTATGCCCACGGTCGGCGCGCTGATCTGGAAGAACCTGATTTTCCATCCGGTCTCGGGGATTCTCGCTTACGTCTGGCGGCTGTTCGGCGCCGAGCCGGTGGACTGGCTGGCGCACTACCCGCTGCTGTCAATCATCATAATTGTTTCGTGGCAATGGTTGCCCTTCGCGATCCTGATCCTGATGACCGCCATGCAGTCCCTCGACCAGGAACAGAAAGAAGCAGCGCGTCTCGATGGTGCCGGCCCCGTCGCGATCTTCTGGCACCTGACCCTGCCGCACCTCGCACGCCCGATCGCCGTGGTGGTGATGATCGAAACGATCTTCCTGCTGTCGGTGTTCGCCGAGATTTTCACCACCACCAACGGCGGCCCCGGCTACGCCTCGACCAACCTCGCCTACCTGATCTACAACCAGGCGCTGGTGCAGTTCGACGTCGGCATGGCCTCGGCGGGCGGCTTGATTGCCGTGGTCATCGCCAACATCGCCGCGATCATTCTGGTGCGGATGATCGGCAAAAACCTGACTGACAAAGCCTGAGGCCTGCCATGACTCTTCAACAATCCCGCCGGCTGCAAAGCCTGCTGCTCGGCACTTTGGCCTGGGCCATCGCGATCATCATTTTCTTTCCGATCTTCTGGATGGTGATGACCAGTTTCAAGACCGAAATCGACGCCTTCGCCACGCCGCCGCAGTTCATCTTCACACCAACGCTGGAGAACTACCTGCACATCAACGAGCGCAGCGACTACTTCAGTTTTGCCTGGAACTCGGTGGTGATCTCGTTCAGCGCCACGGCCCTGTGCCTGCTGATCGCGGTGCCTGCCGCTTACTCGATGGCGTTCTACGAAACCCAGCGCACCAAGGGCACGCTGCTGTGGATGCTTTCGACCAAGATGCTGCCGCCGGTGGGCGTGCTGATGCCGATCTACCTGCTGGCCAAGAGTTTCGGCCTGCTCGACACGCGCATCGCGTTGATCGTGATCTACACCCTGATCAACCTGCCGATCGTGGTGTGGATGATTTACACCTACTTCAAGGACATCCCCAAGGACATCCTCGAAGCCGCTCGCCTCGACGGCGCCACGCTGTGGCAGGAAATGGTTCGCGTGCTGCTGCCGATCGCCAAGGGCGGCCTCGCGTCCACCGTGCTGCTGTCGCTGATCCTGTGCTGGAACGAGGCGTTCTGGTCGCTGAACCTGACCTCGTCGAAAGCCGCGCCGCTGACCGCGCTGATCGCCTCGTACTCAAGTCCTGAAGGCTTGTTCTGGGCCAAGTTGTCGGCAGTCTCGACCCTGGCCTGTGCGCCGATCCTGATCTTCGGCTGGATCAGTCAGAAACAACTGGTGCGCGGCCTGTCGTTCGGCGCCGTGAAATGAAGATTTAAAAGCAAAAGATCGCAGCCTGCGGCAGCTCCTACAGGGGCACTGTGTAGGAGTTGCCGCAGGCTGCGATCTTTTGATCTTAAAAAAAACAACAATGCGGAGGCCCATCAAAATGGCCAACCTGAAAATCAAGAATCTGCAAAAAGGCTTCGAAGGTTTCTCCATCATCAAGGGCATCGACCTTGAGGTGAATGACAAGGAGTTCGTGGTCTTCGTCGGCCCGTCCGGTTGCGGCAAATCCACCCTGCTGCGACTGATTGCCGGGCTGGAAGAAGTCAGCGGCGGCACCATCGAGCTCGATGGCCGCGACATCACCGAAGTCAGCCCGGCCAAGCGCGATCTGGCGATGGTGTTCCAGACCTACGCGCTGTACCCGCACATGACAGTGAAGAAAAACATGTCGTTCGCCCTCGATCTGGCCGGTGTCCCGAAAGCCGAAGTCGAGAAAAAGGTCGGCGAAGCGGCGCGCATTCTCGAACTCGGGCCGATGCTCGAGCGCAAGCCCAAACAGCTGTCCGGCGGCCAACGGCAACGGGTCGCGATCGGCCGGGCAATTGTGCGCAACCCGAAAATCTTCCTGTTCGACGAACCGCTGTCCAACCTCGACGCCGCGCTGCGCGTGCAGATGCGTCTGGAGCTGCTGCGTCTGCACAAGGACCTGCAAGCCACGATGATCTACGTGACCCACGATCAGGTCGAAGCCATGACCATGGCCGACAAAGTCGTGGTGCTCAACGGCGGCAAAATCGAGCAGGTCGGCTCGCCGCTGGACCTCTATCACAACCCGGCCAACCTGTTCGTCGCCGGCTTTCTCGGCACGCCGAAAATGGGTTTCCTCAAGGGCAAAATCGCCCGTGTCGACAGCCAGACCTGCGAGGCCTCGCTGGATGCCGGCACGCGCATCACCCTGCCATTCAACGCCGCCAACCTGAGCGTCGGCAGCGCGGTGACCCTGGGCATTCGCCCGGAACATCTGGAACTGGCGCAAGCGGGCGACTGCACCCTGCAAGTCACCGCTGACGTCAGCGAACGCCTGGGCAGCGACACCTTCTGCCACGTCACCACCAACGCCGGCGAAGCCCTGACCCTGCGCGTGCGCGGTGATCTGGCCAGCCGCTATGGCGAGCAACTGAACCTGCACCTGGACGCCAGCCATTGCCACCTGTTCGACGCCGATGGCGTGGCGCTGACCCGCCCGCTGCGCGCGGCGGCCTGAATTTCGAGACCTGCCCGATGAAACTGAATGAACAAAACCTGCATCGCCTCGCCCCCGAGGTGCAACTGCCGGCCTACAACCTCAGCGACACCCGTCAGGGCATCGCGCACATTGGCGTCGGCGGCTTCCACCGCGCGCATCAGGCGTATTACACCGATGCGCTGATGAACACCGGCCAGGCGCTGGACTGGGCGATCTGTGGGGTCGGCTTGCGCGCGGAAGACCGCCGCGCCCGTGACGACCTCAAGGAGCAGGATTACCTGTTTACCCTGTTCGAACTCGGCGATAACGACGACACCGAAGTGCGGGTGATCGGTGCGATCCGCGACATGCTCCTGGCCGAGGATGGCGCGCAGGCGCTGATCGACAAACTTGCCGATCCGCAGATTCGTATCGTCTCGCTGACCATCACCGAAGGCGGCTACTGCATCGACGACAGCAACGGCGAATTCATGGCGCACCTGCCGCAGATTCAACACGATCTGGCACATCCGCAAACGCCGAAAACCGTGTTCGGTTTTCTCTGCGCGGCGCTGGAAAAACGCCGTGGCTCGGGCACACCGGCGTTCACGATCATGTCCTGCGATAACCTGCCGCATAACGGCGCGGTGACCCGCAAGGCACTGCTGGCCTTCGCCACCCTGCGTGACACGGGGCTGCGCGACTGGATCGAGCAGAACGTCAGTTTCCCCAACGCCATGGTCGACCGCATCACGCCGATGACCAGCACCGCGCATCGTCTGCAACTGGCCGACAAACACGCGGTCGACGATGCCTGGCCGGTGGTCTGCGAGCCGTTTGTGCAGTGGGTGCTGGAAGACAAGTTCGTCAATGGGCGCCCGGCCTGGGAACAGGTTGGCGTGCAGTTCACCGACGACGTTTCGCCCTACGAAGAAATGAAGATCAAACTGCTCAACGGCAGCCATCTGGCGCTGACGTATCTGGGCTTTTTGAAGGGCTATCGCTTCGTCCACGAGACCATGAACGACCCGCTGTTCGTGCGCTACATGCGCGCCTACATGGACCTCGACGTCACCCCGCAACTGGCGCCGGTGCCGGGCATCGATCTGACCGACTACAAAAACACATTGGTGGCGCGTTTTTCCAATCAGGCGATTGCCGATCAGCTGGAGCGGGTGTGTTCGGATGGCTCGTCGAAGTTTCCCAAGTTCACTATTCCGACGATCAATCGCTTGATTGCCGACGGTCAGGAAACCAGGCGTGCGGCGTTGGTGGTGGCAGCCTGGGCGCTTTATCTGAAGGGCGTGGATGAGAATGGCGACACTTATTCGATTCCTGATCCACGGGCGGAATTCTGTCAGGGGCTGGTGGCGGATGATGCGTTGATCACCCAGCGGTTGTTGGCGGTTGAGGAGATCTTCGGCACGGCGATACCGCGTTCGGCGGCGTTTGTGGCGGCATTTGAATGGTGCTGCAACAGCTTGCGTGAGGTGGGGGTGACGCGCACGTTGGAGCGGGTGCTGGCTGAGTGATGCGGTGAAACCACCGATGCCATCGCTGGCAAGCCAGCTCCCACAGGGTTTTCAATCGTTCATGGATTTTGTGTACAACCGAGAACCTGTGGGAGCTGGCTTGCCAGCGATTGGCTTCACCTTGACTCACTGACACCCTGAGGACCTCACTGTGACCACCCGACAACTCTTCCTCGGCATCGACTGCGGCACCCAGGGCACCAAAGCGATCATCCTCGATGCCAGCAGCGGTCAGGTGCTCGGCGAAGGCGCGGCCACGCATACGATGATCAGCGGTGCCAACGGCCGGCGCGAGCAGGACACCCAACAGTGGCTGGACGCCTTCGCCCTCGCCACCCGCCGCGCCTTACTCGCAGCCAATGTCGACGGTCAGGCGATCCTCGGCATTGGCGTCTCCGGCCAGCAACACGGTCTGGTGCTGCTCGACGATCAGGGCCAGGTGCTGCGCCGGGCCAAGCTGTGGTGCGACACCGAAACCACCGATGAAAACGACCGTCTGCTCAAACACTTGGGCGGTGAAAAAGGCTCGTTGGAGCGTCTGGGCGTGGTCATCGCGCCGGGCTACACCGTGTCCAAACTGCTGTGGACCAAGGAACAGCACCCGGAGGTGTTCTCGCGTATTGCGCGCGTCCTGCTGCCCCACGACTACCTGAACTTCTGGCTCACCGGCCGCGCCTGCAGCGAGTATGGCGACGCTTCCGGCACCGGTTATTTCAACGTGCGCAGCCGTCAGTGGGACTTGCAACTGCTGCGCGATATCGACGCCACGGGTCGCCTGCAAGCCGCGTTACCGGAGCTGATCGACGCGCATCAGGCGGTCGGCACGCTGCTGCCGGCGATTGCCGAACAGCTCGGCCTCAACCCGAATGCGCTGGTCGCCAGCGGCGGTGGCGACAACATGATGGGCGCCATCGGCACCGGCAATATTCAGCCGGGAGCGATCACCATGAGCCTCGGCTCCTCCGGCACGGTGTACGCCTACGCGGAGGCGCCGCAGGTCAGCGCGGATGCTTCGGTCGCGACCTTCTGCTCGTCCAGCGGCGGCTGGCTGCCGCTGATCTGCACCATGAACCTGACCAACGCCACCGGTGCGATCCGCGAACTGTTCGACCTCGATCTGCAGCAGTTCAATCAACTCGTGGCCGAGGCGCCGATCGGCGCGGAGGGCGTGAGCATGTTGCCTTTCCTCAACGGTGAACGCGTCCCCGCCCTGCCCCATGCCACCGGCAGCCTGCACGGCCTGACCCTGAGCAACCTGACCCAGGCCAACCTGTGTCGCGCTGTGGTTGAAGGCACCACCTTCGGTTTGCGTTATGGGCTGGATCTGTTACGCCACAATGGTTTACAAAGCCGCAGCATTTGCCTGATCGGCGGCGGTTCGAAAAGCGCGGTATGGCGGCAGATCGTCGCCGACATCATGAACACCCCGGTGATCTGCACCGAACACAGCGAAGCCGCAGCCCTTGGCGCGGCGATTCAGGCGGCGTGGTGCAAGTCATGGTCGAACGGCCACGAAGACACTTTGGCCGACCTGTGCCAGCGCTGCGTGAAGCTCGATCTGCACAGTGAAACCCTGCCGGTCGCCGCCCATGTCGCGGCGTTCCAGCAGGCCTATGAACGCTATCAACAGCATGTCGCAACCCTATAAAGAGCAAACAATTATGTATTTGGTGTGTGGCGAAGCCCTGTTCGATTTCTTCAGCGAAGACGATGCCAGCGGTCTGGCCTCGAAAGTCAATTTCAAGGCGATTGCCGGCGGCTCGCCGTTCAACGTCGCGGTCGGCTTGCGCCGTTTGGGTGTGGATTCGGCGCTGTTTGCCGGGTTGTCCACCGACTATCTGGGCCGACGTCTGCAGCAGGTGCTGCAGGAAGAAGGCGTGCGTGCGGACTACCTGATCGACTTCGCCGCGCCAACCACGCTGGCGATGGTCGCGGTCGGTGCCAACGGTTCGCCGCATTACAGTTTTCGCGGCGAGGGCTGTGCTGATCGCCAATTAAGCCTCGCCCATCTGCCGCAGCTCGGAGATGACGTGCGTGGTCTGCACATCGGCTCGTTCTCGCTGGTGGTGCAGCCGATCGCCGACACCCTGCTGACTCTGGTGCAGCGCGAAAGCGGCAAGCGCCTGATCACTCTCGATCCCAACGTACGGCTCAACCCGGAGCCAAACATCGACTTGTGGCGCCAGCGCGTGGCGACCCTGGTGCAACTGGCCGACATGATCAAGGTCAGCGACGAAGACCTGAGCCTGTTGTATCCCGAACAGGACCCGCAGCGCGTGATCGAAGGCTGGCTGCAGCATCGCTGCCAGTTGGTATTCCTGACCCGTGGCGGCGAAGGCGCAACGGTTTTCAGCCGCATTCATGGTTCGTGGTCAGTACCGGCGTGCTCGGTGAAGATCGCCGATACCGTCGGCGCCGGCGATACCTTTCAAGCAGCGTTGATCACCTGGCTGACCGAGCAAGGACTGGACTCGGTCGCAGGTGTTCAGGAGCTCAGCCGCGAGCAGATCGACGCGATGCTCAGGTTTGCCGTGCAGGCCGCCGCCCTTACGTGCAGCAAGACCGGCCCGGATTTACCCTATCGTCACCAGTTGAGCTGAGCGCGTAGACTGTCGGCCTTTTTGCGCGCATGGGGATGACGGTTTGATGTCGGGGCGGACGGCGGGACTTTTGATACTGGCGGGATTACTCAGCGGCTGCGGCACCTCGCCGCCGCGTTCGCCGGAAGACATCTGCGCGATCTTCCGCGAGAAAAGCGACTGGTACGATGCGGCGCAAGTCACGCAAAAGCGCTGGGGCGTGCCGATCCAGGTGCCCTTCGCGATCATGTATCAGGAGTCCGGCTACCGCTACGACGCCAAGACGCCGCGAAAATACCTGCTGTGGGTGATTCCGTGGGGCCGGGTCACCACGGCCTCGGGCTACGCCCAGGCCAAGGATGAAGTCTGGTCCGACTACCAGAAAAGCACCGGCCGACACGGCGCCGACCGCGAAGACTTCGATGACGCCATCGACTTCGTCGGCTGGTACATGGACAAGACCACTTCGATCAACGGCGTGTACAAGTACGACGCCTATAACCAGTACCTGAACTACCACGAAGGCTGGGGCGGCTTCCGCAACAAGACCTACGCCAGCAAGGCCTGGTTGATGCCGACTGCGCGCAAGGTGCAGGCGCGTTCCGACGTGTATGCGCGGCAGTATGCCGGGTGCAAAGAGGATCTGAATCGCGGCTTCTGGAGCCGGTTCTGGCATTGGTTGTAGCCCGCCGAAGATCCCCTGTAGGAGCTGCCGCAGGCTGCGATCTTTGATTTTGTTTTTTTACAATCAAGATCAAAAGATCGCAGCCTGCGGCAGCTCCTACAGGGGTGAGGTTTACAGGACGGAGAAGTTGTAACTCACAATCAACCGGGTCTCATCCACATCCCGGGCAAACTTTTCATAGTTGGTGCGGTAAGTCGCATTGCGCAGGCGCAGGCTGACATCCTTGAACGTGCCCGTCTGGATCACGTACTTCAACTCGCTGTCGCGTTCCCACTCTTTACCTTCCTGATCGCTGCCCGGGACCTTGATGTGATCACCGTTGACATAGCGGGTCAGGAAGCTCAGGCCGTTGATGCCGATGGCCTTGAAGTCATAGTCATAACGCAGCTGCCAGGAACGTTCCTGCGCCGCGGCGAAGTCGTTGACCTGCACGTAGTTGACCAGATACGGGTTGCTGCCATCGAGGTACGGCATCGAGTTGTCGCCGTTCATGCGCTGCCAGCCGGCGCTGAAGGTGTGGCCGCTGATGCCGTACGAGAGCATGCCGCTCAAGGCGCGGTTGTCGATGGAGCCGGCCTTCGCATCACCGCTGTCGGCGCTTTTCAGCAAACGCAGATCGGCCTTCAGCACACCGTCACCCAGCGGTTGGTTGCCGAGCAAGCCAATGAAGTGCTGGCGGTAGATGTCTTCCAGCTCGGCGTAGTGATACTGCGCGGTCAGGCGATCGTTGATCTTGTAGTCGAAGCCGTACATGTCGAAATGATCGGCGGTGGTGTTGCAGGCGTAGCGCTTGTTCTTGCAGTGCACGCGGATGTCTTGCGAATCGGTGGAATCGCGCGCGGTGTACTTGTCCAGACGCGCGGCCATGAAGGTCAGATCCTTCACTTCCCTGGAGGTCAGCATGGCGCCGTTGAACATGGTCGGCAGCAAGCGGCCGTCGTTGTACTTGAGCAACGGCAGATCCGGCAGCAGCGCGCCGTACTTCAACACCGTGTCCGAGACCTTGACCTTGGCGGTCAGGCCCATTTTCGCGTACTGACCCTTCGAGCCGCGCGGGTTCTCGCCACTGGACGGCAGCAAGCCGCTGTTGCTGCGATCAGGGCTGGAGTCGAGCTGAAAACCGAGCATGCCCAGCGCATCGATACCGAAGCCGACCGTGCCCTCGGTGTAACCCGATTGCAGATTGAGAATAAAGCCTTGCGCCGACTCTTCACGCTTGGAAGCGCCCTGGTCACTGGAGGTGTGCCCATCACGGAAATCGCGGTTGAAGTACACCGTGCGCGATTCGATTTTCGCCGTGGTGTCTTCGAGAAAACCGCTGGCCTGAACCTGCGCGGCAAAACCGGCGCACAGCACAACGGCTCCGAAGCCAAACGACTGGCGCGGGGTGATGAGAGGGAATGGGGGACGCATGAAAAACTCCAACAGTACAGCGTTTGCGCCGGGGCGCAGTCAGCCAGAAAAATAGCTCCCGTCCCGGGTCAAAAACAGCCGGGAAGAAGTGGACACGCAGGGGTGAGGGGCAATGATGGCAGATGGCTTTGACGGTCTGAAGGCGACTTTAGTCTGAAACTGACTGGCGATTCTTCGGCCTGCGATGGGCTCAAACCAGGTGCCGGCCAGTGGCTCACGACTGCGAAATCCCCGGTTTCATTGGGTGAAAACGCCGGCATAGGGGTTTTCCCTATACCCCACGGGCCCCGTCCCTACGGCATTTGCGCCTTGAACGGGGCGGTTTAATCCTCCATCATCCGTCACCTGCTTATTCAATGGACGGAATTCAAGGCATGCTGGACGCCAACGCTACCCACATTACCCTTACGCTCGAAGGCGCCTCCGCCGACCTGCAAGTGCTCAGCTTCACCGGTCGCGAAGCCCTCAACGAGCCTTTCCGTTTTGACCTCGAACTGGTCAGCGCCCGCCCCGACCTGAAACTCGAAGAGCTGCTGCACAAGCCTGGCGTCCTGACCTTCGGCGCCACCGGCGAAGGCCAGATCCATGGCCTGGTGTATCGCATCGAACAAGGCGATTCCGGCAAGACCCTGACCCGCTACAGCATCAGCCTGGTGCCGCAACTGGCCTATTTGCGGCACAACCATGACCAGCAGATTTTCCAGAACCTCACGGTGCCGAAGATCATCGCCCAGGTGCTGGAAGATCGCGGCATCCTCGCCGACGCCTACAGTTTCCAGCTCAACGCCGAGTACCCGCAACGCGATTACTGCGTGCAGTACGACGAGTCCGACCTGCACTTCATCCAGCGCCTGTGCGAAGAGGAAGGCATTCACTTCCACTTCCAGCACAGCAGCAGCGGGCACAAACTGGTGTTCGGCGACGACCAGACGGTGTTTCGCAAACTCAAGGCCGTGAGCTACCAGCAAGACTCCGGCATGAGCGCCGACAAACCGGTGATCAAACGCTTCAACCTGCGCCTGGAAACCCGCACCACCCGCGTCAGCCGCCGCGACTACGACTTCGAAAAACCGAAGATCCTGCCCGAAGGCGCGGTCAAATCCGAGTTCGCCCCGGACCTTGAGGACTACGATTACCCCGGTCGCTTCACCACCCGCGAGCGCGGCAAATTCCTCTCGACCCGCGCCCTTGAACGTCATCGCAGCGACTACAAACTCGCCGAAGGCAAAGGTGACGAACCGACCCTGACCAGCGGCCATTTCCTGACCCTGGCCGAACACCCGCGCGGCGAATGGAACGACTTGTGGCTGCTGCTGGAAGTCTTCCACGAAGGCAAACAACCGCAAGTGCTCGGTGAAAACGTCACCAGCGACGTCACCGACAACAAAAGCGATTTCCACCAGGGCTACCGCAACAGCTTCCTCGCCACCCCATGGGACGCGCACTACCGCCCTGCCCTCGAACACCCGAAACCCAAAGTCCTCGGCAGCCAGACCGCCATCGTCACCGGCCCGGCCGGCGAAGAGATCCACTGCGACCAGTACGGCCGCATCAAAGTCCAGTTCCACTGGGACCGCGACGGCCAGTCCGACGACAAAACCACCTGCTGGCTACGCGTCGCCAGCGGCTGGGCCGGCGCGGCCTACGGCGGCATTGCCATCCCGCGCATCGGCATGGAAGTCCTCGTCACCTTCCTCGAAGGCGACCCCGACCAGCCACTCGTCACCGGCTGCCTGTACCACAAAGAAAACGTCGTCCCCTACGACCTGCCGGCAAACAAGACCCGCAGCACCTTCAAAACCCTCAGCTCCCCGGGCGGCAAGGGCTACAACGAGTTTCGGATTGAAGACAAAAAGGGTGCCGAGCAGATCTACATCCATGCCCAGCGCGATTGGGACGAGAACATCGAGCACGACCAGAAGATCCGCGTGGGCAATGAGCGGCATGACACGGTTGAGGCCAACACCTACAGCGAATTCAAAGTCGAAGAGCACCGCATCACCCATTTGAATCGCGTCAGTGAAATGCGCGCAGATGATCACCTGACCGTCGCAGTCACCCAGCACCTCAAAGTGGGCACGGCGCAATTCGTCGAAGCCGGCAGCGAAATCCATTACTACGCCGGCCAGAAAGTCGTCGTCGAAGGCGCAATGGAACTGACCGCCAAAGCCGGCGGCAGCTTCGTCAAGGTCGACGCCGGTGGCGTGACCATCAGCGGCGCCGAGGTGAAGGTCAATACCGGCGGTGCGCCGGGCGTAGGTACGCCGGCCGCGCCGTTGCTGCCAGGGCCGATGAAGGTGGCGGATGCGGATAAGGCGGGCAAAGCACCGCTCCCCGCTCGTCTCAATGAATCAGGCATCACACCGTTGTGCGGCAAACAGAGTAACGGCGCTTGCAGCCGTAAGGATTGCACATGCATGTAAAAGCGCTGAGCGCTCTGCTGGCAGAGCCTCGCTACAACTTCTCGGATCTGCCCGCTGCCAGCGAATCGCTGTGCTTCATCATCGATCAGGGCCTGCAGCCGCAAGCCTTGAGTCGGCTCTACCGAGTAGGTGAACCCGTTGTTTCCCAAGGGCTGTTCTTCGGTACTGACTTCGCCGAAATTCCTGAGGGGCCGTTGTGGTTGATCGCCTCCAGAGGCAGCAAACTGGCTGCAGAAGCGACAAAACTTTGTGAGGAACACTTTTCGGGAATTGCGATCTCAACACCTGACCCGGAAAAAGCCCTGGCTCACGCACGCTGGCTCCTCAGAGTCAACGACGGTTCTGGCGGGCAGAGTTTGTTGAGCTTCCACAAACCGAGCCTGTGGGCAGCATTGGCTTACACCGCCGGTAAAACCTTTGACCAGTTACTGGGTTGCTGGAGCGCCGTTTACTCCCCGGCGCCAAAGAACTTCGGCGAGCAGCGTGGTCCATGGTTGGCCTGGATAGCCAACAAAGAATCGACATGGCCAGGTGACAAAGCACCATTCAACCTTCCGGAGGCAGCCGCGCAAGTTCAAGCTCGCCTCGGCTGGGTGTATTGGGTAGACGAGGAATACACAGCTTTTGAAGAGCCAAGTGATGATCGTCTGAACGATATCGCCGATAACCTCGACCTGCTGCTCAAGAGCAACATCTATGAAGGTGATCACCTGCTCAAGCTTGGACATGCCGTGAACGGCCCACTGTTTGAAACACAGCCGGAGATCATGGCGATCCTGCAATCAAAGGACGAGTCGTTTATCAAAGTAGATCGGCTCCTGGAATCAGCCGCCGTCGCCCAACGTTAACGGCGACGCGACAACAGAACGGAATCACCATGGAAATCACGAATCACGCCGTCATGCCCGGCGAAACCCTGAGCCAGATTGCCTCGCGCTACAACAGCACCGTGGCGCAACTTCGCCAACTCAACCCATTCATCACCGATCCGAACAACGTCAAAGTCGGATGGAACCTGAGCGTCCCTAAAAGCGCGCAAACCGCCTCAGCTTCACCCGCTGCTTCGACACCCGCTGCGCCTAAAGCGCCTGCCGAGACGGCTCCGAATGCTGCAACGCAGTGCTCTGCGGAAGACTTGGTTGAGCTGGATCCGGTCAAGGACTCTCCCGATGGTTCCTCAAAGACCTTCAAGCCTCACGCCCCACCCTGCTCCAAGACTTTTGCGAGCGCCATTTATGCGACAGAGGAACAAGAGTTCTGGCTACTCCCTGAGCGGGCAAAGTCCGCCATCAAAGAGTCGATGTTCGCGCTGGAGAAAATGATCGCACCAAACAAGGCGCGTGATGCACGCCTCAACGGGCTGCAGGAGTCAGGTCTACTTCAATACTTCCTCGAACCAAAGTTGAGCAATTTCCTCACGGGCGCTCAGCGCACGCGTATGGAAGAGTTCGAGGCGATGGGAGATGAGATCGAAATCGATCCCGCAACCGCTAAGAAAAGACAAAACGAAGCCAATCGAAACAAGCCGGTAGCCGCACCTGCGCAACCTCCGCAGGAAGACACTGCACAATCGCGCATTGACCGTTTGAATGCGGACATAGCTACCCAGCAAAATATTCGCAAAGAGTTTGTAGATTTCCACAAACGGCGGACTGAGTGGCTTGAGCTGAAAAAGGAAGCGATAAAAGCGGCGAAGCTTCAGGGCTACTCCTACGAAAGTGGATCGCTGTACTCCAAGGAGGCAATTGAAGCCCGCGCGCGCGTGCAAGCATATCTTGAAGCGCGAAAAAAAATACTCAGCAATAAAGACTTCAAACAAGTTCCCCTTGAAGACGTTGCAAAGGCGCTAGCTGAGCAGAAAAAAAGTTACGAAAGCATATGCAGCGGTATGAGCGACTGTACAGCGGACATGTCTGGGTATGTCTACACGCTGATCAAGAACGCCGACGCACTGAATTACCATGCTTACACTGAGTCCATCATCAAAGTTTCGGAGTACGGTATCGCACTTCCGGAGTTCGCGCTTATCAGTGACGGCCTTCCATCGGGCATCGCGCAATTCAAGTTGTATCTGGACACAGAGAAGAAGCAGGCAGAAGTCACGGCTCAGCTTCAGGAAAAATACAAACGCTGGATCGAGGCGACCGGTCAAAATGCCCAAGCGCCTGCGGGCTTGGTTGACGTGGAGCGAGCCGAGTGGGATCGCCTGCAAAAAATCAAGGACGACCTTCAGGCAACAGCCCAAAGTAATGTCAGTGCAACCAAGCCTGGGCGTCATCTCATCTGGGAGCCAGAAGAGTTCCAGCCTAAACCCGTCGACCGCATGGTTAAACCCGGGTTTCCTCTTCGAGAGGTAAGCCTTTCGGACGCCAAGGGTACGCCTTTGGGCTGGTTCAGCATGACAAACCTGAAAGATGCTAAAAAAATCCTGAAGGAGGATGGAAAAAGTTTAGGCGGCTCGTTAAAAAAGGTCGTAAAAAGCCCACCTACCGACGCGACAGAAGATTCTGATAAAAACAGTGAAACCAGCTCATTCCGCGAATGGCTCCTCGCGCAGGGCGCAGTCAAGTTCAGCGACCAAGTAGGTGACTGTTTTGATGAAAAGGGCTGGTTTAAAGCCAACGATTTCTACACTTATTTGAAAAAACAGGGCTACACCGTCACTGAACTGGAGAACAGTGCAGCGTTGACCAGTTGGGGCAAGCACCTGCAGCAGTTGGTCTTCCGGAAAAGCGTTCGCGGAAAAATCCGACTCTTCGATAACAGCCCTCAGGCGCAATTCGTCCGCTGCCTGACTCCTCCCCAGCCAAGCATTCACGGTGAAGTAAAGCTGGAAGGCCCCAAAATGTCCGCGGCCGAAGGCTTTCAGATGTCGGCCAACGTAGGTCTGAGCCTGGACCTGGCACGCGGCGAAGTACAGTTGATGAAAATCGACATGCCTGCCAAAACGAGCGCTAAAGATATAACGCTGGATTATTCTTTGGACGGCGTGCCGCAGAAAATGAGCTTCGGCCGGTTCTCCTTTCACTTTGGTGTGAAAGCTTGGGGGTACGCCGGGGCATCGCTGCTACTGGCGGGTACTGTCGAGTTGAGCCCCATCCTCGGCAACGTCAAATACGGCGCCTCCCTCAGCCCGGTCAAACGCGCACAGCGTGAAGACGCATCAGCCAAAGAAGAACGTGCAGATCACGATGCGGCCAAGAAAGCCAAGGCCGACAGCGGCGACAACAGCCCTACTCCCGATCTTGAACACAAGTCCAAATCCGGAACCGTGGCCAGCACCAAAAGCACAGACCAAGTGCTGACCGGGCGTGCCGCCAATGTCCAGATCGAAAACGGAGCGAAAGCGACTTTCAATGTTTTCGGAGGCTTGCAAGCCGCCATCGAACTCACCGGCGCACTGAACTGGGCACCACCTAAAGAACTGATCGCACTGCGCACCGCTCCAACAATGGGTATCGGCAGCGATAAAGACGCGAAAAAAGCCAATCCATGGCTAACCCTTGCCAAGCTGAGTGGGTCTGTGGGCGTTGCGCTGGGCGCAGGATTCCAGGGAACGGCGCAGATTTCTGTGGATAAGGGCCGCTTTATTCTCAATCTGAAGGCTGCGGTAGTGCTGGGCCCAGGTGCTAACGGCAGCTTTAAGTTTGAGATTGGTTATGAGGCGGTGGTTGATATCATCAACTTGTACCGTAAGGAACTTCACAAGACTAAAGGTAGTAAGGTCGAGTGGATGGATCCTGAAGCGAGTGAATATGCGTCAGCGCTTAATGCATTGGGTGCTGCCGGGTTGAACGTGGCGATGGCGTACATGATGCGTTGGGATGTTGTGATGAGCCTATATGAGGCGCTGACTCGTAGTGGCAAGGGTGGCCCAATTGCGGATGCGATTGTTGAGTACGGCAACCAGAGCGAGCTAGAGGACTGGTGTATTAATGCAATCCCTAGCGCATTGGGCCCGCTACTTAGAACATTAAGTAGCCCGCCTGAGGCGTTCTCTGTAAATAGCGAAGGTTCAAAACGGACATATCCACAATCGGAAGCTCATGCACTTCAACAGAAAGCCATCGAGCGGATTTTAGGTTGGATTGTTAAAAACGCACAGAAGAACAACACTATTGACAAAGCACAAAGCCAGTTTGAGATGGCGTGTATGTCGATGAATGAATTCGGCGTAAGAGCTGCTAACTCAGAGCAAGATTACTGCAAGAATCGATTTGCGCTAGATAGCTTCATGGCAGAAGGCGTTCAAAACTTACTAGACAAACAAAGCAACAGTGCCAGAGAGCGTTACAAAAATCACGTAAGGCTGCTTGGCGCAAACCTTTCAGAGTATTGCCAGAAAAATTTCGTTCCTCGTCCAAACTACTCTAGTAGTGGAGCGTCACCATTTTTAAGAAATTTCTAATGAGCACAGAAAATATGAGTATTTATAAGGCGCTTCGCTCGCTAATCATCTGGTCTGTTATTTTCTCTCAGAGCGTAAGTACTGCAGCATTTGCTTCCACGCCAGACAGTCAGAGTAACCGCAACAAAATTAGCGGAATCATCTTATACAACCAATTAAAAATCGACGCTGCCATTCCACAATTAGAAAAAGACGCAAAGGCCGGCGATATAGATTCCCAATATTACTTAGGAGAGGCTCTTCGAAAGCGGAATCGCTACATGACGAGCGAAGCACAGCAATGGTATGAAAAAGCTGCGAACAATGGGTCTATATTTGCGATGATTCAATTAGGTCGCCAAAACAATGATCTTTGCAAAAAAATGAACAACTGCCCCCCGAGCGAAAAATCAAGCGCCGAATGGTTGAGCCACGCAAAAGATCAAGCTATGAAGGGAGCAAGCAAAGGCGATCCTGAGTCTTTGTATTTGATGTATGAAATAACTTTCGATCGTACCTGGTTAGAAAAATCGGCTAGCTCAGGCTACGCACTCGCGCAGTATTGGATGGCCGTCGGTGATCGGCAAGGTGAGGGGTTTTTCCTTCTTCCCGGGAAGCGGGAAGCATCAGTAAGCCGATGGTTGAAAGCGGCTTCTGAGGGAGGGAATCCAAAAGCAATGATGGATTACATTGAGATCCTTTATAAAAACAACGATCTCGAGGGCGTCCGTCATTGGCTTCAAGTAGCGGCTGAAACAGGGGATCAAAAAGCAATCAGCAGCTATGGCTCTTACCTTGCTCATGCGCCTGATCAGGTTGGTTACCCTTTGGATTTGGTTAAGGGCTATGCACTGATTAGCCTGCTCAAAGAGCTGGATGGGGGTGGTGCCATTCAGGATTTCGTTCAGGATACTCTTGAAGAGATTGGGGCGAAGATGACTTCCGAACAGATTGAAAGCTCAAAAGCAGTCGCTAAAAAATGGAAAGACAGTCACCCGCCCCTCTCCTTTTTCCCCGACAAACTGGGACGTTAAAATCAATTATTTCTGCGAAAGAAATGCCGTAAATAACGGAAAGAGTGAGTTGTATGAACTCTACTTCAACCTCACTCATTCGCTTCTTGCTACAACATCAAGCCGGCGCCTTCCAATCCAGCATCTGCTGCTGTGCCACCTGCAGCAAATCATTGCCGTCCTGCGCCAGCAGGTACAGCGCATGGGTAATGTGTGGAATGTCCTGAACATCGCCATGCCGGAAGCACATGCAATGCAGAGTTTCGAGCAGGTCGCTGCAGGCGCGGATGCGCTGGACGGCGGACTCGAGGATGTCTTTGGGGGTTGGCTAGGGTGTTGATGACAATTGGCGCGCTGTCGGTGACGCCGCTGTTTAGCGGGTGATAGCGGTTTGGAACCGGATTTAGTATTGGCATATTGATTACTCGATTGTTTCGAAAGTAACCCGCCAGCACCGTGACCAAACGATGGGAGGCGGACCGTGTACAGGCTTGGTCAACCGAGAACAATCAACTCAGCTCGCCCGAAGGCGTCCTGCACACGGCCACCACAGCAATGCACTACACGGTCAAAGAACTCCGCGGTGCAAATGATGGCACATATGCAATCGATTATTCTCAGGTGACCAAACCCGAATCGCTGATTTTGCAGCGACGCCAAACCATAACCGCCCCGTTCCCGCCGCCGGAAGCAGACAAAGCATCCATCCTTGTAGGAATCGGCACCGCATCCCCAAGAAATCCTCCCTCTGCCAGACAGCCGGCGTTCAGCCAGGTTAACCATCGCTTAACGCCGCAGTCCAAGACTTTACTGAACCGCACACCTCAGCCCCTGGCTGGCGCCGAGTGCGGCAGGTTCGGCCGTATGGCGCCGAACGCTCATTCCGTCGCACGGGAGTCTGATTCATGAACATTCGCACGCTATTGTTTACCTCCGCCCTCGCCTGCAGCGCATTCGCCGGGCTGGCTCAGGCCAATGACACCAACGCTGCTACCCAGCCCGTTCCCTATCAGTACGGCATGCCGTTGCATGTGAACAAAGTGATTTCCCTGACCGAGCCACAGACTCAGCAGTGCAAGGTCATCACCGCCGACATGAAGTACATCGACAATGCAGGCAAGCCGGCGGAAATCACCTACCGGAAAATGTCTGACGCCTGCAGCTTCCAGAACTGACAGAAGGCTCTGATTTGCGGCTTTGCGGTAGGCGGTGAAGGGTTCGCGGGTTATGCTCGGGGTCACTTCTCACTGCCGCAAGGACACGCCATGCAGTTGTCGTTTCGCACGTTGTCGATCATCACGTCTTTGTTGTGTTTCGTGCTGGCGCTGGCTTGGGGCTTTTTCCCGCAGGTGTTGCTGGCGATCTGGAGCATTGAGTATTCGTTCGCTGCCGGTTTTGTAGCGCGGCGCAGTGCGGTGCTGTTTGCGGCGTTGGGGGTGATGTTTTATCTGGTGCGCAGCGCACCGCCGTCGCTGGGTCGCAATGCCCTGAGCAACGGGTTTACCGTCGGTTGTTTTGGTCTGGCGGTACTGGGTTTTGGCGAATGGCTGAACGGCCATGCTGGCCCCGGGATTCTGCTCGCGGTGTTGGTCGAGTTCGCGCTGGGCCTTGGCTTTGTGCAGGCCCGGCGCGTGACGGTCGAACTGGGTGAAACGGTGAGTTAAAGCGCTCTGGAGCGAGGACTGTAATGCTGTGGCGTGGTTTGTTGCGCCAGATCCGAGCGCAGGCCGGCAATCAGTTCGTTGATCTCGCGACAGCCATTGAGATGGCTGGCGTCGATACCGCTGACGTGCAGATCAACCTGGTCAGTCTGGTGGTCGCCGAAGACCTTGACGGTCATCGACAGGTCTGGCGACAGCGTGCACTGGCAACGTTTAGGCAGAAAACTGCTTTCAATGATATTGCGTAGTTCCAAGGCAGACAGAAACATGGTGAACCTCTCCTTATTGATGAAACTGCCAATCAACTCTTCACGTTGACCGCTTTTGCTGCCCCTTCACGGGTGTGTCCCCGCTGATTCCCTGGTGCGGCAAACGGTTGTACTGCGAAATGCCCATTGGAGTGTAGGCGCCCGAAGCCGGTGCGCTGCACCAAAGCGACGCATAAAACGTGCCTTTCATCGGGTCATTTCGACCCTCATGAAATCAAGCACTTGGCGCGGTGGCCAGCAGTTGGCCAGTTGCAAAATGCAAGATCGACTCTCCTGAGCACTGCAATTTGCAAGTCGACGCCGGTTTGCATTCATCGCTGATGACAGTGAGAATGCCCGACATCCACCCTACACCCGCCAGGAGGCTTTCATGGGTTCTTTACGCGCTCGCGCGACAATCGGTCTGCTCGTTGCTGGCCTGTCTACCCTCGCCCACGCGGCCAAACTCGAAGACGTCGCGCCGTATCCCAAGGCGGAAAACGGCTTCACCCGCCAAGTCATCTACCTGCCCAAACAGGATCAGGAGGAGAACTTCCAGGTTGAAGTGCTCGCCGGCAAAACCCTGGATGTCGACTGCAATCGCCAGCGCCTGGGCGGCGCTCTGGACGAGAAAAACCTCGAAGGCTGGGGCTATCCGTTCTACCGTCTGGAAAAAGCCATTGGCCCGATGAGTACCATGATGGCCTGCCCACCCGGCACCGCGAAGAAACGCGCGTTTGTTCCGGTCGTCGGTGACGGCTTCATGCTGCGCTATAACAGCAAGCTGCCGCTGGTGATTTACGCGCCGAAAGATGTCGAGGTGCGCTATCGCATCTGGTCGGCTTCGGACAAGGTCGGCACCGCCATCGTGGAATGATCTGAAACAGGGAGCACCAACCGTGATTACCTGCCATGTGCGATACGTGATCGATCCGTACCAACTGACCGAATTCGAGGCCTACGCCAAGGCCTGGCTGGGCATCGTCGAGCGCTTGGGCGGTACTCATCACGGCTATTTTCTGCCCTCCGAGGGCGCGAGCAACATCGCTTATTGCCTGTTCAGCTTTCCTTCGCTGGCCGATTACGAAAGCTACCGGCACATCGCGCTGACCGACCCGGAAAGCACGGCGCTGGTGGAATCACTGGTGCAGAAGAAATTCATCGTCAGCTACGAGCGCAGTTTCCTGCGCCCACTGCTGCCCTGAGCGGTATCACGCCGGGACGCCGCACACCGCGGCGCGCTCGGCGACGTGGCGCAGGCTGTCGAAGTTGATATTCGCGCCGGAGTCGATCGCGACGAAGGTCTGCCCGCGAACACCGCTGCGTCCCACGTATTGCTTTATCCCGGCCACCGCCAATGCCCCGGAAGGCTCGGTGATCGAGCGGGTATCGTCGTAGATATTCTTGATCGCCGCGCACAGCTCGTCATTGCTGACAGTGACCACCTCGTCCACGCAAAACCGGCACACCTCAAAACCATAAGCGCCGATCTGCGCCACCGCCACGCCATCGGCGAACGTTCCGACACTGGGCAACACAACGCGCGCATCCGCTTGCAGCGCCGCCTTCAGGCAGGCCGAGTGCTCCGATTCGACACCGATGATCCGCACCTCCGGACGCAGGTATTTGACGTAAGCCGCGATGCCGGCGATCAGGCCGCCCCCGCCCACCGGAACGAAGATCGCATCCAGCGGCCCCTGATGCTGACGGAGGATTTCCATGGCCACCGTGCCTTGGCCGGCGATCACGTCCGGGTCGTCGAATGGAGAGACAAAGGTGCGCCCGGTCTGCTCGGCGAGTTGCAGCGCATGGGCCAGGGCAAACGGAAAACTCTCGCCGTGCAGCAGCGCCTCGGCACCCCGGCTTCGTACCCCAAGCACCTTGAGTTCCGGCGTGGTCGAGGGCATGACGATGGTCGCCGCGATCCCCAGTTCCCGCGCTGCCAGAGCTACGCCTTGGGCATGATTGCCCGCCGAAGCGGTGATCACCCCGCGCGCCTTTTGCGCATCGCTCAATTGCACCAGCTTGTTGTAGGCGCCACGAATCTTGAAGGAGAACGTTGGTTGCAGGTCTTCGCGCTTGAGCAGGATCCGGTTGCCCAGCGCCTCGGACAGCGCCGGCGCCGCTTGCAACGGCGTACGCACGGCAATGTCGTAGACCGGCGCGGCGAGTATCTTTTTCACGTACTGCTCAAGCAGGGCTTGCTGGTCGGGGCTGTATTTCATCGTCATCTCCGTGCGCTCTGTGTAGGAGCTGCCGGAGGCTGCGATCTTTTGACTTTGTATTTCTCAAATCCAAAGCAAGATCAAAAGATCGCAGCCTTCGGCAGCTCCTACAGGGAGCCATCGTTGTTAAAACCCTGGAGACAGAAAATGAAAACCCGCCTCTAGGGCGGGTTGGGTGCTGCAGTCGTGAGCTAGCCCGCCAAATGAGGAATGGCGGTAATAATGCTTGGCTGGCAGCGCAATACGGTGGAAGTCATGGGCCTGAAATTAGCCCGGCGGCGGCCGGCGAGTCAATGGCTTATTTGCGGACGCCAAGGTAGGCTGGCGATTCTGCTCATCACCCCAAGGAAGGAATGCATGATGTCTGTCGCCCTGCCCCTCACTGCGTTGATTGCGTTTACTGGCTACACCGTATCGGTGATGCTCCAGGCCGAACAGTCGTTGATCGACTTCGGCCTCAGCCTGATGTCGCGTCCGGACACGGCGCAGGTGGTGGTTGATCTGTATCTGCTGGCGACGCTGGCCGGGGTATGGATGGTCAAGGATGCGCGAGCGCGGGGGATGTCGGTCTGGTCCGTGGTGCCATATCTGTTGCTGACGGCGGTGTTTGTGTCGATTGGGCCGCTGCTGTATCTGGTGGTGCGTGGGGTTCGGGAGCAGAGGAAGTCTGCTGAGGCGACTCAAGCGAGCTAAGCCTGATTTTTCCTGCTGAATAGCTATCGCTGGCAAGCCAGCTCCCACAAAGACTGGAGTTGCCTGCAAGGTTCGCGCCCCCCCAAAAAAACTGTGGGAGCTGGCTTGCCAGCGATGGCGTAGGCCAAGTCACCACAGATCACTTGGCCAGCCGCCGCAACCCAAACAACATCCCCCCTGCCCCCAACATCATCAACAGCAGAAACGCCGGGTAGGAAATCCACCAAGGCGTGCCCGCCGTCATCATGCTGAATTCCGACATCCCGCCAATGCTCGCAATCAGGTTCAACGGCAGAAACACCACGTTGATCAACGTCAGCTTGCGCAGCAGGTTGTTCATGCTGTTATTCATCAAGTTGCCACGCGCATCGATCAGCCCGGAGAACACCGTGGAGTAGATCTCCGCCTGCTTGTAGCACTGGTTATTTTCGATGATCAGGTCGTCGATCAGCCCGATCGCCTCGCTGCCGAAATGCTGTTTTTCCGCATGATTGCGCAGCCGCGTCAGCACCGCGCCGTTGCTGTGCAGGGCATTGATGTAATAGATCAGGCTTTCGCTGAGGTTGAACATCTGCACCAGGTGCTGGTTCTGCATCGAGGCGTTGAATTTCTGTTGAAGCTCGCGGGCCACCAGTTTGATCACCTTCAGATGGCCAAGGTAATGGTGGATGTTGTAGAACAGCAAATCGAGCAACACATCCAGCGGCGCGTTGAGCGGCTGGCGCGTGCCGATGCCGTGCAGCGGCGTGTCGTCGGTAGCGATCACCAGCAGTTGGCCGGGCGCAAACAGCAGGCCACAGGACGACACTTCAAACGCCAGGCTGCCACCACCGGAATAGTTTTCCGGGCGTTTCCAGATCAGGAACAAGTGATCGGGGTGAAACTCGATTCGCGACACTTCGTCCGGGTCCAGCGCCGAGGCCAACGCGTGTTCGTCGACCTTGTAGTGGCTGTGGAGCAAATCGCGCTCGGCCGCATCGGGATTGCTGAACAACATCACCTCGGCGTCCAGCCGCTCGACCCGCTGCAGTGCGCCATGACTCAATGCGAAACTGCTGATCATCGGCGTTTCACCAAGCCTGGCCGCGACGTTTGAGCTCCAGCCGTCGCACGAACTCTTCCAGCACCAGTGAATACAGATCGTCCTGCAAGTAGGCGTCTTCAATGCCGGCGTCGAGGTTAGGGTTATCGTTGACCTCAATCACCACCACTTTGTCGCCGGCCTGTTTCAGGTCCACACCGTAGAGGCCATCGCCAATCAGGTTGGCGGTCTTGACCGCCAGTTCCACCACCGCTCGCGGCGCCTCGTGAACGGCCAGGGTACGGCACTCGCCGTTGATGTCCTGGCCCTTGGCTTTGTGGTTGTAGATTTGCCAGTGTCCCTTGGACATGAAGTATTGGCAGGCGAAGATCGGTTTGCGGTTGAGCACGCCGATGCGCCAGTCGTACTCGGTATAGAAAAACTCCTGAGCCAGCAGCAACACCGAGTGCTCGAACAGTTCGGCGGTGGCTTCGAGCAACGCCTGCTGGCTTTCGACCTTGATCACTCCGCGAGAAAAACAGCCGTCGGGGATCTTCAGCACCAGCGGAAAACCGAGGCGTTCGCCGACCCGTTCGAAGTCTTCCGGTCGTTCCTTGTAGAGAATTTCCGTGGCGGGCATGCCCAATTGATGGCTGTTGAGCAGGTCGGTCAGGTAGACCTTGTTGGTGCAGCGCAGGATCGACGTCGGATCATCCATGACCACCAGCCCTTCGCTTTCGGCTTTTTTCGCGAAGCGATAGGTGTGGTTGTCGACGCTGGTGGTTTCGCGGATCAGCAAGCCGTCGTACTCAGCGATCCGCGCGTAATCCTTGCGTTCGATCAGCTCGACATCGATGCCCATGCGCTTGCCGACCCGGACGAAATTTTCCAGTGCCTTGGCGTTGGATGGCGGCAAGGCTTCCTGCGGATCGTGCAGGATCGCCAGGTCGTAACGCGCCACTTGTGGCGAGCGTGGCGCCCGCCAGACTTTACGGCTGAAGCCGTCCAGCGCATTGGCGAACTGGTCTTCCTGATCGTCGCGCAACTTGTGCAGCGCGCCGGACTTTATGCCTTCGATGTGCCAACCGTTAGTTCGACGAAACTCAACTAACAGGATCGGACACGGAAATACTTCGAATAACTGTCGAGCCAGATCCTGCAGCGGCTCGATATGGGTCTTGCCGAAGTAAAGTGTCAGGGTAAAACCTTCGGTATCGCTGTAAAGGTGATGACTGAGGGCTTTTTCCAGGGTTTTATCTAGGTCGTCCAGTGCCAGACCGTAAAGCGATTTTTTCGTCAGTTCGCTGATCGTGCGCACCGATGGAATTACTTTGTGGCCGCGGGCCTCAGCCAGCAGCGAGCAGTAGTAACCGTGGCCCAGGTACTTGTAGCTGCGGCACAGATTGATCACCTGCACCCGCTTGCCCGGCTCGTTGTCACGGGTTTGCTCAAGGTACTCCTGAGCCGTGACGATGTCCTCGCTGGGAAAGTACGAGGCCCAGTCTTCCTTGCGTTCGACGATAATCAACACTTGACTGGAAGTTCTGATGGCTGGATTTAAAAAAGTTGCCGCCGGCAAACTTTGCTCGGATACTTCGCGCCAATGACCCTGTACCGCTGACATAGAGATTGATCCGTTGGAGAACAAGACCATTTCTATTAAGCACGAAGTTTTTCGAAAGTCCCGTTTCGTTACGCAACTTTTACGGTGGTCATATGAATGCTGTTTTTCGTTTGGCGGTAGTTGAAGATCTGCCAGCGCTGCTGGCCCTGGAAATACAATGTTTCACCACCGACCGGCTCACCAGCCGCAGCTTTCAATGGATGATCACTCGCGCCCACGCGCAATTGCTGGTGGCCGAGTTTGACGGTCGATTGCTCGGCTACGCACTGGTGCTGTTTCATCGCGGCACCTCGCTGGCGCGCCTGTACTCGATCGCCATTGCCGGGGAAGCTCGCGGCAGCGGATTGGGCAAACAGTTGCTGCAACGTATCGAGGCCTGCGCCGTCGAGCATGACTGCGCATACCTGCGCCTGGAAGTGCGTATCGACAACCTCACCGCCATCGCGCTTTACGAGCGCAACGGCTACCGACGCTTTGCGTTGATTCATGATTACTACGAAGACCACGCTGATGCGTTGCGTCTGGAAAAGCGCATTGTTCAGCACCGTGATTCGCGCAACATCAAGGTGCCCTATTACCCGCAAACCACTGAGTTCACCTGTGGCCCGGCTTGTCTGCTGATGGCCATGGGCGCGCTGCAACCTGAGCGCTTGCTGGAGCGGCGTGAGGAATTGCAGATCTGGCGTGAAGCGACCACGGTGTTCATGACTTCCGGCCATGGTGGCTGCAGCCCCCAGGGCTTGGCACTGGCGGCCTGGCGACGGGGGTTTCGGGTGAGTCTACAACTGAGTATGGCCGGACCGTTGTTTCTCGATGGCGTGCGCGATGAGCATAAAAAAGACGTCATGCGCCTGGTGCACGAGGAGTTCACTGCGCAAATGCACGAAACCGACATCGATCGGCAGATTGGCACCCACCTGGATTTGCCGAAGTTGTTACAGGCTGGCGGACAGCCTCTGGTGCTGATCAGCAGCTATCGCCTGACCCGCTCCAAATCACCGCATTGGGTCATGGTGACCGACTGCGATGAAGACTTCGTTTATCTGCACGATCCGGATGTCGATCACAGCCAGCATCGTCAGCCGATGGACTGCCAACACGTGCCGGTCAGCCATGGCGAGTTTGAGAAGATGAGCCGGTTTGGGCGTGGCAAATTGCGGGCGGCGGTGGTTTTGTATGCCCGGAATGAAATCTCTGGCTGACCCGTTGTAGTGAGGGGATTTAGCGAAACGTCGCACCGCCCCGATGGCGCGCGAAGCGAGCCCTCCTGAATTTTTAAGGGCCTGCTGCACAGGCCATCGGGGATAAGTCCCCTCACTACAATTGAGACTGAGTGTCTGAAGTGAAGTTATTTCAGACCGATTTTGTACAACGAACCATCCTGTTCATCCGTCAGCACGTACAGATAGCCATCCGGCCCCTGCCGCACATCGCGAATCCGCTGTTTCAGCTCACCCAGCAGCCGTTCCTCGTGCACCACCTTGTCCCCGTCAAACTGCAAACGAATGAGCTCCTGACTAACCAGCGCGCCGATAAACAGGTTCTGCTGCCAAGGCTTGAAGCGGTCAGCATCATAGAACGCCATCCCGCTGACACCGGGTGATTTCTCCCAGACATGGTGTGGATCAACCGCACCCTCGACACTCTTGCCCTTGGCTTCCGGGATCGGTTGCAGCGAATAATTGATGCCGTGGGTCGCCAGCGGCCAACCATAGTTTTTTCCGCGCTCGATGATGTTGACCTCATCGCCGCCACGGGGGCCGTGTTCGTTCTCCCAGATGGTGCCGTTCCATGGATTGAGCGCCGCGCCCTGCGGATTGCGCTGGCCGTAGGACCAGATCTCGGGACGCACGCCGGACTGGCCCACGAACGGGTTGTCATCCGGCACCTTGCCGTCGGGGAAGATCCGCACGACCTTGCCCTGCAGCTTGTCGAGATCCTGTGCGGTCGGTCGGTCGTTGTTTTCGCCCAGGGTGATGAACAGATAACCGTCGCGGTCGAACACCAGTCGTGAGCCAAAGTGGTTGCCGGTCGAGAGTTTCGGCTCCTGACGGAAGATCACCTTGAAATCACTGATCGTCTTCAAGTCGTCTGACAGTCGGCCGCGCCCCACCGCCGTTCCAGCCTTGTCCCCGGCGCCACCGCCCTCGGCGTAGGACAGATAGACCAGTCGATCCTGTTTGAAGTCCGGCGACAGCACCACGTCGAGCAAACCGCCCTGGCCCTTGGCCCAGACCTTCGGCACGCCACTGATGGGCTCGGAACGCTTGCCGTCGGCTGTAATCAGCCGCAGGGTTCCCGGCCGCTCGGTCACCAGCATGCCCTGACGATCCGGCAGAAACGCCAGCGCCCAAGGGTGCTGGAGGCCTTGAGTAATCGTGGTGACTTCAAGGGTGCCCTGCTCGCTTTGCAGCTCTTGGGGGGCAGCGGCGAAAGCTGGAGCGCTGATCAGCGCGCCGGCGCACAGCGTGGCTAGAAGGGTTTTACGCAACATGCACGATTCCTTTTGTTCATTTCAAAGGCTGACAGGAACGCAGTCCCGTCGTTCAACGGTTGCTGTCTCCATCGCGTGGCGCTGGGTTGGGGATGAATCTGGGCGGCGTACTCGGAACCGAACGTTGCTGCTGACCATTGCCAATCCCGCCGTTGCCAACGGTGGGCGTACTGGGTACCGGCACCGTATTCGGCCCGCGAATCGCCGGCGCGCTGGGCTGCGTGCCCTGCATGCTGTTGGGATTGGCCCGGCGGATCGGGCTGTTGTAGGGATTGTTGTTGGTGCCGGTGGGACTTTGCGCCAGCAATAGCGGCGCGGACGGTGCCGCGACGCCGGCATGCGCCAGACCTGCCCCAAGGAGCAGAGCGATAATGCCTGGCAGTAGTCGTTTCATGGGGTGGCCTCTCGATGCACAGGTGATAGAGCCTTCGAGTCCACGCTACGCCCCGGGTTCGGATTTGTTAACCCGTCGCCCTTAAACAAGATGTAACACGGCTTGACCGGCAACGCCGCGCGCCACGCAAATGCCGGAAACTTTCGCACTGCGCCACAGGTCACCTGATTATCACTTGGAGAACTCACCATGGCTCGGGCAATCTGGAAAGGCGCGATCAGTTTCGGACTGGTACACATCCCTGTCGCGCTGGTGTCGGCAACCTCTTCGCACGGCGTGGACTTTGACTGGCTCGACAGCCGCAGCATGGATCCGGTGGGTTATAAACGGGTAAACAAGGTCACCGGCAAGGAAGTCACCAAGGAACACATCGTCAAAGGCGTGGCTTATGAAAAGGGCCGCTACGTGGTGCTCAGCGAGGAAGAAATCCGCTCGGCGCACCCGGTGTCGACGCAGACCATCGACATTTTCTCCTTCGTCGATGCCGAGCAGATCCCGCTGCAGAACATCGATACGCCTTATTACCTGGCCCCGGACAAACGCGGCGGCAAGGTCTACGCGTTGCTGCGTGAAACATTGAGCAAAACCAACAAGGTCGCCCTCGCCCGCGTCGTCCTGCACACTCGGCAATATCTGGCGGCACTGATGCCACTGGAATCGGCGCTGGTGCTGGTCAAACTGCGCTGGCCGCAGGAGGTGCGCGGCCTTGATGAGCTGGAACTGGGCAGCGAAGTGACCAAACCGCAACTGGCCAAGGGCGAGTTGGACATGGCTAAACGTCTGGTGCAGGACATGAGCGGCGACTGGAGCCCGGAGGATTACAAGGACGAGTTTGAGGACAAGATCATGGCCCTGGTCGAGAAAAAGGCCCATGAAGGCAAGATCGAGGATGTCGAGACCGTGGGTGGCGAGGAAGAGCGCAAGTCTGCGGATGTTATCGACTTGACCGAGTTGCTTAAGCGCAGTCTGGGCGGGAAAGCGCCGACCAAAGCGAAGGCAAAAGAAAAGCCTGCCAGCAAGGCGGCCCCGGCGAGAAAGACTAAAAAGGCTTCGGGGGCGTAGTCAGATGCGGTTCCTGTCAGGAAGCTGACAGGTTGGCTTTGAGAGACTCATCGCCAGCAGGTAGCTCCACACAGTTGGAATTCCACTGTAGGAGCCAGCCTGCTGGCGATGACATAAACAGGCGCGGTACAGCAGTCAGATCAGAATGAAGATCGCAAGCAAACCGCCAAAGATCGCCCACTTTTCCATGTAATAGCGCGCGCGATTACGTTTTTTCAGCTCTTTACCACGCAGGCGAACCTTGTAGATTTTGGTAAACAGGCGGTTGATCCCACCGGTGCGGTCACCGGCGTCATTCGGCGCACCGGCCGCGGACATCACGGTACGGCTGAACCAGCTGTTGAACGCCGCCGCCCAGCGATATTTCATCGGGCGCTCGATGTCGCAGAACAGGATGATGCGGTTCTTGTCGGTGGTGTTTTCGGCGTAGTGGATGTAAGTCTCATCAAACATCACCGCTTCACCGTCGCGCCAGTGGTAGCTCTCGCCATCGACATTGATGTAGCAACCGGCATCATTCGGCGTGTCGAGACCCAGGTGGTAGCGGTACGAACCGGCATACGGGTCACGGTGGCGAACCAGTTTCGACCCCGGTGGCAGCTCGGCGAACATCGCCGCCTTGATCGAACCGATGCTCTGCACCAGCTCAGTGGTGCGCGGGCACAGCTTCATCGCCGACGGATGGCTCTCGCCGTACCATTTCAAGTAGAAACGCTTCCAGCCGCTTTTAAAGAACGAGTTGAAACCGACGTCATCGTATTGATTCGAGCGCTTGATCTCACCGGCACGCAGCAGATCCTGCCCTTCCTGGCGAATTTCTTCCCAATGCGCCTGCAACGGGCTCAGATCCGGAAACTCGGACGGATCGAGATACGGTTTGTTCGGCTTCTTCGAAAACAGGTAAAGGAAGCAGTTGATCGGGGCCAGAAACGTCGAGTGATCGCTCAATTGACGGCCCAGTTTGTGACGCACACGGCCACGAAGGTGAACGTATGCAATCGAAATGACATAAATAGCGGCAATGATGAGTTTCACGGAAATCGTCACACGTCAAAAGTGAACAAACTGCGCGCCTGCCGGCCGGAGGCCCAGGGTCTGATGCAGTGGCATGAATACAAATACTATCCCGGTGGCACTTCCTTGAGCCCATGCCGTTAGCGGCTATTGGGTAATCGGATGGCATTTTAGCCATACTTTGTAACCAATAGTGAACCTGATCTGTGAAAAACTGTCCGCTGAATCTGCCAAACAGCAGGCGCGACGTCATCGCCCTATCGTTTAAAGAGCCAGACCAGTACAATCGCCGCCAAACTTTACGCGCCCCCCTTGGTTGATGACGGGACTGTCCCGCTTCAGCGCACTTTGACTCGGGCCAAGCGCTCCAGCCGCACCCTCGCTACTCAGAATGCTTCGCAGGAAAAACCTTTGATTTCTACAGCTAACATCACGATGCAGTTCGGCGCCAAGCCGCTCTTCGAAAACGTTTCGGTCAAATTCGGCGCGGGCAACCGCTACGGCCTGATCGGCGCCAACGGTTGCGGCAAGTCGACCTTCATGAAAATCCTCGGCGGCGACCTCGATCCGTCCGGCGGTCAGGTCATGCTCGAGCCGAACGTGCGTCTGGGTAAATTGCGCCAGGACCAGTTCGCCTACGAAGAATTCACCGTGATCGATACCGTGATCATGGGTCACGAAGAGCTGTGGAAGGTCAAGGCCGAGCGCGATCGCATCTACTCGCTGGCGGAAATGAGCGAAGAAGACGGCATGGCCGTGGCCGAGCTGGAAACCGAGTTCGCCGAGATGGACGGCTACACCGCCGAATCCCGCGCCGGTGAACTGCTGCTGGGTCTGGGTATTCCGCTGGAACAGCATTTCGGCCCGATGAGCGAAGTCTCGCCAGGCTGGAAACTGCGCGTATTGCTGGCGCAGGCGCTGTTCTCCGATCCGGAAGTGCTGTTGCTCGACGAACCGACCAACCACCTGGACATCAACACCATTCGCTGGCTGGAAAACGTTCTGACCCAGCGTAACAGCCTGATGATCATCATCTCTCACGACCGTCACTTCCTGAACAGCGTGTGCACGCACATGGCTGACCTGGATTACGGCGAGCTGCGCCTGTTCCCGGGCAACTACGACGAGTACATGACCGTGGCGACCCAGTCCCGCGAGCAACTGCTGTCGGACAACGCCAAGAAGAAAGCGCAGATTTCCGAGCTGCAATCGTTTGTCAGCCGCTTCTCGGCCAACGCCTCGAAAGCCAAACAGGCGACTTCCCGCGCCAAGGCAATCGACAAGATCCAGCTGGCCGAGGTCAAGCCTTCCAGCCGCGTCAGCCCGTTCATCCGCTTCGAGCAGAACAAAAAGCTGCACCGCCAGGCGGTCATGGTCGAAAAAATGGCCAAAGGCTTCGATGGCAAGCCACTGTTCAAAGACTTCAGCTTCCAGGTTGAAGCGGGCGAGCGCGTAGCGATCATCGGCCCGAACGGTATCGGCAAAACCACCCTGCTGCGTACCTTGGTCAACGAACTGACCCCGGATGCCGGTAGCGTCAAGTGGACCGACGCCGCGGAGCTGGGCTACTACGCTCAGGATCACGCGCACGACTTCGAAGACGATGTCACGCTGTTCGACTGGATGGGTCAGTGGACGCAGGGCGAGCAGATGATTCGCGGCACTCTGGGCCGCATGCTGTTCTCCAACGACGAGATTCTCAAGTCGGTCAAAGTGATTTCCGGTGGTGAGCAAGGCCGCATGCTGTTCGGCAAGCTGATCCTGCAAAAGCCGAACGTGCTGATCATGGACGAACCGACCAACCACCTGGACATGGAATCGATCGAGGCACTGAACCTGGCGCTGGAAAACTACCCGGGCACGCTGATCTTTGTCAGCCACGACCGTGAGTTCGTATCGTCCCTGGCGACGCGCATCATCGAGCTGAGCGCCAACGGCGTGACTGACTTCAGCGGCACTTACGATGACTACCTGCGTAGTCAGGGTGTGGTGTTCTAAATTGTTTCAGTTTTGAAGAAAGCCCTGTCCATGTGACGGGGCTTTTTACATTTCAGAGGCCTGAAGATCAAAAGATCGCAGCCTTCGGCAGCTCCTACCTGGTCAGCTTGTGATCTGTGCAGGAGCTGCCGGAGGCTCGTGCTGCGATCGGACGATCGTTTTAATAGTTAGCCTGCTTCCTTTTATTTCAACGCCCAGCCATGATGCCCACTCTCCCACCGCCGCCCGCGAACGAGTCCACATGTCTGCGAAGCAACAGCCTCCGCAAAGCTCCCTGGCGATCACCCTGCAGATCGTCTCCATCGTGTTCTACACCTTTGTCGCCTTCCTGTGCATCGGCCTGCCGATCGCGGTGCTGCCCGGTTATGTGCATGAGCAGCTGGGTTTCAGCGCCATTATTACGGGGCTGGTGATCGGCTCGCAGTATCTGGCTACCCTGCTCAGTCGGCCGATGGCCGGGCGCATGTCGGATACGCTGGGCACTAAACGGGCGATTGTCTATGGCTTGTGCGGGATTGTCCTGAGCGGGCTACTGACGCTGATTTCGACGCTGTTGCAGGATTTTCCTTTGCCGAGCCTGATCATTCTGATCTTCGGTCGACTGCTACTCGGCGTCGCACAGGGCTTGATCGGGGTCGGTACCATCAGTTGGTGCATGGGCCAGGTCGGCGTCGAACACACAGCGAGGTCGATCGGCTGGAACGGCATCGCCTCTTACGGCGCGATTGCCATTGGCGCGCCACTGGGCGTGGTGATGGTCGCCGACTACGGCTTTGCCAGCCTGGGTATCGCCTTGTCGATATTGGCCGCGGGCGCCCTGGTGTTGATCCGCAATAAGCCTTCGGTGCCGGTGGTGCGCGGCGAACGGCTGCCTTTTTGGGCGGTGTTCGGGCGGATTGCACCGTATGGGGCCAGTTTGAGTCTGGCGTCGATCGGTTACGGCACGCTGACCACCTTCATCACCCTTTATTACCTCAACCGAGGCTGGAGCGGCGCGGCGTATTGCCTGACGGTGTTCGGCGTGTGTTTCATCGTGTCGCGGCTGCTGTTCATTTCGGCGATCAGCCGTTTTGGCGGCTTCAATTCGGCGATCGCCTGCATGAGCATCGAGACCGTCGGCCTGGTGTTGTTGTGGCTGGCGCCCTCTACCGCGTTCGCCCTTATTGGCGCGGGACTGGCCGGGGTTGGCTTGTCGCTGGTGTATCCGGCGCTGGGGGTCGAGGCGATCAAGCAGGTGCCCAGTTCCAGCCGTGGCTCGGGATTGGGGGCTTATGCGGTGTTCTTTGATCTGGCGCTGGCGATTGCCGGGCCGTTGATGGGCGCAGTGGCGTTGAATCTGGGGTATGCGTGGATTTTCTTCAGCGCGGCGCTGTTGTCGGTGATCGGGCTGGGGTTGACCTTGCTGCTCAAGCGCCGGGCGATGAGTTGAAAAACCAGATCAAAAGATCGCAGCCTTCGGCAGCTCCTACACTCGATTTTTGTAGGAGCTGCCGAAGGCTGCGATCTTTTGATCTTTGATCTTTATTGATCCGCGGTCTGCATCCCCGCCCGGCTCGGCTTGCCCAGCGTGCGCGAGAAGAACTGCCCGGCCTCGGAGATCAGGTTGCGGTGAATGTCTTCGCGATCCACGCCGTCGGCGTCGGTGCACAACGCCGGCATGGCGCGGATCTGCTCTTCGTTGCACGGCGCCATGAATACGAAGTGCCCTGCCCCGGCCAATAACTTGAAGTCCGGCGCGGTCGGCAGTTTGCGCGCCAGAGCCGCGGCGTTTTTGTCGAAGGCCACCAGTTTGTCGCCATCGCCGCTGTACAGCAGCACCGGCACATGCACGTCCGCCAGGGTGCTACGGCCGAATTTCAGGCTCAGCGGTGCCATCAGCAGCAAGGCATGCACGCGCGAATCGGCCACTGGCTGCAAATCATCGCGATCGACGATCAGCTCACCCTGAGTGTTGCAGGCATCATGGTCGTCCGGACGTTCCTGGCAATAACGACGCAGACGATCCAGATCCGGCTGCGCGCCGGAGAGAATCAACGCGGTTTCGCCACCGGCCGAATAACCAATGACCCCGACCTGATCAGCGTTGACGAAAGGCGAGAGCATCGGGTCGCCGAGGGTGGCGGTGATCGCTTCGGAAATCTGGATCGGCCGCCCATACAGATTGCTCAGAGTGCCGAGGCGGCTGTGGTCTTTGGAGTTGTCGCCCGGATGAATCACCGCGACCACCACAAAGCCCTTGCGTGCCAGTGAGGTAGCGAGGTCATGCAGTGCCAGCGGCGTGCCGGTGTTGCCGTGGGACAACATCAGCATCGGAAAACGACCGATGGCAACCTTGGTGTCGGCGCCGGCCTCGACGGTGTAACCCTCAAGCAGGCTGCTGTGTTCGCGGTCGCTGGAAGGATAGAAGGCGATGGCGCGCATCGGTTGCAGATCCAGCGGATCGAGGAATGTCATTTCGTGGTAACCGACACTCCAGACAGGGTGTCGCCCGGGCGCGGCATGCACTGAACCGAGGCTGCCGAGCAGGCAAATCAGTAACGTTGCACAAAGACGCATCATGGGATGGCCCACCCTGTGTTACTCAATCGAAAGATCCTTTGTGTTCCGACACGCCCGAAACCCGGTGGTTCGGTAATCCGGCGCGGCGTTGCACTCAGACGTTGATCGTTTGACTGCATAACCCGGGCCAGATTATGCAACAGTCAGAAACAAAAAACTCCGCATCTGGCCCTTGCAGAACCAGAATACAGAGTTTTTTGAGGCGCTACCTGAACGGCAGCTGGTCTTTACGCAATGCTTACGCGGCGGCGAACAACTGCTCGCTGATCTTCGCCTGAGCAGCGCTCATCGCGTTGTTGCGCACTTCATCACCGTAGGCCAGACCTTCGGCACGGACGATTTCAATGTCGGTGATGCCGAGGAAGCCCAGTACCAGCTTCAGATATTCTTCGTGAGCGATGCCGCTCGCCTGACCGGCATGGATGCCGCCGGAGGTGGAGACGATCACCACTTTCTTGCCACCGCACAGGCCTTCAGGGCCGGCTTCGGTGTAGCGGAAAGTCTGGCCGGCAACAGCGACGCGGTCGATCCAGGCCTTGAGCTGGGTCGGTACGGTGAAGTTGTACATCGGCGCGGCAATGACGATGGCGTCGGCAGCGATGAATTCGGCCAGGGTCGAGGCGCTCAGTTCAGCTTCGTGCTGTTGTGCGGCGTCGCGCAGTTCAGCGGTGGTACCGGCAGCCACCAGGGTAGTCGACGAGAAATGGCTGATGGCGTCGGCGGCCAGGTCGCGGTAGGTGACCACGGCGGTTGGCTCGGCAGCTTGCCAGGCTTTGACAACTTGGCTGCTCAACTGACGGGAAGCGGAGTTGTCGCCCAGAATGCTCGAATCGATGTGCAGCAGTTTCATGTGGAATCTCCTGGAAAGAATCGCCGGCGGCGACGGAATGGAGACAATCCTACGGAAGAAACCAATAGCTGATTAGCCGCCGACAATGCGATAGTTCGTCCCACTGATAGAACGGTGGACTTTTCATGCAGGATCTCAATGATCTCTACTATTTCGCCAAGGTGGTCGAGGCCGGTGGCTTCGCGGCGGCCGGGCGTTTGCTGGGCATTCCCAAGTCTCGCCTGTCACGACGCATTGCCGAACTCGAAGAGCGCCTCGGCGCCCGTCTGCTGCAACGCACCACCCGCCAGTTGAACCTGACCGCTGTTGGCGAGCGCTACCTGCGCCACTGTCAGGCGATGTTGCTGGAAGCGGAGATGGCCGACGAAGCGGTCGCCAGCATGTCCAGCGAGCCGCGTGGCCGCTTGCGGGTGTCCTGCCCCACTGGTCTGGCGCGGGAAATGTTGCCATGGGTGATCAGTGAATTCCTCGGCAAATTCCCTCAGGTGCAACTGGAGGTCGTGCTGCTCAATCGCCGGGTGGATCTGGTCGCCGAAGGCTTCGACGTGGCCTTGCGTGTACGCGAGTTGGGCGATGAAGATCCGTTGCTGGTCACCCGCCGTCTGCGCCAGGCACAAATGGTCGTGGTGGCCAGCCCGGCTTTTGTCGAGGGCAAGACCATCACCCACCCGCTGGATCTGAAGCATCTGCCGGTGCTCGGCGCGCTGGAGGCCGATCGCATGGTGCATGTGCGCTTGCTGGACGAGCAAGGCAACAGCGTCGAACTGAACATGGAGGCGCGGCTAGGCATCGATGATTTCATCGTGCGCAAGGCCTGTGTGCTGGCCGGTCAGGGTTTTACCCTGCTGCCGATGATGTATTGCGAAGCGGACCTTGAGAGCGGCGCGCTGGTGCAACTGTTGCCCGAGTGGTCGTTGCCCGGCGGGTGGTTGCAGGCGGTGTACCCGCATCGGCGCGGGGTGATGCCGGCGGTGCGGGCATGGATCGATCATCTGGTCGAATCGTTCAATGCGTGTGGGGAGCGGTTGTTATGAAACAGGGAAAGATGAACGAAGCGGATGTCGCCGCCTTCTGCCTCGCCTTGCCGGGTGCGCGGGAGGATTACAAATGGGGCGGCGTGCGGGTGTTCTCGATTGCCGGCAACAAGATGTTTGCCTTGCAAGGGCTGCGCGGGGATTCATTGGCGTTCAAGGTCGACAAGGATCTGTTTCTCGGCCATTGCGACCGCCCGGGTATTCACCCGGCACCTTATCTGGCACGGGCGCAGTGGATCATCATGCACCCGCCCTACCCGCTGGGCGCGGAGGAACTGCAGGGATTGCTGACGCGTTCGCATCAATTGGTGGTGGGCAAGTTGCCGAAGAAGACCCAAATCGGATTACTGCTCTAAACCCGATCCCTGTAGGAGCTGCCGCAGGCTGCGATCTTTTGACTTGGATCTTGTAAAAGCAAGATCAAAAGATCGTCCGAACGCGGCCCGAGCCTGCGGCAGCTCCTACAGGGGATTTGTGGTGATTCAGAACAGTGACAGCAGGTTCGAACCAAGAAACAACTGGTCGATCCAGAACACCTGATGCAGCGCCACAATCACCCAGAACAGAATCTGAAACGACACCTTGCGCGTCTTGTGCCGGAACACCTGTTGGGCGATCAGCGCGCCGGGCCAGCCGCCGGCCAGTTCCAGCGCATGCAGGATGTTTTCCGGCGTGCGCCACGTATCGGCGCGGGCCTTGCGCTTGTCTGCCCAGTACATGAAAAACGCCAGCACGCTGACCACGCCATAAGCGGTCAACGGCACCAGCGAAATGCCGCGCAGCCACATCGACAGCGAGCCGAACAGCGGCAGCGCGCAGACGATCAGCAGCACCACCAGTTTCAATTTCAGATGCTGAATGCCGCCACCGGACGGGCGTCCATCCGGGCGGCGCGCGCGGGAATCACTCATGGTTTCGCCGCCGACCAATCCACCCAGCCGAACTGCCAGGTCGCCAGAATCACCAGACCGAAAACGATCCGGTACCAGGCGAATGCCGCGTAACTGTGGCTGGCAATGAACTTGAGCAGACCGCGCACGGCGATCATGGCGAAGATGAACGCGGTGATGAAGCCGATGGCGAACACCGGAAAGTCTGCCGGCACGAACAGATGGCGATACTTGTAACCGGAGTACACCGCCGCACCGACCATGGTCGGCATCGCCAGGAAGAACGAGAATTCGGTCGCAGTCTTGCGCGACAGGCCGAACAGCAGGCCGCCGATGATCGTCGAGCCGGAACGCGAGGTGCCGGGGATCATCGCCAGACACTGGGCGAAACCGACTTTCAGCGCGTCCTTCCAGGTGATCTCGTCCACGGTTTCGGCGTGCACTTCATGTTGCCGACGCTCGGCCCACAGCATGATCACACCGCCCACCACCAGCGCGGTCGCGACGGTGATCGGATTGAATAGGTATTGGTGAATCAGGTCGGCAAAAATCACCCCCAGCACCACTGCCGGCAGAAACGCGATCAGCAGGTTGGCGGTAAAACGCCGCGCACTCGGCTGCGTCGGCAAGCCGATCACCACGTCGAGAATCTTGCGGCGAAACTCCCAGACCACCGCGAGGATCGCGCCGAGCTGAATAATGATGTTGAACGCCATGGCCCGTTCGCCGCCGAAGTCGAGCAAGTCGGCAACAATGATCTGGTGTCCGGTACTGGAAATGGGCAAAAACTCCGTCAGCCCCTCTACAACTCCAAGAATCAGTGCCTGCAAGGCGGTCCAAAGATCCATCAGTCCCCCAAAGAGCGATACACGGTGGCATGCCCCGATAATATTTTTTACGTTCACTGCGATCAGCGTAGCTGTTTGTTGCTGTACCGATTCCGCGCACACAGCATCCACACGAAACGGTCAAAATTCCGTGAAATATCAATTTGGATTCAGGTTTTCACGCGCGGGGCCGAAATCCTAACAGACAAGCCTTAATAGTGCTGCGGCGTTATTCGACTTGGGTCGCGTATGCCTGACCACCCAAACGTGGTTGGATGCTGGCGTTGATTTATTACAAGAAAAAGAAATCGGAGTGACAGCGTTATGAACAGCTTGCGCAGTGTGTCGATCAGCCGACGCTTGTGGCTCATTTTGATTGTGGCCGTGGTCATGTTGTTGACCTTGGGCGTGTTGATGCTCAAGCAGATCCACGATGACCTGTACCACGCCAAGGCGCAGAAAACCCAGCATGTGGTGCAGACCGCCAGCGGCCTGCTGACTTATTACCACGACCTGGAAACCGCCGGCACCCTCTCCCGCGACGCCGCGCAGAAACAGGCGCTGACCGCGATTCGCGGCCTGCGCTACGACCAGAGCGATTACTTTTGGATCAACGACCTGACCCCGGTGATGGTCATGCACCCGACCAACCCCAAACTCGAAGGCCAGAACCTCTCGGCGATCCGCGATCCGGACGGTTTCGCAGTGTTCAACGAGATGGTCGCGATCGCCAAAAGCAAAGGCGCCGGCATGGTCGATTACCGCTGGCCCAAGCCCGGCGCCAGCGAACCGGTGGCGAAAACTTCCTACGTAAAACTGTTCGAGCCGTGGGGCTGGGTGCTCGGTTCGGGCGTTTACGTCGATGATGTGCAGAGCGAGTTCCGGGGGCAGTTGATCAAGGCTTCGGTGATTGGTTTGGTGATCGCCGTGATCATGGCCTTGCTGGTGATTTTGATTGCCCGCAGCATCGTCCGTCCGTTGCAGGAAACCGTGAACGCCATGGCCAACATCGCCAGCGGCGAGAGCGACCTGACCCGCAGCCTCGACACCCACGGCCAGGACGAAGTCACGCAACTGGCGCATCACTTCAACGCCTTCACCGCCAAGTTGCGCCGGGTCATCGGTGACTTGCAGGTTTCGGCCAGTGCGCTCGGCCAGTCGTCCAGTGAACTGGGTAACGACGCGACCCAGGCCCAGCAGCGCAGCCAGCAGCAATCGCAGCAGATGGAACTGGTCGCGACCGCGATCAACGAAGTGACCTATGGCGTGCAGGATGTGGCAAAGAACGCCGAACACGCTGCCGCTGAAATGCGCGATGCCGAAGCTCAGGCGCAGCAGGGTCAGATCAACATCGACGGCAGCCTGCAACAGATCGACAAATTGTCCGCAACCATTGACCAGGCGGTTGAGGTGATTCGCACCCTGGCAGCCGAAAGCACGCAGATCGGCAGTGTGCTTGAGGTGATCCGCTCGATTGCCGAGCAAACCAATCTGCTGGCACTCAACGCGGCCATCGAAGCGGCCCGCGCCGGTGAACAGGGCCGGGGCTTTGCGGTGGTGGCCGATGAAGTGCGGTTGCTGGCGCAGCGCACGCAAAAGTCGACCGCGGAAATTCAAAGCATGATCGAACGCCTGCAGAATCATTCCGAAGCAGCGGTGAAAGTCATTGGCGACAGCAGCAAGGCCTCGCAACTGACCATCGAACAGGCGGGATTGGCCGGCGCCAGCCTGAATGCCATCGGCCAAGCGCTGCGCAATCTCAATGGCCTGAACGCCTCGATTGCCAGCGCCACACTGCAACAGGCGCATGTGGTCGAGGACATCAATCAGAACGTCACGCAGGCGGCCGGCCTGTCTCACAGCACGGCGCTGGCGGCGGAGCAGTCGAGTGTGGCGAGCATAAAGCTTGGACAGTTGAGCGAGCAGTTGAACCAGTTGCTGCGCCAGTTCCGCGTCTGACCCCGTTCCCCCTGTAGGAGTGAGCCTGCTCGCGATAGCGTCGTATCAGTCAACCACAGAGCGGCTGACCCACCGCCATCGCGAGCAGGCTCACTCCTACAGGTTTTTCGGTACAATCCGCTCCCTCGTCAATTCCCCCAAGGAACCCCCATGTCCGGGCTTGAACTGTTTGCCGCCGCCCTCGGTGTGATCGCCGTCTGGCTGACGGTCAAACAGAATCCGTGGTGCTGGCCGATCGGCCTGGTCATGGTGTTGCTGTACAGCTGGATTTTCTATGACGTGAAGCTGTACTCGGACATGTTGCTGCAAGTGATTTACGCCGCGCTGCAAGTCTACGGCTGGTGGCAATGGACCCGCGCCGGGACGATGCATGACGGCCGTGAAGTCACGCGCCTGGATCAGCGCTCGATACTGCTCGGCCTGAGCGTAGGCGCCCTCGGCAGCCTGCTGCTGGGTGCGGCCATGGCGCACTGGACCGACGCGGCGCAGCCGTGGCTCGATGCCGCGCTGACGGCATTCAGCCTGGTTGCGCAATTGTGGATGGCGCAGAAACGTCTGCAATGCTGGGCGCTGTGGTTCGTGCTGGATGTGATTTTCGTCGGCCTGTTCCTGTACAAGGGTCTGTACCTCACCGCCGCGCTGTATGCCCTGTTCACCCTGATTGCTGTGCAAGGCTGGCGCGAATGGCGTGCCGATCCGGCGCTGCAGCGATGAAGGTGGTTGTCCTCACCGGCCCGGAATCCACCGGCAAGAGCTGGCTGGCTGCAGGCCTCCAGGAGCGCTTCGGCGGCCTGCGGGTGGACGAATACGTGCGCTGGTTCATCGAGCAGAATCCACGCGACACCTGCCTCAATGACATCCCCGCTATCGCCCGTGGGCAGTTGCAGTGGGAAGATCAGGCTCGGGCGCAGCAACCGCAATTGCTGATTCTCGATACCCATTTGCTGAGCAACATCCTCTGGAGCCAGACTCTGTTTGGCGCCTGCCCGGCATGGCTGGAACCCGAGCTGCTGGCCCGGCATTACGACTTGCACCTGCTGTTGTCGCCGGAGCAGATCGACTGGACCGACGACGGCCAGCGCTGCCAGCCGCAACTCAGCGAACGCATGGCGTTCTTTCAGGCCACCCGCGATTGGCTTGAACAGCACGGGCAACCGTTGCAGATCATTCAGGGCGATTGGGATGAACGTCGCTCTCTGGCTTTCGAAGCCGTGGCGCGTTTGATGGCTGATTGACCTGGCAAGCAGCTACTTTCGGGCCCCAAGTGTCCATTCCTGAAACACCCACTCCCGCGCAAAGCAGCCGTTTAAATGGCCTTCATCATTCTGTCAGGGTATCTGTTACGCCGGTGAAACACCCCGGCGCAAACCGTTGTTCCAGAGCTTTGCACCGCCCCTGCCCACGCCGCGGTCGGCACGACTGTTTCAGCGCTGAAACAGGTTATGTATCAACGTTGCGTGCCTCAGCGCCAACCCGTTGAAAACAATAGACAACTCAAAAGCGGCACAGCTTTCGCTCTCTCCTTCCCAACGCTGACAAGAGCCAGCCCACTGAAGAAGGAATTGCCGCCGTGGGGAATATCAATAAAGGCCTGACCTGCCTTCTGCTGATTGGATCAGCCGCCAGCACATTCATCAGTTTCAACGTTCAGGCCGAAGGCAATGGCGTGATCGTTCTCAACCGCGACGTCCAGCCCATTGCAATCGGGCGCAGCGGTGGCAAAGACCCGTATCCAACCACGGTCAACGCCAACCCTTCCGATCGAATTAATCAAGCGATGACCAGCACCGAACTCAGTGACGGCGACTTTGCCAGTGTCGCCAGCGGCGCTTCGATCCGCAGCAACATGATCACGCCGAACTCGGACATGCCCGGCATGAACGTGCTGACCAACCCCAACGGCCTGCCTGGCATGAGTGCCGGTCACGGCGGCGGCGGTGGCGGCACGATCTCCAACACGATCAACCGCTCGCTGAGCACCGGTCTGGCGCCGCTGACTCGCATGGCTGGAGGTCAATGAGATGAATCGTTCCCTTCTGCTGCTTGCCCTCTTCAGCTGTGCCAGCGTCATGGCCGATCCAAGTTCCGTGAACAACGCAGACATCCAGGATACCGGTGTGCAGTACCGCGGCAACTTCAACGTCAACCAGGCCGCCGGCGACCAGATGCAACAGACCAACACCAAAGCGATCGCCATAGGCACCAATGCCAGTGCCACCACCATCGTCAGGCAAAAGCTGGATACCCCTGCCAACCCGTCGATGAACGCCAGCGCCACCATTGGCGGCACCTCTTTCAGTAATGGCAACGGGATCCTGGGCGTGAACCAGGGCGCCGGTGCCAACAACCAGATGGCCAACGTGACGCGCGTCAGCATCAGTGCTGCCCCGCAAAGCGTTGACGACAGCGCCCTGTCGCAACAGAACGTGGCGCTTTTACCGAGCTCAGGAGCAACTGGCACCTCACCCGGCAGTCGCCAGGTCACCACAAGTGATCAGGCCTTCACCGGCAGCCGAGGGGTGATTCAGGTGAACCAGAGTGCCGGGGTGGGGAACCGTATGGCTAACACCCTGAGCATCCGGGTCGCTGACTGACCCAAACAACAAAAGCAGTGCAATTAGAAAGTACCAACACTTAACCAACTAATAAGCACGATGGAGAAACACCATGAAAACTACAATGGCTCTCAAACCACTGGTTTTCGCACTTGCAGCAGTAATGGCAATGGCGGCTCAAGCAGGCGGCAATGATCATGGTAACAATGGTGGTCACGGTCACAACCCTCCTCCACCAAAAGGCCCTACCCTGGAAGAACTGCTGCAAATCGGCGCAGGTGCCGGTGCCGCAGTGCTCGACGTGCAAAACAACGGCGGTAACACCGTCCTGAACCAGGGCACCCAGAACAACGCCGGCATCAGTGGCTCGCTCAACGGCGCCAACGGCAACATCGGCGCCAACAACGTGGCCGGTGACGGCAACCAGCAAGACAACGCCGCTGCTCTGGCCACCGCTGACGAAAGCTTCATCTTCGGCTCTGCGGTGTCCGCTTCCAGCGCCACTCAAGTCAACAGCAACAACACCGTTGGCAACTACTCCAGCACCAACAACGCCGGCATGAACAACGTCGGCAACAGTGGCTCGGGCAACATTGGCGTGAACAACGCTGCCGGCAACTTCAACCAACAGAAAAACAACCTGGCAATCGCTGTGTCCGGTGGTCGTGTAGCGCAAGCCGCTGCTGCGGCCAACCAAAGCACTACCGGTCTGCAAGTCGGCAACAACGGCACTCAGACCTACAAAAAAGACACTCTCACTGGCACTGTCGCCGCCGTCGGCGTATTCGGCGCCGTGGGCGAAGCTACCATTAAAGGTGACAGCCACGGCGGTGGCGGTTATGGCAACGACGACAAAGGCCATGGCGGCAATGGCGGCAGCAAAGATCAGAAAGCCACCTTCGAAGCTGTGGGTGCCTTCGGTCTTGCTGGTGTAACCACGCAACAAGTGCTGACCCCAGACGGCTGGAAAAACCCAGTTACCAACAACGCCAGCATGACCAACGTAGGCAACAACTGGTCGGGTAACGGTGGCTTCAACAACGCTGCCGGTGTTGGCAACCAACAAAGCAACTCGCTGTCCATCGCTGCAGGTTGCAAAGCCTGCATGTAATCGCGATCGAAACGAAAGCCCCGGAAACGGGGCTTTTCCTCAGTCCGCAAAGGCGTATCGATCATGCGTAAGACTGCCTTTATCGCCCTGCTTTGCCTGTCCGGCCTGACCCAGGCTGCCCAGATGCCCGTCGCTGCCCTGCCCGGCGGCGTACTCGTCTACAAGAACGTGCAAAGCATTCGTGAACGCAAGTTTGCCGACATCGTCGAACAAAAAACCGATTTCAGCTGCGGCGCCGCCGCACTGGCCACGGTACTGCGCCAGGCTTATTGGCTCGACGTCGATGAAGAGCACATCATCAAAGGCATGCTGGTCAACGCTGACCAGGACCTTGTTCGTACCCAAGGTTTCTCCATGCTGGACATGAAACGCTACATAGAAAGCATCGGCATGCGCGCCAGGGGCTACAAGATTCCACCGGAAAAACTCGACGACGTAACAATCCCGGTGGTGGTACTGATGGAAATTCGCGGCTACAAGCATTTCGTGGTGCTGCAGCGTTCGGACAAGGATTGGGTTTATATCGGAGATCCGGTCTTAGGCCATAAACGCTACGCCCATGATGACTTTGTCAAAGGTTGGAACGGCATCGTCTTCGCCATCGTCGGCCCCGGTTATGACAAAACCAATGCATTGCGCATGCCGCCGACCCCGCTGACCGCGAAGAACAAGCTGGATAACTTCAACCCTGTCAGAGATGCCGAATTGATGGACTTCGGGTTCATACAGAGCGACTTCTTTTAATCGCCGATTATAAAGAATGGGGCTGGATGTCCCGGGAGCAGCAGATGAAAACCTCATACTGGCTGGCCGCCGCCTGCCTGGCAGCGAGCGCGTCAGGCTATGCCAATGCAGGATTCAAACCCATCGAAGTTCAGGATCAGGAGCTGTCCCAGCTTCGCGGTCGTTATGTCATGCCGGGGCGGATCATCAGCTTCGGCATTGTCATGAGCAGTACCTGGCGCAACGCCAGTGGTGATCTGATCGGCGCTGCGACGTCGATGCAAATCCAGGCCGCCACGATCAAACCGGAATTCTATGTCTCGACCATCAAGGAACAGGGCAACGGCAGCACCCCGACTCCGGGCACTGGCAATGTCATTGGTGGCGCGGCACTCAACAGCAGCCAGGGCGTGACCCAAAGCGTACGCGCCGCCGGCGACGGCAACACCGCCAGCAACAACGTGGCAATCAACGTAAAAGAAGCCAATACACCTCCGCCACTGGCACCCGCACAAGGCCAGGCGCTGATGGCCGGGCAGACCATCGGCGCCAGCAATGCCGCCGGCAGTGTCGCCGTTTCGGCCAGCAACAGTGGCGTGCAAATGGCCATTCAGGCCTCGGGAAATCAGGGCACCGCCCTGCAACAGGTCGCTCAGGGTGGCCTGCTGCAGAACACCCGCCTGCTGGGCAGCGCCAACGTGGTCAACAACATGACCCAACTCAATGTTGTGCTTAACAATAACGGCATCAGCCCCGGCGCACTGGACTGCAACCTGACTCAACTCAGGGCACTACGCAATATCGGATATTGAACTACGCTGAGTCTCGATCATTGGGCTTAAAGGGACGGCTTATTCATGTATCGATCAGTATCACTGCGTGCCGCTGTATGTCTGAGTACTCTTCTACCCGCGGCGATGCTGCAAGCAGCACCCGACGCAGATGTGGAGACCCTGAAACAGGAACTTCTGGAGCTGAAGCAACGATACGAAGTACAACAAAAGGCCCTGGCGGTGCTCGAACAACGGGTCCGTCAGGTCGAAGATCAACCGGCAGCCCCGCAACCCAAACGGCTGGCCAAGTCGCCGTCTGACATGAAAGGCAATCCAAAAGTCGCGACCGGTACCGGGGCTCCCGGAGTTGGCGCGGCAGCAGCGTCGGGGGGCGCCGCCGGGGGCAGCGGCGCTTCTTACGGCCAGTCACTGGCCGACGATTCGCAACCGGCCCAGAGTGTGTCCAACCTCTACGACGAGGCCAGCGGCTTCTTCGGCGGCGGTAAATTCAGCTTTGAAACCGGCGTGACCTATTCGCGTTACGACACCCGACAGCTGATCCTCAACGGCTTCCTCGCGCTGGACTCGATCTTTCTGGGCAACATCAACCTCGACCGGATCAAGGCCGACACCTGGACGCTGGATCTGACCGGGCGCTACAACTTCGACAACCGTTGGCAGTTCGACGTGAACGTGCCGGTGGTTTACCGCGAATCGACCTACCAGTCCGGTGGCGGCAACGGTGGTGCGTCCAACGTCACGACGGAACAGGATGTTTCGCGTGATCCAACCATCGGCGACGTCAACTTCGGTATTGCCTACAAGTTCCTCGACGAGTCGGTCAACACGCCGGACGCCGTGGTCACCCTGCGGGTCAAGGCACCTACCGGCAAAGACCCGTTCGGGATCAAGCTGCGTCAGACGGACGCCAACTCCAACCTGTTCGTACCTGACACGCTGCCAACCGGTAACGGTGTCTGGTCGATCACACCCGGGGTTTCGCTGGTCAAGACCTTCGACCCGGCAGTGCTGTTCGGCAGCTTGTCCTACACCCACAACCTGGAAGAGTCGTTCGACGACATCAGTTCGACCGTCAACCAGAAAACCCCGGGCAAGGTCAGCATCGGCGACAGCTTCCAGATCGGCGCCGGTATTGCGTTTGCTCTGAACGAAAAGATGAGCATGTCGTTTTCGATGTCTGATCTGGTGCAACGCAGGAGCAAACTCAAACCCGATGGCGGGGATTGGCAATCGGTGGTGTCCAGTGACGCCAACGCAGGCTACTTCAACGTCGGCATGACCATTGCCGCCACGGACAACCTGACTATCGTGCCCAACCTGTCGATCGGCATGACCCCGGATGCCCCCGACTTTTCCTTCAGCCTGAAATTCCCGTACTACTTCTAAAGAAAAAGATCGCAGCCTGCGGCAGCTCCTACAGAGTCAATCCCTGTAGGAGCTGCCGCAGGCTGCGATCTTTTGAGCTTTGGTCTCTAGCGAATCTGATGCTTATGCAGCAGACGATAAAACGTCGGCCGCGACACTCCCAGCACCTTCGCCGCCACACTAAGGTTGTCGCTGTGGCGGTTCAACACATCGCACAGCGCCTGGCGTTCGGCGCGCGTCTTGTAGTCTTCCAGCGTACCCATCGGCGTCGAAATCGTGTGCTGACTGAGCAATCCCAGGTCCCGGGCTTCGATCTGTCGGCCTTCCGCCAGAACCAGACCCCGTCGCACGCGGTTGGCCAGCTCCCGAACGTTGCCCGGCCAGTCGTGCTTGCCCATGGCGATCAACGCATCCTCACTGAAGCTGCGCGGGCGGCGGCCGGTTTCGTGGCTGTAAAAATGCGAGAAATGGTTGGCCAGCATCGACAGATCACCGTGGCGCTCGCGCAATGGCGCGGTCACCACTTGCAGCACATTGAGGCGGTAATACAGGTCTTCGCGAAAACGCTTTTTCTCGATCGCCGCCTCGAGGTCGACGTGGGTGGCCGCTAGCACGCGCACATCAACCGGAATCGGCTGACTGCCACCGACGCGCTCGATGTGTTTCTCCTGCAGAAAACGCAGCAGATTGGCCTGCAATTCCAGCGGCAGATCGCCGATTTCATCGAGAAACAGCGTGCCACCATTCGCGGCCTCGATGCGCCCGACCTTGCGCTGATGCGCCCCAGTAAAGGCGCCTTTTTCGTGGCCGAACAGTTCGGATTGAATCAAGTGTTCGGGAATCGCCCCGCAATTGATCGCCACAAACGGCTTGCTGTGGCGCTGGGACTGGCGGTGCAGCGTGCGCGCCACCAGTTCTTTACCGGTTCCGCTTTCACCGCGGATCAGTACCGGGGATTCGGTCGGCGCCAGTTTGCTCAATAACTTGCGCAGCTCACGGATCGGCTTGCTGTCGCCGAGTAACTCGTGTTCAGGCTGGTCGACATGAATCGTGCCTTGCCCGCGCAAACGCGCCATGCCGAACGCGCGGCCCAGGGTCACCTGGACCCGTGAGACATCGAACGGCAAGGTATGGAAATCGAAAAACCATTCGCAAACGAAGTCACCGACGTTCTGCAACCGCAGGACTTCCTGGTTCAACACCGCGATCCACTCGGTGCCGCTGCGGCTGATCAGTTCCTTGACCGCTTCGGGACGTTCAAGGTGAAAAGGTTGCAGTCGCAGCAGCCCGACATCGCATGTCCGATCGGCGGCATTTTCCAGGGTACAACTGTCGACATCCCAGCCCACCGAGCGCAAACCAGGTAATAACCGGTGACAGTCGTCGCACGGGTCGACCACCAATAAACGTCGTAACGCAGGCGCTTCGATCATGACTGTTCCTTGGCGCCAAATTTAAGGAAATTATTGTAAAAACAGTCATTTGGCAGACCCGACTGTAACATTAGCAAGAAATTGACAGGGCCTTGTATCGATTGCTTATAGATGTACAAGCTAACGAGTTATAAGAAGCAAGTTTATTAGTCAGCTATCGAGTTGCTATCTTTCACCAGGCTTTCAAAAACGTTCGGAATGTTGAGCCTGAGCAATTAAGTTGAAATTTCTCTGTTTCGTGTGTGACCTGCCACGGGGTTGCGTGCATCAGTACAAGTAACCAGCCGAACGGTAAGCCCAACCGACGGCACATCACTTGATTGGGCACGACAGAGAGAAGACCCCAATGACCGCCCCGCTCCGTATCAACGAAGCTCTTTTGATTGCCAACCACGCGTTCAAACCCTTTCAGTGCGTGGCCTGGGCCCCACAAGACGGCAATGGCGAACTGAACCTGACCGTCATTGATCGTACCAACTCGCACATCGGTCGCCAGCAGATTCCGAGCAGCGCCTACTCCGACCCGGCGCAACTGGAACTGCTGTTGCAACAGGCCCGCGCCGAATTGAGCAAAGAAGGTTACCTGCTGCAATCGTGGTCGATGCCACATTGATCAGAGCATCGGGCGGATGACTACCAAGTCATCCGCCCACTGCTCTGTTAGTTATCTGCAGCAGTTTATCTCCAGTACTTCTGTACAACTTCCTTTACAGCATCAGGCGCCACTGCTTGGCATGCTTTCATTTGGTTCAAAAAGACACTGTTATGGCACAGTGCGACCCTCCACCTGTTAGTTCTGTCAGTTGAACTCGCGTCTATTCAGGGATTGAATGTTCCGCTCATGCAGTTACCCGCCCGATTCGGGCCTGGTCAACTTGCAAGGAGAAGCATGCATGTCCTCCGAGAACGCCTTTGCGCGACCGGCACTACTCAATCGCTGCGGACAACTGGACAGACAATTCGCCAAGACTGGCGTTGCTCAGGTCTATTTCGCTGGCAGTGTTTCCAGCATGACCCAGGGGGTTGCGCTGGATCGAGAGGGACGCGTGCTGGTCGCGGCCAAGATCGGTACTGCCCAAGGCAGCCGATTTGGTCTGGCGCGAATACTCGCTGACGGTTCGGCCGACCTCGCTTTCGGCCAGCAAGGCAGCGTCATCGGCGAGTTCGAACCCGGCTTCGAAGCCACCGCTGGCAAGGTTCAGGTGTTGCCCGATGGACGAATCCTGCTGGCCGGTCTGCATTATCAAACCGCCCACCGCACCCTGCCCGCCCTAGCGCTGTTCAGCGCTGACGGAATCCCCGACCCCGGCTTTGGTGAAAATGGGCGCAAAGTGGTGCGCCTGCCCGGCGACCTGTCCATTGGCTCCCGCGATACCTGGCTGCCGCCCGGTGTGCCTGGCGCCGAAGCCTGCGACATCGCCGTGCAAGACGACGGGCACATTCTGCTGATCGCCAACCACCACTTCGAACTGGCCGACCATGCCGGCATGCTGATCCGCCTGATGCCAAACGGCGAGCCCGATAAAAGCTTCAATGGCCGCGGCTTCGTGATGATCCGCCATCTGCTGCTCAACACCTGGCTCAGCAGCCTTTTATTGCAGACGGACGGGCGGATACTGGTCGCCGGTTCAATCGACTTCCCCCAAGAGGGGCTGGTCGCGCGCTATCTGCCTGACGGGCGTCTGGATGACCGTTTCGCGGTGGATGGCTTCCTCGCCTTCAAGGCCCACGGCCAAAGTGCCATGGTCAGTCAGGTCATCGAATCGCAGGAGCATCTGCACTGCTTTGGCAGCAGTCGCGATCCGATCCGCTGTCTGGCATTGAGCCTGCACAACAACGGCCGACCGGAGTTGCGCAACAACGCCGGTCATCCGCATCTGCTGGAAATCGGCCCCAGTGGCTGCCAATGGAGCGCGGCCCAGCGCATGACAGATGGACGCATCATCGCGGTGGGTGCAACGATTGGCGGGATCGAAGCGGACTTCATCGTCGCGCGTTATCTGCCCGACGGGCGACTCGATGCGCGGTTCGGCAACGGGCACGGCTGGCTCCGCACGCGTTTGGGACACAGCCTGGACACCGCCAACTCGCTCGCCGTGCAGGCGGACGGACAAATCCTGGTTGGCGGCTATTCACTCGACGGCAACTACCGCGCCATGGTCGCGCGCTATCTGAATCAATAACTCTCCAGACTTGAACTTGCCAGGCACTTGCGGCAACTTGCGCGCTTCTTAATACAAGGAGCAACCGATGTCCGGTTCACTGGCCCAGGCGTTCGCGCATAACTTCCTCGGGCATTCGCCCCGCTGGTACAAGGCGTGCATCGTCGGGTTCCTGATCCTCAACGCCGTGGTGCTGTTCACTGTCGGCCCGGTCGCCGCCGGCTGGCTGCTGGTGATCGAATTCATTTTCACCCTGGCCATGGCCCTCAAGTGCTATCCATTGATGCCCGGTGGATTGTTGCTGATCGAAGCCCTGCTGCTGAAGATGACCTCACCACAGGCACTGTACGATGAACTGGTGCACAACTTCCCGGTGATCCTGCTGCTGATGTTCATGGTCGCGGGCATCTACTTCATGAAGGATCTGCTGCTGTTTCTGTTCTCACGGTTGCTGCTGGGCGTGCGCTCCAAGGCGCTGTTGGCGCTGATGTTCTGCTTCCTCTCGGCCTTCCTCTCGGCATTTCTCGATGCCCTGACCGTCACCGCGGTGATCATCAGCGCGGCGGTCGGCTTCTATTCGGTCTATCACCGTGTGGCCTCGGGCAATGATCCGCGTCAGGACAGCGAGTTCAGCGACGACCGCCATCTGCCCGCGCTGCACCACGAAGACCTGGAGCAATTCCGCGCATTCCTGCGCAGCTTGCTGATGCACGGCGCGGTCGGTACTGCACTCGGTGGAGTCTGCACCCTGGTGGGCGAGCCGCAGAACCTGCTGATCGGCCATGAGATGGGTTGGCATTTCGCGGAGTTTTTCCAGAAAGTCGCGCCGGTTTCGTTACCGGTACTGGTGGCGGGTCTGGTGACCTGCGTGCTGCTGGAAAAACTGCGCTGGTTTGGCTACGGCACCCTGCTGCCGGACAACGTCCGCGCCGTGCTGGCCAATTACGCCGCCGAAGATAACGCCGAACGCACCCCGCGTCAGCGTGCCGCCCTGCTGGTGCAAGGCACTGCTGCGTTGATCCTGATTGGTTGTCTGGCGTTTCACGTCGCGGAGGTCGGGCTGATCGGTTTGATGGTGATCGTGTTGATCACTGCGTTCACCGGCATCACCGACGAGCATCGTCTGGGCAGCGCGTTCAAGGACGCCATGCCGTTCACTGCATTGCTGGTGGTGTTCTTCGCCGTGGTCGCGGTGATTCACGATCAACAACTGTTCGCCCCACTGATCCAGTGGGTGCTGGCGCTGCCGGCGGAGCAACAGCCGGGCATGCTGTTCATTGCCAACGGCCTGCTCTCGGCGATCAGCGATAACGTCTTCGTCGCCACGATCTACATCACCGAAGTGAAACAGGCCTTCCTGTCCGGGCACATGAGCCGCGAGCATTTCGAGACCCTGGCGATCGCGATCAACACCGGCACCAACCTGCCAAGCGTGGCGACGCCCAATGGTCAGGCGGCGTTCCTGTTCCTGCTGACTTCGGCGATTGCGCCGCTGGTGCGCCTGTCGTACGGGCGGATGGTGTGGATGGCGCTGCCGTACACCGTGGTGATGGGGTTGCTGGGCTGGTATGCGGTGAGTTACTGGCTCTGACAACAACCTCATGCAGGAGCTGCCGAAGGCTGCGATCTGTTGATCTTGCTGCAAAAAAACAAGATCAAAAGATCGCAGCCTGCGGCAGCTCCTACAGGTGTTACTGGAGGATGTATTTTTCGATCGCCTGCGCCACGCCGTCTTCGGTGTTGGGGGCTGTAACGACATCAGCCTGGCGCTTGACCGCCTCGTCCGCCTGCCCCATGGCAATCGACAATCCCGCGCAATGGAACATCGCCGGGTCATTGCCGCCGTCGCCAATCGCTGCCGTCTGTTCCAGCGGTATGCCCAGATGGGCGGCAATCGTCGCCAGTGCGGTACCCTTGTTGGCCTCCAGCGCTGTCACGTCCAGATACACCGGTTGCGAACGCGAGACCTGAGCCATGCCGCTGACCTTGGCCAACAGGCGCGCCTCAAGCTCGATCAGCAGATCGGTGTTGTTACTGGTGGCGACGATCTTGTCGATGCGCTCCAGGTACGGCTCGAAACTTTCCACCACCACCGGCGGATAACCGAGGCCGTGCTGCTCGCGCGGCACCATCGGCCCGTGCGGATCCTTGAGCAACCAGTCGCCACCGCTGAACACCCAGATCTCCACATCCGGCTGGTCAGCAAACAACGCCAGGGCAATCAGCGCGGTCGGCACCGGCAGGTAATGCGCCACCAACAGGCTGCCATCCGGATTGACGATGGTGCCGCCATTGAAAGCGGCGGTCGGCAGATCGACGCCCAAGGCTTCGATCTGCTGCAACATGGCTTTGGGTGGGCGCCCGGTGGCCAGGCTGAACAACACGCCGGCCTCGCGCAGCGAACGAACGGCGTCAATGGTGCGCTGGCTCAGGCTGTGATCGGGCAGCAACAGCGTGCCATCCATGTCACTCAATAAAAAACGGATCGAGTCACTCATCCCAGACCATGCCAGACGCGACCGTCGCGAGTCAGCAGATCATTGGCGGCTTGCGGGCCGTCTTCCCCGGCAGCGTAAGTCTGCACACTCGCATCCTGTTGCCAGGCATCAAGGAACGGTTGCACCGCACGCCAGCCGTTCTCGATGTTGTCGGCGCGCTGGAACAGTGTCTGGTCGCCGGTCAGGCAGTCGTAGATCAGCGTTTCGTAGCCGGTGGACGGCTGCATTTCGAAGAAGTCCTTGTAGGCAAAACCCAGCTCGATGTTGGCCATGTTCAACGCCGGCCCCGGCCGTTTGGCCAGCAGGTCGAACCACATGCCTTCGTTGGGCTGGATCTGAATACGCAGATAGGTCGGCTGCAACTCGTCGACTTCGGTGTCGCGGAATTGTGCGTACGGCGCCGGTTTGAAGCAGATGACGATTTCGGTGTCGCGCACGCTCATGCGCTTGCCGGTGCGCAGGTAGAACGGCACGCCGACCCAACGCCAGTTGTCGATCATGACTTTCAGCGCGACGTAGGTTTCGGTGTTGCTGTCAGGCGCCACGTTGGCTTCCTGGCGATAGCCATTCAACGCTTTGCCATCGACCTCGCCAGCGCGGTACTGACCGCGTACCGAGTTGGCACGCGCTTCTTCAACGCTCCATGGGCGGATCGCGCCGACCACTTTGGCCTTCTCGCCACGCACCGCATCAGCGCCGAACGCGGCCGGCGGTTCCATGGCGACCATTGCCAGCAGCTGGAACAGGTGATTGGGCACCATGTCACGCAGCGCACCGGTGTGCTCGTAAAAACTGCCACGGGTTTCGACGCCGACGGTTTCAGCGGCGGTGATTTGCACGTGGTCGATGTAATGATTGTTCCAGAACGCCTCGAACAGGCTGTTGGAGAACCGGCTGACCAGAATGTTCTGCACGGTTTCCTTGCCCAGGTAATGGTCGATCCGATAGATCTGTTTCTCGGACATGACCTTGAGCAGGCAGGCGTTCAACGCTTCGGCGGTTTGCAGATCGGAGCCGAACGGCTTCTCGATCACCACCCTTCTGAACGCTTCCGGGGTCTCCTCCAGCAGTTTGGCCGCGCCGAGACGGCGTACCACTTCACTGAAAAAGCGTGGCGCGGTGGCCAGGTAGAACACCGCATTGCCAGTGCCGCTGTCGGCAATTTTTGCCGCCAGCGCGGAATAAGTGCTGTCGTCCAGGAAGTCGCCCTGGACGTAGCTGATACCTTTGGCGAGCTTGGCCCACAAGGCCGGATCAAGCATCTGATCGCCCTTGCCGACTTTCGCCGCCACTTCGGTGCGGATGAAGTCTTCGAGTTTTTGCGCGAAGGCCTCATCGGTAATGGCGTTGTGGTCAACGCCGACGATCCGCAGATTCTCGTCAAGCAAGCCGTCGCGACTGAGGTTGTACAGCGCCGGCATCAGCAAGCGCTTGACCAGGTCGCCGTGGGCACCGAACAAAAACAGCGTGGTCGGTGGTGCGGGTTCTGCCTTGGATTTTCTGCGGATCGTATGGGTCATTTCTTCGGTGTCTCCACGTGGCCGCCGAAGCCGAAGCGCTGGGCCGAGAGAATCTTGTCGCCAAACGTGCCCTGACCGCGCGAGCGGTAGCGCGAGAACAGCGAGTTGGACAGCACCGGAACCGGCACCGCCTGCTCCATGGCCGCTTCGATGGTCCATTGACCTTCGCCGCTGTCAGCCACCGAACCGGAGAAACCGTCGAGTTTCGGATCGCTGGCCAGTGCGTCGGCGGTCAGGTCGAGCAGCCAGGACGAGACCACGCTGCCACGACGCCAGACTTCGGCGATGTCGGCCACGTTCAGGTCGAAACGCTGATCTTCCGGCAGACGCTCGCTGGACTTGGTCTTGAGGATGTCGAAGCCTTCTGCGAAGGCGGCCATCATGCCGTATTCGATGCCGTTGTGAATCATCTTCACGAAGTGCCCGGCACCGGCAGGACCGGCGTGGATGTAGCCGTGCTCGGCGCGGTGATCCTCGGACTTGCGATCCCTGGTGCGCGGAATGTTGCCCATGCCCGGCGCCAGCGCTGCGAACAGTGGGTCCAGACGGTTCACGGTCTCGGCGTCGCCGCCGATCATCATGCAGTAGCCGCGCTCCAGGCCCCAGACGCCGCCGGAGGTACCGACGTCGATGTAGTGCAGGCCCTTCTCGGCCAGGGTTTTCGCCCGGCGAATGTCATCCTTATAGTTGGTGTTGCCGCCGTCGATGATGGTGTCACCGGCTTCCAGCAAGTCGCTCAGAGTGTTGATGGTGTCTTCGGTCGGCGCGCCGGCCGGCAACATGACCCATACCGCACGCGGCTTGGCCAGGCCTGCCACCAGGGCTGGAAGGTCGGCAACGCCCGTGGCGCCCTCGGCGGCCAGGGTGTCGACAAAGGCGGTATTGCGGTCGTAAACAACGGTGGTGTGACCGTTGAGCATCAGACGTCGCGCAATATTGCCGCCCATGCGGCCCAGTCCAATAATCCCGAGTTGCATGTGCTGATGCTCCTTACTACAAATAAATGTGTGTCATTGGTTATAGCCCAACGCGACTGATGGAGGTTAGTCCAGAGCGTTGCGATGAAGTTTCCGGGCATTGTGCCCGATCCAGACTGATAACGCCCCGAATCCTGCCGAAGACACACCGACCATGAAAAATAAAAAAGTTCCATTCACGGGCAAAAGAAATCAAAATTGGCGCCGATAGCAAGTCAGTAGCCCCGACGCGGGGACGATTTGCAGTTGAGACACGCCATTTGCGAGGTGAGCAATGGGCACAGTACACACAGCAATGCCGCCACAAACCCTGTACGTCACGATCCGTCGCGATGAATTGCGTCAGTTGAAAGACGAGCGCGACCAGTTGAAGCAGGAGCTGGCGCAGCTGCGCTCGCTGACCCAGAGCGCTCAGCCCAAACCTCTGCCGGTGGTCCAGCGCCATCCGCACGCCTGACCTGCCCCGCCAGCTTCGGGAACGGCGCCTGTCGTTCCCGACATGATGCTCCCCTGCCCCTGATCGGCAACTAACGAAGTTTTCACACTGCCTTGGTGATACTCCGGCCCATTCTGGCCGTGCGTTTGCGCGCGGCTTCCGTTCGTCGGTTTGATGTAGCGCTCCGACGGTGGTTAGTGACGATGAGCTGGAGTGCTGAATGGCATTGTTCAAACGCAGCAAAACGACTGCGACAGGTTTCGACTGGGCCGGGGTTCTCTGGCTGTTCGCTTTCTTCTGGTATTTCTCGGGCATCACCCAACTGTTGATCCAGCTGACCGGCACCTCCGGTTTCAGCGGTTTCCGTCAGGCCTTCGTGATGAGCGCGCTGTGGCTCGCCCCGATGCTGGCGTTTCCCAAACGCACCAAACTGCTGGCCGCGCTGATCGGTATCGTCCTGTGGGCCTGCTCAATGGCCAGCCTGGGTTATTTCTTCATCTATCAGCAGGAATTCTCGCAAAGCGTCATCTTCATCATGTTCGAGTCGAACATCTCTGAAGCCGGCGAATACATGACGCAGTACTTCGCCTGGTGGATGATCCCGGCGTTCCTCGCCCATACCGCTTTCGCCTACTTCCTGTGGACCCGCCTGCGCCCGGTGTACATGCCCCGAGGCCGCGCGTTCGTGGCCGCGATCGCGATCGTCTTCGCCGTGGTCGGCTACCCACTGATCAAGCAGACCCAGCGTACCGGCAGTTTCGCCGGCGGTTTCGAGAAATTCGAAGACCGCATCGAGCCAGCCGTGCCTTGGCAGATGGCGGTGGCTTACCACCGTTACCTCGACACTCTGGCCGGCATGCAAGACATGCTGCACAGCACCAGCAAGGTGCCGCCGCTGCATAACCTGAAAGTTGCCGATGCCGATAAACCATCGACCCTGGTGCTGGTGATCGGCGAGTCGACCAACCGTCAGCGCATGAGCCTGTACGGCTATGGACGCAACACCACCCCGGAACTGGACAAGCTCAAGGATCAGCTCGCGGTGTTCGACAACGTCATCACCCCGCGCCCTTACACCATTGAAGCGCTGCAGCAGGTGCTGACCTTCGCCGACGAAGAAAACCCTGATCTGTACCTGTCCACGCCGTCGCTGGTCAGCATGATGAAACAGGCCGGTTACAAGACCTTCTGGATCACCAACCAACAGACCATGACCAAGCGCAACACCATGCTCACGACCTTCTCCGAGCAGGCCGACGAGCAGGTGTACCTGAACAACAACCGCAACCAGAACGCCGCGCAGTACGACGGTGACGTGATCGAGCCGTTCAACAAGGCGCTGACTGACCCGGCGCAGCGCAAGCTGATCGTCGTGCACTTGCTCGGTACTCACATGAGCTACCAGTACCGCTATCCGCCGACCTTCGACAAGTTCCAGGACCGTACCGGCGTGCCGGCCGGCGTACGTGACGATCAGGTACCGACCTACAACAGCTACGACAACGCCGTGCTGTACAACGATTTCGTGGTGTCGAGCCTGATCAAGGACTACGCCAAGTCCGATCCGAACGGTTTCTTGCTGTACCTCTCCGACCACGGTGAAGACGTGTTCGACTCCGCCGGCCACAACACCCTCGGCCGTAACGAGAACAAACCGACCGCGCCGATGTACACCATTCCGTTCATGGCCTGGGCGTCGCCGAAATGGCGCGAGAACCACGACTGGAACTTCGCCGCCGACCTCGGCCGGCCGTACAGCAGCTCGCACCTGATCCACACCTGGGCGGACATGGCCGGTTTGAGTTTCGATGAGCTGGATCGCAGCAAGAGTCTGGTCAGCGACAGCTTCAAACCGCGTCCGCTGATGATCGGCAACCCGTACGAACGCGAGCAGCGCGCCTTGATCGACTTCAGCCTGATGAAGCCGAAAAAGGTCGACCCTGCCGCAGCGAATGTCGTGCAGCAGTAACCGCTCGGAAGGCATCGGTTTCGAGAGATCGCAACCGGTGTAACGCATAAAGAAAAAGCTCCGTATCGCAAGATACGGAGCTTTTTTCGTTTTTGGCGGTCAGGTAGCCCGCTTTATGGGGCTCTACTGTACCGCCTGAGGGAAATCGGAGCAGCCAGCATGCTCGCACGTACCCTCCTCCCTGAAAGAGCAGCCAGCGCGCTCAGAGGGCGCCAGTAAATTGCACCACCAGGATCAAGGATTGTTCCAGCACAAAAACAAACGCCCCGAACAAGTCGGGGCGTTTGTGGGTGCGTTCACTTGGGTACTTTCACACCCTTCGCGATGCAGGTCCGGCGCTATCAGTAAGCCTTGCCGGTCTTGTAGAAGTTCTCGAAGCAGAAGTTGGTGGCTTCGATGTAGCCTTCAGCGCCACCGCAGTCAAAACGCTTGCCCTTGAACTTGTAGGCCATGACGCAGCCGTTCTGGGCCTGCTTCATCAGGGCATCGGTGATCTGGATTTCACCGCCCTTGCCTGGCTCGGTCTGTTCGATCAAGTCGAAGATGTCCGGAGTCAGGATGTAACGACCGATGATCGCCAGGTTCGACGGCGCGTCTTCCGGCTTTGGCTTCTCGACCATGCTGTGTACGCGGTAGATGTCGTCGCGGATCATCTCGCCGGCGATCACGCCGTACTTGCTGGTTTCCTGCGGATCGACTTCCTGAATGGCGATGATCGAGCAGCGGAACTGCTTGTACAGCTTGACCATCTGGGTCAGTACGCCGTCGCCTTCGAGGTTGACGCACAGGTCGTCCGCCAGTACCACGGCGAACGGTTCGTCACCGATCAGCGGGCGACCTGTGAGGATCGCGTGGCCCAGACCTTTCATTTCGGTCTGGCGGGTGTAGGAGAACGAGCACTCGTCGAGCAGCTTGCGGATGCCGACCAGGTATTTCTCCTTGTCGGTGCCTTTGATCTGGTTTTCCAGCTCATAGCTGATGTCGAAGTGGTCTTCCAGAGCGCGCTTGCCACGACCGGTCACGATCGAGATTTCAGTCAGGCCAGCGTCCAGAGCTTCTTCAACGCCGTACTGGATCAGTGGCTTGTTTACCACCGGCAGCATTTCTTTGGGCATGGCTTTAGTCGCTGGCAGGAAGCGAGTACCGTAACCGGCTGCTGGGAACAAGCATTTCTTGATCATATAAGTCCTTGAAAGGGCTGTGTGTACGAGTTTCGGCGCAGTCTAATCAGGCGGCGTGCACCTTACAATGCCCCGCACTGGCTAACCGATGCCAACATAGAGAAATATTCTCGCCGATAGTTCCGTTGGCGACTTCGACCCGCGAAAACAGAGTAGCTCAAACACGCAAATGCGCTGCATCACCATACGCTCATCATCCCCCAATGTGAGGATTTGTCGGTATCATGGCGCCTTTGAACCAGCGAACGAGACAGATAGATGGCCGCGGTAAAAATCATCAACGGGTATGTGATCGACAAGAAAGACGGCAAGTGGAACCTGACCACGACCAATGGCGAACACATCGCCGGTCCTTTCGACAGCGAGCAGCTGGCGACTGATGTAGCGTCGGTATTCACCGACACCCCTGCGTCGTCCAAACGCCGTGGCAAAGATCAGGACTGATCTGTTGCGACACGCGCCGAGCCCTGCCCTTGTGCAGGGCTTTTTTGTGGCCGCTCGCAGCATGATGAAAACAAGTGGCCAATCGCTATAACCTTTTCATGCTGGCGCTGTCAGAGCGTTTAGCCCCTCCCTCGCTGAAGACGACACACTTATGAACATGAACAGAATGCTGCCGCTGATCGCGGTATTGGCCCTCGGTGGCTGTGCCACCTCGGAAACCACCTACCTGAACAACGGCGAACAGGGCTTGAGCATCGACTGCTCCGGGGAAGCCAACTCCTGGGCCACCTGCTACGAAAAGGCTGACGCCTCCTGCGCCGGCACCGGCTATCGCATCGTCGGTACCGACGGCACACCGGCGCCCAAGGAAAGCGACAAGACCCTGGGAGTCGATGTCGGCAACTACAAGAACCGCAGTGTGGTGGTGGTCTGCAAATAGACCCTACATGTGGATCTCGGCGAACTTGATCCCGAGCCCGCGCACGATCTCGATCAGGTCGTCGAGCCGGGCAAAGGATTCGACTTCGTCGTTATCGTCCACCAGAAAATAGCTGCGACCGGCACTCTTCTTGAAAAACACGATCCACTCGCCCGGGTTCGCCGGATTTTGAATCACATGCGTGGCAGAGATAAGGCCCTCTGCATGCCGTTCCCGTACTTGCTCTCGCTTCATGCGCGACTCCAGAAATGAAAATGCCGCCACAGCAAGACTGTGACGGCATCGGTGCTGATGGACGCTATTCTATCAGCCGGAAATACAGGCATTGGCGGCGTTTTGCACGTCACGGGGACGAACCGGCACATTGGACATCCGCTCATGCAGCTTGATGCTGCTGCCGCCGGAACGGTCTTCGATATCAAACACCGCAGCCGCGCCGGTGGAAAATTTCCCGGGAACAATCACTCGCACGCCATCCTTGTGCGGCTGCATCTGCAGCGCGCCTCGGCTGTTGGCAAGCTTGTCGGCCAGGCACTGAGCATACTCATGGGGTTTCTTGCCGGAAATCACGCTCATGGTGGGCAAGGTTTCGTTGATTTCGGAAACACTCGCGCAACCACCCACGACCAACATCAACGGCAGACACACCACACCCCACTTCATACAAATACCTCCCATAAAGACCCTCGGACAGCAGTAATGCCATTTTTCTCCGAGGCTTACTCCATTAAACCCGCATGGAATCGCGAATAACTGTTTTTAATTGTCAAAGCAGCGCTCGACGGCGGGATAATAACCCGTTCGGGCTGATAAACTGCGCCAATCGCACATGCTATCGTTTTGATTTAGTAGAAAAAGCCCTTCTGGAGGCGCCCATGAAATTCATTCACCAGCGCGAGCACCTCAACGAAGACGACATCGTCGTCATCCAATGCTCGCAAACCTGCAACATCCGCTTGATGAACGACGCCAACTTCCGCGCTTTCAAGAACGGCGGCCGCCACACCTACCACGGCGGCGCTTTCGACACGTTTCCTGCGCGCATCACCGCGCCGAGCACCGGTTTCTGGAACATCACCATCGACACCGTCAACCGTCGCGCCATCAGCGTCACGCGCAAGCCGACCCTGACCCACTCGATCAAGATCATCCGCCGCTCCAGCTCCAAACTGAGCTGAGTCGCCCCTGACACAAAGGTAAGCACGACCGTGGCCCAAACGACCAAATACGTCATCAAATACAAGCTCAACGGTGAGCGCCGTTTCGAGTTCGCGCAACTGGAAAACGGCACCGTCGAAGAGGCCAAGGCCGCACTGGACGCCATCCATGGCCAGACTGAAGACGAGATCAGCGACATCGCCGTGAGCAAAGCCCTGTAACACCACATTACGGGATTCGACCGCAAGCGGCGGAGTGTTCTGCCGCCGGTATTTGCCCAGACTGACAGCCTCGACCAAAGGGTTCAGGAGTCAGCATGTCAATGTCCCCGTCTCGGCTGGATGCGCTCGATTGGGCAAGCCTCCAACAGCATCTGGATCAATATGGCTATGCCATCGTCCGCTCGTTGCTGTCGGCGCAAACCTGTGAGCGCTTGAGCGCCCTGTATTCGCAGACCGAACCGTTTCGTTCGCAGGTCATCATGGCCCGCCACGGTTTCGGTCGCGGGGAATACAAGTACTTCAGCTATCCCCTGCCGACAGCCATCGAACGTCTGCGCACTGCGTTTTACCCGCGCCTGGTGCCGCTGGCCAACCGCTGGTACGAACGCATGAATCTGCCTGTACGCTTTCCCGCAACCCATTCCGAGTTTGTGCAGCGCTGTCAGGCTGCCGGCCAACTGCGGCCGACACCCTTGCTGCTGCAATACGGCCCGCAGGACTACAACTGCCTGCATCAGGATCTGTACGGAGAACTGGTTTTCCCACTGCAAGTGGCGATTCTTCTGTCGCAGCCCGGAGAGGATTTTACCGGTGGCGAGTTCGTCCTGACCGAGCAGCGTCCACGCATGCAGTCGCGCCCGCACGTCGTGGATCTGCACAAGGGTGACGCGGTTATATTCGCGGTCAACCAACGCCCGGTCAGCGGCACACGCGGCGATTATCGAGTGACCATGCGTCACGGCGTCAGTCGCCTGCACAGCGGAAATCGGCATACTCTGGGCATCATCTTCCACGACGCATCATGAACGCCATGCACCCGACCACCTTCGACCTGTTCGCCGACCACGAACCCGAGCAACAACCCCGCGCCGAGCAGATCGGCGAACAATCGTGGGTGTTGCGCGGCTTCGCTCTGCCGGTGATCGATCAACTGTTGCCCGCGCTGGAAGCCATTCTCGCCGCAGCACCGTTGCGCCACATGATGACCCCGGGCGGTTTCAGCATGTCGGTGGGCACCAGCAGTTGCGGAACCCTGGGCTGGATCACCGACCGTAGCGGTTATCGCTACAGCACCGTCGACCCGCTGAGTGGCCAGCCCTGGCCGGCGATGCCAGAAGTGTTGTCAGAACTGGCGCGCAAAGCAGCACAGCGCGCTGGATTTGCCGACTTTCATCCAGACTCCTGCCTGATCAACCAATATGTACCCGGCGCGAAAATGTCTTTGCATCAGGACAAAGACGAAAATGCCTACGCGGCGCCGATCGTTTCGCTGTCATTGGGGTTGCCGGCGATGTTCCTGTTCGGTGGTTTTGCCCGTAGCGACAAAAGCCAGCGCATTCCTCTGCTGCATGGCGACATGGTGGTCTGGGGCGGGGTTGATCGCTTGCGCTTTCACGGCGTGCTGCCGATCAAACCCGGGCGGCATCCGCAGTTGGGCGAACGCCGGATCAACCTGACCTTGCGTGTCGCCGGGTGATCTGAAAAGTTTGACCGCAAGGCCCGGAGTGTTACCAACATTGCTGCTGGTTAACCTGAATCAAACAGGTCAACGGACTACTCGCCATGAAAAAGCTTTCGCCTATCATCAACGTTGAAACCGATCCACGCTGGGCCGCCGTCGTTGCACGGGACCCACAGGCCGACGGGCAGTTTGTCTATGCGGTGAAAACCACCGGCATCTATTGCCGCCCCAGCAGCCTTTCACGTTTGCCCAAGCCGCAGAACGTCGAGTTCTTCGAAAGTGCTCAAGCTGCCGAGGCGGCGGGTTACCGCCCAAGCAAGCGCACCAGCAAGGATCAGACTGAAGTCGCCAGCCAGCACGCCGCGACCGTGGCGATGGCCTGTCGGCAGATCGAGTCGAGTGAAACAGTGCCCGCACTCAATGAACTCGCCGAAACCGCCGGCCTCAGCCCGTTCCATTTTCATCGGGTGTTCAAGGCTGCTACCGGCCTGACGCCCAAGGGTTACGCGGCGGCGCATCGTTCGCGCCGGGTGCGTGAACGGCTCGCGGATGGCGGCACGGTGACCGATGCGCTGTACGACGCGGGATTCAATTCCAACAGCCGCTTTTATGAGGCAGCCGACAAGGTACTGGGCATGAAACCCGGTGACTACCGCGCTGCCGGTCGCAACAACGACATTCATTTTGCGGTTGGCCAATGTTCCCTCGGGGCAATTCTGGTGGCGCAGAGTGAGCGCGGCGTGTGCGCGATTCTGTTGGGCGACGATCCGCATCAACTGGTGTGCGATCTGCAGGATCAGTTCCGTCAGGCCAACCTGATTGGCGCCGATGCCGGCTTCGAGCAGTTGATTGCAAAGGTGGTGGGTTTCATCGAAGCGCCAGCGCTGGGCCTCGACTTGCCACTGGATGTGCGCGGCACAGCGTTTCAGGAACGGGTGTGGCAGGCGCTGCGGGAAATCCCGGTGGGTCGCACCGCCAGTTACGCCGAAATCGCCCAGCGCATTGGCGCGCCAACCTCCATGCGCGCCGTGGCGCAGGCCTGCGGCGCCAACCGCCTGGCCGTGGCAATCCCCTGCCATCGCGTGGTGCGTAGCGATGGCAATCTGTCGGGGTATCGCTGGGGCGTAGAGCGTAAACGTCAATTGCTGGAGCGCGAAACGCAGCCTTAGCGGACGCCGATATAGACCGCCACTGACTCGGGGCCGGTATAGGCCTCGTAGTCCGTGGCGTAACGGCGCTGAATCTGTGGATTCTGCTCAAAGAACTCCCAGATCCGCCCCCAGGTCGTGATGACCGCATCAGGCAATTGCCCTTGTGCTTCGAACACCAGATACTCGCCCGCTTCGATCCGCACGGACTCGAAGCCTTTGACTGAAGCATTCACGGCAACGCCAGCGGTAACGTCAAACGCACCCGAAGCATCCGACTCGTAAGCCGAATACACGCCATAAATCGGCGAATGGGCTGACTTGCCGGGAATGGATTCGGCCAACTCCTCGCCGAAAAACCGGCCCCACATCGGGCCGATTTTCGCGGTTTCGGGTTGGTGCTCTGCGGCGTTGGTGGTGCGAACCTGCAGCCCAGCAACGGTGAAGGCGTCGATTTGCTGTCGTTTCAAATCCATCGAAATTGCGGCTCCCTGTATAGAAGTGCGGCCACACAGGGCCGCAATGACGCCTACTCTGTCAGCGATTGACGTCGACCACAACCCTGCCGCGAAGCTGTCCGGCTAGCAACTTCGGCGCCGCGTCGATGGCTTCGCTGAGGGCGATTTCATGGCTGATCAAAGGCAACAGGGCGAAGTCCAGATCCTTGGCCAGGCGCGCCCAGGCCTCGATCCGCCGTGCCTTGGGCTGGGTCACGCTGTTGATTCCGGCCAGGGTCACACCGCGCAGAATGAACGGCGCCACCGACGCCGGAAAATCCATGCCCTGGGCCAGACCGCAGGCCGCCACCGTGCCTTCGGCGCGGGTGCTGGCACAGGCGTTGGCCAAGGTGTGACTGCCGACCGAATCGATCACTGCGGCCCAGCGTTCCTTAGCCAAGGGCTTGCCCGGCTCAGACAAAGTTGCGCGATCGATGATCTCGCTGGCACCCAGTTGCTTCAGGTACTCATGCTCGGACACCCGGCCGGTGGACGCCACCACGCGATAACCGAGTTTGCTGAGCAAGGCGATGGCGAAACTGCCCACCCCGCCATTGGCGCCAGTCACCAGCACTTCGCCCTGATCCGGGGACACGCCGTTACGCTCCAGCGCCAGAATGCACAGCATCGCCGTGTAGCCGGCGGTACCAATGGCCATGGCTTGCGCCGCGGTAAAGCCTTTGGGCAACGGAATCAGCCAGTCGCCATTGAGCCGCGCCTTTTGCGCCAGCCCGCCCCAGTGACTCTCGCCCACGCCCCAGCCGTTGAGCAGCACCTGATCACCGACCTGGTAATCGGGATGCGAACTGACCTCGACCGTACCCGCCAGATCGATCCCCGGCACCATCGGGAACTTGCGCACCACAGGGCTGCTGCCAGTAATCGCCAGACCGTCCTTGAAGTTCAGCGTGCTGTACGCAACCTTCACCGTCACGTCGCCTTCAGGCAACTGCGCTTCGCTGATCTGCTGCAGGCTGGCGCGGTAACCGCTGTCGTCTTTGTCGATCAAAATGCCGTTGAACATGGCTGCCTCTCAATCAATGGATTCAAATCCTCGTACCCTGAAATAACACAAAGCAACACATTGCCCCACCCGACTTTGCGCCAATTCGCGAATCCGCCCGGTAATTGTGAAGCGGGCGGCTATGCTTTTTCGACGGTCGTGCTTTCGCTGCCATCCTGCTGAAAGCGGCCCTGTCGATGGAGCTGACAATGTCTTACCCGCGCTCGTTGCTTGCGATACTGATGCTGTGCCTGCTGACGGTTGGCAACACTTGGGCTGCCCCGGCTACCGCCAGCAAACCTGCTGCTGCCGACGCTGCCCCGAGCGCGCCGACGTGGCCGCAAGTGATCACCAGCGGCAAGGCCAAACTGACCGTTTACCAGCCGCAACTCGACAGCTGGGATGGCTACACCCTCAATGCCCGGGCTGCCGTCGAAGCCACCGGCGCCGACGGCAAACCCACCTTCGGCATCGTCCAGTTCAGCGCGCACACGCTGGTCGACAAGGCCACGCGCTGGGTCGCACTGGATCAGTACAAGATCATCAAGGCCGACTTCCCTGCCGACGCCAGTCAGGCCGACGTCTGGCTCGGCGCGCTGCAGAAAGATGCCGAAAGTCGCAAGAAAACCATCTCCCTCGATCAACTTGAAGCCGCCGTCGGCGTACTGTCGGCCGAGCAGAAAGCCGACAGCGCGCCGCTGGAAAACACCCCGCCGACGATCATCAGTTCCGACGTTCCCGCACTGCTCGTCTACATCGATGGCGACGCCGTGTACCGGGCGGTCGACGGCACCGCGCTGCAGCGGGTGATCAACACTCGCCCGCTATTGCTCAAGGACGCCGAGGGCAAGCACTACCTGCATGTGTTCGATGGCTGGATGGTCGCTGACAGCCTCAGCGGCGCATACACCCGTCTGACCACGCCGCCGGCCGATCTGGAGAAGGCCAAACAGGCGGCGATCCAGAACCGTCAGGTCGATTTGCTGACCGGGCAGAGTGATCCGAAAGACAAGGTGCCAAATCTGGCCAGACCGCCGCAGCCGAAAATTTTCATCGCCACCACGCCCACCGAGCTGATCGTCACCGACGGCGCAGCGCAGTGGCTGCCAATTCAGGGCACCAGCCTGCTTTACGTGAGCAACACCACCGGGCACATTTTCAAGGAAATCGGCGACCAGAACAGTTACGTGCTGATTTCCGGGCGCTGGTTTCGCGCTGCCGACATGCACGGCCCATGGACATTTACCCCGGCGGACAAACTGCCGGCAGATTTCGCCAACATCCCGGACGACAGCCCGAAAGAGAACGTCAAGGCCTCGGTCGCCGGCACGCCACAGGCCAAGGAAGCCGCGATCGCGGCGACCATCCCGCAAACCTCGGCGATCAAGAAGAGCGCTGTAAAAATGACCGCGCCGCAGTTCGATGGCGAACCGCAGTTGAAGGCAATCAGCAGCACATCGCTGCAGTACGTGGTCAACAGCGCGACACCGATCATCCGGGTCGATAACGACAGTTGGTATGCGGTGGAAAACGGTATCTGGTTCAGCGCCACCTCGGTGAACGGGCCATGGGCCGTGGCCAGTTCGGTACCGGCGGTAATCTATTCGATCCCGCCGAGTTCGCCGATGCATTACCTCACCTACGTCAAAGTCTATGAGTCCAGTGGCGACACCGTGGTGGTCGGCTATACCCCGGGTTATCAAGGGTCGAATCTGGATCCGGCCACCGGCGTGGTGGTCTACGGCACCGGTTATCCTTACACGCCGTGGGTCGGCAGCGTCTGGTATGGGCCACCGGTGACCTACGGTTTCGGCGTCGCCATGCGCTATACGCCGTGGACAGGCTGGACCTTCGGTTTCGGCTTCGGCTGGAGCTGGGGCGGCAACACCGTGGCGATGGGTTGGGGCTGGGGCGCTTATCCATGGTGGGGCAATTATGGCTGGGGTTACGCCTGGGGCCCGCGCCTGTACCCCGCGCCACTGGCCTGGGGCGGCGCCGCTTATGGCTATCGTGGCGGTGCTGTGGCCTGGGGGCCCGGTGGCTGGGCAGGCACCACCGGCAACATTTATCGTCAGTGGGGGGATCGCGCGACGGTGAGTCGCTATGGCGCCGGATACAACGCCTGGACCGGCAATCGCTGGGCCGGTCAGGTTGGCTCGTCCTATAACTCGCGCACCGGCATTGCAGCGGCGGGCCAGCGCGGGGCCGTACACAATGTCTATAACGGCAATTATGCGGCCGGGCGCAGCGGTGAGGTGGTCGGGCCGAACGGTGGCGCCATCGCCGGTGGACGGGTGACCGCAGGCAACGCTCGCAATGGCACCCAGGTCACCGCCAATCGTGGCGCGGTATACAACCCCAACACCGACAAGACCACACAATATGCTGGCGTGAAAGGCCGCAACGGCGGCGCCGCACGGGTTGGCGACAACGTCTATGCCGGGCGCGACGGCAACGTCTACAAGAAAACCGACAACGGCTGGCAATCGATGGTCAAGGGCAGCCCGGCCCGCACGGCGCCGGTCAACAACAATGCGCAACTGCAGAACCTCAATCGCGAGTCTGCTGCGCGCAACTTCGGCAACCAGCGCACCAACAACTTCCACAACTCCTCGCAAGTCATGAACCGTTCATTGGGGGGCGGCGGGGGCGGCGGTTTTCATCGCCGCTGATGGCTGCATTGAAAATTCAGACTGGCCCCGAGTCCGGTTTTGCTGTTAAAAAACCGGCTCTGCCGTCCCTGCCCCGCTTCATCGTTCGGAGAACCGCTTTCATGAGCCAATGGCCTGACACTCGCATTCTTGACCTGCTTGGCATTGAACTGCCGATCATCCAGGGCCCAATGGCCGGTGCCACGAACTCGTCCATGGTAGTCGCCGTGTGCAACGCCGGCGGCCTGGGTTCGATGCCTGCCGCAATGCTGAGCATCGAGCAGTTGCGCGAAGAGCTGAAGACCATTCGCGAGCACACCCGCAAACCGTTCAACGTCAATTTCTTCTGCCACCAGCCACCGGCCGCCGATGAACAGCGCGCGCAAGACTGGAAAAATCTGCTGGAGCCTTACTACCGCGAATTGGGCGTCGATTTCGACGCACCGACACCGGTTTCCAACCGCGCGCCATTCGATGCGGCAGCGTGCGCCGTGCTCGAAGAGTTTCGTCCTGAGGTGGTGAGCTTTCACTTTGGTCTGCCGGAAAAATCCCTGCTGGATCGGGTCAAGGCCACTGGCGCGAAAATCCTCTCGTCCGCCACCACTGTCGATGAAGCGATGTGGCTTGAGCAAAACGGTTGCGACGCGATCATCGCCATGGGTTACGAAGCGGGTGGTCATCGCGGGATGTTTCTCAGCGATGAACTGAGCAGCCAGGTCGGCACCTTTGCGCTGGTGCCGCAGATCGTCGATGCGGTGAAGGTGCCGGTGATCGCTGCCGGCGCCATTGCCGATGCGCGCGGGGTGGCGGCGGCGTTGATGCTGGGTGCATCGGCGGTGCAGGTTGGCACCGCGTACCTGTTCACGCCGGAAGCGAAAGTCAGCGCCTCGCATCACCAGGCGCTGCGCAGCGCCAAGGAAAGCGAAACCGCGATTACCAACCTGTTCACTGGCCGCCCGGCTCGCGGCATTCTCAATCGGGTGATGCGCGAAATCGGCCCGATGTCACCGAAAGCCCCGGCGTTCCCGCTGGCGGGCGGAGCGCTGATGCCGCTGCGTGCCAAAAGCGAAGCGCAGTTCAGTAACCTCTGGGCCGGTCAGGCGTTCCCGCTGGGCAAGGAACTGAGCAGCGCCGATCTGACCCGGGAACTGGCGCAAGGCGCGCTGGCAAAACTGGTCCGGCGCTGATCCGATACAGGATAAGGCACGGTGCAGCCTTATCCTGTATACAACAGCACTTCCTGTTTAGCGGCATTTCGCTATATATTTCGCTATATAGCGTTTCACCCTTCGCATCGGTGCAGTCCACCTCCAACAATAACTGCCCTCTGCACTCGCCCATAACGGAGCTGTTACATGACCATTCGTGCCCCACGTCTTGCCCCAACCTGCCTGGCAACGCTGCTTTCGGTATTCGCCTTCGGTGTCGCTCAGGCTGATGAAGTGCAAGTGGCGGTTGCCGCTAACTTCACCGCGCCGATCCAGGCAATTGCTGCCGATTTCGAAAAAGACACCGGGCACAAACTGGTCGCCGCCTACGGTGCCACTGGCCAGTTCTATACCCAGATCAAAAACGGCGCGCCGTTCGAAGTGTTCCTCTCGGCGGACGACACCACGCCGGAAAAACTGGAAAAAGAAGGCGACACCGTCAAGGGGTCGCGCTTCACCTACGCCATCGGCACCCTGGCCCTGTGGTCGGCGAGAGACGGTTATGTCGACGCCAAAGGTGAAGTCCTGAAGAAAAATGAATACCAGCACCTGTCCATCGCCAATCCGAAAGCCGCGCCATACGGTCTGGCCGCCACTCAAGTGCTGGAAAAACTCAATCTGACTGAGGCGACCAAGGCGAAGATCGTCGAAGGCCAGAACATCACTCAGGCCTACCAGTTCGTGTCCACCGGCAACGCCGAACTGGGCTTCGTCGCGCTGTCGCAGATCTACAAGGACGGCAAGGTCACCAGCGGTTCGGCGTGGATCGTTCCGGCCGACATGCACGACCCGATCAAACAGGACGCGGTGATTCTCAACAAAGGCAAGGACAGCGCCGCCGCCAAAGCGCTGGTTGAATACCTCAAAGGCCCGAAAGCCGCTGCGGTCATCAAGTCCTACGGTTACCAGCTGTAAATGTCGCTGACGAGTGCCGACTTCGCGGCGATCTGGCTGACCCTGAAACTGGCGTCCCTGACCACCGCTATCCTGCTGGTCGTCGGCACGCCGATTGCCCTGTGGTTGTCGCGCAGCCGTTCCTGGCTGCGTGGCCCCATCGGCGCAATCGTTGCCCTGCCCCTCGTACTGCCGCCGACCGTGATCGGCTTTTATCTGCTGCTGGCGATGGGGCCCAATGGCTTTCTCGGCCACTTCACGCAATGGCTGGGTCTGGGCACTCTGACCTTCAGTTTTACCGGGCTGGTGATCGGTTCGGTGATCTATTCCATGCCGTTTGTGGTGCAACCGTTGCAGAACGCGTTCTCCGCCATCGGCACCCGCCCACTGGAAGTGGCCGCGACCTTGCGCGCCAATCCCTGGGACACTTTTTTCAGCGTGATCCTGCCGTTGGCCCGCCCCGGTTTCGTGACGGCGGCGATCCTCGGTTTCGCGCATACCGTTGGTGAATTCGGCGTGGTGCTGATGATCGGCGGCAACATTCCCGACAAGACCCGCGTGGTCTCGGTGCAGATCTACGACCATGTCGAGGCGATGGAATATGCCCAGGCCCATTGGCTGGCCGGGGCGATGCTGGTGTTTTCGTTTCTGGTGTTGCTGGCGCTCTACTCCAGCCGCAAGACCCGCGCGGGCTGGAGCTGATCGATGATTGATGCACGTCTGAAAATCACTTATCCGGGTTTCAGTCTGGATGTCGATCTGCATTTGCCGGGGCGTGGCGTGACTGCGCTGTATGGTCATTCCGGGTCGGGCAAAACCACTTGCCTGCGCTGTATCGCCGGGCTTGAGCGGGCTGAACAGGGCTTTATCAGAATCAACGACGAAGTCTGGCAGGACAGCGAACGGCGGATTTTTGTCCCGCCGCACAAACGTGCAATCGGTTACGTGTTCCAGGAAGCCAGTTTGTTTCCGCACCTGTCAGTGCTGGCCAACCTGCAATTTGGCCTTAAACGCATCGCCAAGGCCCAGCGTCGGGTCGACATGGCGCAAGCCACCGAACTACTGGGCATCGGTCATTTGCTGGAGCGTCATCCGCAGCATCTGTCCGGCGGCGAACGCCAACGTGTCGGCATCGCCCGCGCGTTGCTGACCAGCCCGAAACTGTTGCTGATGGATGAGCCGCTGGCCGCCCTCGACAGTCAGCGTAAAAATGAAATCCTGCCATACCTGCAACGTCTGCACGACGAGCTGGACATCCCGGTGCTCTACGTCAGCCATGCGCAGGATGAGGTCGCCCGCCTGGCCGATCATCTGGTGCTGCTCAGCGACGGCAAGGCCCTGGCCAGCGGCCCGATTGGCGAGACCCTTGCCCGGCTGGACCTGCCAATGGCGTTGGGTGATGACGCCGGAGTGATCATCGAAGGCCAGGTCAGCGCCTACGATGCCGAGTACCAGTTGCTGAGTCTGCAATTGCCGGCGACTGCCATGAACATCCGTGTGACTCACGCGCCGATGGCGGTCGGTCAGGCACTGCGCTGCAAGGTGCACGCCCGCGACATCAGTCTGGCCCTGCACAACAGCGAGGCCAGCAGCATCCTCAATCGCTTGCCGGTGACCGTGGTCAGCGAGCTGGCGGCGGACAATGCCGCGCATGTGCTGATTCGTCTGGATGCCGGCGGCACACCGTTGCTGGCGCGGATCACGCGGTTTTCCCGGGATCAGCTCGGCATCCACCCGGGCCAGCATTTATGGGCGCAGATCAAGGCCGTCGCCGTACTGGCCTGAATTGGTTGGCACGACGGGCACGGCACGCGGTCAATCGCTGTAACAGAGCGATTCGCCAAGGACACCGCCATGCCCGACACCGCACTAGCCGACGTCTTACCGCCCGACCTGCATTACGTCGACGATACCCAGCCCGGCCTCACCCGTAAAAAGCTGCGTGGCAAGTTCGCCTATTTCGATCCGGCCGGGCAGCGCATTACCGACCCTGATGAGATCAAACGGATCAATTCGCTGGCAGTGCCGCCGGCCTACACCGACGTGTGGATCTGCGCCGATCCGCGTGGCCATTTGCAGGCCACCGGACGCGATGCCCGGGGCCGCAAGCAATATCGCTATCACCCGCGCTGGCGCGAGGTGCGCGATGCCGACAAGTACTCGCGCTTGCGTGAGTTCGGCATGGCATTGCCGAAGTTGCGCAAACAGCTTGAAACCCTGCTGGACGCCCCCGGCTTCAGCCGCGACAAAGTCATGGCCACGGTCATCACGCTGCTCGACGCCACACTGATTCGTGTCGGCAATACCCAATACGCGCGGGACAACCGCTCCTATGGCCTGACCACCCTGCGCAGCCGACATGTCGAGGTCAACGGCAGCGCGATCCTGTTCCAGTTTCGCGGCAAAAGCGGCATCGAACACCAGATCACCGTCAAGGATCGTCGCCTGGCGCGCATCATCAAGCGCTGCCTGGAAATCCCCGGACAGAATCTGTTTCAGTATCTGGACGAAAACGGCGAGCGGCACACCGTCAGTTCCCACGACGTCAACAGCTACCTGCAAACCCTCACCGGTGCCGACTTCACCGCCAAGGATTACCGCACCTGGGCCGGCAGCGCACTGGCCCTGGCGGTATTGCGCGAACTGCAATGGGAGTCGGAAGCCGAGGCGAAACGGCACGTAGTGGAGATGGTCAAGAGCGTATCCAAACAGCTGGGCAACACCCCGGCGGTGTGCCGCAAGTGCTACATCCATCCGGCGGTGGTCGAGCGCTTCCTGCTCGGTGCGCTGGCTGAACTGCCACGCCCGCGGGTGCGCAAGGGCTTGCGCTCCGAGGAAGTGGCGCTGGCGATGTTTCTCGAGCAAATGATGGACGCGCCTTGATCGCGCTGGATGGGTGATCTAGGCTAGCCACCTTTCCCCCCTTCAGGACGACCGCAGAAAGTGAACAATCAAGCCTTCTGAAAATGTAATCGCGATAAGCGCTGAATAGCGCCTGTCAGTGTTCACGACATTTTTCGGAGGTGCCGATGACTCACGTCTCGCGTACGCCTGCCCTCGTCTCCCTGAATCAAACCAGTTTTCAGTTCGCCAATGGCGAGACGATTTTCAACGACCTGAATCTGCAATTCGATCACACCCACACCGCCATCGTCGGGCGCAACGGCGTCGGTAAGAGCGTGCTGGCCAAGCTGATTGCCGGACACTTGCAACCGACTGCCGGCAGCGTGACGTGCTCAGTTCCATTGGCCTATGTGGCGCAAACATTCACCGCTGACGCGGGACAGACCGTGGCCGACGCCACGGGCACCGCGGCCGCTCTTTGCGCATTGCAACGGCTGCAGTCTGGCGAGGCGGCGGCGAAAGATTTCGATATCGCCAGCGAGCGCTGGGATCTGCCCGAACGCCTGCGCCAATCGCTGGATAACGCCGGTCTGCCGGACATTGCTCCCACGGATCTGACCCTACCGCTGAGCGGTGGCCAGCAGGCACGGCTGGCCTTGATCGGGGCGTTTCTGAGTCCGGCGCGCCTGTTGGTGCTGGATGAGCCGACCAATCATCTCGACGGCCACGGCCGCGACTGGTTGATGAGCGAACTGGAACGCTGGCGCGGCGGATTGATCGTCGTCAGTCACGACCGGCAATTGCTTGAGCGCATGCAGCGTATCGTCGAGCTGACGCCGCTGGGTGTCACGGTGTACGGCGGCAATTTTTCCGCTTACCAGCAGCAACGGCAAATCCATCAGGCAGCGGCGCAAGCGGCGCTGGATCAAAGCCGAACCGAGCGCCGGCGCGAGCAGCAGCGCTTGCAAAACGAGCACGACACCATCCAGCGGCATGCCGCCCGCTCACTGCGCAATGCCAAAACCGCCAACGTCTCGGGCTTCGAGCGCGCCGGCCTGAAAGGTGCCGCGAGGCAGATCATAGGCCAGGTGCGTCATGGTCATCAGCAGCGCAAATCCGAACTCGATGCGCAGGTGCGCGATGCCTACGCCAAAGTACTCCCGGACGATGTGGTGCTGATGAACCTGCCCGGCAGCGCAGTGCCTGCTGCGCGCAAAGTCTGTACGCTGATTGATGCGTGCGTGCCATGGTTGCCGGCGCAGCTGTTCAACATCGCGCTGAGCGGACCAGTGCGCGTCGCCGTCAATGGTCCGAATGGCTGCGGCAAATCGACGTTGCTCAGGATGCTCGCGGGTCAACTGCATCCCGCCAGCGGCGAATGCATCACCCATGTTCCCGTGGCTTATCTGGACCAGCATCTAAAGCTGCTGGATGATCGTCTCAGCGTCATCGAGCAACTGCTCGCGCTGCAGAGTCCGTTGAGTGAAAGTGCATTGCGCGGGCATTTGGCTCATCTGCAACTGGACGCGCAACGGGTCACCCGACCGAGCGCGTCACTGAGTGGTGGCGAACGCTTGAAAGCCGCGCTGGCGGTGGCCTTGTGGGGCAAGACGCCTGCGCAACTGTTGCTGCTCGACGAGCCGAGCAATCATCTGGATCTACCATCGGTTCAGGCTTTCGAGCAGGCATTGCAGACGTTTCCCGGCACAATTGTTGCGGTTTCCCACGACACTGAGTTTCTACAGGCGTTGAAACCGACGCACCGCCTGGATTGGCATGCCACAGAGTGGCGGCTGCAACCGACGAACTGACTGGCTATTTTTTGCACGATTGGCAAGGGCTTCTATAGTTGATCTGACACCTATTTGCTGTGGTGACGCCATGGAAGACATCTTTGTCGTAAAACGCTGCAACAAGATCATCATTCACGGCCGCCGTGCCGGGGAAAGCCAACATGAACCCGCTGAGGCCAGCAGCTGGTTTCGGATCAACGACACCCGCACCGGCGGCTTCATCGGCGACGGCTACGATCTTGAGGAAGATGCCCGACGCGAATGCCGACGGCTCAATGCGGCCAGCTCGCCGCTGCCGGCGCGACAATCGGCCGGCTGATGCAATTGACAGGCGGGGTCTATACTCAAAGCAGCTGACGGACCAGCGCCCCAACGGCAGAGAGCTCGCAGCCCGCGGGCTTTTTGCTGCCTCTCAACGGTTTGTCTGAACGGAGGTGTTCCATGTCCGAAAAAGAGTCCATCACCACCCTCCTCACCCTGCTCGACTCCCGTCAGTCTCGCCTGGCGGCGGCCTGCAAGGAAATCGCCGACTGGGTCGATCATCAAGGCGGCCATCCGACTGCCCTGCGCATCCGCGATCGACTGAACGACATCGAAAAAGACACACCGCTGATCCGCAGCACCCTGTCGTCGCTACAACCGGTCGAGCGGCCACTGCCACGTTTCAGATGACTGCACCGCGATAAACGACAGCTAACCGGCGTACCGTCTGGCCGATGTACCGAACGCCCCGAGGTGTGGGCGGTCAAAACCTGTACACGTCACCCAGGAGACGGTTCATGGTTATCCATTTCAAAACAGAAGGACATCTGGCTTGTGGTCACAAGGGCGACAACCTTGCCTCAAGCCTGGAACTCAATCGCGTCAAATGCCGCAGCTGCCGCAACACCGACGCCTACAAAGAAGCACGCAAGACCCAGCGCAATGCCGCACGCCGCGCAGCGCGCCACACCAAGGCTGATCACGGTGCGTCAAACTGGCGTTCGGAGTGGATCGAACGCCTGACCGCGCTGGCCGGGCCGCAGCGCCTGCCAAGGGGCTTTTTCGGGCAAGCGTTCGTATAACCGATTGATGTCGTGTTTTTAGTCCATCACTCGACGTGAATTGCCACGAATTCACCGCTCGAACCCATCAATGCCCTGGCCTTATCGTCAGGGCTTTTTGTTGAAAACTCCGGTTCGAGCAGCCCGTAGCCCTGAATCAGGCTTGCAAATAGCCAACGCGCCCTCATAACCAGAACCATATCCACCGTCACCTAGAGGCAAAAAATCATGACCGGACAAACCGAAACCGCGATTCTCGCCGGCGGCTGCTTCTGGGGTATGCAGGACCTGCTGCGGCGTTATCCCGGCGTGCTGGAAACCCGCGTCGGTTACAGCGGCGGCGATGTACCGAATGCCACCTACCGCAACCACGGCAACCACGCCGAAGCCATCGAGATCGTTTTCGACCCGGCGGTGATCAGCTACCGGCAGATCCTCGAGTTCTTCTTCCAGATCCACGATCCGAGTACACCCAACCGTCAAGGCAACGATCTCGGCCCCAGCTATCGTTCGGCGATTTTTTATCTCAATGAACAACAACGTGACATCGCCGAAGACACTGCTGCGGATGTCGACGCTTCCGGGCTGTGGCCGGGACGCGTGGTCACCGAAATCGCACCGGCGGGTCCCTTCTGGGAAGCTGAACCTGAGCACCAGGACTACCTGGAGCGGATCCCGAACGGTTACACCTGCCATTTCATCCGCCCAAACTGGAAGCTGCCGAAACGCAGCTGAAAACATACCTGCGTAATCACTCAACGCACGGCGCTGGCCTCAACTGAAGGCCGGCGCTTGCGCACCTCTGGAATCGATCATTTTGGTGAGCCTTCCGTAGCACAGTTCAAGCGCCCGAGGATGAACATACGTTCATCGCAAGCATGGCTCAAAGCGTCTAGCCTGCGGGTTCCAACATAGTGCCTACAGGAGTACCCCACCATGTTCTCGCACGAAAGCCTCCCGCTGATTGCCATTTTCACCATCATGCTACTGTGCGTACTGGCTGCGTTTTTACACCCGGTACATGCATTCTTCAGCTGGCTGCGCAGGCGCAAGGAACGATCAAACGCCCAGGCTGCAAAAGAGGTTGATTCGCGCTGAATGTATTCCCTCAACTGGCCCGGATCCGTCCGGGCTTTTTGTTTCTGGCTGAACAGCAGATACAAAAAAGCCCAGCGCGGGGCTGGGCTTGATTTTTCGTCACCGTTAAAAACATCCAGGCTTTTTAGCCACGAGAGTGCAACTCAAGTGACTTACGCAAAGCTCCTCTCGTGCTCGCTTTCATGGACATAAACCCATGAAACTCCGGATGGCGAGGCCTGGTCGACGCGCATAAGCGCCGAATCGACTTTCTTCTTGGTAATGCCGTCTTTGACAAGGTCGAAGACGGCCAGGAAGCAGTCCCCGGGAAGCGCTGTGATCGAGAGGTTGGTGATGTGCGACTCAGGGCTTCCAGCACGCTTGCCATACAAGCCCCAAAGTCGCTCCCAATAGTCCGCCCGGCTCATGATCTGTCCATCGGTGAGTACCACACGGAAGTCATTCGCCAACGCATCGTACAGAGGCTTGATAGCGCCTTCCGACTGGGAAGACATACCGCGCGACCACGGAAAGAAGAGATTGTACCAACGGTACACCTCGGCTTCGACGAGAGCGGTTTTATCGGTTGCTGCGTGCACTTGATTGATTGCCATCGGTGTTCTCCTTAACACGTCCAAAATGGCGGGTCTGGCGTGACAGACAGGCCGTCTGAATACCCATCGCCTGAGCGATGCACCGCGCCGTGATCAAGATCCATCCTGATATCAACGCCATCGGGTCAAGCTCAAATGTTCACTCAATGACTTTTGATATCTTCGACCAAGCCACAAACGTAGACGCTTGCAGGATTGGCTGCATCGAGAAGTGACCAACGGTCTCTGCGCGCAGGAACAAGAAGGGATGAAAAGAATTGAGGAGGCGCCAGTCAAAAAATGGCGATCCGAAACAAACAAGGGTTTGCCTCAGCTTTCGCCCGCAAACCCTTGATTTTAGAGATGGTGCCCGAAGCCGGAATCGAACCGGCACGCCCTTACGAGCGGGGGATTTTAAGTCCCATGCGTCTACCAGTTTCGCCATTCGGGCGGTAGCGCTGTTGTAGTGCTCAAATCAGTCGACCAGAGAATCTGTCTGTGTTGAGCCGTTGAAGCAGAGCGGGAAATATATACATCACGTCCCGGTGAAGCAAGTTCACAGTAGCTGATTTCAAGACTTAATCTTGCAGCGCACTGAAAATAAAAAAGCTCCGTAAATCATGGATCTACGGAGCTTGTTTATAGTGGAGGCCGAGGTCGGAATCGAACCGGCGTAGGTGGATTTGCAATCCACTGCATAACCATTTTGCTACTCGGCCTCAAACGATCGCTGTTTAGTAGCACAACAACAACCGCGTACAAACTTGGAGCGGGAAACGAGACTCGAACTCGCGACCCCGACCTTGGCAAGGTCGTGCTCTACCAACTGAGCTATTCCCGCTTGGTGTGGCGCATTCTATAGATTTCAGATGCCCCGTCAACCCTTTGATTCAAAAAAGTTTTATTTCTTTTCAACGTCAGTTTTCAGATGCGGCCAGGCGGCCCGCAGGTATTGAACCATCGACCACAATGTCAGGCCTGCCGAGATCATCAGCAAGGAGTAGCCCAGCAAGACCCAGAAGCTGAAATCGCGGGGATTGGCCAGCAGGATCACCAGCGCCAGCATCTGCGCCGCGGTTTTCCACTTGCCGAGATTGGACACTGCCACATGAGCGCGGGCACCGAGTTCGGCCATCCATTCACGCAAGGCCGATACGACAATCTCGCGGCCGATGATGACGGCTGCGGGAAGTGTCAGCCACAAATTGCCGTGCTCCTGAACCAGCAGTACCAAAGCGACTGCCACCATCAGTTTGTCGGCAACCGGATCGAGAAACGCGCCGAACGGCGTGCTTTGTTCAAGCCGCCGGGCCAGATAGCCATCCAGCCAGTCAGTTGCCGCCGCAAAGGCGAATACCGAAGCGGAGGCCATGTAGCTCCACTGGTAAGGCAGGTAAAACAACAGAATGAAGATCGGGATGAGCAGGACGCGGAGAACGGTAATCAGATTAGGGATATTCATCGGCACAACTGGCTACGAGGTGAGTTGGCATTCTACTCGCTATGCAGGTTTGCATAAATCGACTCTGCGAGCTTTTTACTGATCCCCGGTGCTTTGGCGATCTCTTCGATGCTTGCACGAGACAGCTCCTGCAATCCACCAAAATGTTTCAACAAGTCCCGACGTCGGGTCGGCCCGACACCCGCAACGCCTTCCAGCGTCGAGGTGCGGCGGGTCTTGCCGCGCCGCGCGCGGTGGCCGGTAATTGCGAAGCGGTGAGCTTCGTCACGAATCTGCTGAATCAGGTGCAGTGCCGGTGAATCACCGCGCAATGTGAACTCATGGGCGGCATCATTAAGATACAAAGTTTCGAAGCCGGCCTTGCGTGTTGCGCCCTTGGCCACACCCAGCAGGATCAGATCCGGCACCGCCAATTCATTGAGCACGTCACGGGCCATCGACAATTGTCCCTTGCCACCGTCCACCAGCAGAATGTCCGGCAACTTGCCCTCCCCGTCCTTCAATTTGCTGAAGCGCCGAGTCAACGCCTGGTGCATGGCCGCATAGTCATCGCCCGCCGTAACGCCTTCGATGTTGTAGCGACGATAGTCGGATTTGATTGCGCCTTCCGGGCCGAACACGACACAGGAAGCGACGGTGGCCTCACCACTGGAATGACTGATGTCATAGCATTCAAGACGCTGCGGCGGCTCATCCAGGTTCAGCACTTCAGCCAGTGCATCGAAGCGCGCAGCCGTGTGTTGACGGTTGGCCAGGCGTGCGCCCAGCGCTTGCTCGGCATTGGTGACCGCCAACTGCTGCCAGCGCGCCCGTGTGCCACGCACCCGAAGGCTGATGGTCAATTCACGACCGCGCAACTCGTGGATGGCTTCGATCAAGGCCGTGGCATCTTCCGGCACCACGTTGACGATCAGTTCGCTCGGCAGGTCGCGCTCCGGACTGCTGATGTAGTACTGACCGAGGAACGCCGCCATGACTTCGCCAACCTCCTCCTCGATACCCACTTGCGGAAAAAAGTTCTTGCTGCCCAATACACGACCGCCGCGCACGCTGATCAAGTGAACGCAAGCGCCGCCTGGATTGACGAAGGCGGCGATGACATCAATATCGCCCGTGCCGCCTTCCATGCTCTGCTGATCCTGGACCCGGCGCAGCAAGGCAATCTGGTCACGCAACTCGGCGGCGCGCTCGAATTCGAGATTGATTGCCGCCTCTTCCATCGCGGTTGACAGCTCATTGGTCAGGGCGTGACTGCGCCCCTCGAGAAACATCACCGAATGGCGTACATCCTCGGCGTAGACCTCAGGTTCCACCAGGCCGACACAAGGCGCCTTGCAACGCTTGATCTGATATTGAAGACACGGGCGCGTGCGATTCTTGTAGTAGCTGTCTTCGCACTGACGGACGAAAAAGGTCTTTTGCAAGAGGCTGAGGCTTTCGCGAATGGCCCCGGCGCTCGGGTACGGGCCGAAATACCTGCCCTTGGCCTTCTTCGCGCCACGGTGGATGCTCAGACGTGGGAATTGGCCATCAGACAGAAAGACATAGGGATAGGACTTATCGTCGCGCAACAGAATGTTGTACGGCGGACGCCACTCCTTGATCAGCGTCTGTTCAAGCAGCAACGCCTCGGTTTCGTTGGCGGTGATGGTCGTTTCGACCTGCGCGATACGCCCGACCAGCGCAGCGGTTTTCGGCGCCAGCCCGGTCTTGCGAAAATAGCTGGCAAGGCGCTTCTTGAGGTTCTTGGCCTTGCCGACATACAGCAGGCGCGCCTCGCTGTCGAACATGCGATAGACGCCGGGACGCCCACTGACTGTCGCCAGAAAGGCGCCGGAATCGAATGTTTCAGTCATGATCAGGCGCTGGCATCAACCATGCCGTGGCGTACTGCCAACAGCGTCAGCTCTACGTCGCTGCTGATCGACAGCTTTTCGAAGATCCGATAGCGATATGTGTTCACCGTTTTCGGCGACAAGCAGAGTTTATCGGAGATGATCTGCACCTTTTGGCAGCCGACAATCATCAACGCAATCTGGATTTCCCGTTCAGACAAGGCATCGAAAGGTGAATCGTTGGTTGGCTGGAACGATTTGATCGCCAGTTGCTGGGCAATCTGCGGGCTGATGTAACGCTGCCCGGCAAATACCAGGCGAATCGCCTGAACCATTTCCGGCAACCCGGCGCCCTTGGTCAGGTAGCCGGCGGCGCCTGCCTGCAACAGACGTGTAGGAAACGGATCCTCCTCACACACCGTGACAGCGACAACCTTGATGTCCGGATGACTGCGCAACAGCTTGCGCGTGGCCTCCAGGCCACCGATACCAGGCATCTTGACGTCCATCAGGACCACATCGGGTTTCAACTCACGAGCCTTGATCAGGGACTCTTCCCCGGACTCGGCCTGTCCAACCACCTGCAAGCCATCGATATCGGCCAGCATCCGTGTAATGCCTGTACGAACGAGATCATGGTCATCGACCACTAGCACCCTAATCAAGCAGACACCTCGCGATATGGTCTTATTGGGATGCCGGACACCTTAGCAAAAAGTGCCGGTGAGACCTAGCGGCAAGCGTCATTTAAAAAGTTTCAATTCATCATCGAGGGCTTGCCGGCCGTGGGTTTCAGAGCACAGGTGTACCGAAATCGAGCTGCATCCTCAGGAAACACTCGTCCTCGCCGCATACCTTGAAGCCTTTTCTCTCATACAGACTTTGTGCCGGATTATTTCTGAATACTGTCAATCGCAGTGCCGGGCGTTTTTCGCTGCAAGCCAGAGCGACAACCTGATCAATCGCCCAGGATCCTGCGCCCTGCCTGCGAGAGGCCTCGGCTATTTGTAGCTCGCGTATGTACAAGGCCCGGCGATCGCGACTGAGACTGAAAAAACCCACAGGAATTTCAGCAAGAAGGATCAGCCAGTTGTCACGGCCATCCCAGGCAACGTCGAACGCTTGGTCCTGCCACAGCAGATCGTGGCCAATGTAATAGCGCAGCATGTTCTGGCACGTCAGCTCTCGGGCGAACGCCCGATCTGCCGGTTCGGCGCGACGCAAATGATAGGTCATTGCCCCGCCGCCACAGGTACTACCTGCCCCTGCCATTCGCCGGCATCACGTCGCGCAACGACCAACAGCTCACCCGGGCCTGGTGCGGCGGCGACCAGTGCGCCGTTTTCAGACCAGACAGCACTGCGCCCTGCTGACTGCCATCCACCCGTGAGTCCGGCGTGATTGGCCATCAGCACAGCCATTGAGTAGTTTTGGGCATAGCCCTGCAGTATTGCGCTATCCACGCCATAACCTTTCTCGCCAATCAGCACGCCTGCTGCGTACAGGTCGGCGCCAAACTCGGCAGCCGCTGCCGCGTGACTGGCGTGGGAAAAATCAGCGCAAACCGCCATTGCGACGGAATCGCTGCCTATCCGCAAGGTAGAACCACCAGCCCCAGGGGCATAGAAGAGCTCTTCGCCACTGTGCAAATGTTGTTTGCTGTAAACCTCAAGAGAACCATCCCCTCCTAATGTCAGCGCGCCGATCAATATCTTCGAACTGTTCCTATCGCGAATCGGCATGCCGACGACAGCGGTGAGGCTCAGCTCGCGAGCGCAATCGCGCAAGGGTTGCAGCACAGCATCCTGCGGATCGATTGCCAGGTCTGCGGCCATCTGGCCTTCGTAGCCTGTCAGCGACAGTTCCGGGAACACCAGCAGCTCGACGCCCTGCTCCGCTGCCACGGCCATGAAGCGCAAATGACGGGCGATGTTCGCCGCCAGATCACCGGCAACGGAAAACGATTGGGCTGCAGCAATGGTGAACGTCGACATTATTCATCCTTGGGGTTGTGCCAAACCCGCAGTGTGTCACAACGTCTGTGGCACTCAAGCGATAGGTAACGCCTTGAATGAGCGATAGCAATTTCTGATTGCTCAGGCGTACGGGCCTCTAGTAAGCTCGGCGCATTCATCGGAGACAGATCATGTTCAACGCCCTCTCACAGCTTCGTTCCGCCAGCGCCCTGCGCTCGGTTGCGGCTGCCCGGGCGAATGACGTTTGCGCTCCAGCGAGCTTTTATTTTGGGTATTGGTTTAGCCACTGGCGCGCCTGATACCCACACGGCGCCCATGAAAACGGGTCGCCTACCAGAGAATTCTCAACCCCCGGTCGGCCTCCCGACCGGGGGTTTTGCTTTTTCAGGCCCGAATTTTTCAGCAACACACCAGACACTTTGAGGAATCAACACATGAACTACGCCACTTATTACCGTTACGACACTTTTACCGCCTGGCGATTTAGCAGCCTCCGCTCGGGACAGCCTGCCGCCTCCGATCGGTCACCCACAGGTGGCAAGCACACACACGCAGCCAATCCGGCCAATTGTCGAACACCCCAGTAGGGCCGAGTGAGCGGGAAGCACCCGCCGCCAGCCCAGGAATCCCGAATATGAACTCGTCTGTTTCTGCTCTGCCACTGACCACACTGAACTCTGCCAACGAAGCACTGACCCTGCGTCTGCCCAGCTCGTTGCAGCTCAAACAGCAATTGCCCCTGAGCAACGCCCTCGCCCAGCAAGTCGCAGCCCACCGCCAGGCGGTCCGCGCGATTCTCAATGGCGAAGACCATCGCCTGCTGGTCGTCGTCGGCCCTTGCTCGATTCATGACCCGCGCTCCGCACTCGAATACGCCGAAAAACTTTCCCGACTGGCCCATGAGGTCAGCGACGAGATGCTGCTGGTAATGCGCGCCTACATCGAAAAACCCCGCACCACCGTTGGCTGGAAAGGTCTGGCCTACGACCCGCATCTGGACGGCAGCGATGACATGGCAGCCGGCCTGACCCTGTCGCGTGAATTGATGCTTGAGATGATCCGCCTGGGGCTGCCCATCGCTACCGAGCTGCTGCAACCAATGGCGGCCGGCTACTTTGACGACCTGCTCAGTTGGGTTGCCATCGGTGCACGCACCACCGAGTCGCAAATCCACCGGGAAATGGCCAGCGGCCTGAACATACCTGTTGGCTTCAAGAACGGCACCGACGGTGGCGTAACCGTAGCCGTCGATGCCATGCGCTCGGCGGCCCATCCGCATCGACACTTCGGCGTCGACAGCCAAGGGCACCCGGCGATCATTCAGACACCGGGCAACCCCGATACGCACTTGGTACTGCGCGGTGGTCATCAAGGCCCCAACTACGATCGCGAAAGCGTCGCCCGGGTACATGCCGACCTGAACCGCCTGAAGATTCCGAGCCGCATCATGGTCGACTGCAGCCACGCCAACAGCGGCAAAGATCCACTGCGCCAGCCCGATGTGTTCAACGAGGTACTCGAACAACGGCTGCAAGGTGATCGCACCTTGATCGGCATGATGATTGAGTCCCATCTGTTCGAGGGCTGCCAGCCTTTGAGCCCTGCCCTGCGTTATGGCGTATCGGTCACCGATGGCTGCCTGGGGTTCAGCGCGACGGAGCAGTTGCTGTCGAATGCCGCCAAACGACTTCGAGCCTGATGATCCGAGCAGCCTTTGCGGGCTTATCAAAATCCCGCAAAGGCTGAATCATCGCTCAGCCTTCACCACCGGGTCATGCCCGCACCCGAATGCGGGTTATCTCGGAAGCCTGGCTGACATCATCCAGCCGCTCCACCGAATACGACACTTGCACCACAGTTTCCCGATGTTCCCGCCAGAAACGGTAAGGCACGATGAATACCAATGGCTGGCCTGCAGTTTCCCGGGTGATGTCCCGGTCATCGCGATGACTGAAATACTCACCATCGCATTTCAAGTAAACCAGCTCCCCCTGCTCGGCCTGGGCATTGCCGATCACCACGGTAATGCCATCCTCGGCATCTGCTACCTCCAGCTCACCATCTTGCGCTTCCAGTACCTGCGGAGCTGCGAGATCGCCTCGCATCAATGGCGCGATCAAAATTCGCGAGGTTGCAGAGTTCCTCACCTGCGCCGACCTTGATTCCACCCGGTAGCTGACGCTCACCTCCTGCATACGATGAGGGGCGATGCGATCTGCGGGTATCCAGAAAGACAGCGCTTCGCCGACAGCAAACGGCTCCACGAGCAGCACATCACTGATCACCGGCAGTCCTTCGACACCTTGCCACGACAGGACGACCCGGTCCCCGACAGCCATGCGGGCGTAAGGTCGCACGACAACGCTAGTGCCCTGCGGAACACGGGCTGGATCGAGCGTCCCGCCCACCGTCTCTTCAAGAATCGGAGCCAGCAGATCGGGTTCCGGATCACCCACATTCAGCTGCAAACGACTGGATGACACCGGCTTTGCCAGCGCAGCGCTGTACAGCGTCCAGTAAAGCTCAAGCGAGCCGCGCTCCAGCGCTGCAATATGCAAACCCTTTACGACAAAGACGAGTTCCTGCCCCACCTGACTTTCACTGACCGCACGTGTAGTTTCGTGGATATACGGCAATCCTTCGTCATCCAGCCCTTGCCAGCTCAGCACAAGTTTGTCGCCGCACAACATGTTCGGGTAAGCCGCCACCCTGACAAATGCGTTGTCCAGTGAGGGATCAAGCATTCCGCCCTCCATGACCTCGAGCATCGGAGCAGGCAGCCAGGAGACTGGGGAGGATGCCGCTGCAGGCGCGGGTCGATAGCAGAATTCGAAGTTTTCGCCGTCCACCTTCAAATTCAGAAGACCGCGTCCACCGGAGTCATCCGCTACCGGGGACATACTTGACGCTGGTGCCACAGAAGAATCGCCGTTGGCTTCGTATATAGACATTCGTAGCTCCATTCCTTGGATAAAACGCCGCCGTGAAGGCCGCGTCGAACGAAATCCATTGAACACCATCCAGCGCTCGGCGGAAGTCAGCACAACGCCTTCCATCGGCAGGGTAAATACACCGCATGACGTAGGCTTACGAAGCAGAATCCAGCGATACCGGGCAAAAGATTGCCAAATGTTCCGACTACCCTCTCAAGCAGAAGCGAATATTCGTACCGCTTTTGGCCCAGTTTCCTTTCAGTACCGAGGAGTTTTCAGACATCGCCGACCCGCAGGCCTGTTTTACAGTGGCACGCACAAACCACTGACAAGCATCTGCAAAAGAGGCAGGAACATGCAACGGAATGCGACAACCCGCTACCCCATCCTTTTGGTCCATGGCCTGTTCGGGTTTGACCGTATCGGCCATTTCGAGCTTTTTCATGATGTCAAGCAAGCGCTGAGGGAGGCAGGCGGACAAGTGTTTGTGCCGCAGCTGTCCGCAACCCATGACAACGAAGTTCGCGGCCAGCAATTGATGTTGCAGATCGAACGCGTTCTACGAGGCACCGGCGCCGGTAAAGTCAACCTGATCGGACATAGCCAGGGCGCGCTGGCATGCCGTTATGCCGCTGCGCTCGCGCCGAAAAAAGTCGCCTCAGTGACATCGGTCAGCGGCCCCAATCACGGCTCGGAACTGGCTGACGCCTTACGCCTGGCGCTGATTCCGGGAGGCCTGCCGGAGCAGGTAGCGGAGCACGCTGCGACACAGTTTGCGCGATTCCTATCGCAGCTCAGCGGTCAACCGGGTCTGCCGCAGAACGCCGTAGCCGCACTCAATGCCCTGACGACTGCGGACGTCAGGCAATTCAACCAAAAATACCCTCAAGGCCTGCCTTCTACCTGGGGCGGCCAGGGGGCGGAACGGGTCAATGACGTTCACTACTACTCCTGGAGCGGCACGCTGCAGGACAATTTGTTGCAGGCACTGGATCCAGTGCATTCCGTCTGCCACGCATTATCCAGCCATTTCGTCACGGAGGCCGGACAGAACGATGGTTTCGTGGGCCGTTACAGTTCTCATCTGGGCCGGGTCATCCGCTCCGACTACCCCCTCAATCACCTTGGCAGCTTGCGCCATCCGGGCGGGTTGCGAATACCCGGCGCGGATCCCGTCGACCTTTATGTCGAACACGCGATGCGCCTGAAAGCCGCGCAACTGTAGATGTGCGTCAATGTACCGAGTGGAACTTTGCCGAGAAATCGCTTACTGAATCCGGTAGGCTCCACACTTTACTGAAATAGATTGGAGAATTTCCCCATGGCTAAAGCCACTGCCCGCCACATCCTGGTTTCCAGCGAAGACAAGTGCAACGAACTCAAGGCCCAGATCGAAGGCGGTGCTGACTTCGCCGAAGTCGCCAAGGCCAACTCCACCTGCCCGTCCAGCCGTCAGGGCGGCGATCTGGGTTCGTTCGGTCCTGGCCAGATGGTCAAGGAATTCGACACCGTGGTCTTCAGCGCGCCAATCAACGTCGTGCAAGGCCCTGTGAAGACCCAGTTCGGTTATCACCTGCTCGAAGTCACCAGCCGTCAGGACTGATTAGTCGCCTGATTGCTGCCCCAACGGCCCGCCTTCTGGTGGGCCGTTGTGTTTTGGTTACAGGATACGGCTGGCGACTGACGCGCCGCTCGCGTACAAATTGCGCTTATCTATCACCCGGCTTTAAGGCTGACAATGCGACTGGCTTTCCCGACTTTGCTGTTCACTGCCGTGGCCCTGCTGTTGGGCGCCGCTGGTGTGGACGCCACCCCGCAACACGCGTTGACCGTCTATGGCGAACCTGCCAAATACCCGGCCGGTTTCAGCCATTTCGACTACACCAATCCGCGGGCGCCCAAGGGCGGCACCATGCGCCGCTCGGCGATAGAGATCGGGCATTTCGATCACATCCTGCCTTATATAGATAAAGGCATCGGCGTCACCCAGATCGACGGCATGCTCTATTCGCCGCTGGCCCAGCGCTCGATGGACGAGCCCTACACGGTCTACGGCCTGGTGGCGCAAAAGATGGAGCGCTCGCAGGATGGCCTGTCGCTGCGCTTCTTCATCGATCCCAAGGCACGTTTCGCTGACGGCAAGCCGATCACTGCCGAAGACGTGCGCTACACCTATGACCTGTTGATGACCCAGGGCAGCCTGCGCTATCGCACGCAGTTCGCCGACGTCAAAGGTGTCGAAGTGGAAGCGCCGCTGACCGTGCGTTTCGATTTCAAGAGCAATGAGAACCGCACCTTGCCGCTGGACATCGCTACCCTGCCGGTATTCCCCGAGCACTGGTGGAAAACCCGCGACTTCGCTGGCGGTGGTGGTTATGAACCGCCACTGGGCAGCGGCCCGTATCGGGTCGGCAAGGTCGACTCCGGGCGCAGCATCACCTTTGAACGCAACCCCGACTGGTGGGGCAAGGATCTGCCGGTCAGTCGCGGCCTGTATAACTTCGATCACTTCAGCATCGAGTATTTCGGCGACACCGATGTCGCACGCCAGGTATTGCGCGGCGGTGCCTATGACTACAACCGGGAGTTTTCCGCCACCGGCTATTCGATCGGTTACGACAGCCCTGCGCTGAGTGACGGACGTTTGCAGAAAGCCCACCTGGCCACCGAGGCCCCGCAATCGGCTCAGGGGTTCGTGTTCAACCTGCAGAAACCGATGTTCCAGGATCGTCGGGTGCGCCAGGCGCTGGCGATGCTCTGGGATTTCGAGTGGAGCAACCGGCAGATGATGCGCAACATGTACATCCGCCAGCAGAGCTATTTCTCCAATACCGCACTGGCAGCCCGCGAGTTGCCGGATGCCGCCGAGCTGAAAATCCTCGAGCCGTTGCGCGGGCAGGTTCCCGACGAAGTGTTCACCCAGGTCTTCGAGGCGCCGAAAACCGATGGCAGCGGGCTGATCCGCGACAAGCAACTGCAAGCCCTGGAATTGCTCGAACAGGCTGGCTGGAAACCCGAGGGCGACCAACTGGTCAACGCCGAAGGCGAACCTTTGAGTTTCACCTTTCTGGTCAGCCAGAACGGTATGGATCGCCTGCTTCTGCCTTACAAGCGCACGCTGAAGCAGATCGGCATTGAGCTGAATATCCGTCGCATCGACTCCTCGCAATACGTCAATCGCCTGATGAGCCGCGACTACGACATGATCGTCACCGGCTACCCGGTCAGCACGTCTCCGGGCGGCGAGTTGCTCAACTACTTCGGCTCGATATCGGCCAACGACCCCGGCGCCAACAACTACATGGTGCTGAAAAATCCGGCGGTCGACACCCTGATCAACGGCCTGATCCGCGCCTCGACCCAAAGCGACATGTTGCACTACGCCCACGCTCTGGACCGGGTGCTGCAATGGAACTACTACTGGATTCCCAACTATTACCCGCCGGGCACCTCCACCGTCTGGTGGAACCGATTCGGCATGCCGGCGATCCAGGCCAGCAATGACGAAGCCATCGAGAGCTGGTGGGAAATCAGCAGCACGCCGTTGACCAACCAGCAGATGACCGCCGAAAAAATCGGGCGTGGCAGACCCGGAGGACCGCACTGATGTGGGCATACATTCTGCGGCGCCTGCTGCTGATCATTCCGACGCTGGTGATCATCCTGCTGGTCAATTTCGTGATCATTCAGGCCGCACCCGGTGGCCCGGTCGAACAGGCCATCGCCCATCTGCAAGGAATCGGCGGTGCGAGTGTCGGCGGCAGTTCCAGCGAAACCATGAGCAACACTTCGCGTGCCAGCCGTGGCCTCGATCCGCAACTGATCAAGGACATCGAAAAGCAGTACGGTTTCGACAAACCGGCGCATGAACGCCTATGGCTGATGCTCAAGAACTACGCACAGCTGGACTTCGGCAAAAGCTTTTTCCGCGGTGCGACGGTCACCGATCTGATTCTGGAAAAAATGCCGGTGACCATTTCCTTGGGCTTGTGGGCGACGCTGATCACCTATCTGGTGTCGATCCCGCTGGGCATCCGCAAAGCGGTGCATCACGGCAGCCATTTCGACATCTGGAGCAGCACCGCGATCATCATCGGCTACGCGATGCCGGCGTTTCTGTTCGCAATGTTTCTGATCGTGGTGTTTGCCGGTGGCACCTCATTGAACTGGTTTCCAGTGCGCGGTCTGGTCTCGGACAACTTCGAATCGCTGTCGACCCTGGGCAAGATTGCCGATTACTTCTGGCACCTGGTGTTGCCGGTGACGGCGCTGGTGATTGGCGGCTTCGCCACGCTGACGATCCTCACCAAAAACTCGTTCCTCAATGAAATCACCCGCCAGTACGTAGTCACCGCCCGCGCCAAAGGCTTGAGCGAGCGCCGCGTGCTTTACGGCCATGTGTTCCGCAATGCGATGCTGCTGGTGGTCTCGGGGATTCCGCAGGCGTTCATCAGTGTGTTCTTTGCCGGTTCGCTGTTGATCGAAGTGATCTTCTCTCTCGACGGCCTCGGCCGCATGAGTTACGAAGCGGCGGTTTCTCGCGACTATCCGGTGGTGTTCGGCTCGCTGTTCATCTTCACCCTGTTCGGCCTCCTGATAAAACTGATCGGCGACTTGTGCTACACCCTGGTCGACCCACGTATCGACTTCGCCGCGAGGAACGCCTGATGTTCAAGCTCTCGCCTCTGGGCCGTCGTCGTTTCGCGCGATTCAAGAAAAACCGCCGTGGCTGGTGGTCGTTGTGGTTGTTTATCGGACTGTTCGTGGTGACGCTGGGCGGTGAACTGATCGCCAATGACAAACCACTGGTGGTGAGCTACCAGAACCAGCTCTACTTCCCGGTCTTCAAGCGCTACACCGAACAGGAGTTTGGTGGGCAATTGCCGTTCCAGGCCGATTATCGCAGTGACTATGTGCAGAACCTGATCCGCAAGGACGGTGGCTGGCTGCTGTTCCCGCCGATCCCGTTCAGCGACGACACGCCCAACTACGACCTCAATCAACCTGCGCCGAGCCCGCCCTCAAAGGTCAACTGGCTCGGCACCGACGATCAGGCGCGTGATGTGTTGGCGCGGGTGATTTTCGGTGCCCGGGTATCGATCCTGTTTGCCCTGATGCTGACCGCCGTCAGCGCGCTGATCGGCATTGCCGCCGGCGCCCTGCAAGGCTATTACGGCGGTTGGGTCGATCTGCTCGGGCAGCGTTTGCTGGAGGTCTGGAGCGGATTGCCGGTGCTGTACCTGCTGATCATTTTGTCCGGTTTCGTCGAGCCGAATTTCTGGTGGCTGCTGGGAATCATGGCGCTGTTTTCATGGCTGGCACTGGTAGATGTGGTGCGCGCCGAGTTCCTGCGCGGGCGTAATCTGGAATACGTCAAAGCCGCTCGCGCCTTGGGCCTGAGCGACCGCAAGGTGATTTTCCGGCACATCCTGCCGAATGCGATGAACGCGACGCTGAGTTACCTGCCGTTCATTCTGACCGGAGCGATTTCTACCCTCACCGCTCTCGACTTCCTCGGTTTCGGCATGCCCGCCGGCAGCGCTTCGCTGGGCGAACTGATTGGTCAGGGCAAGCAGAACCTGCAAGCGCCGTGGCTCGGGCTGACGGCATTCTTCACCCTGGCGCTGATTCTTTCTTTACTGGTGTTCATCGGCGAAGCGTTACGTGACGCGTTCGACCCTCGATCCTGAAGTGTGACCATGACTGATAACCTGATCGAAATCCGTGACCTGAACGTCGCCTTCCATGGCCAGCCGGCGGTGCGCGACCTGTGCCTGGACATCCGGCCCGGCGAGTGCCTGGCGCTGGTCGGCGAGTCGGGCTCGGGCAAATCGGTGACCGCGCATTCGATCCTGCAGTTGCTCCCCGAAGGCGATGCGCAAACCAGCGGCAGCATTCGCTATCGCGGTCAGGAGCTGCTCGGCGCCGATCCGAAGGTACTGCGTGAACTGCGCGGCAACCGGATCGCGATGATCTTTCAGGAGCCGATGACCTCGCTCAATCCGCTGCACACCATCGAAAAGCAAATCGGTGAAACGCTGCTGGTGCATCGCGGTCTGGGCGGTAAAGCGGCGCAACAGCGCATCCTTGAACTGCTGGAACTGGTGGGCATTCAAAAGCCCAAAGAGCGCCTCAAGGCCTATCCGCATCAACTGTCCGGCGGCCAGCGGCAACGAGTAATGATTGCCATGGCGCTGGCTTGCGAGCCGGAACTGCTGATCGCTGACGAGCCGACCACCGCGCTGGATGTGACAGTGCAACGCAAGATCCTGCTGCTGCTCAAATCCCTGCAACAACGCCTGGGCATGTCGCTGCTGCTGATCAGTCACGACCTCAATCTGGTGCGCAGCATTGCGCAACGGGTGTGCGTGATGAAGGCTGGCGAAATCGTCGAGCAAGCCCCGTGCGAAACCCTGTTTACCGAGCCAAAGCATCCTTACAGCTGCGTGCTGCTCAACGCCGAGCCGGAAGGCGAAGCCCTGCCCCGCGATGAACGCGAGAACGTGCTGGAGGTGGATGATCTGCGCGTCGAGTTCGTCGTCGGTGGCGGGCTGTTCCAGCGCAAACAATATTTACGCGCGGTGGACGGCATCAGCCTGAATATCCAGCGCGGCAAAACCTTGGGCATTGTCGGTGAGTCCGGTTCGGGCAAGTCGACGCTGGGTCAGGCGATTCTGCGGTTGCTCGATTCCGAGGGCAGTATCCGTTTTCAGGGCACCGCCCTCGATGGCCTCGATCAGAAGCAATTGCGACCGTGGCGTCGGCAGATGCAGGTGGTGTTTCAGGATCCGTTCGGCAGCCTCAGTCCACGTATGTCCGTGGCGCAGATCATCAGTGAAGGGCTGGAGGTGCATTGTCAGTCCAGCGCCGATGAGTGCGATGCACAGGTGATCCGTGTACTCAAGGAAGTCGGCCTGGACCCGGAAAGCCGTCATCGCTACCCGCACGAATTTTCCGGTGGTCAGCGCCAGCGTATCGCAATCGCCCGGGCGCTGGTGCTGAAACCGGCACTGATCCTGCTCGACGAACCGACGTCAGCCCTCGATCGTACCGTGCAGAAACAAGTGGTCGCCCTGCTCCGCGACCTTCAGGAAAAACACGGTTTGACCTACCTGTTCATCAGCCACGACCTGGCGGTGGTGCGGGCACTGGCGCATGACATGATCGTGATCAAGGACGGCAAAGTGGTCGAGCGAGGTGCCAGCCACGAGGTGTTCGACTCGCCGCAGCATCCTTACACCAAGGAGCTGTTGGCGGCGGCGCATCCGGGGTAGGCATAATCGGCGCTTGCCTTGATACCGAGTCGCGGCCTTCGCGAGCAAGCCCGCTCCCACAGGGATTCGGGTTGTACCCAAATATGGGGTACCCCAGAGAAACCTGTGGGAGCTGGCTTGCCAGCGAAGAGGCCCGAACAGACAACCCAAACTCCGGATCCGCCAACCCATGAACACCGCCGAAAGCCTCAAGGACTACCAACGCGTGCGCACGCTGGCGATCCGCTCGCTGTTCGAGATCATCGAGCAGTCCAGCGAAGGCACGGTGATTGTCGATCGTGATGCGAACATCGTCTGGATGAACGAACGCTATGCCCGGCGTTTTGGGCTGGAGTCGGCGAAAAAAGCCATCGGCCAACCCTGCGAAAGCGTGATCCCCGGCAGCTTGTTGCGTGAAGTGGTGCGCACCGGCCGGCCGATCCTGCTGGACATGCAGGACACGCCGAAAGAGCCGCTGGTGGTGATGCGCCTGCCGATCCACGACGATGCCGGCGCAGTGATCGGCGCCATCGGGTTTGCTCTGTTCGACGAATTGCGCAGCCTGTCACCGATGCTCAAGCGCTACCTGAGCATGCAGGAAGAACTGGCTTCGACCCGCTCGCTGCTGCGGGCGCGGCAGACCAAATACAACTTCGCCCATTTCATTGGCACCAGCAGCGCCAGCCTCGAAGTCAAACGCCGCGCCCGCCGCAGTGCCAGCGCCGAATCCCCGGTGTTGTTGCTCGGTGAAACCGGCACCGGCAAGGAGTTGCTGGCCCAGGCGATTCACAGCGCTTCGCCACGAGCACATAAAGCCTTCGTCAGCATCAACAGCGCCGCAATCCCGGAGGCGTTGCTCGAAGCGGAATTCTTCGGCACCGCGCCTGGCGCGTTTACCGGCGCCGACCGCAAGGGTCGCACCGGCAAGTTGCAGATCGCTCAGGGCGGTACGCTGTTTCTCGATGAGATCGGCGACATGCCGTTGCCGCTGCAAAGCAAACTGCTGCGGGTGCTGCAGGAAAAGGAGTTCGAACCGGTTGGCTCCAACGACGTGATCCAGAGCGATGTGCGAGTGATCGCCGCGACTTCGACCGATCTGCAAGCCGCGATCAAGCGCGGTGAGTTCCGCGCCGACCTGTATTACCGACTTAACGTGCTGCCGATCCAGGTTCCGCCGCTGCGCGAACGTCTCGACGATCTGCCGGCACTCAGCGAGGCGATTCTTGAAGAACTGCGCAGTCAGCATGAGCTGAGTCGCGCAGCGCTGGATCTGCTCGGGCAACATGCGTGGCCGGGAAACATCCGCGAGTTGCGCAACGTGTTGGAACGCGCGGCGCTGCTCAGCGATGACCTGATCCTTACTGAAGAGGATATTCGCGCGGCCATCGGCACCTTTACCCCGGTTGAGCGCCCGTCGGTAACGACGCTGAAGCCGTTGGCGGAAGAGACTTTCGCCGAGGCGCGGCAGCGGTTTGACCGGCAGCTGATCCAGTCTGCCCTCGCGCAATGTGCGGGCAAAGTACCAGAGGCGGCGGCTCGGCTGGGGTTGGGGCGGTCGACTCTGTACAAGAAGATGTTGGCCTTGGGTATCGCCGAGTCTCAATAAAGAGATTTAGTCTCACTGGCGAGACATTAACTTCAAGATCAAAAGATCGCAGCCTTCGGCAGCTCCTACAGGGTTGATACGGAAATCCCATGTAGGAGCTGCCGAAGGCTGCGATCTTTTCGCCTCAAAAAGTCTCACTATCGAGACAAACCCTGCAAATGGCTGACGGCCGACTCCAGTAAAACCCTTATATTTCAATACCTTGAATATCTGGCACAGATCTCGCTAAAGCCTGTTCCACACCCGCAACACCCACAAAAATAACAATCCCTGGAGACACTCCATGAGTGTGATCATTGCCTTGGCAGCCCTTGCGCTGCTGATGCTCGCCGCCTACCGTGGCTATAGCGTCATCCTCTTCGCCCCGATTGCCGCCCTCGGCGCTGTCTTGCTGACCGACCCCTCTGCCGTCGCCCCTGCCTTCACCGGGGTGTTCATGGAGAAAATGGTCGGTTTCATCAAACTGTATTTTCCGGTGTTCCTGCTCGGTGCCGTGTTCGGCAAGTTGATCGAATTGTCGGGGTTCTCCCGTTCGATCGTGGCGGCGGCGATTCGCTTGCTCGGCACCCGTCAGGCGATGCTGGTGATCGTGCTGGTTTGCGCCCTGCTCACCTACGGCGGCGTGTCGTTGTTCGTGGTGGTGTTTGCGGTGTATCCGTTTGCCGCCGAAATGTTCCGCCAGAGCAATATCCCCAAGCGCCTGATCCCGGCGACCATCGCCCTCGGCGCGTTCTCCTTCACCATGGACGCCCTGCCCGGCACTCCGCAGATCCAGAACATCATCCCCAGCACCTTCTTCAATACCACCGCGTGGGCGGCGCCGTGGCTGGGGGTGATCGGCACGATTTTCGTGTTCTGCTCAGGCATGCTGTTCCTGCAGCGCCAACGCAACAAAGCGCAGCGCGCCGGCGAAGGTTATGGCACCGAGCTGCGAAACGAGCCGGAAACCGCGGAAGACCTGAAGCTGCCGAACCCATGGCTCGCCCTGTCGCCGCTGCTGGCGGTGGGCATCATGAACCTGCTGTTCACCCAGTGGATTCCGCAGTGGTACGGCAAGACCCACAGCCTGGCGCTGCCGGGGATGGCCACGCCGGTGACCACGGAAATCGCCAAGCTCACGGCGATCTGGGCGGTGCAGGCGGCATTGCTGATCGGCATCCTGATGGTGCTGGTGTTCGGCTTCAAGGCGATTCGCAGCAAACTCGCCGAAGGCAGCAAAAGCGCGGTCAGCGGCGCACTGCTGGCGGCGATGAACACCGCCTCGGAATACGGTTTCGGTGCGGTAATAGCCTCGTTGCCGGGCTTTCTGGTACTGGCCGACTGGCTCAAGCAAATCCCCAATCCGCTGGTCAACGAAGCGATCACCGTGACCCTGCTGGCGGGTATCACCGGCTCGGCATCGGGCGGCATGAGCATCGCGCTGGCGGCGATGTCCGAGCAGTTCATCGCGGCGGCGCACGCGGCAAACATTCCGCTGGAAGTGCTGCACCGCGTGGCCGCGATGGCCAGCGGCGGCATGGACACACTGCCGCACAACGGCGCGGTGATCACCCTGCTGGCGGTCACTGGTCTGACCCACCGCGAAGCCTATAAAGACATTTTCTGTATTACGCTGATCAAGACCCTGGCGGTCTTCGTAGTGATTGGCACTTTCTACGCCACTGGCATTGTGTGAGGTATTCATGACGACTCTTTCGGGCAAGACCGCACTGGTTACCGGTTCCACCAGCGGCATCGGTCTGGGCATCGCCCTGAGCCTGGCCAAGGCCGGCGCCAACCTGATTCTCAACGGTTTCGGTGATGCCTCGAGCGTGATCGCCGAAGTCGGCCAGTTTGGCGGCAAGGTCGGTCATCATCCAGCCGATGTCAGCGACCCGGCGCAGATCGCCGAGATGATCGCTTACGCCGAACGTGAATTTGGCGGCGTCGACATTCTGGTCAACAACGCCGGGATCCAGCATGTCGCCGCCGTTGAGGAGTTCCCGGTTGAGCGCTGGGATTCGATCATCGCGATCAACCTCTCATCGGTGTTCCACAGCACCCGCCTCAGCTTGCCGGGGATGCGTGCCAAGGGCTGGGGGCGAATCGTCAATATCGCTTCGGTGCATGGTCAGGTGGGTTCGACTGGCAAGGCTGCGTATGTTGCGGCCAAGCATGGCGTGATCGGTTTGACCAAAGTGGTCGGCCTCGAGACAGCCACCAGCAATGTCACCTGCAATGCGATCTGCCCGGGCTGGGTGCTGACGCCGCTGGTGCAGAAACAGATCGATGATCGTGCTGCCAAAGGGGTCGACCCGCAGCAGGCACAGCATGATCTGCTGGCGGAGAAGCAGCCGTCGCTGGAGTTCGTCACGCCGCAGCATCTGGGGGAATTGGTGTTGTTTCTGTGCAGCGAGGCTGGCAGTCAGGTGCGCGGGGCGGCGTGGAATATTGATGGGGGGTGGTTGGCGCAGTAATGCTGCGCCCCTGTAGGAGCGAGCCTGCTCGCGAAAGCGGTGTATCAGCCAACATCAATGTTGAATGTAATTCCGCTATCGCGAGCAGGCTCACTCCTACAAGTGATGTGTCATGAACAACAAAACAAGAGGCAAACCAATGTCCGACCTCCTCTGGCAACCCGACGCCGAGCGTATCGCCCAATCGCGCATGGATCAGTTCCGCCGCGACATCAATCAGCGTCATGGCCAGGCGCTGAGCAGCTACACCGATCTGCACCGTTGGAGCGTGGATCAGCGCGCAGCGTTCTGGCAGGCGATCGTCGATTTCTTCGACATCCGCTTTCACACCCAGCCCGACACCGTCCTGCGTGAAGGCGCACAGATGCCCAGTGCCGAATGGTTTCCCGGCGCGACCCTGAATTTTGCCGAACACCTGCTGCGCCGTCGTGACGATACCGTTGCAGTGATCGCCGTGGCGGAAAACGGTCAGCGCGAACAGCTGACCTGGGCCGAACTGGCCGAGCACGTCGCCGGTTTTCAGGCCAGCCTGCAAGCCGCCGGTGTCGGCCTCGGTGATCGGGTGGCCGCGTGCATGCCCAACACCTGGCAGACCCTGGTGGCGATGCTCGCGACCACCAGCCTCGGCGCGATCTGGTCGTGCTCGTCGCCGGACTTCGGCACCCACGGCGTGATCGACCGTTTCGGCCAGATCGAACCCAAAGTGTTGATCACCTGCGCTGGCTACCGTTACGCCGGCAAAGACATCGACCAGACCACCAAGGTCAACGAAATTCTCGCGCAACTGCCATCGTTGCAGCAGTTGATCATCGTGCCCTACGCTCGCGCGCAGGCCCGTACCGAGGATTACCGAACCCACGCCAACGTGACGTTGTGGGACGATTTCTACCAACCCGGCGGCGAACCGCGGTTTGTCCCGGTGCCGTTCAATCACCCGTTGTACGTGTTGTATTCCAGTGGCACCACCGGCGTGCCGAAATGCATCGTGCACAGCACCGGCGGCGTGCTGCTGCAGCATGCCAAGGAGCATGGGCTGCACGTCGATCTCGGCCCCGGTGACCGATTGTTCTACTACACCACTTGCGGCTGGATGATGTGGAACTGGCTGGTCTCGGCCCTCGCGGTCGGCAGCGCGGTGGTGCTGTATGACGGCTCGCCGTTTCACCCGGGCCATGAGCGCTTGCTCGACCTGATCGACGACGAGCGCATCAGTGTGTTCGGCACCAGCCCCAAGTTTCTCGCGACACTTGAAAGCAGCGGTTTGAAGCCTGCGCACAGCCATGATCTGAGGAGCCTGAAGACCCTGCTGTGCACCGGCTCCGCGCTGTCGCCGCAGAGTTATGACTTCGTCTACCGCGACTTCAAGCGCGATGTGTGCCTGGCGTCGATGTCCGGCGGCACCGATGTGGTGTCGTGCTTCGTCAACGGTAATCCGCTGTCGGCGGTGCGCCGCGGCGAAATCATGGGCAAGAGCCTGGGCATGGCGGTTGAAGTGTGGAACGACGCGGGCGTTGCCGTGGTCGGCGAAAAAGGCGAACTGGTCTGCACCCGGCACTTCCCGGCGATGCCCGTTGGACTCTGGCACGATGACGATGGCGAAAAGCTGCGCAAATCCTATTTCAGCCTGTTCCCCGGTGTCTGGGCCCAGGGCGACTACGCCGAGCAATTGCCCCACGGTGGGATGCTGATCCACGGCCGCTCCGACGCCGTGCTCAACCCCGGCGGGGTGCGCATCGGCACGGCGGAAATCTATCGTCAGGTCGAGAAAGTCCCGCAGGTGCTGGACAGCGTGGCGATCGGACAGCAATGGCAAGACGATGTGCGCGTAGTGCTGTTTGTCCGTCTGCAGGATGGCGTGACGCTGGATGACCACCTGCAACAACAGATCCGCCAGGTGATCCGCGCCAACACCACACCGCGCCACATGCCGGCGAAGATCGTCGCGGTGACCGATATTCCGCGCACCATCAGCGGCAAGGTGGTGGAACTCGCGGTGCGCAATGTGGTGCATGGCGAGCCGGTGAAAAATACCGATGCGTTGGCCAATCCGGAGGCGCTGGAGCAGTTTCGCAATCGCCCGGAGCTGTCGGATTAACGTTGATCCTGCAGGAGCCAGGCTGCTGCGATGGCGGCGCATCAGTTGATATTTGGATGAATGACACTCCGCTATCGCCAGCAGGCTGGCTCCTACAGGGGAACGGTGTTCAGTCCATCAGGCCCCACTCGCCTGATGATGAAGGTGCGGGCGCCGGGCTCGCCTCGGCGTGCAGCTTCAAGCGCAGGCGCAGATTGTTCTGCGAATCTGCATGTTTGAGTGCTTCGTCCTCACTGATCACGCCCTCCACCACCAGCCCGTACAGCGCCGCGTCGAAGGTCTGCATGCCGACCTCGCCGGACTTCTCCATGATGCCTTTGAGTTCGCCCAACTCGTTGCGGCGGATCAGGTCGGCGATGGTCGGGGTGCCGAGCATCACTTCGACCGCCGCCCGGCGCTGACCGTCCACAGTGCGCACCAGCCGTTGCGAGACGAACGCCTTGAGATTGTTGCCCAGTGCATGCAGCAACTGCGGGCGGCGCTCTTCGGGGAACAGATTGACGATACGGTCCAGCGCCTGATTAGCGTTGTGCGCATGCAGCGTCGACAGCACCAGGTGCCCGGTGTCGGCGAATGTCAGCGCATGCTCCATGGTTTCGCGGTCGCGGATCTCGCCGATCAGCACCACGTCCGGGGCCTGACGCAGGGTGTTTTTCAGCGCCGCATGGAAACTGCGGGTATCGACGCCGACTTCGCGTTGATTGATGATCGAGCGCTGGTGTCGATGGATATACTCCACCGGGTCTTCGATGGTGATGATGTGCCCGCTGCTATGGCGGTTGCGGTGATCGATCAATGCGGCCAGCGAGGTGGATTTGCCGGAGTCGGTGGCGCCAACGAACAGGATCAGCCCCTGCTTGAGCATTACCGTTTCCAGCAGCACCGGCGGCAGTTTCAGGTCTTCGAAGCGCGGGATATCGAGTTTGACGTTGCGGATCACGATTGACACATCATTGCGTTGCTTGAAGATGTTCACCCGAAACCGTCCGATGCCCGTACGGGAAATTGCCAGGTTCATTTCCAGATCCCGATCGAACTCGCGCCGTTGCTCGGCGTCCATCAGGGAGTTGGCGATGGTCTCGACCTCGCCGGGCTTGAACGGCCGCTCGCTGAACGGCGTCAGCACGCCATCGATGCGCGCACTGGGTGGCGCTCCCGTGGACAGGAACAGGTCAGAGCCGTGCTGGCTCGACAGACGGAGCAACAGTGCATCGATTTCCATGGCAATAAGCACCCGCGAAGCATTCAATGAACAGAAATGACCCGCTGTCGTGACGTAACGGGTCATACAGCGTCTACCGCAAGTGCAAGAATAGTAGATGCCAACGCACTGACCGACGCTCAGGATACATGTGATGAACGCAGCACCCTCCCCCGATGACGCCCAAGCCCTGATCGCCCGTACCGACTGGAGCCGCACTCCGTTGGGCGCTTCTGGCACCTGGCCGCAAAGCCTGCGCACCGCGGTGGACATCGTGATTCACTCGCCGATGCCGATGCTGCTGTTGTGGGGGCCGCAGCTCACGCAGATCTACAACAATGGCTTTGCGATGCTCGCCGGCAGCAAGCATCCGCACGCTTTCGGACAGCCGGCGCACCTTATATGGCCGGAACTTCAGGACTTTACCGACCCGATTTATCGAGCCGTCCTACAAGGCCAGGTGCGCACCTACAGCGAGCGGCGATTTACCCTGCAACGTGAAGGCGTAGAGTCCGACTTCTGGCTGGACCTGACCTACAGCCCCATCCGCGATGAAAGCACGCAAGTGGCCGGAATCCTGGTGACGGCCATCGAAACCAACGAACGCCGGCGCATCGCCCTCGAATTGCAACGCCGTTCCGAAGAAAGTCTCAAGGCTCAGCGCGACACTGAAGAACGCCTGCAACTGGCGCTGGCCGCCACCGATGCTGTTGGCACCTGGGATTGGGATATCGGCGAAGACCGCTTCATCGCCGACGCGCATTTCGCCCAGTTGCACGGCATCGACCCGGCACAGGCCGGCCAGTTGCCGATCAGCGACTACCTGCAAGGCGTGCACCCCGAAGACCGCGCGCTTATCGCCCGCAGCATCAAGCATTGCATCACCCACGGCACCGAGTACGCCGAGGAATATCGCCTGCTCAAAGCCGACGGCGAGCTGCGTTGGGTGTTTGCCCGGGGCCGCTGTTACAAGGATCACCACGGGCGACCAGTGCGCTTCCTCGGCGCAGCGCTGGACCTGACCGAGCGCAAGCACACCGAGCAGGCGCTGCGCCAGAGCCAGACGGAATTGCAGCTGATCATCAATGCAATGCCGATCCTCATCAGTTACGTCGACCACGAAGAGCGCTTCCGCCTGAACAATGCGGCGTATCTGGACTGGTATGGCCTGACGCCGCAGGAGCTGTATGGCCGCACCATTCGCGAAGTGATCGGCGAAGAAGCCTACTTCCTGCGCGCGCCGTATATTGCCGAAGCCCTGGCCGGGCGGCCCTGCTCGTTCAGCCTGTACACCCCGCATCGCGACGGCAGCAACCGCCATGCGCTGATGAATTACCTGCCGCGCCACGGCGCCGACGGCTCAGTCAACGGTTTCTATATTTTCGTGATCGACGAATCCGAACGGAAGAAGACCGAAGAAGCCCTGCGCAATCTCAATGAAACCCTGGAAGAACGGGTCAGCGCCCGTACCGAACAACTGGCCCAGGCCAATCAACGTCTGCAGAACGAGATGTTCGAACGCGAGCGCGCCGAAGACGCGTTGCGCCATGCGCAAAAGATGGAAGCGGTCGGCCAGCTCACCGGCGGTATCGCCCACGACTTCAACAACATGCTCACCGGAATCATCGGCAGCCTCGACCTGATGCAACGCTACATCGCCGACGGCCGCGCCGATGAAATCGGCCGTTTCACCGAAGCGGCGGTGTCGTCGGCCAACCGAGCGGCCGCGCTGACCCATCGCTTGCTGGCGTTCTCGCGCCGACAGTCGCTGGACCGCAAGACCCTCAACGTCAACGAACTGATTCATTCGCTGGAGGATTTGATCCGCCGCACCAAGGGCGACCCGATCGAACTCACGCTGCGCCTGGCCGACGATGTCTGGCCGATCAGCACCGACGTCAGCCAACTGGAAAATGCCCTGCTCAACCTGGTGATCAACGCCCGCGACGCCATGCCCGATGGCGGCGAGCTGCTGATCGAAACCGCCAACGTCTACCTCGACGGCAACGACATCACCACCCTCGAACCGGTCAAGGCCGGCGACTACCTGATGCTGGCGGTCAGCGACAACGGCACCGGCATGACGCCGTCGGTGCGCGCCAAGGCGTTCGATCCGTTCTTCACCACCAAACCGATCGGCCAGGGCACCGGGCTCGGACTGTCGATGATTTATGGCTTCGCCCAGCAGTCGGGCGGCCATGTCAGCCTCGACAGCCTGCCGAATCAGGGTACCTGTGTGCGCTTGTACTTGCCGCGCCTGAACCTGCTGGAGCCGGAACGGCCTGTCGTGGAAACCTTCGGTGCAGCGCCGACGGCCACTTGCGGGGAAACCGTGGTGGTGGTTGAGGATGACCCGGCGGTGCGCATGCTGGTGCTCGATCTGCTCAAGGAGTTGGGTTACCTCGCCCACGAAGCCGCCGACGCCAGCGCCGCCCTGCCGCTGCTGGAATCGGAGATGCGCGTGGATCTGCTGGTGACCGATGTCGGCCTGCCGGGGATGAATGGCCGGCAACTGGCGGAAATCGCCCGCCAGCACCGCCCAGGCCTGAAAGTGCTGTTCATGACCGGTTACGCGCAGAAAGCCGCCGAGCGTCAGGGCTTTCTCGAGGATGGCATGGACATGGTGGCCAAGCCGTTTTCGATTGAAGTGCTGGCCAACAAGATCCGCGAGATGATCAACCAAACGCCGTCACTTGAGGCATAATCCCGCGCCCCGCCGTCACCCCGTTACAGGTATCGCACGATGAAAGCCCAAGCCCGCCACATTCTGGTGAAAACCGCCGAAGAGGCCGAACAGCTCAAACAACGCATTGCCAAGGGCGAAGCGTTTGATGTGCTGGCGAAGAAATACTCGACCTGCCCGTCCGGCAAACGCGGCGGTGATCTGGGTGAAGTGCGGCCGGGGCAGATGGTCGGCGCGATCGATGCGGTGATCTTCAAGAAGCCGCTGCGCACGGTGCATGGGCCGATCAAGAGCAAGTTCGGCTATCACCTGGTGCAGGTGTTTTTCCGCGATTGACCTGATTGCCCTGTTTCCCTGTAGGAGCTGCCGCAGGCTGCGATCTTTTGATCTTAAAAAAGCAAAATCAAAAGATCGCAGCCTGCGGCAGCTCCTACAGGGATAGTTGTCAGTCCTTGGGGATCAGGGCTCCCGGGAACTGAATCACCCGACTTGCCAGCCAATGCCCCGCCTGCGCCGCCTCGACCGGACTGCCACCCAGCAAACGCCTGGCCAGATACGCCGCACTGAACGAATCCCCCGCCGCCGTCGTATCCACCACCTTCTCGACCTGCTGCGCCGGCACTTCGAACGCCTCGCCATCACAACGAATCAGACACGCCTCGGCGCCGCGCTTGAGGACCACTTCCGGCGTGCCGATCTGCGCGTACGCCTCGAACACCGCGTCGCAATCGGTAAAATGGAACAGCGCCTGCTCGTCATCCACCGTCAGCAACGCCAGATCGACATGCGGCAGCACGCTGCGATAGGCCGCCCGCGCCTCTTCCGGTGAGGCCCACAAGCGTGGCCGATAGTTGTTGTCGAAGACGATCCGCGCATCGCGTTGGCGCGCTTCGATCAGGGTCTGGATCAAGCGTTCGCGACCCTTCGCACCTAACACTGCGAGGGTGATGCCGCTGAAATACAACACATCGTAGTCCGGCAGCGCCGCCAGAATCGGCTCGGCCGCCGGGGTGGTAAAGCAATCGCGCACCGCCGCTTCATTGCGCCAGTAGAGGAAACGCCGTTCACCGCTGGCGTCGGTCTGGATGCAGTACAGGCCCGGCAAGCGACCGGGCAGACGCTGCACGAGATCCAGGCCGATGCCTTCATCGGCCCAGCTCTGGCACATGGCGTCGCTGAAGCTGTCGTCGCCGAGCGCGGTGACGTAATCGACCTGGGCTTTGTCGCCGAGGGCGCGGGACAGGTACACCGCGGTGTTCAAGGTATCGCCGCCGAAGCTTTGCTGCAGGCTGCCATCGGCGCGGTGCTGGAGTTCGATCATGCACTCGCCGATCAGGGCAATGCGCGGGGTGTTCGGGCCCAGGGGGCTGAGGCTGGTCATTGGGTGGCGTCTCTGCTGATTCGGTGGTGGTTGATCCGGCCACATCGCTGGCAAGCCAGCTCCCACATGATCTTCACAGTTCATGAGATCCCTGTGGGAGCTGGCTTGCCAGCGAATGGCCGCGACTCGGTCTCAAGCCTTAGAAACAAGTCTCCATGCTCTCGACCACCGCCAACTGCTCATCCACCAGCAACCCCACCCGCCACTTGTCGAAGGTCAGGCACGGGTGCGAAGTGCCGAAGGAAATGATATCGCCCACCCGCAATTCAACCCCCGGCGCCACGTTCATGAACGCGTGCTGGTCCATCACCGCTGTCACCTTGCACGCGCCAACGTCATCGCCGACCGCCGGCACCACACCGGCCTTGTAGCGCAGCAGCGGCACCGGCAGTCCGGCATCGAACGCCACGTCGCGCTTGCCGAGGGCGATCACCGCAAACCCCGGCTCCGGCAGCGATTGCACGTGGGCCCAGACTTCCAGCGCCGGACGCAATCCTTCGTGCAGATCACTGCGACGATCCAGCACGCAGCACTGCGCTTCCTTGTAGATGCCATGATCGTGGGCGACATAACTGCCCGGGCGCAGCACGCTGAGGAAGCGTCCGCTGGCGTTCTGCGCTTCGAACGACTCGGCGATCAGGTCGTACCACGCCGAACCCGACGCGGTGATGATCGGCTTGGCAATGGCAAACGCGCCGCTGTCCTGCAACTGCACCGCCAGGCGCACCAGCGACGCGGCGAATTCGCGAATGCCGCTGACCGCGTGATCGCCATGGATCACCCCTTCGTAACCTTCGATACCGGTCAGGGCCAGCGCCGGTTGCGCGTTGATCGCCTGGGCCAGCGCGATGACTTCCTGCTCGCTGCGGCAACCGCAGCGGCCACCGACCACGCCGTACTCGATCATCACGTTCAATTTGACCCCGCGCGAGGCGAAGTAGGCACCGAGATCGGCGACGTTGTCCGGGTGATCGACCATGCAGTAGAAATCGAAATCCGGGTCGGCCAGCAGATCGGCGATCAGCGCCATGTTCGGCGTGCCGACCAGTTGGTTGGCCATCAACACCCGGCGTACACCGTGGGCGTATGCGGCGCGAGTCTGGGTGGCGCTGGCGAGGGTGATGCCCCACGCTCCGGCATCGAGCTGACGCTGGAACAGCGCCGGGGTCATGCTGGTCTTGCCGTGGGGCGCGAGTTCGGCGCCGCTGTCGCTGACGAACTTCTGCATCCAGCGAATGTTGTGCTCCAGCGCCTCGCGGTGCAACACCAGCGCCGGCAGGCTGACGTCGCGCACAAGGTGCGCGCCAACGGCAGCGTCGCCCTTTTCCACAGCGGTATTGATGGCAGTCGTCATGCTTGAACTCCTCACTGTCGCGGCCGCAGGCAGCCGCGGTTATTCGTTGATGCGCCGGGCGAGGCTGTTGGCGCTCTCGATCAGCACCCGGCGATAGTCGTCGTAATTGTTCTTCGCATCGGCCCGTGGGGCGACGATGCATAGGGTGCAGATGGCCACGCCACTGGGGTCTTTGACCGGCGCGGCGAAGCAATGGGTGAAGGTGTCGGCCACGCTGTCGAACGAGAAGAATCCGTCGATGCCGGCCTGGCGAATCTCCGCCAGAAAGCGTTCCAGCGGCAGGCGCTCGCCGTCGGGCAGGATGTAGTCGTCTTCGTCGATCAGATCGATGATTTGTTGATCACTCAGGTGCGCCAGCAGCAGGCGTCCGGACGCGGTCCACGGGATCGGCGCGTTTTCGCCGATGTCGGACGAAATGCGGAAATGCCGCTCGCCCTCCTTCATCAGCGCCACCGTGTATTTGCGCCCGTTGAGCAGGCACATCTGCGCGGTTTCCCGGGTCTGGCTGACGATCTCCTGCAAGGCGTGATCGGCCTCGCGGCTGAGGTCGAAATGGCGCAGGTGCGCCTGCCCGAGGAAGTACAGCTGGCGACCAAGATACACGTGACCGTCCTTGCCCACCGGCTCCAGAATCCGTCGTTCCAGCAGCGACGCCACCAGTTCGTAGACCGTGGATTTCGGGCTGCCGATGCCATTGGCGATGTCGTTCGGACGCAGCGGCTGGCCGATCTCCTTGAGGAAATCGAGGATATCGAACGCCCGGTCCAGACCACGGGCCCGGCGTTTGATGGTGTCTTCGGTCATGTCAGTACTCACTCAAAATGCCTCTGTAGGAGCTGCCGCAGGCTGCGATCTTTTGATCTTGCCTTTGTGGCGCATCCAAAATTGCCAAAAGATCGCAGCCTTCGGCAGCTCCTACAAGAGCCGGCGTCAATCAGGCCTTTTTCTTGTAGGCAATACAGTCGATCTCGACCTTGCAATCGACCATCATGCTCGCCTGCACACAGGCCCGTGCCGGGGCGTGTTCAGGTTTGAAGTACTCGCCGAAAACCTTGTTGAAACTGCTGAAATCCCGTGGATCATCCAGCCAGACGCCGGCGCGCACCACGTCCTCCAGGCCATAACCGGCCTCTTCGAGAATCGCGATCAGGTTTTTCATGGTCTGGTGGGTCTGCTCGACGATGCCGCCAACGATGATCTCGCCATCCACCGCCGGTACCTGGCCGGACACGTGCAGCCAGCCATCCGCTTCAACGGCGCGCGCGAAGGGACGTGGCTGACCGCCAGCGGCGGTGCTGCCGGTGCCGTATCGAGTAATGCTCATGGGTACTTCTCCTGATTACAAAGCAAAAATTAGAACCGCGTGCTCTTGAGAAACTCAGCCAGACGCGGTGATTGCGGGCGTTCGAACAGTTCCTTGGGCGGCCCCTGCTCTTCGATCCGCCCCTGATTCATGAACACGATCTTGTCCGAGACCTCGAAGGCGAAACGCATCTCGTGGGTCACCAGCAACATGGTCATGCCGTCTTCGGCCAGGCCCTTGATCACGTTCAACACTTCACCGACCAGCTCCGGATCGAGGGCCGAGGTGACTTCGTCGAACAGCATCAGGCTGGGGTTCATCGCAATCGCCCGGGCAATCGCCACACGCTGTTGCTGACCACCGGACAACTGCCCGGGAAAGTGATTGCGCCGCTCCAGCAGGCCGACCCGCTCCAGCCATTTTTCGGCCAGCACCACGGCTTGGTCCTTGTGCATTTTCTTTACCTTGAGCAGACCGAGGGTGACGTTCTGCAAGGCGGTCAGATGCGGGAACAGGTTGAATTGCTGGAACGCCATGCCGGTCATGGCGCGATGGCGGGCGATGACTTTTTCGGCGTGACGCACACGTTTACCGCCAACCTCGTCATAGCCGATGGACTCGCCGTCGAGCAGGATCTGCCCGCCCTGAAACTCTTCGAGCATGTTCACGCAGCGCAGCAAGGTGGTCTTGCCCGAACCGCTGGAACCGATCAGCGTCACGACGTTGCCACGCTGCATGCTCAGGTCGACGCCCTTGAGCACTTCGACTGCGCCGTACTGCTTGTGCAGGCCACGGATGTCCAGCAGCGGCTGAGCGTTCTGAACCTTGGAAACTTGAGCTTGAGTCATGGCAGGGCCACCCGCTTTTCAATATGCCGGCCGAGTAATTCGATGCCGTAGTTGATGACGAAGAACAGAAAACCGGCGAACAGGTAGAACTCCAGAGTCATGAAGGTCCGGGCGATGATCTGTTGGGTGCTGAGCAACAATTCGGCGACGCCGATCACCGAGAGCAGGGTCGAGGCCTTGACGATTTCGGTGGACGAGTTGACCCAGGTCGGCAGGATCTGCCGCAACGCCTGGGGCAACAGCACGTAACCGAGGGATTGATAAAACGTCAGGCCGATCGCCTTGCTCGCTTCCATCTGTCCACGTGGCAATGCCTGCAAGGCACCGCGCACAATCTCGGCAACGTGCGAGCCGCAGAACAGCGTCAGGCCCAGCGCACCGGCCTGAAACGCGCTGATCTGCCAGCCCAGCGCCGGCGCCATGTAGAAGCAGGCCAGCACCAGTACAAACACCGGCGTGCCGCGAATAATGTCGACATAAAAGCGGAACGGCGCGCGCATCCAGAACTTGCCGTAAGTCAGCACCAGACCGGTGACGACGCCGAGCAGCGTGCCGAACAGAATCGCCAGCGCCGACACCTGCACACTGGTCAGGAAGCCTTGCAGCAACGTCTCGCGTGCCAACCACAATTCATGCAACCAACTGGGAGATTCGTACATCGCAGCCTCCTATCGGCGGATCGCCAGACGCTGCTCGAGGTAACGCAGCAGCATGGCAATGAGGTAACAGGCCGCGACATACAACGCCGTGGTCACCAGCCAGGTTTCGATCACCCGGTAGCTCTCGACGTTGATCTTGCGCGCGTAATAGGTCAGCTCCGGCACCGCAATCGCGGCGGCCAGCGAGGTGTCCTTGAACAGCGAGATGAAGTTGTTCGACAGCGCCGGCAGCACGTTGCGCAGCATCACCGGCACGGTGACGTAGGCCTTGACTTGCCATTCACCGAGACCGATCGCCAGCCCCGCCTCGCGCTGGCCTTTGGGAATGCTCAGCAAGCCGCCACGGAACACTTCGGTCAGATAAGCACCGGCATACAGCGACAGCGTGATGATGAACGACGGGATCTTGTCCAGACGAATGCCCAGGCTTGGCAAGGCAAAGTAGATCAACAGAATCAACACCAGAATCGGCGTGTTACGCACCACCGTGACGTACACCGAGGCCAGCACCCGCAAGGCGCGATGCTTCGACAGCAAGGCAAACGCCATCAGCAGGCCGATCACGCAGCCGATGGCGATCGACACCAGCGCCAGTTCAAGACCCAGACCGAGCCCCGCCAGCAAGGTGTCGAAATCGCGCCACACGGCAGCAAAGTTCAACTGATAGTTCATGGTCAGCAGTACCTTGAGCGGGGCGCGTACAGGCGCCCCACTCTCACGGGATCATTTGAATTCGACAGGGAAACCGATGGCCGGCGACGGCAGGTCGACACCGAACCATTGCTTGAAGGATGCCGCGTAAGTCGGGAACTCAACGCCGGTCATGGCTTCATGCAGAGTGGTGTTGACGAAGTTCAGCCAGTCCTGATCGCCGCGTTTGACTGCGCAGGCGTAGGTCTGTGGGCTCCAGGCGTAGGTCGGGCTGCGGTAGCGGCCAGGGTTCTGCACCATCAGGTACTTGACCGACGACTGATCGGTAGCAGCGGCATCGGCGCGACCGGAGTTCACCGCCTGATACATCAGGTCGACGCTGTCGTACTGATCGACCTTGGCCTTGGGCAGCGCCTGATGCACCAATTCTTCGGCGTAGACGTTTTGCAGCACGGCCACGGTGACGCTGTCGCCAGCGGCCTGCAGGTCTTCGATTTCCTTGTACTTGCTGGTGGCCGGCAGCAGTAGGCCGACGCCTTCGCGATAGTACGGCAGGGTGAACGCCACTTGCTGCGCACGGCTGGCAGTGACGGTGATGAACTGGCAGCTCATGTCGACCTTGTCGGTCAGCAGATTGGGAATTCGCGCGTCGGACGACTGCACGACGAACTCGACTTTGCTTGGGTCATTGAACAACCCCTTGGCCACCATCCTGGCGATGTCGATATCAAAGCCCTGCAACTTGCCATCCGCACCCTGAAAGTGCCACGGCGCATTGGTGCTGCCGGTGCCGACAATCAGCTTGCCCCGGGCCAGAACACTGTCGAGCTTGCTATCGGCTGCCTGGGCCATGCCCACCACAGCGGACGAAGCCGCAAGAACGAAAACACACGCTTTGAACAACGAAGGACAGCGATGCATGGCAAGCACTCCAGGATGATGTTTATTCCGCTATACCGGAACACGGTTTGTTACTACGGAATAAACAGCAGAAAGTGTGCCACAGGAAGCAGTGACCATCTCATAAATAAAAACGTACTTTGAATCAGCGGGTTACATTCTGGAGGTCACCTTGGTACGCGGACGCATGGAAATCCAGCGCTACGATTGGCAACAAAGTTGGGCATTGGTGACACGTTTGGTGAGCACTCAGCACCCTTTCGGTGTTGCCGGGATCGGATCGGATCGGATTGGATTGAATCCGATCCCGACGAGCTCTTTTCTGTGAGAATCAGCTTCTTACCCTGCGCTTCAGTCGTTAAGGGTCAAGAAATCTGAACGAGCTTGATCTTGCGAAACTTCCCGCCGGCCTGGTGCCCATTCAACCCCAACGAAAACCAATCCTTTTCACCATCTCCAACTTTAGTAACCTCGAACTCGATTGCGTTGTGCGAGTAATCCCCCCCACGCTGAATTGTTAGTTCTTGCCGGTAACCCGTCATCTCCAGAGCCAGATTCACGTAGCTATCGGAAGCCTCTTGAAAAAGAGATTCAAAGCTCAGACGGTACTTGCCGATTTCCAGTTTCACTGTTTGGCTCACCATGACACCCCACTCTACATGACAATAACCGTCACGGAACTCGGCCTTCGCTTTTGGATTGTGAATTGGTTTATATATGTCCCAGTGCTTTTCGCCTTGAGAAAAATCACCATTGAGAATCAGATTTTCTGCACTCATGTTTGCAAGTCCTGTCATTGAGTCGAACACCTCCGTGCGTCATTGGGAATCAATGCGCTCAGGAAGCAGCCCATTCATTCAACGCTCAGAAGAGTATTCGCACACCTGTCAGGTCTGACAGTAGACACGCTTTGGTTTCTGCTCTTAACTTTCGAATCGTTCTCGGATGGTCACTGAAAAGGAGATAACAGTGAGCACGATGACCTCTTCTTCCCGCTTGGCCCCGGTTTACCGCAAAGCCCTGAAAACCTGGCGCCCGGTGATCCTGTATTTCGCCAATGAGCACTGCCCCGCCTGCGAATGGGCCGGGCCGGTGTTTCGCGAGGTGGCCGAGCCGTATCGGCTGCGGGCGAACATCTACATGCTCAATACCCGCGAGTCGCCGCGCCATCCGCTGGTCACCGGCACGCCGACCGTGCTGTTCTACAAGAACGGCAAACTCATGAAGAAGCTCAAGGGCATCGGCACGGCAGAAACATTAAGTGAAGATTTCGCCCGACACATCGGCAGAACAAAAGCGCCGGCCCTCGCCCGCCAGCCACAGCATGATCTGCTCTGGCTGCGTCATACCCTGCGTACCCTCTGCACCCTCCCTCGCCAACGTCAGCGGAACTTTTGCTGAAAGTGCCACCTAAGTGCAATTCAATCGAAGGCACTTTCGTTCCAAATCATCGGTAACACACAAGCCTCCGGCCGGATTGGACAAGCTCCCATCCGGCTGCTTTTCTTTATTTCTCAGCAAGAGAACACACGCTCGCGGCGTCAGCGCCCATCGTTGCCATGTCCCAGGAGGGGTCAATGTCTTTCAAAGTCATGATGGTTTTCGGTACTCGTCCGGAGGCCATTAAAATGGCCCCGCTGGCCCGGGTTCTGCGTCAGTGGCCTGACATCCAACTGAACATCTGTTCCACCGGCCAGCATCGGGAGATGCTCACCCAAGTGCTCGACGCCTTTGAACTGACGGTCGACGAAGACCTGCAAGTGATGACCCAAGGCCAAACCATCAACGGCCTCTCGCAGAACCTGCTCGGACAACTCGACCAAGCCTACGAACGCATCAAGCCGGACATCGTGCTGGTGCACGGCGACACCACCACCAGCTTCATCGCCGCCCTCGCCGCGTTCAATCGCCAATTACCGATCGGCCACGTCGAAGCAGGCCTGCGTACCGGCAACCTGCGCGCCCCCTGGCCGGAAGAGGCCAACCGGCGCCTGACCGGAGTGATCGCCGACCTGCATTTCCCGCCGACCTCAAAGACAGCCGCCAATCTGCTGCGCGAAGGCGTGCCCGAGGACAACATCGAGATCACCGGCAATACCGTGATCGATGCCTTGCTGTGGATGCGCGATCACCAGCAACAAACCCACTGGCAGCCCGCCGCCGACTCGCCGCTGGCTGTACTCGATGATGAACGCCGGATGATCCTGATCACCAGCCATCGCCGGGAAAACATCGGAGATGGCTTTCGCAACATCTGTCAGGCGCTGGCCGAACTCGCCGAGCGTTACCCGGACGTCCAGTTCGTCTACCCGGTACACCTCAACCCGCTGGTGCAAGAGGTGGTGTATGGCACGCTCTCGGACAAACCCAACATTTACCTGATCGCCCCGCAGGACTACCCGAACTTTGTCTGGTTGATGGGTCGGGCGCATTTCATCCTCACCGATTCCGGTGGTGTGCAGGAAGAAGCGCCAGCCATCGGCAAACCGTTGCTGGTGCTACGCGATGTGACCGAACGGCCGTCGGTGCTTGAAAGCGGCACCATGCTGCTGGTGGGAACCGACAAGTCCCGTATCGTCAAGGAGGCCAGCCAACTGCTGGACGACGAGGACACCTACACCCGCATGAGCCGCGTGCACTTTCCTTATGGCGACGGCCACGCCAGTGAACTGATTGCCACCCGCCTCCACGCCTGGCTGAGCGCTCTCTCGGCAGCGGGTACCGACGTATGAGTCTGGGTTGGGTCGACTTCTTTGCGTATGTGCTGTTTGCTCTCAAATATGTGGCGATTGGCCTCGCCCTGTTGATGTTCATCCTTGGTCTGGATGACCTGTTCATCGACCTGGTCTACTGGTTCCGCAAGCTGATCCGGCGCTGGCGGATCTACGAAAAATTCGAGCGCGCCGACGAAGAGCGGCTCTATACCATTCCCGAAAAGCCCCTGGCAATCATGGTGCCGGCGTGGAATGAAGTCGGTGTGGTCGGCGAAATGGCACGTCTGGCCGCCTCGACCATCGATTACGAGAATTATCAGATTTTCGTTGGCACCTACCCCAACGACGCCGAAACCCAGGCCGACGTCGACGCGGTCTGCCAGCACTACCCCAACGTGCACAAAGTGGTCTGCGCCCGCCCCGGCCCGACCAGCAAGGCCGACTGCCTGAACAACATCATTGACGCGATCCTGCGCTTTGAAAACGAGGCGAAGATCCAGTTCGCCGGCTTCATCCTGCACGATGCCGAAGACGTGATTTCGCCGATGGAATTGCGCCTGTTCAACTATCTGCTGCCGAACAAGGACCTGATTCAGATCCCGGTTTACCCCTACGCCCCAGAATGGAAAGGTTTTACCGCCGGACACTATGTCGACGAGTTCGCCGAGAACCACGGCAAGGATGTCATCGTGCGCGAAGCGCTGACCGGCCAGGTGCCGAGCGCCGGGGTCGGCACCTGTTTCAGTCGCAAGGCGATCAGCGCCCTGCTTGAAGACGGCGACGGCATCGCCTTCGATGTGCAGAGTCTCACCGAGGACTACGACATCGGTTTCCGCCTCAAGCAAAAAGGCATGAAGTGCATCTTTGCCCGTTATTCGGTCAGCGATCCGAAACTGGCACTGGACCAACCATGGGTGCTGGGGATGAACCGCGAGTTCTCCCAGGTGATCTGCGTGCGCGAGCATTTTCCTCGCGACCTGCAACACGCCATTCGGCAGAAATCGCGCTGGATCGTCGGCATCGTCTTTCAGGGCACCAAGAACCTCGGCTGGAGCCGCAAGGGCCTGCTCAACTACTTCCTGTGGCGTGACCGTCGCGGGCTGATCGCCTACATGTTGAGTTTTCTGGTCAACCTGCTGTTCGTGGTGCTGATCGCGATGTGGCTGATTACGGTGATTTCGCCCGACTCGTGGCGCTATCCATCGATTCTCTCCGACAGCTCGCTGCTCTCGGTATTGCTCTGGCTCAACGGCTTCATGCTGCTCAACCGGCTGTTTCAGCGCGGTTGGTTCGTTACCCGTTATTACGGGCTGGTCGAGGGCCTGCTCTCGGCACCGCGGATGATGTGGAGCAACTTCGTCAATTTCTTCGCCAACCTGCGCGCATTGCGTCAGGTCATGGAGATGGGCGATTCGCGGCGCGTAGCCTGGGACAAGACAACCCACGAATTTCCGGCATTGACCAAGGCCCAACGCACGCCGCTGGGCCATCGACTGGTGGAAAAAGGCCTGCTCAATGAAGAACAACTGGACGCCGCGATCACCAGTCCAGTGCGTCGCCGTCTGGGCCGCGAGCTGCTGTTGCGTGACTACATCAACAGCACCCAACTGGTACAGGAACTGGCCGAACAACTGGAGCTGGAATGGGCCCCGCTCAATCCATTCAAGCTCGACCCGCGCCTGATCGACGCCGTACCGCGCCGGGTTGCGAGCCACTACGGCGTGCTGCCGGTCGCCGAGGAAGGCGAGACTCTGGTGCTGGCCTCCGAAGGCCCCGTCAGCCAGGTTTCGCTCGGCGCAATCAGTCGCCAGTTGAAACGCCCAGTGCGCTGTCGCCTGGCACCACAGGGTCGCGTGACGTTGGGGATTCGCTACTGGTACGCCAGCCCCCGGCAAAATGAGGAAGTGCGTCACATGCTGCAAGTGCTTGAGCGCCATCAGGACGACGAAGCCCTGCTGGAACGTGTCAGCCGCCATCAGGTGTTGCTCGGTAATCTATTGCAGGTGCGCGGCATGGTGCCTCCGACCCTGTTCAATCAGGCGCTGATCGACTTCGACGCGGACAAGATGTCCCTCGGCGAACATCTGATTTCCCGCGGCATGATCACTGAGCAAGTGCTCCAGCAAGCCCTGGCCGATCAGGCCAGTGAACAACAAGCGGCTTACCGCATCGTCCGGGAGGTCGCATGAAACCTGTCCATCGCCACACTTTGTTAATGGGTGGCCTGTTGCTCGGCCTGAGCAGCGCCTACCCGCTGCACGCCGCGCCGCTGAGCGACTTTGAACAGTTCCGCAGCTATCCCTACATGGATCGCAGCTACCGCGAAGCCAAAAAAGACAACTGGAAAGAAGTCGAACGGCTGATGCGCCACCTGCTGGAAAAGGTTCCGAAGAACGACGAAGCGCGGGCGTTGCTGGTGGAATCGCTGGCTAAACAGCGGCGTTACAAGGACGCCGTCGAAGCCTTGCCGGCCAATGACAGCGAAGCGACGCTGGACTTGCGTCTGACCTGGATCGAACAGGATCCGCCGAGCAGCACTCAGGTCGAACGATGGATGGCGACCAGCGACCTCAATGACCGCGTGCGCCTGTGGCAGGCCTACAGCCTGAGCCTGGCCAAATTCGGCGGCGCGGCCAAGGCCTACGACTGGCTGGCGCAACTGGCGCCCAAGGGCGACGACAACATTTTGCGTCTGGCCCGCGCCAACTGGTCCGAGCAACTGCGCGACTGGAGCGGCACCATCGAGCAACTGGCGCCGCTCGCGGCGCGCAAGCAACTGGATGTCGAGGGTTGGCAACGTCTGGCCAACGCATATGTGCAGCGACTGGACGAAAAACCGCTGCAACAACTGCTGCAACAGGCCCCAAGTGCTGCAGCCGCGCGCAAGGTGCGTCTGGCGATGGTCGATCGCGCCATCGCCATGGGCCACGATCAACAGGCGCAGCGCTGGCTGCAGTCACTGCCTGCCGAAGACCTGGCGGATCCGGCGCAACGCCAGCGGCTGTGGGAACTGGCACGCCAGACCGACGATGTGCCAAGCGTTCAACGCCTGAGCAACGACCTGCAGCGCCCCTGTCTGGAAACCGTCGACTGGTTGTCGCGTCACGACCCGGAAGCAGCACTGACACAATTGCGCAGTTGCCAGCCAAGCGATGATCCACAAGCATGGCTGGTGCTCGCCCAGCGCCTGCAAGCCACCGATCTGCTGCAAAGTACAACCCTGCCGCAACCGTGGGAGAACCGGCGACAGGCGCAACTGCTCGATGTCTGGCAGGAACAGGGCCAGAGCAGCAAGGTCATGGTCTGGCTCGCCGGGCAGCAACAGACCCCGGCAGTGGTCAAACGCCGCGCACTACTCGCCCAAACCATGGGGCGCCGCACCGAGGAACAAACACTGTGGGAATACCACTACCGTCAGACCGGCGATCTGGTGTCGCTGAACCAGGCCAGTTTCCTCGCACTCGACAGCGGTGATCGTGCCCACGCGCAACAGTTGCTGGAAGACGCTTATGACCGCTTCAGTGGACGCCTGCCGGGCAACGCGCTGCAACGTCTGGCCGGAATCTACGCATCATCCAAAGAGACCACACCCGCACAACAGCAGCGGATGGCATCACTGATCCGTCATATCGACGGTGCCACTCGCGGCCAATTGCTTGCGCAACTGGCGGAAAACGGTCAGTGCGATGCCGTGCAGCAAGCACTTGGCAATCACCCGCAAGCCGCTGGCGATTATCGTGCCCTCGGCCGCTGCGCCATGCCGGATCGCCCCGGTGAAGCGGTGGTTTATTACCAGCAGGCGGAAAAACTCGGTGACCGCAGCAGCCGTTTGCCGCTGGCCTACGCGCTGGAAGCTGCGGGCGACTCCGCAAGCGCCTTGGCGATATGGCGCAGCATTCCCGCCGCCGAACTCAGCGACAACGCCCGTCTGACCGCCAGCCGTAGCGCGCTGAATGCCGGTGACAGCCAGGCTGCCGAGGGTTACTGGCAACAAAGCAGGACTCGTGGTGCCAACGAATGGGCACTCGGCGCAGCGATTGCCGATGCCCGAGGCGACCACGCCCAGGCCTTGCAGCGCCAGCGTCAGGCGTTGCAGCAAGCGCCGGATGCCGGGCACTTCTATGCCGCGTCCGTCACCGCACAAAAGGCCGGCGACCTGGCGCAAAGCAATGCGTGGCTGGCGGAAGCGGTACGCCGCGAACCGAACAACCCGCGTTACCGCGCCGATTACGGTATGCGCCTGTCCGGCGCGCCGACTCGCGAAGAACGCGCCCGGGCGATTCCGTACCTGCAGCATGCCACTCGGGACTTCCCCGAGGATTACCGTCTTGGCGAAACCCTTGCCTGGCGCTATGACGAAGTCGAAGACAGCGCCTCGGCACGCAAGGAACTGCGTCGGGTCATTGATCTGGAGCAGAATCCTGTGGCCGCCGACGACGAAGACGGCAGCATGGAATCCCGGCGCTACCGCCAGCGTCGCGCCCACGAAACCCTGTCGCGTCGTGACAGCTTCACCCTCGCCAGCACCTGGTCGCCTGCGGGGGTATCGACCAACGATTTCCTGCGCGACGACAACAGCAAAGGTACACGCCGCAGTGCCAGCTCGCAGAACGTGCAAGTGGCGATGTGGGACCACGCGCTGGGCGAAGAACCGAGCCGCGCGGGCAGCACGCTGTCAGTCTACGGGCGGGTTCTGCTCGGTGGTCAGAGTCGCTCCAGCTACGCTGAATCCGCTGCGGCGGGCGTCGGTCTGCGCTACAAGCCTTGGGGTACGCAAAACATCAACCTCTACGCTGAAATCTACAAACAGAGCCAGTTTGATGAGCAGGACAATCACGGCCTGAGCCTTGGGCAGATGATCAATCCGCACAAGCTCTCGGATCAGCTCGACGATCATCGCCAGGACGGCCACACCACCACCGACTACCTGTTGCGCGCCACAGCTTCGTTCCTCGATCAGGGCCAGTACCGCAACGACTGGCGCGTCGATGAAAGCGACTGGGATGAGCGTTTTCTATACCTGGATGCCGCGTGGTGGACCAAGGCTGGCGATCACCAGTGGCTGTCGCGTTTCCAGCAAGGGCATGCGTGGAAGCTGCCGTCCAACGCCGCACAGACGATCATGCCGTATGGCTTTCTCGAATTCGCCAGTCAGGACCCGAGCAACGACTGGCGTCAGGATCTGCGCACCGGGGTCGGCCTGCGCTGGCAGTGGTGGTATGACGATGATCGCTACAACGCTTACCGCTCGAAACTGACGGTGCGCACCGAGTACCAGCAATCGCTGGGCGGCAATCTGTATGACGGTGGCAACGGTGTGTTGCTGGGCGTGGAGTGGAATTTCTGATGGCGCGCTGGATGATGTTTTTCTTTCTGCTGCTTGGCGCAGTCTTTGTGCGTGCCGACGAGCGCGTGTTTTACCAACCGCTGAATGTCGATGCCAGCCTCAGTCAGGCTCAGTGGCAGCAAATCTGGCGAGACACGGCGCGTCAGGGTGCCCGCAGCGTGATCGTGCAGTGGACAGCCTATGGTGATTCGGACTTTGGCGGTGCCAGTGGCTGGCTGGCCAACAGCCTGAAGCTGGCGCAACAACAAGGCTTGCAACTGGTGCTCGGGTTGAAGATGGATCCGGGCTACTACCAGCGCATCGACGAGCTCGACAGTGCTGGCCTCGGCACCTACTGGCAGGCACAGTTGGGCCAGTCATTGGCGCAACAGCAAAAATTGCGCAAGGACTGGAAGCTGCCGGTCAGTGGCTGGTATCTGCCACTGGAGCTGGACGACTTGCACTTCCTGGCGACCGATCGCCGAGCCACATTGCAACGCCAGCTCAAGGATTTCGCCAGCAAGCTCGATGCGCCGTTGCACATCAGTGCATTCAGCGCCGGCAAACTCGCGCCGGGGGTGAACGGGCAATGGCTGGGCGAACTGAGCGCCGCCGGGATTCAGGTGTGGTGGCAGGATGGCGCCGGTACCAAGAAACTGTCACCGGTGGTACGCAGCGGCTATGCCAGCGCACTGCCCTGCTCCGTGGGCATCGTGCGCGAGGCATTTCGGCAGGTCAGTGCCGAGGGACAGGCCTTTCGTGCCGAACCTGCGTCGCCCGATGCGACTTCCACAGGCTGCCACGCCAGCGCGGTATTTTCCCTTCGTTACCGCCCATGGGGCCGGGTGATCCTCGACAACCAGCGCAAACAGCAAAGCAGCAATGTACAAACTCATTGAAGAGCAGGTACTGAAAAAAACCGCGCCCGCCGAGTTGCGGGCCGAGTTCATCCAGCATGAATTCGAACGGCTGCACACGTTCAGCCTGCTGATCTACGCCGCCAGTATTGCCATCTGGCTGGTGTTCGATCTGGTCGTCAGTTTTCTCGGTGAACAAGGCTTCACCTGGCGCTCGATGGCCTTCGTCACGTTCTTTGCAACGCTGACTGTGGTGCTGGGCTTCACCCGCAAGGCCCGGCATTTTGACGTGATCACGCTGCTGTTCGTACTCGGCCTTACCGTGGGCGTGCGATTGATTGTCACCGGTATCCCGCCTGCCGTTCATAGCTCCTGGCTGGTGCTCGCTGCGGCCAGCATGCTGTATAGCGTCTCGGTGCTGCCATTGAGTCGCTGGGCATTCTTTGCGACGCAGGTGATCATCTGGCTAGTCCTCAACCCGTTCATCAACACCCCCACTACCCTGATTGAGCTGCGTGGCGTGATGACTGCTTGCTACAGCGTGTTTCTCTGCTCGTTGACAATCTACACCTTTCTCAAATTGCGTGAGGCCAAGCTCTACAATTACATCATGTCCCGGCTGCTGCTGGATCAGGCCTATAACGACACGCTGACCGAAATCCCCAACCGTCGATCGTTCATGACCGTCGCGCAAAAACACCTGCAAGCGGTGCCTCGTGCGCACAACCATTACCTGGCGATGATCGATATCGACAACTTCAAGAAAGTGAATGATGTGTACGGTCACGACATCGGTGATGAAGTGCTGAAACGCGTGGCAGCCGATATCAAGACAGTAATGGTGCACCACGATTTCGCACGTCTGGGCGGCGAAGAGTTTGCGATTTACCTGACGGGTGTGCGCCGCGAGGATGTCGAGGCGCTGGCTGGCGAGTTGTGCCGGGTGGTTCGCGAGCAACCGACACAGCACCCGGTCACGATCAGCATGGGTGTGGCTCGGGTGGAAGATGGCGACACACTTAATCAGGCGTTGATCAAGGCGGATGACGCGTTGTATGAGTCAAAGCATACGGGCAAGGATCGCTTCACTTTTCATCAGTGATTTTGTGGCGCAGGACAGATTGCATTCGCGAGCAGGCTCGCTCCCACTCTGGAACACATTCCACAGTGGGAGCGAGCCTGCTCGCGAAAGGAGCGCCCAAGGATTACACGATTTCACGCACCAATAACACCCGCGTCACCCGTCGCTCTTCCACGGCCACCACGGTCATTTGCCAGCCTTCGTACTGCAGCCGGTCGCCCTTCATCGGCAAGCGATCCAGCAGGCTCATCACCAGTCCGGCCAGGGTCTGATAGTCCTCGGTCGGTTCGGCGCCAAATCCGGTGCGCTGGCGAACACGGGTCAGGTTCAGTGCGCCGCTGACGACGAACCCGCCCTGCTCCTCGATCACGTCCGGGCCTTCGATTTCGCTGGCATCGGGCAGTTCGCCGGCAATCGATTCGAGGATGTCGGTCATGGTCAACACGCCGACGAAGTCACCAAATTCGTTGACCACGAAGGCGATGTGGGTCGACGCCGCGCGCATCTGTTCCAGCGCATTAAGGATCGAATAGCTGTCGAGCAGGTTGATGGTCTTGCGCGCCAGGTGCTCCAGATTCGGCTCGGTACCGGCCAGGTATTCCTTGAGCAGTTCCTTCTTGTGCACGAAGCCCAGCGGCTCATCCACCGCGCCGTGGCGAATCAGCGGCAGACGTGAATACGACGAGTGCATCAATTTTGTGCGAATCGTTTCGACGTCGTCGGCCAGATCGATGGTGTCGACATCGGCACGTACGGTCATCAGGTTCCGAATCGGCCTCTCGGCCAGTTGCAGCACACCACTGATCATCACTCGCTCGCGGCGATCGAACAGCTCCGCACTCGGGGATTCGCCGTCATCCAGCAGATCGGAAATTTCCTCGCCGACCTCCTCCGCCTCCAGCTTGCGCCCGCCCAGCAGACGCATTACCGCGTGGGCCGTGCGCTCACGTATGGGACGCAAGCCTTGCATCGAACGTTTGCGTCGGGCCCGGGCGATCTGGTTGAACACCTCGATCAGGATCGAGAAACCAATCGCCGCATACAGATAGCCTTTCGGGATGTGGAAACCCAGGCCTTCGGCCGTCAGGGCGAAACCGATCATCATCAGGAAGCCCAGACACAGCATGATCACCGTCGGGTGCGCATTGACGAAGCGGGTCAGCGGCTTGCTGGCGACGATCATCAGGCCGATGGAAATGATCACCGCGATCATCATCACCGCCAGTTCATCGACCATGCCGACTGCGGTGATTACCGCGTCCAGCGAGAACACCGCGTCGAGCACCACGATCTGCGCGACGATTGGCCAGAACAGCGCGTAAGCGGCGTTGGTCGAACGCTGGCCGACGTGGCCTTCGAGTCGTTCGTGCAACTCCATCGTCGCCTTGAACAGCAGGAACACACCACCGAACAGCATGATCAGGTCACGACCGGAGAAGCTCTTGCCGAACACCTCGAACAACGGCTGCGTGAGGGTCACCAGCCAGGAAATACTCGCCAACAGGCCCAGGCGCATGATCAGCGCCAGCGACAGGCCGATGATCCGCGCACGATCGCGCTGATGCGGCGGCAGTTTGTCTGCCAGGATCGCGATGAACACCAGGTTGTCGATACCCAGCACCAGTTCCAGCACGATCAAAGTCAACAAGCCTAACCAGGCCGTGGGATCCGCTAACCATTCCATAAAATGTCTCGATCTCTCTTCAGTGAATTCAGGCTGCCGGACACGGCAAAGTGCAACGCGAAGGCTCTGAAGCCGCGTTGTCAACGATAGACGGGAGTCGGAAAACCGGATACTGCGAGTACGTCAAGACCGCGCCATGGCGCGTGGAGAAGGTACGACTGGGAGGCTCCAAGAGGGTGTTCATGCAAATCCTGAATGAAAAATGGCCTTGGAGCGTACAGGCTCAAGGCACATTTTCTACAGCGGCAAATCATTTCAAAATCTGTATCAACAGCCCACTGCCCCCTGTAGGAGCTGCCGCAGGCTGCGATCTTTTGACTTTGTTTTTTCAAGGTCAAGATCAAAAGATCGCAGCCTTCGGCGGCTCCTACAGTGGCTGTCATCGTCCGGCAAAGCGCAACCGCGACAGCTGGCGCAAATCCCCCTCCACGTAATAATCGTGGGTCCAGCTGTCATCCACCGCCAGCGGACTCACCTGCTTGAGCTCGAGTTTTTTCGCAAAATAGCGAAAGCGGTAATGCTCATAAAACCGCAGCAATTCCAGGCCATAGCGATCCGCCAGATCAGTATCGCCGCGAATGATCAGGTAATTTTCGTCATTGCCGTTGCTGGCCGAGGTGCTGAGGTTGTGGCTGCCGCTGATGATGGTCGGCGCATCGGTGGTGAAGTCGGTGACGACCGCTTTGGTGTGCACCAGCAGGTTGCCCTTCTGGCCTTTCATGTTTTCTTTCAGCCAGCCTTCCAGCCCGGTGTTGAGTAATGCTGTGGCAGCGAATTCGGCGGTGCGGTCGGCATGAAATCCGGTGATGCTGCTCGCGGTATTTTGCAGGCCGTAACGCAGGATGTCGTCGTGCGGTTTGCCGAGCAGCGCGTTGAGGATCGCGTCCGGCAAGGTGAACGCGGTGACGAACAGCACGTCCTTCCTGGCCGCCTCGATGATCTCGACAAACTCACGCAAATCGCCACCACCGCTGCGTGGCGAGAACCCGGCGAACAGCGCCTGTGTCGGGTCCATCGGGTTGTGTTCGGTGATCCAGTTGCGCGTCGCAGCGACGTCGGCGGGGTTGGCCCAGACCTCTTCGAACACTCGCAAATACCGCGCGGCAATCGTCACGTCGTCGAGCGTATGCACCACGTTTGCCTGGCGATACACGCCATTGGCGGTGAAATTGGTGCTACCGCACAGCACCGCCTGCGGTTGCCGTTGACCAGCGCCATCGACGCGGCTGAGAACAATGAATTTGTCGTGAAAGATGTTATGGGTGACCCGGCCGCGCTTGTTCGCCATCGGCAATTTGGCAAGGTTCGTTTCGTTCAGGGTGGTATCGGGATCATCAGGTTGCGCGTGATACAGCACGCGCACCTGAACCCCACGGGCAAATGCCGCATTTACAGCGTCGATGATCGCCTGCAACTGATACTCGTAGATCGCGATGTCCAGCGCCCACTGCGCGTCCACCGCACGTTCGATAAAGCCCAGTAATCGCTCCAGCAGCCCGTTCTCCAGCCACAGGCGCGCCGCGTCGGGCCAGGCTTCGATGGGCAGGTTCTTGTTGGCGCTGATCTGCGCGTCGAGGTCGGGAAATTTGCGCTGGAAGGCCTGACTGGCGGCCACCGCGCGGTTGAAGATCACGCTTTGGTTGGCCGGATGACCATCGTCACTGGTGATGCTCAGCTCCAGTGATTCGCCCAGTAGCGGTGCATCCGCCGTGCCGTAGGCCAGATGCACGCGATAGTGCATTGTTGTCCCCGGATCCACCGCGTAATCGGCCCAGCGGAATTTCTGCAAAGGGGCCTTATCGCTGGGCGTGGCGTGATACTGGGGGAAAGTGTGAGCCTTGCCGGGAAACGTCAGGCTGTTGAACAGGAACAACCACGGCTTGTCACCCTGCTGCTTCTCGATGGCGAAGCCGAGCAGGCCTTTGCGTCGGGGCTCGGCGAGGTCCATGGCGAGCAACACGCCGTTGGTGCCGGCGTAGGCTTTGACGCGAAAATCGTCCTGAGGATTGGCGACCAGTACCCGCATGATTCACTCCTTGTGATTGGGCTGGGGTGGAGCATAGAGCAGCGCTGCAAGTTTTGATGATATCCGTTTGAACCGAGGTGGCCTCTTCGCGAGCAAGCTCGCTCCCACAGGTAAAGCAGCGTTCACATTCCTTGTGGGAGCGAGCCTGCTCGCGAAGAGGCCCGCTCAGACTTCACACATCATCGATATGCCGATATTCCGCACTCAGCGCCGCCGCTAATTCCCGCGCCCGTGCCAATCGGATGGGCCCGCGCTCAATGTCGATCAACAATCCCGGACACTCCAGCGGCGGCATCGACGGTAAGGCTTTCAAACGCCCATCCGTGACCACCAGCAAGCGCTGCTGCTCGGCCGGGAAGCGCTTTTGTCGCTGCACCAGCCATTGCTGTGCCTGCGTCAACGCCGCCACCAACGGCGTGCCGCCGCCCGCCCCCAACGCCTCCAGCCAGGTGCGTAAGCCACTCGATGCCTTCAGACCTTGCACCTGCCATTTTGGCGCGCTGCCGCTGGCGGTCAGCAAGGCAAGTCGCGCGCGCTGCCGATAAGCATCATCGAACAATTGCGCGAGCAGGCCCTTGGCATCGCTCAGCGCCTGATGCCGACGCGTCGATGCCGAGGCGTCGACGATCACCAGCCACAATTCATGGGCAGAACGAGTGCGCAGCTGGAACTGCAAATCGGCGCGGGTCTGCGGCCGACCGTTAAGCAACGTACCCGGCCAGTTCACCAGGCCGCTGCGCGCGGCGTGGCGCTTACCCTGGCGTCCCTGGTCGAGGCGTCCGGCGCGGGGTCTGGCATTCGCCCCCGCGTCGGATCGGGGACGAATGCCGGTTACTTTTTTGGCCAGCTCGGCACTTCGCGGCGAGCGCCAGTGGCCAGTGCCGGGGCGGGCATATCACCCCACTGCCCCTGCCCCTCGCCTGGTTCAGCCTGGGATTTGGCCGGGCTCTGCGCGGGCGATTGCGGACTCGACGAAGAAGGTTCGCGACGCCGATGCCGCAGGGCAAATTCCGCCACAGCATCGATGTCCTGCTCGGCAATCGCTGCCGCGCCGCGCCATGCCGCGTGCGCACGGGCCGCCCGCAGCCAGACCAGATCGGCACGCAAGCCATCGACGCCCGCCGCAAAACAACGCTCGGTGATGTTTGCCAACGCGTCGTCGTCCAGCGCAATGCTCGCCAAGGCGATGCGCGCCTGTTCACAGCGTTCGCGCAGCGCTTGCTGCCGGGCTTCCCACTGCGCGCAGAACGCCTGTGGATCGCTGTCGAAATCCAGGCGGCGGCGGATGATCTGCCCGCGTTCGTTTGGCGCGGTGTGGCCGCTGAGAGCGACGTTCAGGCCGAAACGGTCAAGCAGTTGCGGACGCAGTTCGCCCTCTTCCGGGTTCATCGTGCCGATCAATACAAATCGCGCCGAATGCCGATGGGAAATACCGTCGCGCTCGATCAGGTTGGTGCCACTGGCTGCCACATCGAGCAGCAGATCCACCAGATGATCGGGCAGCAGGTTCACCTCATCGACGTACAGCACACCGCCGTCAGCCTTGGCCAAAACCCCGGGAGAAAACTGCGCCCGTCCGTCACTCAGCGCGGCGTCGAGATCGAGGGTGCCGACCAGACGTTCTTCGGTGGCACCCAATGGCAGCGTGACGAATTGACCGCTGGCGAGCAGATCGGCCAAGCCACGGGCCAGGGTCGATTTGGCCATGCCGCGCGGGCCCTCAATCAGCACGCCACCGATTTTCGGGTCGATGGCGGTGAGGCACAGCGCGAGTTTCAGGTCATCGGCGCCGACCACGGCGGAGAGCGGGAAATGCGGGGTGTCGGTCATCTTCAATACTCGGTCATGGTCGGTGTGAATTCATTTCAATGTAGGAGTGAGCCTGCTCGCGATAGTGGTGGGTCAGCGACAAATAGGTTGGCTGATACACCGCTATCGCGAGCAGGCTCACTCCTACAAAATGTTGTGGTGTGTCAGGTGTCTTCTTCTATATCCAGTAGCAGGTTTTCCAAGGCTTCTTTATACACGCCGGGTTCCTGCCACATCCCGCGCTGCTGCGCTTCCAGCATCCGCTCGGTCATGTCGCGCAGGGCATGCGGATTGTGCTCGCGGACAAAATCGCGGGTCGCCGGATCGAGCAGATAGGCTTCCGCCAGCAACGCGTACTGATGATCGTCGATCAGTTGCGTGGTGGCGTCGAAAGCGAACAGGTTATCGACTGTCGCCGCCAGTTCGAACGCGCCTTTATAGCCGTGACGCTTGACCCCGTCGATCCATTTCGGATTAGCCGCCCGCGAGCGGATCACCCGGTTCAGTTCTTCTTTCAGGGTACGGATTCTCGGCAGATCCGGCTGGCTGTGATCACCGTGATAACTCGCCGCCGCTTCGCCGCGCAGGGTTTCCACCGCCGCGAGCATGCCGCCCTGAAACTGGTAATAGTCGTTGGAATCGAGCAAATCGTGCTCGCGATTGTCCTGGTTCTGTAGCACCGCTTGCACCTGACTCAGACGCTGGACGAACTGTTCACGAGCGGCGGTGCCCTCGTCCGCCCCGCCGTAAGCGTAAGCGCCCCAATTCAGATAGACCTCGGCCAGATCCTCGCGACTCTGCCACAAGCGACTGTCGATCGCGCCCTGTACGCCTGCGCCATAGGCACCGGGTTTGGCGCCGAAGATCCGCCAGCCGGCCTGACGCCGCGCCGCGTCGGCATCCAGCCCCGATTGCAACAGCGCCTCGCGCTCGGCACGCACCTTCGCCGCCAGCGGGTTGAGGTCATCCGGTTCGTCCAGCGCCGCCACCGCTTGCACGGCAGCGTCGAACAGACGAATCAGGTTGGCAAAGGCATCGCGGAAGAAGCCCGAGACCCGCAGCGTGACATCGACCCGTGGCCGATCGAGCAGGCTCAGCGGCAGAATCTCGAAATCATCGACGCGCTGACTGCCGGTGGCCCACACCGGACGCACGCCCATCAGCGCCATGGCCTGCGCGATGTCGTCACCGCCGGTGCGCATGGTCGCCGTGCCCCACACCGATAAACCGAGCTGGCGCAGGTGATCGCCGTGATCTTGCAGGTGCCGCTCGAGAATCAGCGTGGCGGACTGGAATCCGATGCGCCACGCGGTGGTGGTCGGCAGATTACGTACGTCCACCGAATAGAAGTTGCGCCCGGTGGGCAACACGTCGAGACGACCACGACTGGGCGCGCCACTTGGGCCGGCGGGGACGAAGCGGCCGTTGAGGGCGTCGAGCAGACCGTGCATTTCGGCGGGGCCGCAGGCGTCGAGGCGTGGGGCGACGACTTCGCGCAGGTTTTCAATGATTGCCCTCACTTCAGCCCCCCTCGGTTCCTGTAGGAGTGAGCCTGCTCGCGATGGCGTCAGGTCAGGCAATTCAGTGTTGAATAACACACCGCTATCGCGAGCAGGCTCACTCCTACAAGGGGCGTGCACTGTTTGGGAGATCAGTTGGGTGGCGAATAGCTCAAGGCGTTCGCGGGTATCGCCGGCAGTTCGCCAGATTTCGTCGCTGACGCTTTGCAGCTCTGGCGGACGCGGGCCGCTCCACGGATCGGCAAGCACACAATCCAGCGGATCAAAGCCCAACTCAAACGCCTTGGCCAACGCCCGCAGCAGACTCGACTGCGCACCCTTGCCGTCGCCACGCGGGATACGCAGTAACGCCAGTAGCGTGTCGATGCGCAAACGTCCGGTCGGCGACTCGCCGAATATGTGCAGGCCATCGCGGATCTGCGATTCCTTCAGGTCACAGAGGTAGGTGTCCAGACGCGGCAGCCAGATCGCTGCGTCGGCGTCGCTGTCCAGACCGGCGTCGAATTGCAGTTCGCGGTCGATCTGCGTTTCGCGCACCAGTTGCAGAATGTCGCGCTGCAGCTCGCGGGCGCGACGCGGATCGAGCAGTTGCGCCTCGTAATATTCGTCGGCCAGCAATTCCAGATTGCGCAGCGGGCCGTAGGTTTCGGCGCGGGTCAGCGGCGGCATCAAGTGGTCGATGATCACCGCTTGCGTGCGCCGCTTGGCCTGGGCGCCCTCGCCCGGGTCGTTGACGATAAACGGATAAATGTTCGGCAGCGGCCCGAGCAATGCGTCGGGCCAGCAATTTTCCGAAAGGCCGACGCCCTTACCCGGCAGCCATTCGAGGTTGCCGTGCTTGCCGACGTGAATCACCGCGTGCGCACCGTAGGTGTTGCGCAGCCAGAAATAGAACGCCAGATAGCCGTGCGGCGGCACCAGATCCGGGTCGTGGTACACCGCACTCGGATCGACCTGATAACCGCGCGCCGGTTGAATGCCGACGAAGGTCAGGCCAAAACGCAGACCGGCGATCATCATCCGTCCGTCACGGCACATCGGATCGTTTTGCGGCGCGCCCCAGCGTTCCAGCACTGCCGCGCGATTGGCTTGCGGCAGCGCGTTGAACATCGCCAGATAGGCGTCCATCGCCAGGCTTTGCTGGCACGGACGCAGGTCGATGCTGTCGAGGTCGTTGCTGACGCCGCCGAGCAATTGCTGGATCAGTTCGGTGCCGCTGTCCGGCAACTGCGCCGTCAGCGGGAAGCCTTCCGCCTGCAACGCGCGCAGGATATTCAATGCCGCCGCCGGCGTGTCCAGACCGACGCCATTGCCGATTCGACCATCGCGGGTCGGGTAGTTGGCGAGGATCAGCGCAATACGTTTTTCAGCGTTCGGCAGCCGCGCCAGATCGCTCCAGCGTCGGGCCAGTTCAGCGACAAAATCCATGCGTTCGGGTTGCGCCCGATAGCAGACCACGTCGGACTGACTGCGCTCGCTGCGCCAGGCCAGATCCTTGAAGCTGATCGGCCGGCTGATGATGCGTCCATCAAGTTCCGGCAAGGCGATGTGCATCGCCAGATCCCGTGGCCCGAGGCCCTGCTCGCTGTCGCGCCAGCCCGGTTCGTTGTCCTGAGCGCAGATCGCCTGAATCACCGGAATATTGCGCCGGAACGGCCGCAGATGCGGGGCTTCTGGACTGGACTGCGCGAACCCGGTGGTGTTGAGAATCACCGCCGCCTCCACCTCATCCAGCCAGTCCTCGACCACCGACAGGCAGCCGGGTTCTTTCAGGCTGGCGACCGCGATCGGCAACGGATTGAGCCCCGCCGCCTGCAAGCGCTGGCAAAACACGTCAATGAACGCGGTGTTCGCCGCTTGCAAATGCGAGCGATAAAACAACAACGCCGCGACCGGTTGACCGGGCAGCCATTCGGCTTGCCAGTCGCTCAGTGCGGCGGTGTTTTTCTGTGGCTGGTAAATCGCCGTACGCGGCAGTGCTTGCGGCTCGCCCCAGGCGTAGTCGCGCGCCAGCCAGCGGTTGGCCAGGCAATGGAAGAAGTCCAGCGCATTGCCCATGCCACCCTGACGCAAGAACTGCCAGAGACGGTCGCGATCTTCGGCGGGCACGGTGCTCAGGTCGCTGAGTTCCGGGTCGGGACGATCATCACCGGGCACCAGAATCACCTGCACCCCGCGCTCAGACAACTCCACCAGACGCTCGACGCCATAACGCCAATAAGCGATGCCGCCGTGCAGCGAAATCAGAATGACCTTGGCGTGACGCAGCACCTCATCGACATACAGATCGACCGAGGCGTGATTCTGCACCTGCATCGGATTGGCCAGGCGCAGGCTCGGGTAATCCTCGGGCAGTTGCTGCGCGGCTTCGGCGAGCAGCGCCAGGCTTGAATCGCCGCTGCACAGGATCACCAGCTCGGCGGGGGTTTGTCCAAGGTCGGCAATGTTGTCATCCGACACGAAACCGCCGGGCTGGGTCCTGAGCAGGTGCATGGCTTAAACGCTGAGCGCGGCGCGCAGTTGCGCTTCGAGTTGCGCAGCGACGAGTTCCTGACCGATCAGCACCAGACGGGTGACGCGCGCTTCGTCAGCGCCCCACTGGCGGTCGAAGTGCTTGTCGAAACGCGTGCCCACGCCCTGAATCAACAGGCGCATCGGCTTGTTCGGAATCGCCGCGAAGCCCTTCACGCGCAGAATGCCGTGCTGCACAACCAGTTGCGTCAGCGCGTCGAGCAGCAGGCTTTCGTCGGCTTGCGGCAGTTCGATCGAGATCGAATCGAAGGCGTCGTGATCGTGGTCATCGTGGTCGTCATCACCGTCGTGGTGGTGATCGTGATGGCTGTGGCGGCTGTCGATATGTTCTTCGGATCCGGCACCGAGGCCGATCAGCACGTCCAGCGGCAGGCGACCGTTGCTGGCTTCGATGATTTTTACTGCTGGTGGCAGTTCTTCGGCGACTTCGGCGCGAACGCGAGCCAGATCTTCTGCGCTGGTCTGGTCGGCCTTGTTGAGGATCACCAGATCGGCGCTGGCCAGTTGGTCGGCGAACAGTTCGTGCAGCGGCGACTCGTGATCCAGGTTCGGGTCGAGTTTGCGCTGGGCATCGACCTGATCCGGGAACGCGGCGAAGGTGCCGGCGGCCACGGCCGGGCTGTCGACCACGGTGATCACCGCGTCAACGGTGCAGGCGCTACGGATTTCCGGCCATTGGAAGGCTTGTACCAGCGGTTTTGGCAGGGCCAGACCGGACGTCTCGATCAGGATGTGATCGAGGTCACCGCGACGGGCGACCAGTTCACGCATCACCGGGAAGAACTCCTCCTGCACCGTGCAGCACAGGCAACCGTTGGCCAGTTCGTAGACGCGGCCAGTGGCTTCTTCTTCGGTGCAGCCGATGGTGCATTGCTTGAGGATCTCACCGTCGATACCCAGCTCGCCGAACTCGTTGACGATCACGGCGATGCGACGGCCCTGAGCGTTGTCGAGCATGTGTCGCAGCAAGGTGGTTTTGCCCGAGCCGAGGAAACCGGTGACGATGGTGACGGGGAGTTTGGCCAATGTTTTCATCGGATGCCCTTTGGCAAGGTGGCGGGCATACGGGACGAGATCCGCTGCGAGCGTGCGCGCGGAAGAATTCGCCACCGGATCACCCCGCCCGGTTGTAGTGAGAAATCTGTGACGAGGCAGGTCTCCTGGCTGACGGTGTTCAGGCCTTGGGCCCGGCGTTCGTTGCGCCTTCCCGCGGGCTCAGTGGATTGAGCTGGCAGTGGCGTGGCAACGAACTTCACCGTTCACAGTTGCGGGGGCAGCCGCGGCTTTGACCGCGTTCCCTTCTTAGCTTCGGCGTGGGCCGAAGAACCTCGAAAGTGCAAGGCTACGCATCGGGTGGTGACCGGTCAATGGTTGGATTGGGGGCATATCCGTTGCTGCGGGTGTTGCTGCTGGCGGTTTCGCTCTTACAGCGAGTCACCTTTTCCAGACGCCGAGTTATAGGTTTTGGGTGGATTGGGGGCTTATCCGTTGCTGCGGGTGTTGCCGCTGGCGGTTTCGCTCTTACAGCGACTCACTTTTCCAGACGCCGAAAAGTAAGCAAAAGGCTTTGCCCCCGGCGTACGGCACTTCGCTTAGGCTCAGTGTTCCCTCGCTACGGTGTCCATCCGGGGGCATCGCCTCCGGTTTGCTTCGCTGCACCTCCTCTCGATGGATGCGGCTCCGCCGCATGGCGCTGCGCGCCTAACCCCCGGATGAACACCTACGCTCGGCCTGCCGAAGGGGCAAAAAATCAAGAGCCACATCAAAAGCCAGAGCCAGAGCCAGAGCCAGAGCCAGAGCCAGATCAAAAGATCGCAGCCTTCGGCAGCTCCTACATGGGACTGGGTGCATTCAGTAAGAGATTGGTCGGCTGTCAGGCCGCCATCGCTGGCAAGCCAGCTCCCACAGAAATCACAGCAGACCGCATCCGCTTTTCACCACTCAACACAATGAGCGTTAGCTCGAGTACCGCTTTTGATCTCAGGGCCCGTCGGCAGGCTGAGTGGAGGGATTGATCCGGGGGTGGGAGCGCAGCGACCGTTTGGCGCAGCCAAACACAGCGAGAGGAGGTGCAGCGAAGCAAACCGTAGGCGCTGCCCCCCGGATGAATCCCGCAGCGAAGGAACCCGAGCCTAGGCGAGGGCCGAACGTCAGGGCATAGACCTTTTGGTTACTTTTGGGGCGTTTGCCAAAAGTGACCCGCCGTAAGGGCGGAACCCTAAGTGGCCGTTACCGCAGCAACGGATCCACCCCCAAAATTGACTAAATTCCCCAATCCATGCTCTCCTACACAACTTGTTACGGGTGCCCTTCACAGGGTGAAACGGGAAACCGGTGAATCATGTGCTTTACTCAAAGCCATGTCAGTCCGGTGCTGCCCCCGCAACGGTAAGCGAGCGAAGCGTCAGATCCACTGTGCCAATGCGGCATGGGAAGGTGACGCTTGCAGGTCGGCCAGACGCCAACCCCTCGTGAGCCCGGAGACCGGCCCGCAACACACAGTGCGCTGTTTGCGTCACTGAACATAACAAACCCGCGGTGGGCGGGCGCTGTTCGAACCTCTGCGTGCCCGACTCGCAGGGGTTTTCATGCGCTCTATATCACCCGCTGACACTCCAGAGGGAAGCGCCATGTCGATCATCAGCAGCACCGGCAGCAACACCGACAAAATCTCCAGCACCGCCACCTTGAGCCAACGCCTGACCGCCGCGATCTTCGCGTCGATTCTGGGTGCCAGCCTTGTGTACTTCGCCGGTTTCTCGCACATCGAAGCGGTGCACAACGCCGCTCACGATACCCGCCACAGCGCCGCGTTCCCGTGCCACTGAGACCTGCCGACATGATCAAGCGTATCGCGCAAACCGCAGGGTTCACCGGCCTGCTGGCCGCCCTGCTGCTGACGTTGCTGCAAAGCTTCTGGGTCTCGCCACTGATTCTGCAGGCCGAAACCTTCGAGAAATCCGAACCGGTGGCCGCTCACGAACACGCCGCCGGTACGGCTGCTCACACCCATGACGCCGAAGCCTGGGAGCCGGATGACGGCTGGCAACGCGTGGTCTCGACCACCGGCGGCAATCTGGTGGTGGCGGTCGGTTTCGCCCTGATGCTCGCTGGCCTGTACACCCTGCGTGCACCGACCAAAACCTCGCAAGGCCTGCTCTGGGGCCTGGCCGGTTACGCGACCTTCGTGCTCGCGCCGACCCTGGGCCTGCCGCCTGAACTGCCGGGCACGGCTGCAGCCGATCTGGCGTCGCGGCAAACCTGGTGGATCGGCACCGCCGCTTCCACCGCTGTTGGCCTGGCGTTGATTGTGTTCAGCCGCCACTGGCTGATGAAGCTGCTGGGCGTGGCGATCCTCGCCGTGCCGCACGTGATCGGCGCGCCGCAACCGGAAGTGCATTCGATGCTCGCCCCGGAGGCGCTGGAAACTCAGTTCAAAATCGCTTCGCAGTTGACCAACGTGGCGTTCTGGCTGGCCCTGGGCCTGATCAGCGCCTGGTTGTTCCGCCGCAAAAGCGATGGTCAATACCACGCATGACCGATGACCGCGCAGCGCCGACCTTTGTGGTCGGCCTGGGCTGCCAGCGCGGCTGCCCGGCCAGCACGCTGCGCGCGTTACTCGATCAGGCATTACAGGCGCATCGTATAGAACTTGAAGCGGTCAAGGCCTTGGCCAGCATCGATCTTAAACGCGATGAACCCGGCCTGCAGGAACTGGCCAGCCAACTGGCGCTGCCGCTGTTGTATTTCAGCAGCGAAGAACTGGCCAATTATCAGCAACGCCTGAGCCACCATTCGCAGATCGCCTACGAGCGCACCGGTTGCTACGGCGTAGCGGAAAGTGCCGCCCTGGCCCTTGCCGAGCAGTTGATTCAGGCACCGGCAAAACTGCTGATTTCCCGGCAAAAATACGCTCAGGCAACCTTGGCATTGGCCGGCGCTGCGTAAATTCCCGATAATCCCCCCGTTTGATCATGAGCAATCTTCATCTGAAGCGTTGCCCTGCCCCGTTTTTCACAGGATTTCTTCATGACCGTCTACTTCATCGGCGCCGGCCCCGGCGACCCGGAATTGATCACTGTCAAAGGCCAGCGGCTGATCCGCAGTTGCCCGGTGATCATCTACGCAGGCTCGCTGGTACCGGCCGCTGTGCTGGAGGGGCATCAGGCTGAAACCGTGGTCAACAGCGCCGAATTGCATCTGGAGCAGATCATTGAATTGATCAAATCCGCCCATGCCAATGGCCAGGACGTGGCGCGGGTGCATTCGGGTGATCCGAGCCTGTATGGCGCGATTGGCGAGCAGATTCGTTATCTGCGCGAGCTGAATATTCCGTTCGAGATCATTCCCGGCGTCACCGCGACCGCAGCGTGTGCAGCCTTGCTAGGCGCGGAACTGACACTGCCGGACGTGTCGCAGAGCGTGATTCTGACCCGCTACGCGGACAAGACCGCAATGCCGGCGGGTGAGGAGTTGAGCAGTCTTGCGCAGCATGGCGCGACCATGGCGATTCATCTGGGGGTCAATCATCTGCAGAAAATCATCGCCGAACTGCTGCCGCATTACGGCGCGGATTGCCCGATTGCGGTGATTCACCGGGCGACGTGGCCGGATCAGGACTGGGTGGTGGGGACGCTGGAGGATATTGCCGAGAAGGTTGCGGCCAAGGGGTTTCGGCGTACGGCGTTGATTCTGGTGGGACGGGTGTTGGGCAGTGAGGTGTTTAGCGAGTCGTCGCTGTATCGCGCGGGGCATGCGCACCTCTACAGGCCTTAAAAATCAAAAGATCGCAGCCTTCGGCAGCTCCAACATGGAAATGGGGTCCTGTAGGAGCTGCCGAAGGCTGCGATCTTTTGCTTCACCCATAAAAAAACGGCGCTCACGGGGCGCCGTTTTTCCGGTACGCAGCGAACGTCTTAGTAGTAGGCGTTTTCTTTCTGCGTGTGGTCGGTCACGTCGCGCACACCTTTGAGCTCAGGAATACGCTCGAGCAAGGTGCGCTCGATGCCTTCCTTCAAGGTCACGTCGGCCTGGCCGCAGCCCTGGCAGCCGCCACCGAACTGCAGCACGGCAATGCCGTCCTCGACCACATCGATCAGGCTGACCTGACCGCCGTGGCTGGCCAGCCCCGGGTTGATCTCGGTTTGCAGGTAGTAGTTGATGCGCTCGTTGACCGGGCTGTCGGCGTTGACCATCGGGACTTTGGCGTTTGGCGCCTTGATGGTCAGCTGGCCGCCCATGCGGTCGGTGGCGTAATCGACGACGGCGTCGTCAAGGAACGCTTCGCTGAACGAGTCGATATAGGCGGTGAAGCTTTTCAGCCCCAGCGCGGTATCTTCAGGTTTTTCTTCGCCCGGCTTGCAGTAGGCAATGCAGGTTTCGGCGTACTGAGTGCCAGGCTGGGTGATGAAGACGCGGATGCCGATGCCCGGGGTGTTCTGCTTGGAGAGCAGATCGGCCAGGTAATCGTGGGCGGCGTCAGTAATGGTAATAGCGGTCATGGAAACTCCTCGCAGGCTTGGGCGCAGTTTACGCCAATCATTGCGCCGGACAAAGTCCTAGTATTTTTGTCGGGAAAGATTTTCGACAGGTGCGCTGACCGGTTCGCCATCGATCCGCGCTTTAAGCCACTGATAGCTGCGTTTTTCCACCCATTCGTAGCTCAGCCACGAACCGACGGCGATTGCCAAGGCACAAATAGCGAACATCAGATACGGGTTGATTCCGTAGCGCCGCGCGATATAACCACCAACCGACAGCACCAGCACGTGCATCAGATACACCGAATAGGAACAGTCACCGAGCCATTTCATCACCCGATTGCGCTCGACGTAGCGCTCCAACGACATGCTGGCCATCACCAGCACCGCGCTCGGCACGCCCCAGTTCAACAGCCTTGGCGCCGGCGCCAGGTGATAGATCGCCAACAACGCGGCGCCAATCGCCAACAGTGGCAGCCACAGGCCGGCGCCAATCCAGCCCCGGCGATACAGCACGCCAATGCCGATCCCCAGCAAAAACTCGTAGACGATGTCCGAACGGTAAAATTCGTTGAACCAGCCGAACGCCTGACACACCGAAAACAGCAATGCGGCGACCACCAGCAAGCGCACCTGCCAGCGGAACACCAGCGCGCATGCAAACAACACATAGAAGAGCATTTCGTAATTGAGCGTCCAGCCGACATTCAGCGTCGGATAGATCCCGTAGCCGCCGGGATTTTGCGCAGGAATAAATAACAGCGACGCGAGGAAATGCGCCCAGTCCACCGTCTGATCCGGCAACATCGGCCGGGCGAACAACACCAGCAACGCCATCAACAGCGTGTACAGCCAGTACGCCGGGACGATGCGAAAAAGTCGGTACAGCAGAAAGCGCGCGGGCGGCAGCGCTTTGCTTTTTTCGGTGGAGAGGAAAATCACCAGACCACTGATGACGAAGAAAACATCGACGCCGACTGCGCCTTTCTCGATGAAGAACTGCCCGACCGGGCCGCGCGCCTTGAAGTCGAAGAAAATCTGCATGAAGTGGTGACAGACCACCGTCCACGCGGCAAGCGCCCGCAGGGCCTGCACTGAAATCAACATTGAAGGCTCCCGTCCACAATTCCTTAATAACCACCGCCCCCCTGTAGGAGCTGCGGCACGCTGCGATCTTTTGATCTTGTGGCTAAAAGATCAAAAGATCGCAGCCTCGTTGCACTCGACAGCTCCTACAGGGGCTTTGCGGTGTTGCTTGGAATTGGGACAGCAGGTTGGTCTCAATGATCAAAGATTCTGGTAGCGGTTCATGTCCAGCACGCCCTCTTCCACCGGATCGGTTTCGTGGATGTATTGGCTCAGGTCGTGGAAATAGAACCAGAATTGCGGATGACTGCGGCGAATCCCCCAGCGTTCGACGATTTTCTCGAAACGATCGGCATCCTTGGCATTCTCCATGGCATCGACAAACTCCGGCACTTGTTCGGCTGGAATGTTGAAGATGAAATTCGGATAGCTGCTCAGTACGCCCGGGTAGATGGTCAAGGTGTCCAGCCCTGGCTGATAGCGCAGCGACTCGCCCAACAGGAACGCCACGTTACTGTGCGCACGGTTGCGCAGCAGGCTGTACATCTCGCGTTTGCCGCTGCGAGTTTCGATGCGCAGCATGGTTGCTTCCGGCAATTGGTCGATCACCTTCAAACCGCCGGCCGGACGCGAGGTCAGGCGACTGAGTGCCTGCTCGGCGTTCTGTAGCGCCGGGTCGATATTCGGCCGCGAGCAGTAGGCGCCGTCACAGCGGTTGATCGGATCCGGCCGCGCATTCAGGTCGCCGTAACGCGCCAGCAACTGCATGGCGAAATCGTATTTCGGGTCCTTCGGATCGAGTTTCAGCGCGGTCGGTTTGTCGTCGTCGATCGCCTCATAGTCGAGCCACATCTTGAACTGGCCGCTGCTTTGGTACCAATCGTCGAGGTAGTCCTCGCGGGAATCGGCCGGCATCAGGCGCAGGAAGTTCTGCTCGGCGCCGTTGCGGATCAGGTCGAAATACAGACGAGTCTGCGCCTGATGGGAGACGTTGCCGAACACATCGAAGTTGACCGCCAACTGATAATAGGTGCGCTCCAGCAGTGGATAGTCGAACAGCCACATGGTCTGTGGCACTTCGCCGATCAGGCCTTTGGTCACCGACGCACTGTCGAAGTGGCGGAAAATGCTCAGCAGCGCGTTGTCGTTGCCGGCCCACAGGGTTGACCAGCTCGGAGCCGGCAGTTCGGCGTAGCTGTCACGGCGCAGGGCTTCGTATTCATTTCGCTTGTTGCGGTAGTTGTGCCACAGGCTCAGCACACTGCCGACGTCGTCGTTCTGCCCGGGCATTGCCAGCAACGGCGTGGCCTGGCCGCGATAGTTGGGGTCGGTGATATACAGATCGTGTTCCGGAGCCTGGAACAGCGCCCAGAAGTTGTCGCGAATCACGTCCGTCGCAATCTGCCCACGGCACACCGGCCCGCGAATAAAAGTGCGCACGAAATATTCAGCGTTGTCGAGCATGAACTGATAACGCGCCTGCGCCGGAATCGCCTCGAAGGTGGCGAAGGGGTTGGCCCGGCTCTGCGGCCCGTATCCCGGCAGCGCGTTGACCTGCCAGTTGCCGCTGTAGAACAGACTCTTGACGCGCGCCATCTTCGCCGCACTCAGCGGATAGGTGATGTGGGTCTTGTGCACGATAACCCCTTGCACCGGCCACAAGCGGTAGTAAACCTGGGTGCCCGGGTCGTCATTCGGGCGACGGGTGGCGATCAGGTCGATCGGCTGCCCGGTCGGCGTGCGCGAACGCACCCACTGGAAGTAGTGCCCCGGCTCGCCGTCCTTGAAATAGAGGTGCGCGAGGAACCAGTGTTCGAACAGCCAGCGCCCGACCAGACTCTGCCGCGCCCCCGGCGCATTGAGCAGGTTTTCCCACTGGACGATTTGCAGCGCTTCTTTGGCGCTCGGCGCCAGGCCTTGCTCGTCGATCGGCGCACCGGACGCCAGCCAGCGTTGCAGGGTCTGGTATTGCTGATCGGTCAGCCCGGTCACCGCCAGCGGCATGCCTTCTTTCGGGTGGGCGCCGGCATAGCCGTCAAACTCGGCGGGCATCGCGCACATGTTTTCCCGTTGCAGGCCGAGCACGATGTCTTCCGGCAGCTTGGCATTCGGGGTCAGCGGGGTTTTGTGGCCCAGTTCCAGCATCCGCGCCATCAGCGCCGCCTGGCTGCCCTGAGCGTCGAGTACCGAATAAAAGCCCTTCTGCTGCCAGGCACGTTTGCCGAAGGCGTCGTAGAACAGCCGCGTGGTCGGCGCCGCCTGAGTGCGTTCGCCGTCGTAGACCGGCATCTTGCTTGCGCCCCGCCCTGCGCCTTCGCCGCTGCCCAGATTGAGCTGGCACGCCGAGTCGTAGCAGGCATGGCAGGCCACACACTTCTCGGTGAAGATCGGCTGGATGTCACGCGTATATGAAATAGAAGGTGAGATCGCGGGTTCCTGCGCAACGGCGCCCCAGCTTAAGAACAGCAAGAAAATGCTGATGACGCGGTACGACATGCCCATGATCCCGATCGTGAAAAAAACGCCCGCGATTCTACAGTATGACGCTCGTACCAACATGAACGATATTCATGCAAAAGCAGCACGTGCTCCAAAAGCGCACAGGTTTGTTATGATCCCGGCCCTTCGTCATGGTCTTTTCGAGTAGTCCCAATGTCCGATCGCAGCGTCCGCCTTCAAGCTCTCAAGCAAGCCCTCAAAGAGCGCATCCTGATTCTCGACGGCGGCATGGGCACGATGATCCAGAGCTACAAGCTCGAAGAGCAGGATTATCGCGGCAAACGCTTCGCTGACTGGCCGAGTGACGTCAAGGGCAACAACGACCTGCTGGTGATCACTCGTCCCGACGTGATCGGCGGCATCGAAAAGGCCTATCTGGATGCCGGCGCCGACATCCTTGAAACCAACACCTTCAACGCCACGCGCATTTCCATGGCCGACTACGGCATGGAAGAGCTGGCGTACGAATTAAACGTAGAAGGCGCACGACTGGCGCGCAAGGTGGCCGACGCCAAGACCGCCGAGAACCCGGCCAAGCCGCGTTTCGTTGCCGGCGTGCTCGGCCCGACCAGCCGCACCTGCTCGCTCTCGCCGGACGTCAACAACCCCGGCTACCGCAACGTCACCTTCGATGAACTGGTCGAGAACTACACCGAAGCCACCAAAGGCCTGATCGAGGGCGGCGTCGACCTGATCCTGATCGAAACCATCTTCGACACACTCAACGCCAAAGCCGCGATCTTCGCCGTGCAAGGGGTGTTCGAAGAGCTGCACATCGAACTGCCGATCATGATTTCCGGGACCATCACCGATGCGTCCGGCCGCACCCTCTCGGGCCAGACCACCGAAGCGTTCTGGAACTCCGTGGCCCACGCCAAGCCAATCTCGGTCGGCCTCAACTGCGCCCTCGGCGCCAGTGAACTGCGTCCGTACCTGGAAGAGCTGTCGAACAAGGCCAGCACCCACGTTTCCGCGCACCCGAACGCCGGTTTGCCGAACGAGTTCGGCGAGTACGACGAGTTGCCGGTGGACACCGCCAAGGTCATCGAAGAATTCGCCCAGAGCGGCTTCCTCAATATCGTCGGCGGTTGCTGCGGCACCACCCCGGGCCACATCGAAGCCATCGCCAAAGCGGTCGCCGGTTACGCGCCGCGACAGATTCCGGACATTCCCAAGGCTTGCCGTCTGTCCGGCCTGGAGCCGTTCACCATCGATCGCAGCTCGCTGTTCGTCAACGTCGGCGAGCGCACCAACATCACCGGTTCCGCCAAGTTCGCCCGTCTGATTCGTGAAGACAACTACACCGAAGCCCTGGAAGTCGCCCTGCAGCAGGTCGAGGCCGGCGCGCAGGTGATCGACATCAACATGGACGAAGGCATGCTCGATTCGAAGAAGGCCATGGTGACCTTCCTCAATCTGATCGCCGGTGAGCCGGACATCTCCCGCGTGCCGATCATGATCGACTCCTCGAAATGGGAAGTGATCGAAGCCGGCCTGAAGTGCATTCAGGGCAAGGGCATCGTCAACTCGATCAGCATGAAAGAAGGCGTCGAGCAGTTCATCCATCACGCCAAGCTGTGCAAACGCTACGGCGCTGCGGTGGTGGTGATGGCGTTCGACGAAGCCGGCCAGGCCGACACCGAAGCGCGCAAGAAAGAAATCTGCAAACGCTCCTACGACATTCTGGTCAACGAAGTCGGCTTCCCGCCGGAAGACATCATCTTCGACCCGAACATCTTCGCCGTGGCCACCGGCATCGAAGAACACAACAACTACGCTGTGGACTTCATCAACGCCTGTGCCTACATCCGCGACGAGCTGCCGTATGCGCTGAGTTCCGGCGGCGTCTCCAACGTGTCGTTCTCGTTCCGTGGCAACAACCCGGTGCGTGAAGCGATTCACTCGGTGTTCCTGCTGTACGCGATCCGCGCCGGCCTGACCATGGGTATCGTCAACGCCGGTCAGCTGGAAATCTACGACCAGATCCCGCAGGAGCTGCGCGACGCCGTCGAAGACGTGATCCTCAACCGCACGCCGGAAGGCACCGACGCCCTCCTCGCCATCGCCGACAAGTACAAGGGCGACGGCAGCGTCAAGGAAGCCGAGACCGAAGAGTGGCGCAGCTGGGACGTCAACAAGCGTCTGGAGCATGCGCTGGTCAAGGGCATCACCACCCACATCGTCGAAGACACCGAAGAGTCGCGCCAGTCGTTCGCGCGGCCGATCGAAGTCATCGAAGGCCCGCTGATGTCCGGCATGAACATCGTCGGCGACCTGTTCGGCGCCGGCAAAATGTTCCTGCCGCAGGTGGTGAAATCCGCCCGCGTAATGAAGCAGGCCGTGGCGCATCTGATCCCGTTCATCGAACTGGAAAAAGGCGACAAACCGGAAGCCAAGGGCAAGATCCTGATGGCCACGGTGAAAGGCGACGTGCACGACATCGGCAAGAACATCGTCGGCGTGGTGCTGGGTTGCAACGGCTACGACATCGTCGACCTCGGCGTGATGGTCCCGGCGGAGAAAATCCTCCAGGTGGCCAAGGAAGAAAAGTGCGACATCATCGGCCTGTCCGGCCTGATTACCCCGTCGCTGGACGAGATGGTCCACGTGGCCCGCGAGATGCAGCGTCAGGATTTCCATCTGCCGCTGATGATCGGTGGCGCGACCACGTCCAAGGCGCACACTGCGGTGAAGATCGAGCCGAAGTACAGCAACGACGCGGTGGTCTACGTGACCGATGCCTCGCGTGCGGTCGGTGTGGCGACACAGTTGTTGTCCAAGGAACTCAAGGCCGGTTTCGTCGAGAAGACCCGTCTGGAATACGTCGATGTGCGTGAGCGCACCGCCAACCGCAGCGCCCGTACCGAGCGCCTGAGCTACGCGGCGGCGATCGCCAAGAAGCCGCAGTTCGACTGGGCGAACTACACGCCGGTCAAACCGACCTTCACCGGTACCCGCGTGCTGGACAACATCGACCTCAACGTTCTGGCCGAGTACATCGACTGGACGCCGTTCTTCATCTCCTGGGACCTGGCCGGCAAATTCCCGCGCATCCTCGAAGACGAAGTGGTCGGTGAAGCGGCCACCGCGCTGTACAAGGACGCGCGCGAGATGCTCACCAAGCTGATCGACGAGCAGCTGATCAGCGCCCGGGCGGTGTTCGGTTTCTGGCCGGCCAACCAGGTGCATGACGACGACATCGAACTGTACGGCGATGACGGCAAGCCGATGGCGCGCCTGCATCACCTGCGCCAGCAGATCATCAAGACCGACGGCAAGCCGAATTTCTCGCTGGCCGACTTCGTTGCACCGAAAGACAGCGAAGTGACCGACTACGTCGGTGGTTTCATCACCACCGCCGGCATCGGCGCCGAAGAAGTCGCCAAGGCCTATCAGGACGCTGGCGACGACTACAACTCGATCATGGTCAAGGCCCTCGCCGACCGCTTGGCCGAAGCCTGCGCCGAATGGCTGCACCAGCAAGTGCGCAAAGAGCACTGGGGTTACGCCAAGGATGAGGTGCTGGACAACGACGCGCTGATCAAAGAACAGTACTCCGGTATCCGTCCAGCACCGGGTTATCCGGCCTGCCCGGATCACACCGAGAAAGCCACGCTGTTCACCCTGCTCGATCCTGAAGCCAGCGAAATGCGCGCCGGGCGCAGCGGCGTGTTCCTTACCGAGCATTACGCGATGTTCCCGGCGGCAGCGGTCAGCGGCTGGTACTTCGCCCATCCGCAGGCGCAATACTTCGCCGTCGGCAAGGTCGACAAGGATCAGGTACAAAGCTACACCTCGCGCAAAGGTCAGGAGCTGAGCGTGACCGAGCGCTGGCTGGCGCCGAACCTCGGTTACGACGAATAAGCGCAATGGTCAGTCCCCGGACTTGCCGGGGACTGACCGTTCAGCGGGTTTTACCCGCCTGACAATGGCCCGGACGTACCGGGCCGTTGTGCGTTGCCGGCAGACAAACCGATCCGTTCGATCTCCTCTCGCGACAATTCGATGAGCCTGGCATTTCGCGCGGCCGCCTGGTCGAACAACCTGCTCAGATACAGCGGATCGTCAGCACTCAAGCCTTCGTCCTCACCCTCCTCCATCAACTGCAGTTCATCCATTTGCCTGAACGCTTCGGGCTGCTGCTCCTTGAGATAGTCCAGCCAGTAATCGCGCTGGATCAGGTCCTCCAGAAATCTCTCGGAGCGTTCCGCGTTAACCACCTCGGCCCGCGCATTGACCAACTGCTGCGGGGTGACACCGGAGGCAAATTTCATGTTTTTCGGCTGCCCGGGCAATTCCAGTCCATCGTCCCAGCCCCCGGTCAGACCGATCCGGTAGCCGAGGCGGACTTCGGCTTCGTCGAAACCACTGCGCGCCGCCGCCGCTTTTGCCAGTTCATCGACCTTGTCCAGCCGAAACAGCTGCCGCGACAGCGACAACAAGGCCTCGCCGCGGATTCCCGGGCGGCCGGCCGGCAAATCGAGCAAGGCGTTGTAAGTGAAGACCTTGCCCTCCAGACCACTGAACGTAAGGATGCGCCCGTCCACGCAAGTCCCGTGTGTGGCCGAACCGGCGAAAATCACCTCGCGCAGCTCACTGTTGGCCGCCGCCGCTTCCATGACCATCCACACCCGTCGGGTCAGATCGGCGTTGGCCACGCGAAACTCCTGGGTGTCCTGCAATCGATCAAGCAAATGGAAGAATGCCGCGCTATCCGGTTCGGCAGCGAGTTGATCCCAGAGCCTGTCGCGTGCCAACGCCTGCTCCGCCGGCAGATTCGCCAGCCACGGCGCTTTCTGTTGCGCATGGGCCTGTTCGCCCGGGAGGGTTTCGTCGGACTCGATGCTGTCGGTGGTTTCACTCAGCCCGCCGGCAACGTCGTCAGCCATTTCCTCCAGATCGGAACTGGAAAAACCGAGCACTCGCGGGCGGTTACCCGCAGCCTGATAGGTTCTGAGCCTTTCGAGGGATTCCTCCGAGAGGTTGTAGTTGTCAGTCAGGTCGGTGCCGTCCATCAGCTCATCGTGCTCACCGTCCAGCGCCTGTTCGGGGATGGCGGTGATGTCGTTGCGACTGAGGTTGAGTGTCCGCAGGTGCTGCGCATCCAGCGTCCCGGCCGGCCATTCGGCCAGGTTGTTGTTGCGCAGATCCAGACTATGCAAATGCTCGAAGTAACTGACGTCGAACGCATCGAGATGGTTGTAGCCCAGGTCCAGTGCCTGCAGATGCTGCAGACCGGACAGCGCGGCATACAGATGCTCGGTGTCACTGAAGTTGTTGCTGGCAAGCTCGAGTCGCTCAAGCTCCGGCATTTGCCGGACGGCATCAGGCAGCGCGGTGAGCTCATTGCCATTGAGGGTCAGACTGCGCAGGCGGGTGAAAGCCTTGAGAAAGCCGTTGCTGCCCTCGGCCGTCACTCGTGTGCCTGTCAGATTCAAACTGCCGACATGCCCAAAGTCTTCAGGCAGCGGCGGCAGATCGCCCAATTGCAGGCCGTTGAGATCCAGAACCGCATCGCCCCCGGCAACCGATAACCGTGCGCGCCAGCAGGTGAGGATGCGCCACGCCGCCAGGCTGCGTGATTGCGAGGAGATAACCCAATCGACGCCACGGGTTTCCCGGGTATACAGCCAGCCATTGAGTTGGCGAACGAGGGTTTCAAAGGTCTGACTCCAACCGGTGATCCGCTCGCGGATCTGCACTTCGGTTGCACCCTCATTGCGCAGCGCCTCGATCATTTGCGTGGCTTGTTCATCGCTAAGGGCCGGCTGCACTCGCTGCAGGTCCTGGCGCATCCGTGTCAGCCCGGTACTGACCGGTGCCTGCGTCAGCGGCAGCAACTGGCGGGCCACTGATACACCGTTCTCTGCCGGCGGAAAGGTCGCCGGCACTGGCTGCCGGGCAAACGCATCCAGCGCGCCGGCAGGCAGGCCGAGGGTGTCTTCGAGCCGCCGTTGCGCCAGACGCAGTTCAGCCGACGCCGCGGCGGTCAGCGGCGTACCGGTCAGGTTGGTATTGAGCAGTGCGGTGCTTTCGAGCACGGCAGGCGGCAGCGTGCTGATACGGGTGTCGCGCAGATCCAGCCACGCCAGTTGCGACAGACCTTCGGCCCCTGTCGGCCACTGTTGCAGGTGCGTTGCCTGCAGGTCGAGGGCCTTCAAACGCTGCTGGCTGCCAACGTTCAGTTCGCTTAGCGGATTGTTCCGCAGATTCAACTGTTCGAGCGCAGGCAATTCACTCAATCCGCGCTCCAGGCCTGAAGCGTCGGTCAACTGGTTGTCGGCCAGATCCAGGTGCACCAGGCGCGAAAGGCTTTGCGCCTCGATCGGCCATTCGTGCAAGGCATTGTCACTCAGATCGAGGGTTCGTACTTCGCTGAACGCACTGAGGAAACCGCGCATCTGCGCAGCTGCAACGCGCTGACCGTTGAGCAGCAGCGTGCGTACATGCGCAAATGCGTCAGCGGGTAACGCCGGCAGTTCGCTGAGCATCAGCCCCGACAAGTCCAGGGTCGAAGCACTGATGGTCGCGCCGTAGCGTTTGAACATGCCCTTGCGCCAACTGGTTTTCAGGACATGGGCCAGGTTTGATCGCGCGACGAGTTCGCGCAGCGATTCTTCCGACACCACCACGCGCTGCTGCCACTGATTGAGCTGGCTATCCAGCGCGGCATATTGATCGCTCAAGGTATTGATCGCGGTGAAACGCTGCTGCTCGTCCGGCCATTGCTCGAAGAAACGATTGAACACCCCCTCGGGTGATTGATTCACGCCCTCGCCCAGGCGCCGCAACTCGCCGCGGCAATAATCCCTGACCATCGTCTCGCGATCGATCAGGTGTTCTGGATGGGTCTTGACGTATTCGTACACGCCCGTGAAGTTTTCCCGGGAGAATCTTGACCAGTCCAGCGACAGCCCCGACCAGAGTTTTCCATGCCCCTGCAACAGTGTTGCCGGCACGGTGCTGATTCCGGTGTCCCTGAGGTTCAGACGCTCCAGGGCCGGTAACTCCAGCGCACCCGCAGGCCAGTCGAACAATGAATAGGCGACGATTTCCAGTGTGCGCAGATTACGCATGCCGCTGACGTCGAAAGCCAGCGGCTGATAGCTCGAGGTGCTGACACTCAAAGCTTCCAGCCGGGTCAATTGAGCCAGGCGTGCCGGCATATCGGCGGCATAGGGCATTGCGCTGTAAAGCGTCAGGTCAGTGAATTCCGGCATGTTCTGCAACACCACCGGCACGTTAGTGAACGCTTCTGCGGTGGCGTTGATGCGCAGCGCCTTGAGCCTGGGGAAACTGCCCAACAGTTCATCGACGTTGGCATCGGTGATGCACCGCCCCCTGACTCGCAGATCGCGCACATGCGAAAAATCCGCGGCCAGCACCGGCAACGGGTCGTCGCAGGTCAGATCGAGTCGTGCGGCACTCACGCGGCTATCGGCCAGCGGCGAATTGCGCCAGCTCTGCTTGAGGCTGCGCACCACGCTGGATCGGCCGCCGATCATCGACTCCAGCGTCGGCTCCGGGGCCGGCACACCTTCCCATTGCGCCAGCGTCGATTCGAGTTCCTGCCATTCACGCAGGCGCCTTTGCAACAGCTCGTAGATCTGCGCGTCAGTCCGCCCGGCGGCCAGTTGTTTGAGAATGAACCCGCCCGCCTGCTGATCCGTTAGCGCCGGATACACATCCTGCACGCGCGTCACCAGCAACGGATTGACGCCTTCGCCGCGACCGCTGGCGTAATAACCCAACCCGTGCTGGCGTACCCGCACCGGCGCCTTGAAGCGCTTCTTGTGGCCATGGCGTCTGCTCGCCAGTCGCGCCAGTTCGGCACGGTGTCGGGCCACATACCCGATCAGTGCCCGACGCAGTCCGGCGCTGCGCGTAACCTGGACAAAACCCAGATCCTGTCGCGACTGATCGGGCAACGCATGGAGGATTGAGGCAAAGAAGTTGTCGCCGTGACGCGGAATACTGTTGAGCTCCTCCCCACGCTCGTTGTACGCCTGATAGACCGGCCCGCGCTTGACCAGATACTTGGTTTGGCCGGCACTTTCGTTGCCGACACTGTCAATCAACGGCCCGTCGAGGCTACCTTCGCGCACCTCGAGACGCACCTCGTCCGACCAGCCCGGCAGTCGTTCCAGGGCGCGCAAGGCCAGCCATTGGCTTTCGCTGCCGCCGGAATTTTCCATGTGCAGCCCAGCGACCGCGTGGTTGAAGCGGCGCTGCCGGGCAAATTCACGGGAGATCTCCAGCAGCCGCAACGGCACCCGCTTGCGGCTTTGCAGGCGCGCCAGCTCCTCGGCGTTCGCCTCCAGCAGCACGCGGATTGCCGCCGAACTGCCCAACCCCGGTGTCGCGGCTTGCAGCCTGGCGATTCGCCGGTCGTTCAACGCGGGCTCGTCATAGAGCCTGTCGAACATCGCCGGTTGCCGGGTGCGCAGGTAATCGGCGATCTGTTTGCGCAGTTCCAGCGGCCAGGATTCGACCACACGCGCCGGCTCGGCGCCCAGCAGCCAACGTGTTTGCGGCTCATCCAGCGCGGCCAGAATACGCTCAGGCAATTGGCCGTCGAGCACTTCGGCGCGGGTCACCTGGATCGGTGTATGCGTCTGGCCCTCGATTGAGCCCGATTCCGCGCCGAACAGCCGGCTGGGACCCGACAACTGCGCTCCGCCGAAGACTTGCAGAATCTTTCCGCTCGGCCAGCGCGGCATCTGTGTGAGCATTGGCAGCGTCAGCAGATACGAATCATCCAGGGGGGTTCCTCGTTCGACCTGATCGATCAGCCGCCCGACCTGCTGATCCGCCTCGTACAGGCGCAGCGTATCGGCCAGGGCCAGTGGCGCTGGCTGATGATCGAGGTGCATCTGACGCAGGGCCTCATCACTGACACCACTGACATCGGCGATTTCGAGCAGTTGCGCATCCGAAAACGCCTCAGTCGAATGCCCGATGCGCCGCAGCAGGGTCAGTCGATCCCAGCTCAGCGGTCGCTCCAGGCTGTGGCGCCAGGCCCCCAGTCGATTGTGCTCAAGGATCGGTTGATACGCCGCAGGATCATGCGGGTGGCGGATGCGCCAGCTTTTCAGGGTCTCGTCGTAGTGCGTCTGGTAGAGCTTGCCCTGCTGGCGAATGAAGGTCTTGCCGTCGAATCGATACACGCCCTGCGCATCAGGCACGGCACTCGCCGGCAAGACACTGTCACTGACGTAAGCATCGAGGTCAGGCTTCCACAGGCGGACCGAGCCATCAGGTCGCTCGACCGGTTGCAAGTGCTCGATCACGGGCTCGGCGGAGGCCGCCTGGAGTCGGCCTGCGCCCTTGCCGACCGCGCCCATCACGCCAATCAGCGCCAGGTTCTGCGCCACATCGACCAGATGCGCCTTGGCAGCCTGGCGATCACCTTCCGACCATTCGATGGCACCTTCGAATGATTCATAGAGCAACTGCCCGGCCATCACGGTCATCATGATTTCGCCCAGTACCGGGACAAACATCGACACCATATTCAACGCCATCATGCCGAGTTCGAGCAGATGACTGAGTTTTTCTGCGCGTACCCGGGCGTCGACGTCTGCTGTGGGGACGGCGTGGGCCTTCGCATCGGCGATGAATTTGGCCCGGTGCTGTTCGTAGAGGTATTGCCACAGATCGGTGTTGTCGGCCCAGATCCCGGCCACGCCTTTGCGCGTGGTCGGCAACGGGTCGAGAAACGGTTCGGGCTGCCGCTCGCGCTTGCCGGGGGTTTCGGGTGGCAGCTCCTTGATTCGCGCGATGGTCGACAGTGGCGGTATCAGCTGCGCGACCTTGACCCAGATTGAATGCAACGGGTCACTCGGCGAGTCCGCAGCCTTTTGGGTGAACTGACTGAAATAGTAAGGACGGTCGGCATAGGCCACGAACTGACTGAAAAACTGCTGGTAAGCGGTCGGGCCTGGCCCCGAAGCCGTGGGGTCAGCAGCGGTGAACTTGCGTTTGAACACCTCACGCATCTGCGCCATGGTGTAACGCTTGAGCGGGTGTTGCGGGTCATGGGGAATGTAGACGATGAACTCGTTGGTGTAGCGGTAGCGCTCGCTGATGCTGAACACCACGCAACCGGTCATCCGCCGCTTCATCAGGCTCAGATCACGAAACCACACGGCCTTGCCGTCGAGCTGCGGATGGATCTGGCCGTCCACCACCGACAGAATCATCCGGTAGTCGGCGGGCTCGATGTCCTTTTTCAGCAGCGCCCATTCAGCGGCGGCACGCAACGCGGTTTTCTGGCTGGCAATGAAGTGCCGGCGCAAGGTGTCGGTTTTCTCGAAAAACGCTTTGATCCTTGCCTGATAACGGGCACCGACGTCCAGCGAACGACACAGCGTCAGAAACTGCCTGACCGTGATACCGATGTCTACTGCCTGAAACTCGCCCGGGGTTGCCGTCTCGACCACGAAACCGGATCTGGCGTAATAGGCACCTGTTTCACATTCCGAAGCCTCGAAGTTGTGCAATGCCGCTTGCAGCAAGGGCAGCTTCAACACTTCGAACGTGGAAACTTCCACCTCCAGCACCCCGAGTTCGAGGGGCCTTCTGAGACACAGCAAGGTCTTGCCGAGATCGACCGTGACGTTGAATTGGTCCTTGAGTGCCTTGCCGAGCAGCGCCTGGGCAAATGCATCGACGCTTTCAAGGCCGGCCATGGTCTTGTCGAGCCGGGTCTGGGCGACAAAGGCCGCCGTGACCCGGTCTTTCAAGGCTTTTTGCTGATCATTCGAGAAATGGTGATAGCCGTGCGCTGGACGGGTACTGGCTGCTTTCATCGCGGCTCGCCGTGCGGGCGAAGCGGCAATCAGCCAATCGGGGATCATCTGCTCCAGCAGCTTGCCGTGAAGGCTGGCGCTGACCGGCGCGCGGGGCAATGTCGGGGGATGAGTGGACATCCTGTCTCTCCTGAAAAATGGGAGGACAGGACACCATGTCCGCCACGGTGATCTGCGGTACATAGTTATCGTTTTGGCGTGGACGTGTTACCGGACAAGTCTGGAACCCGCGTGCGACCACGGCACAACCCGCTGGATTGACTATGCTATCGGGACAGCCTTTCGGACGGGGGATTTATGGACGATCCAGTCGACAACAAGCCACCGAGCTTCTGGCAGATGCTGCACAGCGTGATGGCTGCGGCATTCGGCGTGCAAAGCGGGAAGAACCGGGCAAGGGACTTCACCCATGGCAAGCCCAGCCATTTCGTGATCCTGGGGATCGGCTTCACCGCCGTGTTCGCCTTGACGCTGTTTGTCATCGTCAAGCTGGTACTGCATTTCGCCGGGGTCTGACAGGGTTCAGTGCATCAGGATCTGCAGGCTGAACGGGTAGCGATACGACGTGGGGTGGCCCTTGGCCGACAACTTGCGAAAACTCACGCCGTAATCCGGCGACGCGCCCATGGCCAGCATTTGCTGTGCCTGATGCTTGTCGATCAGTTGCAGCAGCGACAATTGCCGGTCACGTCCGCCAAAACGATCCAGATCGACGCCCTGCTCATAATCGTGCAACTCCACCAGCGCCCAGCCGCCGAGGGTGAAGTGACCGCCCACCAGCGCGCTCAAGCGCCCGTCGACCACCGCCTGCAACGCCTCGGGTGAGGTATTGACCGCGCTGAACAGCACATCCTTGCCAGGGACTTTGCCGGCTTCGGCAAACGCATGCATGGCGCCGAAGGCCATTTCATCATTGGCTGCCCACACCAGCGACACCTTCGGATAACGGCTGACCAGTTGCCGCGCCTGCTCGTAGGCACGCTGCCGGGTCCAGCCGCTGTACACCAGTTGCCGCAGTCTCACCTGCGGATGCTCGGCCAGAGCGCGTTGCATGCCCTGCTCGCGCAATTGCGCTGACGGGGTGATCTTCAGGCCGGAAAACGCCAGCACCTCAATCTGTTCGCCCCGCGCCACCGGCGGATGCAGGCGAATCAGCTCCTTCATCATCAGGTAGCCGCCCTCCTCGTCATTCGGCACCAGGCTGCCGATGCGATCGGCACGCTCGCCGATCATCGCCTGCTGATCGGGGGTGAGCACCGCGTTGACCATGAACAGCTTGACCCCGCTGCCCTCCGCCATACGCAGGATCTGCGGCGCCACGTACTGCTCGTTGACGAATACCAGATAGTCGGGACGATTCGGTCCCTGCAGGGCAACTCTGGCCTGGGCCAGGGTGAATTCCGGCTGGCGCTGGGAATAGAGAATCTGCAAATCGACGCCCAGGTCGCGGGCGGCCGCCTGCATGAATTGCGAATAGCTGACCCAGAAGGCTTCCTGAGTTGACCCAGGATTGAGGAACAGCACCGACTCGGCCCGGGCCGCAGAGCCGAAAACCGCACCGAACAGCAGAAGGCTGAGGTGGAAAAACTTCAACATGAATGATCCGGGCCCAAGGAAAAATGGCCGCGCATTATAGCCCTCGAACCAGCGACTATTGACGCCTGATCCCGTTTTTTGTCCGACAATCGTCGGAAGCGGGCCCGAATCGGTCGTTTACTGATGACTGACCCAGAATACCGCCGTCCCTACTACCAGAATAATCAGGAACAGAATGGCCCATGCATCGACACTGCTATCGCTTTTTCTTGCCTTGGTCGGATTGCTCATTGCATCGCCTCTTGTCGGTTTTATCGGTGATTGCAGAAAGACTCGATCACAGTTAAGACGATGATTGTCCCCGCGACAAATGTGGGTTAATCAACAACTATTCTCGTTAGGCGATTTGGTTCTTTACATATACTCAAACATCACTTTTGCGCATAACTGCAAACGGGTATATTGCCCCGGCTCCGTTAGGGAGTGCGCGGCCGTGCGCGCGTAATTGCCGAGGCACCATCGGACTCCAGCAAGCGAAAACGCAGCGTTTTCCGAGTAGCCCAAAGCCTGAGAACAGGACTTATATGTACGTATACGACGAGTACGATCAGCGGATCATCGAGGACCGCGTCAAGCAGTTCCGTGATCAGACCCGACGCTATCTGGCAGGCGAGCTGAGCGAAGAAGAATTCCGCCCCCTGCGCCTGCAAAATGGCCTCTACATCCAGCGTTTTGCGCCGATGTTGCGCGTGGCGGTGCCTTACGGCCAACTGACTTCCCGTCAGGTGCGCATGATGGCCAAGATTGCCCGCGACTACGACAAGGGCTACGCCCACATCAGTACCCGGCAGAACGTGCAGTTCAACTGGCCGGCGGTGGAAGACATCCCGGATATCCTCGCGGAACTGGCCACCGTGCAGATGCACGCGATCCAGACCAGCGGCAACTGCCTGCGCAACGTCACCACCGACCAGTTCGCCGGTGTCGCTGCCGATGAAGTGATCGACCCACGCCCATGGTGCGAAATCGTCCGTCAGTGGACGACATTCCACCCGGAATTCGCCTACCTGCCGCGCAAGTTCAAGATCGCCGTCAACGGTTCGACCGCTGACCGTGCGGCCATCGAAGTCCACGACATCGGCCTGGAGCCGGTCCACAACGCCGCCGGCGAGCTGGGCTTCCGTGTACTGGTCGGCGGTGGCCTGGGCCGTACCCCGGTGGTCGGCGCCTTCATCAACGAGTTCCTGCCGTGGCAGGACCTGTTGAGCTACCTCGACGCCATCCTGCGGGTGTACAACCGTTATGGCCGTCGCGACAACAAATACAAGGCGCGGATCAAGATCCTCGTCAAGGCGCTGACCCCTGAAGTGTTCGCGCAGAAAGTCGACGCCGAGATGGAACACCTGCGCGGTGGCCAGACCACGCTGACCGAAGCCGAACTGCATCGCGTCGCCAAGCACTTCGTCGATCCGGACTACAAGGTTCTGGAGAACCATACTGCCGCCCTGGCCGAACTCGACAAAGAGCATCCGGGTTTCGCCCGCTGGCGTTCGCGCAATACCCTGGCGCACAAAAAGCCGGGCTATGTGGCCGTGACCCTGTCGCTGAAGCCGACCGGCGTTGCGCCGGGCGACATCACCGACAAGCAGCTCGATGCCGTCGCCGATCTGGCCGAGCGCTACAGCTTCGGTCAACTGCGCACCTCCCACGAGCAGAACATCATTCTCGCCGACGTCGAGCAGAGCCAGTTGTTCACCCTCTGGGGCGAGCTGCGTGAAGGCGGTTTTGCCACGCCGAACATCGGCCTGCTGACCGACATCATCTGCTGCCCGGGCGGTGATTTCTGCTCGCTGGCCAACGCCAAGTCGATCCCGATCGCCGAATCGATCCAGCGCCGTTTCGACGACCTGGACTATCTGTTCGACATCGGTGAGCTGGACCTCAACATCTCCGGTTGCATGAACGCCTGTGGTCACCACCACGTCGGCCACATCGGCATCCTCGGGGTGGACAAGAAAGGTGAAGAGTTCTACCAGGTGTCCCTCGGTGGCAGCGCCAGCCGTGACGCCAGCCTGGGCAAGATCCTCGGCCCGTCCTTCGCCCAGGACGACATGCCGGACGTGATCTCGAAGCTGATCGACGTGTACGTTGAACAACGTACCGAAGACGAGCGCTTCATCGACACCTACCAGCGTATTGGCATCGACCTCTTCAAGGAACGCGTCTATGCAGCGAATCATTAAGAACAACGAAGTCGTCGACGAAACCTGGCACCTGCTGCCCAAGGACGCGACCCTCGACGGCATCTCCAACTGCGACGACCTGATCGTGCCGCTGGCCCTGTGGCGCGATCATGCTCACGCGCTTAAGGCCCGCGATGGCGGTCTGGGTGTGTGGCTGGACGCCGACGAAGAAGCCGAGGAAATCGGTGACGACGTGGAACAGTTTCAGGTGATCGCCCTGAACTTCCCGGCCTTCACCGATGGCCGCAACTACTCCAACGCCCGTCTGCTGCGCGACCGCTATGGTTTCAAAGGTGAACTGCGGGCGATAGGCGATGTGCTACGCGATCAGCTGTTCTACATGCACCGTTGCGGTTTCGATGCGTTCGCCCTGCGCGCCGACAAGGACCCGTACGAGGCACTGGAAAGCCTGAAAGACTTCTCGGTGACCTACCAGGCCGCCACTGACGAACCGCTGCCGCTGTTCCGTCGCCGCTGACTCGAATACGCCTTGAGCACCTGCTCAAGGCGTACTTCCCTCCTCTTCTGTATCCGAACTGGCCAGCTCATTGGCCGGATGGCGCGCGAGTGCCTGATCGGTGAGCTGGCGAATCAGCGCCTGACGCTCATTTCTGAAATTGTCGTGAATCGCGTTCATCTGCACCGCTGCCTGATCGCGCGCGAGTTCGGTCTGCCCGTCAAGTCGCGCCAGTGCCCGTGCGGTCCGATCATTGATGACGGCGAAAGCATCAGGGTGGACTGATTCGAGAAATTCGACCCAGAATCGCTGACTGACGCACCAGTCAGGAAACGCTGAAGAGCTTTCTATACGCATGACGGCCTGATAGGCCTGATCCAGGTTCTCCTGCGATACCTCGACGTTCAAAGGGCTGCTTATCGCCCTTGGCTGTCCCGGCAGATCGAGCCGTCCCGCCAGTCCCACCCGATAGGCCAGGCTGAATTCGAGTGCGTGCTCGTAGACCCTCGGTTGGGCGCTGGCATTGATATCCGCCACGACCTGCTGCTCCAAAGCCTGCAAGCGGAACAGGCCTCTGAGCAACCCGGTCAATTGCCGTTCGAGCGATGCGCCGCCGACTCCGGACGCGACCATGGCCCGATAGCACAACACCTGAACTTCCATTTCGCTGAACACCGCCGAGTAGCCATCGACGCTGGTGGTGCCGACACGGGCCGTGCTGAACAACCGGCCGCGCAGCCATGTATCTTCAGCCGCTGCCTCGATGACATTCCACACGCGCTCACTGAAATACGGGTACAACCTGGTGTAATCAGCCGTATGGATCAATTGCGAAAGTACGACAAAGAAATCCCGCGAGCCAGGCGCGGCCCTCACGGCCTCCCACATCACGCTGCGCGGCGTCGCTACGGCGGCAGGCTGGTCGGTCAACCAGCGGGCACTCTGGCCCTCAGGCTGCACACCAGGTCTTGGCTGATGACGATAGGCCCGGCCGATCACTCCGAAACTGGCACCGTTCGCCTGCTGGTACGCAACGATCTTCAGCAAGGCGTCAGGCGCCAAGGGATTGCCAATCAGCCGAATGGCGCGGTTCAACGCCGGCGGCCCCATGAGAACCGCCTGCGGTATGGTGGTTATCTGGTTATCGCGCAAATCGAGCAATTGCGGTCGGTTCAAACCGACAATCCCTTCAGGCCAGCGATCAATGGCGCAACCACGCAAGCGCAGTATTTCCAGGTTCGGCAGCAGACTGACATCCGGGGCATGCACAAGGTCCGGATTGAAATCCAGATCCAGTACCCGCAGATTGGTCAGCTGCACCAGCGAAGGCGCCGATGCAGACGGCAGCCGAATCCGATTGTCACTCAGATCCAGATGCGTCAACCAGGGCAAACGCTCCAGCGCCAACGGTAGCCGGGTCAGTTGATTTCCCCTCAGGGAAAGACTTCGCAGGTTGCTGAAATTATGCAGAAACGCCGTCAGCCCCAGTGTCGGATTAATGCCGTCCATCACCAGATGCGTGACATGGCGGAAGTCGCCGACCACCAATGGCAACTCGCCCAAAGGCTCCGGCGGCAAGCTCAAGGTATCGGGCAAGGCATCCTCAAAAGATCCTGGCTCTCTGCGCCAACAGCGGATGATCGCGCGCATCGCACGAACCTTCGGCGCCCGTGGAACTTCACGCCATGAACCATCAACGCCATTGCACCAGGTTTCCCGTGTCACCCAATGGTTCAAGGCTGCGCGGATACCGAGAAATTCCCGTCGCAGCATCTCCAGCTTCATCAACACCGATATCTCATTTCTGCCCAGGGCGTTCAGTAGCGCATGGATCTGCGCGGGGGAATGTGCCGGATAGAGTTCCTGGGCACGGCGTATCATCACCGAAATATCGGTACCGGAATGTGTCCCTGCCCCTGCCTGTGGACGGTGTGCCCGCCTCAGGGGCGAAACAGCGCCGGGGCGCTCCCCAATCGTCCTGGCGAACGTCGCTCGACGTTCGTAGGCAAGCTGAGTGATTTTCTCCCGCAGTGCTTGCGAAGTTGTTTCGCCCGAGAGGCCCAGCGCGGATCGGTGATGCGTCGACATCCCCTGCCATAGCACCTGAAAATAAGGCTTGCCTGATCCCGTCGCCGCACGCTCGTCGTGACTGACCGCTGCGTCCTGTATCTGCGACGATGACGTTCCCGACCCACCCGGCAAGTGCTCAAGGGCATCGAGCACCACGCGGTGGGTGTCTTGACCACCGCCGCTATCCAGGTGCAACCCTTCATAGGCCCGACAGACAGCGATCGCCTGCTGATATCGACGGACTTCTTGCGCCAGTCGCAACGGTACGCGACCCGCATCCAGCTCTTGCGCCTCGCCACTCAACGCACCCTCCACCAATTCTTCGGCAACACTGGCGGGCAGATCGGCGAAGGAGTGCTGAAGGAACGACACCCTGCCATTACCCGCCACTTCGGTGCGCCTGTAGATTCGCTGGAACAGCTGCACTCGATGACCTTGCGCTTGTGCATCGACGATTTGCTGTAGCCTGCGGGCCTGAACGGCCGGGTCCAGGGAGGTCAGCCCGAGCAGGCTCTCGCGCTGCCGGTTACCGAGGGCCGCCAGCAGGGACCGGTAGAGTTTCCCTCCGCTCAAGTCCTGCTGGCTGATGGTCAGGGTCGTGGTCGCGGTTGGCGCGCCATAACGGCTCAGTTGCGTGCCCGCGGCCTCGAGGACACTGACCACAGTGTCGGCCGGCCAGGCAGTCGATGTGGTCAACAAGTGCAATTGCAGGTCAGGGTCTGCCAAGGGCGCCGACAGCGGAATCTGCAGTTGATCGATGAAATCCGTCACCGCTGCATCGGCGCGAAACCGCCGGAGCGTGTCGACCAACAACGCCGGCGGATGGCCACGATCCACATGAACCTGGCGCATCACGCTGTCCTCGATGCCACTGACGTCCAGGATCTGCAGCGCGACGGCATCCGACACGTCCTCGCGCGCGTAGCCGAAGCGGCGAAACAGTCTTAATCGATCCCAGTCCTGAACCCGTTCTGAATCATGCCGCCAGGCCCCCCGGTCGTTGGTTTCGAGAAGCGGCGAATAGCGGATCGTAGAGGCCGGTGGCGCCACCACCTCCCACAATCCGGTCTGCGGTTCGGGCCGCACCGCATGATGGTGTGTATCGAGCGTCAGAAACGCTTGACCGTCGACCCAGCGCAAGCCTCGCTCATCGGGTCGCACCCCGGCAGGCGGTGCTCGACGCAGCCGATAGGGGCGCAGGTCGGGCTTCCAGAGGCGAGGCTGCCCTGAAGCCAGGCTGACGAGGCGCAAGCGCTCAATGAACACCGATGACCGGACGACCTTGAACGCGCTGCTCACCGCCCGCGTACCGGCGGCGAAAGCCGCCATCAGAATCAGGTTTTCGACGACATCGAAAAAGTAATCCGTTGCCTGTTCCTGCTCGCCTCTGGACCAGCTGGCGATCCCTTCGTAAACATGCGAGAGCAATTGCACCGCCGCGACCGCCAGCAATAACTCACCGGCAACGGGGATGAACGATGCGGCCACCAGTAAAAGATCCAGGCCGATCGCCTTGTAGGTGTCCAGTCGGGCAAGTCGGCTTTTTTCGTCCTCATCGTCCGTGGGAACCACAATGAGCCGCGCGTCCGCCATGGTTTGTTCGGCGTGTTGGCGATACATCAGATTGAACGGATCACCCGCGAAATCGACACCGGACAATGTCACATACAAAACCGTAGGAGGCAGCATCGAGTGACTGCGTGGATACAGGCGCTGTTCGAGGTCCGTCACCCACGCGGCGCGTTCGCCGATCTTGATATAGCGCATGAAGAACTGGCGAAATCCCCTGTCTTTCAATCGCTCGCTCAGCTCTTTCTCGAAATTGCTGAAGGAGGAGTACTCCTTGAGCGGGTGCCGAGGATCACCTGGCAGGTAAACAACGCAACGGTAGTCGTTGTCGGCGTGCTCGCTGACCGGGCCGATAAACAGCGCACCGTTGAGTGTGGCGCCAAGCATCCGCAAGGCCTGATAACCCAGGGTGTTGGTTCCCAGCCTGATCCGGCCCGCGCGCTCCTCTACTCCCTGTAACATCCGATGAACTTCGACACTGATATGGTTCTTCATTACTGCTATATGCCGATCCACCTCGAAGCGACACTGCAAGTTCGCAACAAACTTGCTGCGTAATGGATGATCATCGGCGCTGATGTTGAACACCGCACGAAGATGTTCCTGATACTGTTTTCCCAAATCCAGCGTTCGACACAATCGCGCAAATTCATGGGGTTGTATCGGCAATATACGAGCTTCCCGACCAGTGACTTTTTCGGGGATATAGATCAATGAAGTGTCGTTGTAATTGGTCGCCTGTGTCTCGCTGATTTCAAAATTCTCACAGGCGGCCATCAGCAGATCCCGATCGATTGGCAATACCAGCTTCCTGCGCAAGCCCAGCAGGCTGGAAGTGGAGCGCACGTGCTGAAAAATCACACCCGTTATTACCAGCGGCTGGCCGAGTCTTTGCGACATGGCGCTGGTCAGTAACGGCGCGCAAAATGCTTCGGGCGACTTGAGCGTCTTCAGAAACGGGTCCACTTCACTTTGGGCGCGATGGCTGGCCATCATGCTTTGGTAAAGTTTCTGACGCAGTTCATCCGATGCCGACAGCAGCCAGCCGGGAGCATTGTTCTTGATTAACTCAAAGAACATGCCTTTTTGTTCGGGTGTTAATACAGGCGTGACAGCCTGGACAGGTAAAGAAGCCATATTGAACATCTCGAAAGCTGAAAGTAGCAACAGCTTATCGAGCAAGCCTTTTTATAAAAGCGCGAATTGCCGATGAAAAACTTCAAGTTCGAATCAACTATTCAAACTCAAACTATACCTATATACCGCCACCATAAAAAAACCCCTTTCACCGTTACAGTGAAAGGGGTTTTTCTTTGGCCTTTTCTTACCAGAAGCGTTGCTGGGTCAAGCGGCTCCACCAGCTCAGCAGCACGCGATCCACTGAACCGCTGGCAGCCATGCCGATGCGCTCCTGCAGGCTTTTGCGCTCGGCGTAATGCAGGTGATAAACCTCGGCTTTCTTCGCCCGGTCTGCCAGGTATTCATCGCTGGTCTTGAGTTCGTCGACCAGTTGTTTGTCCAGCGCTGCAACACCAAGCCAGACCTCACCGGTGGCCACTTCGTCGATGGCCAGTTGCGGGCGATAACGGGAAACGAAGTTCTTGAACAGTTGATGAGTAATGTCCAGGTCTTCCTGGAATTTCTCGCGGCCCTTTTCGGTATTTTCGCCAAACACGGTCAGGGTGCGCTTGTATTCACCGGCAGTCAGCACTTCAAAGTCGATGTCGTGCTTTTTCAGCAGGCGATTGACGTTGGGCAACTGCGCGACGACGCCGATCGAACCGAGGATCGCGAACGGTGCGCTGATGATCTTCTCGCCAATGCAGGCCATCATGTAACCGCCGCTGGCCGCGACCTTGTCGATGCACACGGTCAAGGGCACGCCGGCTTCGCGAATACGTGCCAGTTGCGAAGACGCCAGGCCGTAGCTGTGCACCATGCCGCCGCCGCTTTCCAGACGCAGTACCACTTCGTCCTTTGGCGTGGCGAGGGTCAGCAGTGCGGTGATTTCGTGACGCAGGCTCTCGGTGGCCGAGGCCTTGATGTCACCGTCGAAATCGAGCACGAACACCCGGGATTTGCTCTCGGGTTTGTTCTTCTGCTTCTTCTCGGATTTTTCCGATTTGGCCTGGCCCTTGCGCAAAGCCTTGAGCTGATCCTTGTCGAGCAGGGTCTGCTCCAGACGTTCACGCAAGCCTTTATAGAAATCGTTGAGCTTGCTGACCTGCAACTGCCCTGCCGACTTGCGCCGGCCCTTGCTGCGCAATGCAGCAAAACTGGCGAGCACCACCAGGATGGCGACCACCAGCGTTACGGTCTTGGCCAGGAAGCTGGCGTATTCGGTGAAAAACTCCACAGAGACTCCTTAAAACAATGCGCGGATGCAAAACACGCGCGGGATGGTTCCAGCATACCCATGCGCCGCCTCGTCGGCCAGCCGTGAAACCTCTGGCAACAGGCCTGTAACGAGCATTTCAAACAAGCGTATGTTTTTTCATTGACAGCACTCTTTCATCCTCATAACCTCGCCAAACCTTCAACGTACCGGGATGACGCGGACGTGGGCAGCATCTATCTGATTCGACATGGCCAGGCCTCCTTTGGTGCAGACGACTATGACGTCCTGTCGCCCATCGGTGTGCGCCAGGCAGAAGTCCTCGGCCAGCACCTCGCCGAGCTGGGAATCCGCTTTGATCGCTGCCTGGCCGGCGACCTGCGTCGTCAGCAACACACGGCCAGCAGTGCGCTGGAGCAATTCAGCGCCAAGGGCCTGTCGGTACCGACGCTGGAGACCGACTCCGCGTTCAACGAGTTCAATGCCGACGCGATCATCCGCGCCCTGATCCCGGCCATGCTCGAGGACGAGCCGGAAGCCATCGACATCCTGCGCAACGCGGCGCAGAACCGCGCTGAATTCCAGCGTATCTTCGCCCTGGTCATCGAGCGCTGGCTGGCTGGCACCTACGACACACCCGGGCTGGAAAGCTGGCTGGGGTTTGTCGAGCGGGTTCAGGGTGGCCTGCACCGGATCCTCGAACAGGCCGACGGCAACCAGAAAATCGCCGTGTTCACCTCCGGCGGCACCATCACCGCCCTGCTCCACCTGATTACCCAAATGCCTGCCCGGCAGGCCTTTGAACTGAATTGGCAAATCGTCAACACCTCGCTCAACCAGCTGAAGTTCCGCGGTCGCGAGGTGGCTTTGGCCTCCTTCAACAGTCACGCACACCTGCAACTGCTGAAGGCTCCGGAACTCATCACTTTCCGCTGAGTCCGGATAATTGTGACCCTTGCTGTAATCAACCAGCGCCTAACCCAAGAAAGGATCGAACCATGACCTCCGTAGCTGATGCCGTAAAAGCGATGCAAGCCAAGTTCAACCCAGCCGCTGCTGCCGGTCTGGATCTGGTTTTCGGTTTCAACATCACCGACGAAGACAAGCACTACGCGCTGATCGTCAAAGACGGTACTTGCGACATCCAGGAAGGTGAAAACCCGGACGCCAACTGCACCCTGGTACTGGACAGCGCAACTCTGAAAGACATCGTCAGCGGTGAAACCGACGGCATGCAAGCGTTCATGGGCGGCAAGCTGCGCGTTGAAGGCGACATGATGCTGTCGATGAAACTGTCCGAGCTGTTTCCATCGTAAGACCTGCGACCGGCTTAAAGAAAATCCCGCCTCTGTGGCGGGATTTTTGCGTCTGGCCCCTGTAGGAGCTGCGGCACGCTGCGATCTTTTGATCTTGCTTTTACGATCAAAAGATCGCAGCCTCGTTTCACTCGACAGCTCCTACAAGTGCCTGTCGGGAAAAGATTTCGCGCCAACATTTGATGCCGCCAGCAGCTCCTGCGTATAGGGATGTTGCGCCGCACTGAACAGCACATTGGTCTCGCCCCGCTCCAACACTTCGCCATCCTTCATCACAATCAGGTCATGGGCCAACGCCCGCACCACCGCCAGATCATGACTGATGAACAGGTAAGTCAACCCGTGCTCTTCCTGCAGTCGCCGCAATAAAGCAACGATCTGCTTCTGCACCGTGCGATCCAGTGCCGAGGTCGGCTCATCGAGCAGAATCAAATCAGGCTTGAGCACCAGCGCCCGAGCGATGGCGATCCGTTGCCGCTGGCCACCGGAGAACTCGTGCGGATAGCGATGTCGGGTCGCCGGATCCAGACCGACTTCACGCAGCACATCGATCACCGCCTGCTCACGCTCGGCAGCATTCAAATCACTGTGCACCTGCAAGCCTTCGGCAATGATCTGCGCCACGCACAGGCGCGGACTGAGGCTGCCGAACGGATCCTGAAACACCACTTGCAGGCGTTTGCGTAGCGGCCGCAGTTGCTTGCCGCTCAATAGCTCCAGCGCCTCACCGGCAAAGCGAATGCTGCCCTCGGCGTCGATCAGGCGCAAAATCGCCTGACCCAAGGTCGACTTGCCCGAGCCCGACTCGCCGACAATCCCCAGCGTCTTGCCGCGCTGCAGGTTCAGATCAATGCCCTTGACCGCCTGCAGCCAATTCTTCGGCCGCAGCCAGCCACCACCCAGGCGAAAGCGCACATGCAGATCGCGCACCTGCAACAAGTCCTGCGCCACATCCCGGCATAGCGCCTCGCCCCCCGGCTCGGCGTTGAGCAACTCGATGCTATAGGGATGCTGCGGCGCACGGAACAGTTGCTCGCACGACGCCTGCTCGACGATCCGCCCACCGCGCATCACCGCCACCCGTTGCGCAATGGTGCGCACCAGATTCAAGTCATGGCTGATGATCAACAGCGCCATGCCCAGGCGCTGTTGCAGCTCTTTAAGCAGCAACAGAATCCTGCGCTGCACCGTCACATCCAGCGCGGTGGTCGGCTCGTCGGCGATCAGCAATTGCGGCTCGCAAGCCAGCGCCATGGCGATCATCACCCGCTGGCGCTGGCCGCCGGAGAGTTGATGCGGATAGGCCTTGAGCCGTTCGCGCGGTTTCTGAATCCCCACCAGTTCGAGCAGTTCAAGAATCCGTTCACGGGCCTGCGCGCCGGCCAGGCCTTTGTGCAGCGCCAGGCTCTCACCGAGTTGCCGCTCGATCGTGTGCAGCGGATTCAGCGAGCTCATCGGCTCCTGAAAAATCATCGCGATACGGTTGCCCCGTAACTGGCGCAGATAGCGCTCATGCACGCCGAGCAGCTCTTCCCCGGCATAACGAATGCTGCCGTCGATCCGCGTGATGTTCGGATCAAGCAATTGCAGGATGCTGTGGGCGGTCACCGATTTGCCCGAGCCGGACTCGCCGACCAGTGCCAGGCATTCGCCCGGACGAATATCGAGGTCGATGCCATGCACCACTGGCTGGCCGTTGAACGCCACACGCAGGTCGCGGATTTCGATCAGGTTATCGCTCATCTCAAGCCCTCGGATCATAAGCATCTCGGCAGGCCTCACCGATGAACACCAACAGAGAAAGAATCAGCGCCAGGGCAAAAAATGCCGTCAGCCCCAACCACGGCGCTTGCAGATTGCTCTTGCCCTGGCCAATCAGTTCGCCCAGCGAGGCGCTGCCGGCGGGCATGCCGAAACCGAGAAAATCCAGCGCCGACAGGGTCGCGATCGCTCCGGTAAGAATGAACGGCAAATAGGTCAGGGTCGCACTCATGGCGTTGGGCAGGATGTGCCGACTGATCACCTGCACATCGCCAACCCCCAGCGCCCGCGCGGCTTTCACGTATTCCAGACCGCGGCTGCGCAGGAACTCGGCGCGCACCACATCGACCAGACTCAGCCAGGAAAACAGCGCCATGATCCCCAGCAACCACCAGAAATTCGGCTCGACGAACCCGGACAGAATAATCAGCAGATACAACACCGGCAGCCCCGACCACACTTCCAGCAACCGCTGCCCGAGCAGATCGACCCAGCCACCGTAATAACCTTGCAAGGCCCCGGCCGCAATGCCGATCAGCGCACTGGAGGCAGTCAGCGCCAAGGCAAACAGCAGCGACACCCGCGTACCGAAGATCACCCGCGCCAGCACATCCCGCGCCTGATCGTCAGTGCCCAGCCAGTTCTCGCCGCTCGGTGGACTCGGTGCCGGTTCAGTCAGGTCGTAATTCACCGTATCGAAACCGAACGGGATCGGCGCAAACCACATCCGCCCGCCCTGCCCCTCGATCAGTTGCCGCACCTGCGCGCTGCGATAGTCCGGCTGGAACGGCAGTTCGCCGCCGAAATCCTGCTCGGTGTAGCGCTTGAACGCCGGGAAGTACCACTGGCCCCGATACTCGACCATTAGCGGTTTGTCATTGGCGATCAGCTCGCCGCCCAGGCTCAGGCCGAACAGCAGCAAAAACAGCCACAGTGACCACCAGCCACGCCGATGCGCCTTGAACCGCGCCCAACGGCGCTGTCCTATGGGAGATAAGGTCAGCATCAGGCAGTCCTCGCGGTGAAGTCGATGCGCGGGTCGACCAGCGTGTAGCACAGGTCGCCGAGGAGTTTTATCAGCAGGCCGAACAGGGTGAAGATGAACAGCGAACCGAACACCACCGGGTAGTCGCGCGACACCGCCGCTTCGTAACTCAGGCGACCAAGGCCATCCAGCGAGAAGATCACTTCGATCAGCAGCGAGCCGCCGAAAAACACCGTCACCAGTGCCTGAGGCAGGCCGGCCACCACCAGCAGCATCGCGTTGCGAAACACATGGCCGTACAGCACCTGACGTTCACTCAGGCCCTTGGCCCGCGCCGTCACCACATACAGCCGCGAGATCTCGTTGAGAAAGCTGTTTTTGGTGAGGATGGTCAGCGTGGCGAATCCGCCGATCACCAGCGCGGTGACCGGCAACACCAGATGCCAGAAGTAGTCCGCGACCTTGGCCCACGGCGACAGCTCGGCGAAGTTGTCGGAGACCAGTCCGCGTACCGGAAACCAGTCCAGCGCGCTGCCGCCGGCAAACACGATGATCAGCAGCAGAGCAAACAGAAACCCCGGCATCGCGTAGCCGACGATGATCGCCACGCTGCTCCAGACATCGAACGCCGAACCGTTGTGCACGGCCTTGCGGATGCCCAGCGGAATCGACACCAGATAAGTGATCAACGTGGCCCACAAGCCCAGTGACAAGGTCACTGGTAACTTCTGCCAGATCAGTTCGGTGACGCTGGCACCGCGGAAAAAGCTCTGGCCGAAATCCAGTTGCGCGTAGCTCTTGAGCATCAGCCACAGGCGCTCATCAGCCGGTTTGTCGAAGCCGTACTGGCGCTCGATGTCGGCCACCAGTTTCGGGTCGAGACCCCGGGTGGCGCGGGATTCGCCACCGATGGTTTCAACATGACCACCGCCCACCGCCGCGCCGACACCAATGCCCTGCAACCGGGCAATCGCCTGTTCCACCGGGCCACCCGGCGCGGCCTGCACAATGACGAAGTTGACCAGCAGAATGGCGAGCAACGTCGGCACGATCAGCAGCAGACGCCGCAGGCTATAACCCAACATGGGCGTACTCCTTTTGCTGTTGCTGCATCTGCGTGGCGGTCAGCGCGGTCGGGCTGATTTCCCACCAGGTATCGAGTCCGGCGTCATACAGCGGCGCCGTTGCCGGGCGACCAAAACGGTTCCACCACACCGTGGAAATCCCCGGCGGGTAATAGTTGGGAATCCAGTAATAACCCCACTGCAACACCCGATCCAAAGCGTGGGCATGGCGCAGCAGGCTTTCGCGGTTGTCGGCCTGCACCAGCCCTTCGAGCAAGGCATCGACGGCCGGATCGCGCAACACCATGTAGTTGTTCGAGCCGGGATCGTCGGCGCCGTCGGAGCCGAAGTAATTGAACATCTCGCGCCCCGGCGCCTGACTTACCGGGTAGCCGACCACGATCATGTCGTAGTCGCGATTGCGCACGCGGTTGGTGTATTGCGCGGTGTCGACCTGGCGAATATCGAAGCCGATACCGATCTGCGCTAGGTTGCGCTTGAACGGCAGCAGCAGCCGTTCAAAACCCTTCTGACCGTTGAGAAAGGTGAACTGCAGTGGCTCGCCTTTGGCATTCACCAACTGATCGCCACGGGGTTTCCAGCCGGCGGCTTCCAGCAACTTCAACGCTTGCAACTGCTCGGCGCGAATGTTGCCGCTGCCATCGGTTTTTGGTGCTTCGAAGACTTGGGTGAACACCTCGTCGGGGATCTTGCCGCGCCACGGTTCGAGGACTTTCAGTTCCTCGGCGTCCGGCAACTCGGTGGCCGCCAATGCGCTGTGCGAAAAGTAACTGCGCTGGCGCAGGTACATGCTGCGCATCATCTGCCGGTTGCTCCACTCGAAATCCCAGAGCATGGCGATCGCCTGCCGCACCCGACGATCCTGAAACATCGGTTTTTGCAGGTTGAACACGAAACCCTGCGAACCTTGCGCAGCACCCGGTGCCAGATGTTCGCGAAGCAATTTGCCCTGCTCCAGCGCCGCGCCGGCATAGCCGATGGTGTAACTGGTCGCGGAAAACTCGCGGTTGTAATCGAAGCCACCGGCCTTGAGCACTTGCCGGGAAACATCGGTGTCGGCGAAGAACTCCACGCTCAAGTGATCGAAGTTATAGAGGCCGCGAGTGATCGGCAGGTCCTTGGCCCACCAGTCGGCAACGCGCTGAAATTTCACGCTGCGGCCGGCATCCACCGCGCTGATCCGGTACGGGCCGCTGCCCGGCGGGATCTCGAAACCGGCGCCCTCGGCGAAATTGCGCGTGCGCCACCAGTGTTCCGGTAACACCGGCAGCGTTGCCAGATCCAGTGGCAAGGTGCGGCTGTCGTTGTTCTTGAAATTGAAGCGCACTTGCGTTGGCGACTCCACCACTACGTCGGCGACGTCACGAAACTGCTGGCGATATTTGAGGCTGCCCTGAGTGGTGAACAGCTCGAAGGTGTAACGCACGTCTTCGGCAGTGATTGGCGTGCCGTCGTCGAACCGCGCCTTGGGATTGAGGTAGAAGCGCAGCCAGCGACGATCCGCATCCAGTTCCATCTGCTGCGCCACCAGGCCGTAGACGCTATAGGGTTCGTCCTTGCTGCGATAGGCCAGCGGCGCGTAGAGCCAGCCATCGATGTCGGCGACACCGGTGCCTTTGTCGATGTACGGAATCAGGTGATCGAACGGGCCGCTTTCCAGTGAGGAGCGCCGTAGCGTCCCGCCCTTGGGCGCGTTGGGGTTGGCGTAGGCCAGGTGCTGAAAGTCCGGAGCGTATTTGGGGGCTTCGCCGTAGACCGTGAGGGCGGTTTGTGGGGCGGCCCAACTGAATGGGCTTAGCAGCGCAAAAGCGCTGAGCAGAATGAGCCTTGAAAGCATTGGCAGATCCTTTTTTGCACGGTGCTGCTTATGGCCTCATCGCTGGCAAGCCAGCTCCCACACGGTTAGTGGTGTTCACAAGTCACTGTGGGAGCTGGCTTGCCAGCGATGAGGCCCGAACAATCACCAAACATCCTGCCTACCTGTGATGTGCAACAGGCCGGCAATTTTTATAGGGCAGGCTTAGATCAATAAGTGACTAAAACCCGCCCCTTCCATGAAATCCGATCCCTGTAGGAGCTGCCGCAGGCTGCGATCTGTTGATCTTTAACGTCAAAAGATCGCAGCCTTCGGCAGCTCCTACACAGAGCGGGTCAGTACACAGAGCGGGTCAAAACTTGTAATTGACCCGCGTGTACAACGTCCGCCCGAACGGGTCGCCGTATTTCGGGTCGTAGCCGCTCTGGAAGGTGTAGGTCTGGTTGCTGAACGGCGGCTCGCGGTCGAACAGGTTCTTCGCGCCGAGGGTCACGCTCAGGGTTTTACGCCAGGTGTAGGTGCCGGCCAGATCCCAGACGTTGTACGAGCCGACGTAATCGTGGGTCTCGCGGTCGGAGTCGTGGTAGCCGCTGGTGTAGCGGTTGGTCAGTGCCACACCGTAGGGGCCGTAGTTCCAGCTGCCGGTCAGGCTGTGGCGCCAGCGGGCCACGGCGCCGGCCGAGGAAAAATCGCCACCACGGAAATCTCCGAGCTTGTCGATGTAGTCGCCCTTGAGCTGCTGCTGGTACTCGTAACGGCTGACATAGGTGCCTTGCAGGCCAATGCCGAAGTTGCCGTACGGGGTGCTCGGCAAGCGGTAGTCGAAACTGACGTCGACGCCATTGGTCTTGATCTTGCCGAGGTTGGCCAGGCCGGTAACGATGTGATCAATGGAGCCGTCCGGCTTGCGCACCAGACGATCCGGATACAGCTGCGGGTTTTCGAACACCGCCGATTCCGGGAATTCGGCGATCTGGTTGGCGATGTTGATCCACCAGAAATCCAGCCCGGTGCTCAGGCGCTCGAATGGTTGATAGACGAAACCGAGGGTGACGTTGCGCGCGGTTTCCGGACTGAGGTCGGTGTTGCCACCGGTGCGGCTGTAAAACTGCTGGGCGCAGTCGCGGTTGGCGATCCCGCCGTTGCTCGGATTGCCACCGGCGCACAGCCGTGGGTCGTTGTAGTTGGCGACAGTGAAGGTGGTGAAATTGGGGTTGTACAACTCGTACAACGACGGTGCGCGGAAGCCCTCGCTGTAGGCGCCGCGCACCACCAGTTGCTTGAACGGCTGGAAGCGGAACGAGTATTTCGGGTTGGTGGTGCTGCCGAAGTCGCTGTACTTGTCGTGGCGCACGGCGGCGGACAATTCCAGGCTATCGAGCACCGGCACGTTGACCTCGGCGTACTGCGCCGAGACGCTGCGATCCCCGGCGACGCTGGCATTCGGGTCGACACCCAGGCTCTGCACATCGGCAGCGAACTGGGCGAAGTCCTGATGGAAATCTTCCTTGCGGTATTCGCCACCCAGCGCCAGTGCCGAAGGACCAGCGCCGAACCAGTCACCGATCTCACGACTGACACGCCCGTCTATCGCCTTGACCCGCCCGACCGCCGTCGAGTAATCGCCGTCCACCGCATTGGCTGCCAGCAGCGCCTGTCCGGCGGCGGTCTGCGCGCCAAACGGGTTGATGATGCCGTTGGCAATACCGGCGCTGACGGCGCGGTCGTTGACGTAACCGGCCTCGATGGCATTGACCACTTTGTTCTGGTTGTACGATGCACCGACGTTGTAGTCCCAACCCACCACGCTGCCGTCGAAGCTCAACAGCAAACGCTGGCCGGTGTTGTCGTCTTCATGCTGGCGCGCGCCGACGGCGGTTTCGCGCCAGTTCACATCCACCGGTTGCGTCGGGTCGAGGGCGAAGCCGTTGGGGCCGGGGGTAATGCCGTTACCGGGATAGAACGTCGTGCCGGGATTGACCTGATTGCCCATCAGCGTACCGGGGCCGATCTGCGTGCGGTTTTCGTTACGTGCCCAGAAGTATTCGAGGCTGACGTTGTGATCATCCGCGAGCTTGCCGGTGGCTTTGGCGAAAGCCGAGGTCTTCTCGGTTTCCGGCACCAGATCGAGGTAGTTCCACAGGCTCTGGCGGCAGATGCCATTGCGCGCCAGCAGGCCTGGGGCGTTGCAGCCGGTACCGGCCAGCGGGTTGGTGGCGTTGCTGCCCTGACTCCAGTTGGCCGGCGATGCGGTGCCGGAGGTGTAATCGAGGCCGCGTCCCGGCTGATAGTTGTAGGTGTAGCCGCGATCCTCGGCAGCCAGTCGTTGCTGCTTGTCATGACTGACCACGCCGAACACGTTGAAACGGTCATCCTGCAAATCGCCAAAACCCCAGCTGCCGCTGAAGTTACGACTTTCCCCACCGCCGGCATGGGTCGGCGTGTCGTAGTTGGTGCTGAGTTGGCCTTCGGTGAGACTGGTCTTGGTGATGAAGTTGATCACCCCGCCGATCGCATCGGTGCCGTATAACGCCGAAGCGCCGTCACGCAGGACTTCGACGCGATCAATGGCGGCGAACGGAATGGTGTTCAGGTCAACCCCGGAACCGTTGATCGCATTGGTCGCGTTGTTACTCAGCCGCCGGCCATTGAGCAGTACCAGCGTCTTGTTCGGGCCGATGCCGCGCAAGTCGGCATACGACGCCCCGCCGCTGCTCGAACCCACCGAACGACCGGAGCCGACCGAGGACTGGTTGGCGGAAATCCGGCTGACCAGTTCTTCCGTGGTGCTCACCCCCTGCTCGCGCAATTCTTCAACTCGCAGAATGGTGACCGGCACCGCTGTTTCCGCATCGACCCGGCGAATCGCCGTGCCGGTGACTTCGACCCGTTGCAATTGGGTTGTTGGCTCGTCGGCAGCGACTGCCGGCAAGGTATTGATCGCCAGCAGCAAGGCCAGGCTCAAACGGGATCTAACGGGTGAAAAATGGATCATGAACAGCCATCCCTGCGTTTTGGTTTATGCAGGGATGTGCAATGGACATCAGCGTTTTATAGAGCCCGATTTAGACCGTTGGGTGATGAGGTTATGCAAAAAATGGCCGGTGTAAATCAAGCCAGTTCCATCTCCCTCAGCAATCTTGTATCCAGCCCGAACCGCTCCTGGGAAACCATCCTGAACTGCCCCTCCGCCAATTCGCAGCTCACCAGCAGATTCCACGAGTGCCGGGTTGCCGCCGAGGGGATCAGTACAAACGGATGCTCTGCCAATAACGCCTCGGCGAACAGTTGTTGATTGGGGGAAGGCTTGGCGGGGCTCAACCAATATGGATTCGGCACATCCTCCGGCTGGACGATTTTCACTTTTGCTTCGCTGACGACCTCAAAACACGTGAGCACATAAGGTTCACGGTCCAGCGCATCAAAGCTGTGATTGGCTGCCACCTCCAGAATGGCCGACGACGGATCGACTGATGCATAAACGACTCGCCGCCCAGGTATGTTCCATCGGCCACCATTGAGATTCGAACCCATCCCGCTGTCCCACGTCCCGCCGTAAATCTCGGGGTCCAGCCGCCAGGCATACCACTGCTCGTCCCAGGGCAAGGGATTCATGTGTAAACCCCGTATATCAGCTGCCCCAGATACTGCTCCACCATCTGAAACCCCAGTGAATGCCGGATAAACTCCGCGGGTACGCGTCCGTTCAGGTAGGTGCTGGGTTTGCGCAGCCATTCCTCGGCCCGTGACTGGCGTCCGAAGGCGCGAATGGCCTTTTCCAGTACCAACGCATATTGGTAGGCAACGACGCTCTGCTGAGGGTCAAGCCGTACCGTTTTACCTTCCTTCAGTAATCGCCGTACGGTGCTGACCGACTTGCCGGTGATGCGTTTGACCATATCGCCTTGCAGATAAAGCTCGGAGGTTGAAAGCATGTTGACGACATCGTTCAGCTCAAAACCTTCGTCGGTCAGGTCAACAATCAGAAAGGCGTCGTCGCCTATGTTCCGGCCATGGACGAGCAAGTCGACAGGTCTGCCCTCGGCCCTCTTCACCCCCGTAAGCCGGGGTACCTTGACGCTGGGCATCGCGACATCCTCCATGAGGCATCTGGCACGATCGGTGCGCCATTGAAGGCGTTGGGAATAAGCAGGCGTTTCGTATTCGAGGTGGGGAGTTCGCATAATCCATCCGTTATCAGAGGCCTGAGCGTCCAAGCCGTTTACGACTTCAATGTCAGCTCCGATGCTATAGATCGCGCTTCCGACGACCAACCTGAGAATGTCGTCGGAAATATCCCCGTTTCTGCGAAAAAATCTCCCGTTTCCGTAGGACGTTACTCACGCATACCGTGTGCTCAACTGCCGAAGTGATAACTCACATCCAGCCACCACTGCCGCCCGTACGGGTCGTAGTTGCCGGTCGGGTAATACGGCCAGCCAGCCGAGTCATCGTGCTTGATCTGGTTGAGCACGTTGTTCACGGTCAGGCCGACGCTGGCGCGGACGTTGAGTTTGTAGCGGGCGCTGGCGTTGAACACCGTCCATGGCGAGAGACGCCCGTCACCCGCGCCGTTGGTCACGGAGCCGTAACGAATGCCCATCAGCGTCGCCGTGGCCTTCTGGTAATCCCAGGTCAAACTGGCGTTGACCTTGCTGCGCCAGTCGTAATTGGTCCGCGATGTGCGCCAGTCCTGGGTCGGCGCCTCGTCCGACTCTTTATAGAAATGCGAAAGCACCAGGGTATAGCCCAGCGCCGAACTGAACGCGCCGTACTGGCCGGCGCCCCAGCGGATGTTGCTCTTGAAGTCCAGACCACTGACCCGCTCGCTGGCGGCGTTGATCGCATTGACCCGCACTCGCTGCAACTGATTGGGATCAATCGCGGCATTGCCCGGGTTGCGATCGATGCGCGCCAGGGTCGACTGGCAGTTGGCCGAGTTGATGTCCTGGGTGCCGTTGCGGCATTCATTCTCTTGCTGCAACAGGCGGTTTTCGTCGACGGTGGTCAGCAGGTCGTCGATCTCTACACGCCAGAAATCGGTGGAGAAATCGAAATTGCGCGACGGCGACCAGACAAACCCATAGGTCCAGGACTTGCCGCGTTCGGACTCAAGATCCGGGGTGCCGCTCTGGGTGTAGTCGACCCGCCCACGATCACACGCGCCCTGCACGCCCTGGCTGCAACCGTAGTAGTCGATCTGCGCCGGGTAGTAACCGTTGCTGTCGGACTGGTAGATGTAATTCAGATCCGGCGCGCGGAAACTGGTGCCGTAACTGCCACGCAGCAACAGGCTGGTGATCGGGCGCCACTCCAGGCCCAGGTTGTAGGTCTTCTGCTGCTCGCTGCGACCGCTGAATTTGTACTGATCCCAACGCCCGGCGGCGGTGGCCAGCACGGTATCGGTGACCGGAATGCTGAACTCGCCACCCGCCGCGTAGCGCTTGCGCGAACCACCGGAGCTTTGCGCCGGGCTCACGCCATAAAAGGTACCGTTATTCAGAGCGTCATCCGGGTCGACGCGATATTCCTGCTTGCCCGCTTCCAGCACGCCGGCGAATCCGACCGGGCCGGCCGGCAGGTCAAACAAGTCGCCATTGATCGAGGCGTTGTAGCTGGTGGAAACCGACTTGCTGCGCTGGGTCAGGTTGCTGCGAAACTGCTCCCACTCTTGTGGCGTCAGCGGGCGATCGAGGCGCGAGGCGTCCGGGGCGAATACCGGATAACCGCCACTCACGCCCAATTGCGGGCCGAGGTAGAAATCCTGAATCGATGACAGCGGCGTGTAGCGCGTGGTGCGAACACTGCGATATTCCGAGCGGTTGGCGGCCAGATCATAGCTCCAGCCGGTGTCGGCGATCTTGTCCGAGAGGCCGAGGGTGCCGGTCCACGAAGTGTCGGTCCACTTGCTGTTGTTGCTGGTACGGCCACCAATTTCCTCTTCACCGTAACGCCGATACCAGCGCTCGAGATTGCCGCTGTTCTGGTTGATGAAATCCGGTGAAGTGAAGGTCGGGCCACGGGTGTTGTTCTGGATGTGATCAAGGCCATACATCAAGTCGGCAAACACCTGACCGCTGTCGCTGAAGTGCCAGGTGCCGCGGGTGTAGCCGTCGTAGTTTTCCTTTTGCGTCTGAATGGTCCAGTAATCGTTGTACATCTGATCGGTGCGGCAACGGCCAGCGTTGTTCAACAGCTTGTTGTCGAAGGTGCCTTGATAGGCGCCGCAACCGGGGCCGAGGTAGCGGTTGTTGCTCAGGTCGCGACGGTAACCGACATCCGCCAGCGGGCCGCTCTGCATGAAGCCGCGATCGTCGGCCCAGATCGGATCGCGGTTGGTCAGCTCCAGACCGAACAGGCCGTCGAAGTCGCCCCAACTGCCGCCACCGCTGATTTGCAGGCGTTTATTGTCGCCACCGCCACGCTCGCTGGTGCCGCCCTTGAGATTGACGTCGACGCCATTGATCTGCTTCTTGAGGATGATATTGACCACCCCGGCAATCGCGTCCGAACCGTAGATCGCCGAGGCGCCGCTGCTGAGGATTTCGATGCGTTCGATGACCGCCGAGGGAATGTTCGCCAGGTTAGTGAAGTTGACCTTGCCGTCATAGGGCGTCGGGTAATCGGCGACGCGCCGGCCGTTGATCAGCACCAGCGTGTGGTTGGGGCCGAGGCCACGCAGGTTGATCGCACTGGCTGCCGGTTGCCAGGTGTTGCCGTAGTCCTCGCCTTGGGTCATGCCGGTGTTTTGCGTCTGCGTCGCCAGGGCGTCATAGACGTTCTTGTAGCCGCGCGCTTCCATCTCTTCGTGGGTGATGACGTTGACCGGGGTCGCGCCATCGCTTTGCGCGCGGGCAATTCGCGAGCCGGTGACGGTGACTTTTTCCATGCGGTAATCGGCGCTTGTGGCCGGGGCCACGGCACCGACTTTGGCCGCCACTGGCGTGCTCGCTGCGCCTTCGCGCACGCTCAGGCCCTGGGCACTTTGCTCGACTTGCAGGCCGCTGCCGAGCAAGGCCTTCTCGACGGCCTGACGCCCGCCCAACGCTCCGCGCACGGCACTGCTGCGTTTGCCTTGCACCAGATTCTGGCTGAAGGAAATCGGTACGCCGGTCTGGCGTGAGATGTCCAGCAAGACCTCGTCGAGCGGGCCGCTGGCGATGTCGAAGGTGTAGACCTGGGCCGCAGAATCCTGCGCATACACCGCGATCGGCCCCAGCCCCATCGCCAATGCGGCGGCTAGGGTCAGGCGCGGTAATTGTTGTTTGAATGAAATCATCAAGGGCTTCCCTGTTGAAGGCGTCTGCAGGGAATGAGCAGCGGGCCGGCGCTTTTTATAGGGCGGCGATTAGGCCAAGAAGTCATAAACCTATAACCGGACTCCACACACATCATGTAGGAGCTGCCGAAGGCTGCGATCTTTTGATTTTCGCTTTTAAAGATCAAAAGATCGCAGCCTGCGGCAGCTCCTACAGGGTGTTAGGTGGAATTGAGGGTTCGATGCTGACCCAGTAAGGGTTGTGCCAGGTGACGCGGATCGGCAGCGAGCGCTCCAGCAGTTGCAGGGTGCGGTCACTGTCATCGAGCGGATAGAGGCCGCTCAGGCGCAGATCGGCCACCTCGGGACTCAGGTGCAGAATGCCCCGGCGATAGCGGCGCAGGTTGTCGATCACTTCGCTCAGCGGTCGGTCGCGCACTTCCAGTCGACCTTGCACCCAGGCACTTTCCTGGCCGGTGCTGCGTTCCAGAGCCAGAATGTCCTGAGCGTTGAACAGCAGACTCTCCCCCGCCTCCACCACCTGCCGCGCACCGCCGGCGGTGATCACTTCGACCTGCGAGTGCAGCATCACCAGCCGCGTAGCATCGTCGCCCTGTTGCACCAGAAATTTCGTCCCTAGCGCCCGCATCCGCCCGTGTTCGGTCGCGACCACAAACGGCCGCGCAGGATCCCTGGCCACATCCACCAGCAACTCACCCGAGCGCAACGCCAACAAGCGTTGAGTCGCATCGAATTGCGCCACCACCCGCGTCCGCGCATTCAGACTCAGCGCACTGCCATCCTCGAGAGTGAAATCGCGCCGCTCGCCGGTGCCGGTCGCCAACTCCCCCGCTTCCGGCAGCCAGCCATAGCGGCGCCCGAGCAGACCGGCCAGCACAGCGATGCCGAGCACGCTCAAGCTGCCACTGACAAAGCGCCGCCGGCTCGACGGCGCATTCAGGCTGTGCAGCAGACTGTTGCGCGACAGCCCGCGCAAGGTCGGGCTGCGCAGCAGGTTAAGGCCGCCGCCCATTTGTTCAATGATCCGCTGATGGCGCGGATCAGCCGCGCGCCACACTTCGAACGCCGCACGCTCGCCAGCGCTGGCCTCGCCGGACTGCAACAGCGCCATCCACTGCGCCGCTTCATCGATCACCGCCTCGTCCGGCCTCATGCCTGCATCGCCTGATAGCAGCGTTTGAACGCCTCGACCATGTATTGCTGCACCCGACTGGTGGAAACCCCGAGCCGTTCGCCGATTTCGCTGTAGGTCAAACCGTCGAGCTGATGGTAGAGAAACGCGGCTTTGGCCTTGGCCGACAAGCCATTGAGCAAGCGATCGACCGCCAGTAACGCCTCGATCACCAACGCGCGTTCTTCCGGTGATGGATGCACCGGTTCCGGCGCCAGCGCCAAGCTTTCCAGATAAGCACGTTCCAGGTCCTGGCGGCGCCAGCCTTCATAGACCAACCGCCGGGCGATGGTGGTCAGCAGCGCCCTGGGTTCGCGAATCGCGCTCGGGTCCGGCAAGGCCAGCACCCGTAAAAAGGTTTCCGAGGCGATGTCCTGTGCGCTGTGCGGGCAACCCAGTGTGCGGCCAACGGCAGCGCACAGCCAGCGATAGTCCTTTTGGAACATTTGCCCAATCATCCGGTAATGCGGGTTTTGAACATCCCCCATGCCTTGCTCCCTGAAACGGGTCCCACCCGCTGCGAAAAACCATCGTTCTGCCGGGATCGTCCGGCTCTTGATCAGGCGCGACTGTGCAATAGCGATGCGTACATTTGAAGTAATTAAAAATCAGGACAATCAAACCTTTGAGAATAAGGCGTTCCGTCGCTGCAGAAATATTGACTGACACAACGTTGACCCCGATCAGTTGCCAGCGCGCAAGCACTGACTAATCTGCGCGCTCCATCGAGCGCCAAGGACGGCTCACCGGGAGCCCGCGGCTATCCCTTCAAGGAAGAAAACCATGCGATCACTGAAGATTATTCTGCTGTCATCGGCCTTCAACGGCCTGACTCAACGCGCCTGGCTGGAACTGCGTCAGGCCGGGCACTCGCCCAGCGTCGTGGTGTTCACCGACGAGGCGTCGGTGTGCGAACAGATCGAACACAGCGGCGCCGATCTGGTGATCTGCCCGTTCCTCAAGGATCGTGTGCCGCATGCACTGTGGAGCAATGCGCGGCGCCCGGTGGTGATCATTCACCCGGGCATCGTCGGCGATCGTGGCGCCAGCGCCCTGGACTGGGCGATCACCAACGAACTGACGCGCTGGGGCGTGACCGCCCTGCAAGCGGTGGAAGAAATGGACGCCGGCCCAGTGTGGGCCACCTGCGAATTCAATCTGCCGTCGGGTTTGCGCAAGTCCGAGCTGTACAACGGTCGGGTCAGCGATGCGGCGATTCGCTGCATTCGCGAAGTGGTCGAGAAATTCATCGACGGCGTGCAACCGGTGGCGCTGGATTACACCGACCCCAAAGTACGCGGCCGCTTGCAGCCGAACATGAAGCAGGATGACCGCACCTTCAGCTGGCACGACTGCTCGCGCTTCATCAAACGCTGCATCGACGCCGCGGACGGCCAGCCCGGGGTCCTGGCGAGTCTGGCCGGCGGGCAGTATTACGTGTACGACGCGCACCTTGATCAGCGCACCGGCATTCCCGGCCAGATCCTCGCCGTGCATGACGACGCGGTGCTGGTCGCGACCGGCGATCACAGCCTGTGGATCGGCTCGCTGCGGCGCAAACCACTGCCCGGCGAAGAGACCTTCAAGCAACCGGCGCGGCATGTGCTGGCCGGGCAACTGGACGGCGTGCCGACCCTCGACTGGTCGATCGCCAGCGAGCCGTTCAACGACGAGGCGTATCAGCCGATCCGCTACCGCGAATCCGGGCATGTCGGGGAACTGACGTTCGAGTTCTACAACGGCGCGATGAGCACCGAACAGTGTCAGCGCATGGTTGAAGCGCTGCGCTGGGCCAAGTCCCGTGACACTCGGGTGCTGCTGATCAAGGGCGGACGCGGCAGCTTTTCCAACGGTGTGCACCTGAATGTGATCCAAGCGGCGCAGGACCCGGGTGCTGAAGCCTGGGCGAATATTCAGGCGATCGACGATGTCTGCGCCGAACTGCTCAGCGCGCGGCAACTGGTGGTCAGCGGCGTGACCGGCAATGCCGGGGCAGGCGGCGTGATGCTGGCGCTGGCTGCCGACATCGTGTTTGCCCGTGCCGACATCGTGCTCAATCCGCATTACAAAAGCATGGGCCTGTATGGCTCGGAATACTGGACCTACAGCCTGCCCCGCGCCGTCGGCCCGGCGATGGCCGAGCAACTGACCCAGGCCTGCCTGCCGGTCAGTGCCACGCAGGCGCTGCAACTGGGCATGGTCCAGGAAATCGGCCCGCGCTGCCCGGATGAGTTTTCGCTGTGGCTGCTGCAGCGGGCCAACGCAACGCTGAACGATCCGACCTACGCTGCCGTGCGTGAACGCAAGTTGCGCGTGGATCAGGTGCTGATCGAGCAATGCCGGGAAAACGAGCTGCAGGAAATGCAGGAAGACATGGTCTACAACCGCAACCAGTTTGCCGAGAAGTGCAGTAACTTCGTCTACAAGCGCAAAGCCTGCGGCACACCGGCGCGATTGGTGGAAGACTGGGCGCGGGTGCGTTCGACCGAGTTGGCCAGTTGATTTTGCGGTGACTGCCTTCCCCTCACCCTGGCCCTCTCCCAAGGGAGAGGGAACTGACCAAAGTGTCTGGCGCCCCGCATCGACCTGAAATATCTCGGTCGATTATGGATTCAACGCTGATCGCTCAAGTCGGTGTATTTCTTCAATATCCCCCAATCAGCCCCCTCTCCCAAGGGAGAGGAAACTGACCAAAGTGTCTGGCGCCCCGCATCGACCTGGAATATCTCGGCCGATTATGGATTCAACGCTGATCGCTCAAGTCGGTGTACTTCTTCAATATCCCCCAATCAGTCCCCTCTCCCTCCGGGAGAGGGTTAGGGTGAGGGGCTTTTGCCTTTACAATGCCCGCACCTCAGACATCGGCCCGCCCATGGACATCGACCTCGCCCGCACCTTTCTGGAAATCGTTCGCCACGGCAGCCTCGCGGCGGCGGCGCAGAAGTTGTTCGTCACGCAGACGGCGATCACCGCCCGGGTGCAGAAACTCGAAAGTCAGCTGGGCAGTACGCTGTTCGTGCGCAACCGCGCCGGGGCAAAGCTGACCGCCAATGGCGAGGCCTTCGTGGTCTACGCCAATCAACTGGTGCAGACCTGGGAAGCCGCGCGGCGCGACCTGCCGTTGCTGGACGGCTATCACAACGTGCTGCACATCGGCGGCGAAGTCAGCCTGTGCAACCCGTTGATGCTCAGCTGGGCCGCCGAACTGCGCGAAAAGATCCCCGGCCACGCCCTGCGCATGGAAATCCGCGACGGTGAAAACCTGTTGCGCCAACTCGAACTCGGCGTGCTCGATGCTGCGCTCGTCTATCAGCCGGAATACTGGCCCGGCCTGCAGGTCGAGCAGGTGCTGGAAGAAAAACTGATTCTGGTGCGTGCACCGAACCGTCCGGATCCCTACGTCTACATCGACTGGGGGCCGGATTTCCGTCGTCAGCACGACGCCGCCCTGCCGGACAAGGCCAAAGCTGCGCTGAGTTTCAACCTCGGCCCGCTGGCCCTGCAATACATCCTCGAACATGGCGGTAGCGGCTACTTCCGTACCCGTGTGGTGCGCAGCTATCTGGAAAGCGGCGCACTGGAAGCGGTGAGCAAAGCCCCGGAATTCGGTTATCCAACCTATCTGGTGTACGCCCGCGAGCGCGACTCGGCGACGCTGCAACAGGCGTTCGATCTGCTGCGCCAGGTGATCGCCACCGATGACGACTGGTCGCAACGCTGGAACCCGTTGAGCTGAGTCGGCCGCTTTACACCGGAGCATGGCGCAAGTGCCGCCAAGGTGCGGCCTGCACAAACGACCGAATCGGCTAATCTGCCGGGTATAACAACAATACCCGCAGGTGAACGCAGTGAGGCAGACCACCGAGGCATTCCGCAGCCGCTACCGTGCGGCCATTCATCCGCTGTACAACCCGTGGTTGCACGGCGCCTTCGTGCTGCTGTTCGGCGTACTCGCGATCGGCGCTTTCTGGAGCAGCGCGCATCAGGTGCAGCCGCTGGAATGGCTGAGCGTGCCGCTGACCCTGCTGTTGTTCAACTTTGGCGTGTACATGGTCCATCGCCATCTCGGCCACCACAAAAAGACCTTCGCCAAGCTGTTCTATGCGCGGCATGCCGGCGACCATCACAGCTTTTTCACCCCCGGCCACATGACGTATGACGGCGCCCGCGACTGGCGGGTGATTCTGTTTCCGGCCTGGCTGATCGTCGTGCATACACTGGTTTTCACCCTGCCGCTGTGGTGGCTGCTCGCGCAGTTCAACGCCAATGTCGCCGGGCTGTTCGGCGGCTGCATGGTCCTGGGTTATCTGACCTACGAGGTGTTTCACGCTTGCGAGCATCTGCCACCGCACAACCTGCTGACCCGCTTGCCATGGATCCGCCAGATGCGTCATCTGCACGAACTGCACCATCGTCGCGAATGCATGCAGGAGCGTAATTTCAATATCGTTTTCCCGCTGATGGACTACCTGTTCGGCACCCTGTACTGGGAGCCGCAACCCGCCCCGTTGCGCTATTCGAGATCGCCCATGACCCGCATGCAGCACCAGATCGATATCGCCGGCGAACCGATCGCCGTGCTTCGCTACGCCGCCAGCGTCAACCACTGGCCCGAGTGGCACCCCTCGTCGCTGAAAATCGACGGTCCGCAAGGCCCGCTGCATGCCGGCGCGCGTTTCGAAGAAGACATTCATGCCGGCGGGCGCGCCGGCCATTTGCGCTGGGAGGTCACCGAGTATCTGCCCGGCCGCCGCTGGTGCGCCCGGGCGCGGGGCGATCATGGTTTGTCGCTGCTGTTGACCTACGAGTGCGCGGCGCAAGACGACGGCACGCGGTTCGTGCGCACCCTGGATTACCGGTTCGATGGCCTTGGCATGCGCCTGGCCAATCTGCTGCTGCTCAAGCGCCGCATCGAACGTGAATCGGCGACCTCGATGCAGGCCCTGCGCGACATGGCGCTCAGGCACCTGACGCTGATGGGGCACCTTTCATGAAGCGTCTGCTGTTATTGCTGGTGATCCTCGTCATCGCGTTTCTGCTGCTGATGCCGACCAAGGTGCAGCCGGTGGCGTGGAAACCGCCAGCGGCGCCGTCACTGAACGAAGGGGTCTACGCGGAAAACCAGCGGCTCAAGGCCGTCGAACAGGTTGGCCCGAGCAACATCGACGGCCCCGAAGCACTGCTGCTGGAGGGCGATTACCTGATCACTGGCCTGCATGACGGGCGACTGATCCGCACCAGCCTCGATGGCAAGGAGCGCAAGGTGCTGAGCGACACTGGTGGCCGGCCGCTGGGCCTGGCGCGGCATCCCAACGGTTTGCTGGTGATCGCCGACGGGGTCAAGGGTTTGCTCTCGCTCGATGCCCAGGGTCAGTTGATTCCGCTGACCACCGAGGCCAATGGCCTGCCTTTCGGTTTTACCGACGATGTGGCGATCGACAAGTCCGGGCACTACGCCTATTTCAGCGATGCCAGCAGCCGTTGGGGCTACGGCCATGACGGTGAGGCGATCATTGAACATGGCGCTGACGGTCGCCTGCTGCGCTATGACTTCCAGACCGGCAAGACCAGCGTGCTGCTGGACAAACTGCAGTTTGCCAACGGCGTGACCCTCGGCCCGGATGACGCTTATGTGCTGGTCAACGAAACCGGCGCCTACCGCATCAGTCGTTACTGGCTGACGGGGCCCAAGGCCGGCACCCATGACCTGTTCATCGACAACCTGCCCGGCCTGCCGGACAACCTCGCGTTCAATGGCAGCAACCGCTTCTGGGTTGCGCTGTACGCGCCGCGCAGTGCCTTGCTCGATGGCACCGCCGGGCATCCGCTGGTGCGCAAGATGATCGTGCGCGCGCTGACGGTGCTGCCAAAACCGGTGGAGAAACGCGGGTTCGTCCTGGGGCTGGATCTTCAGGGCAAGGTGATCGCCAATCTGCAGGACGCCAGCAGCGGCAATTACTCGCCGATCACCACAGCGCGCGAGTATGGGGACTGGTTGTATCTGGGGTCGCTGAAGGCTACGCACATGGCGCGGTTGCCGTTGGCTGATGCATTGAAGTGAGTCCGCTGGATGTGTGCTGGAATGACTGACGCCATCGCTGGCAAGCCAGCTCCCACAGGGATTTGCGGGTATCCGTTATCTGTCGGCTCACCCAAAATTTTGTGGGAGCTGGCTTGCCAGCGATAGCGGACTATCAGTTGCCCGATCTGTCGAACTTGTCCGGATCTTCGTCTTCAGGAAGATCCTCATCCGGCTCTTCGGGAAAAGTGGTGGTGTGTGCCGGGCTGTTGGGTTCCGGATGCGTGGGCACCGGGTCGAAACCGCCCTGCTCTTCACTGGGGAATCTGGGTTTGTTCATGGGGCACCTCGCAAAGAGTCGCTGAGTGAAGACTCTGTACATTCGAGGTGCCGGTCGGGGGCTGCGTTCAGTCATTTCACCATTGTGAAGCGGTGAAGCGACTGACGGTCAGGATCGAGCCTGTAACTGCGCGACGATCTTGTCTTTGACCTGCAAGCGTTTCTCTTTGAGTTTCTTCAGGGTGTCATCGCTGGGTGCATCCGAGGTCGCCGTCTCGGCCTTGACTACTTCGGCGTCCGCCTGGGAATACTTGTTGATCAGTGCATCCAGAAATGGATCCTCGGTGCGTTTTTGCTGGACCTCTTCCTTCGTTAGCTTCAAATCCTGATACAGGTCATGAGTCACCGGCATGGAACACCTCCGTCAGTTGATCGGCAACCAACGCGACCGATTGCGCTGGCAGTTATCAGAATGGCCTTGGTCGGGCCGTTCTGTCGACCACCTGTCAGACCAGCGGTGGCCGTTCGTCGCCCTGTCGGAAACGCGATCAAACCTTTTTCCGCTGCGCTCCCTCCATTGCATAACGTCAACAAAAACCTGTGTGGAGATACATCAATGGACGGATTCAACCTGCGTCATCTCGTTCTGGCTGTCGCGCTGAGCAGCGGCATGGGCAGTGCCTTCGCCGCCACCTCGAACGACTTCGTCGACAACGCCGCTGCCGGTGGCATCGCGGAGATCGAGACCAGTCGCCTTGCCTTGGAAAAAAGTCAGTCGGCCGACATCAAGGCGTTCGCCAACATGATGATCACCGACCACAGCAAGGCCAACGATGAGCTGGCCAGCATTGCCAAGGCCAATGACATCGAGGTCCCGGACACCACCACCCTGGTCAAGCAGGCCAAGGAAAAGATCCTCGACATGCGCGATGAGTCCTTCGACGCGGCCTACGCCAACAACCAGGTCAAGGCCCACGAAGAAACCATCGAGCTGTTCAAGAAAGAAGCCAACACCGTGACCGACGACAAAGTCAAAGGCGCCCCCGAACTGAAGGCCTTTGCACAGAAAATGCTCCCGGCGCTGGAAAAACACCTGACCGCGGCCAAAGAGCTGCAAGCCAAGCACCCGAGCAAGTAACCCGGGCGCTGTATAGCAAAAGGCCGCATTGATAAATGCGGCCTTTTGTCGTTTCAGCGCGATCAACCGCCGTCAGTATCGATGTCGGCATCGGTTTCTTCACCGGGCTTCGGACGATCGGGCTCAGGTTCGAAACCGGGGCTGAACTCGTTGTCGTTGTCGGTGTGTTTGTTCTTTTGATCCACCACCGGATCGGCGCTCTGCGCCTGCTCGGTGCCACCCGTGGGTTGCGTTGGCGGACTCTGTCCCGGCACTTGCGGGTCGATGGCCGGGTCGTTGCGGTTGATCGGCTCTGTACCCTGGTTCTGTTGTTGCTTGGTTTGCTCGTTCATGGCTACCTCGTTTTTCACTACCGGCGCGACTCAAACCCGCCAGCCTTGTATATTCGAAGCCGCTACGGTGCCAACGTTCAAAACATCGCTGAGTTCAGGGGCGCCGACTAGAGTTATCGGGGCATTCCTTGCGCCGGATCAAAAGTATCCCTGAGCAACCGATCAACTATTTCGAACGGCAAAGGTCACTGACTTCGCACCGGTCACTTTTTACAGAACCGGCCCCAATACGCTACGGAGCAACAGGAACATGGCAGCACTGCAGAACAGCACATTCGATGCGATGAAAAACAAACAACCACAACTGCTGAGCGAATGGATCAACGGCCTGGAAGCCAGCGGCGCCACCCGCAATCTCAAAGACCATGACCTGCAACAACAGACCAGCGAATTCCTGCAACTGGTGATCAATGGTCTGCAGGATGACAACGGCACCAACATCAATGCGCCGGGTTGGGAAGCCACCCGCCAGTTCCTCGAAAAGCTCTCCCACAGCCGTGCCCAGCTCGGTCAGGATTCGCAACAGACTGCCAGTTTCATCTTCGCCCTGAAGGGCCCGCTGTTTGCCCTGCTGCAAGCGCACTATAAAGAACAGCCAGCGCTGCTCGCCGAACAACTCTGGGAAATTTCCGAACTGTTCGACGCCTTCGGCATGCACACCATCCGCACCTTCCAGAAGTCGCGTGAAGCGGTGATCAAACGCCAACAGGAAGAACTGCTGGAGCTCTCCACGCCGGTGGTCAAACTGTGGGACGGCGTCCTGGCGCTGCCGATGATCGGCACCCTCGATTCGCAACGCACCCAAGTGGTGATGGAGTCCTTGCTGCAACGCATCGTCGACACCGGTTCGGAAATCGCCATCATCGACATCACCGGCGTACCGACCGTCGACACCCTGGTCGCGCAGCACCTGCTGAAAACCGTGACCGCGATTCGTCTGATGGGTGCCGATTGCATCATCAGCGGCGTGCGTCCGCAAATCGCTCAGACCATCGTCCACCTGGGCCTCGACCTGCAGGGCGTGGTGACCAAGGCCAATCTGGCCGACGCGCTGAAGCTTGCCCTCACCCGCCTGGGCATCAGCCTCGGCAAAGCGGTCTAAGCCGATGGAACGTATCCCGATTCTCCAAATGGGCAAGTTCCTGCTGGTGACCATTCAGGTCGACATGCATGACCAACTCGCCCTCACGTTGCAGGACGACTTGTCCGAGCGCATCAGCAACACTTCGGCTCGCGGTGTGCTGATCGATATCTCGGCGCTGGACATGGTCGACTCGTTCATTGGCCGGATGATCAGCACCATCTCCGGGCTGTCGAAAATCATGGACGCCGAAACCATGCTGGTCGGCATGCAACCCGCCGTGGCGATCACCCTGGTCGAACTCGGTTTGACCCTGCCGGGTGTCAGCACCGCACTGAACGTCGAGCGCGGGATGAAACTGCTGCAGGAACGAGTAGACCGGCAATGACCGTACGCAGCAGCGGTACTCAACCCATCCATATCGAGCAGGATGTCGTGCTCGCACGCCAGACCGCCCGCAAACTCGCCACCGAATGCGGGATGCGCCTTATCGACCTGACCAAAATGGTCACGGCGGTCAGCGAGCTGGCCCGCAACACCATGGTGTACGGTGGCGGCGGCGACATGGACTGGCAGATTCTCGATGAAGATCACAAGGTCGGTCTGCGCCTGACGTTCCGTGACGAAGGCCCCGGTATTGCCGATATCAAACTGGCGATGACCGACGGCTGGACCTCCGGCAGCGGTATGGGCCTGGGCCTGACCGGGGCAAAACGCCTGGTCGAGGAGTTCGAACTGGACACCGCGCCGGGCAAGGGCACGCGAATAACGATCACCCGATGGACATGAATATCGCAGGGTCACTGACCCAGGTGCTGCTGATCGAAGACAGCAGCCAGATCGGCCATGCCCGGCGCACCGCGCAACGGCTCGCCGAGCAACACGGTTTTGATGCAACCGATGCCGGGCGGGTGGCGCTGGTCGCCACCGAACTGGCCAGCAACGTGCTCAAGCATGCCGGTCGCGGCGAATTTCATCTGCGGCTGCTGCCGCGCCCAGGCGGGTTCGGCATCGAGATGCTCGCGGTCGATCGCGCCCAGGGCTTTGATCTGGACGCGTGCCTGACCGATGGTTTTTCCACCGGTGGCACCCAGGGTATCGGACTGGGCGCTGTGGCGCGTCAGACCGAAGTCTTCGACGTGCATGCCGACGCCCGTGGCGCGGTGCTGCTGGCGCGTTTGTATCCGCGCGGCGACCGCCAACCGGACTTGCGCTTCGGCGTCAGCCAGCATTCGCTGCATAACGACCCAGCGTGCGGCGATACCTGGCACCTGGCGTACAACGGCGCGAATGTCAGTGCGCTGATCATCGACGGCCTCGGCCACGGTGAGGATGCCGAACGCGCGGCCAAGGCCGGCGAGCGGGTGTTCGCCCAGACCCCGTTCGCCAGTCCGGTGCTGCTGATGGAGGATATGCACCGCGACATGATCGGCAGCCGTGGCGGCGCCGCCGCGTTCGCCCAGTTCAATGCCGCCCGCGACGGGCTGACCTTTACTGGCGTGGGCAACATCGGCGCCAGCCTGCTCACCGCCGACAAGTCGCGCGGGCTGGCCTCGCACCCTGGCATCGTCGGCGGTCAATACCGAAAAGCCCAGCCCTTTGACTATGCTCACGTGAACGGACATCTATTGATCATGTACAGCGACGGCCTGCAGTCCCGTTGGAATCTTCAAGACTACCCCGGTCTGGTGCACCGCCATCCTGCCGTGATAGCCAGCGTCCTGCACCGTGACTTCTGTCGCGGGCGCGACGATGTAACCGTGCTGGTCGTTGCCCTGGAGGCCGCCCATGGCTGAGTCGCCAAGCCTGAATGCCGCCGAACAGGCTGCGCTGATCGCCCGATTGCAGAGCGAGACCGCCGCCCTGCGCGCAGAACTCGACGAGACCAACCAGGGCGTGCTGGCGCTCTACGCCGAACTCGACACCCAGGCGGAAGAACTGAGGCAGGCTTCGGACCTGAAAAGCCGCTTTCTGTCGTACATGAGCCATGAGTTCCGCACACCGCTCGGCTCGATCCTCAGCATCAACAGCTTGCTGGCCGATGAGCTCGACGGCCCGCTCAGCCCCGAGCAGCACAAGCAGGTGGCGTTCGTCAGCAGCGCCGCGCGTGAACTCAGCGACATGGTCGATGACTTGCTCGATCTGGCGAAGATCGAAGCCGGGCGGATCACTATTTCCCCGGCATGGTTCGACATGTTCGACCTGTTCTCCGCCCTGCGCGGGATGTTCCGGCCGATCGTCGATGCATCGGCGGTGGACCTGATCTTCGAAGAGCCGGTCGGCCTGCCACGCCTGTACACCGACGACAAAAAACTCGGGCAGATTCTGCGCAACTTCATTTCCAACTCGCTGAAATTCACCACCCGCGGTGAAGTGCGGGTTTCGGCGCGCCTGGAAGGCTCGGACAAAGTACGTTTTGCTGTCAGCGACACCGGTATCGGTATCGCGCCGGAGCTGCACGGTGCATTGTTCGAGGACTTCTCCCAGGTCGACTCGCCGCTGCAGAAACGTCTGCGTGGGACCGGCCTTGGCTTGTCCTTGTGCAAGCGCTTCGCTGCCCTGCTCGGCGGCGAGGTCGGGATGGACAGCACACCGGGGGTCGGCTCGACCTTTTTCGTGATCATTCCGCTGGCGCTCGCCTTGGAGAACGTCGATGAAACGTGACATCCGTCTATTGATCGTCGACGACAACGCCGCCACCCGCTACGCCTTGCGCCGGCGCCTGGAGCGCCATGACTACGAGGTGCTGGAGGCCGGCACCGGCAGCGAAGGCCTGGCTCTGATCGCGAGCGAGCCACTCGATGCGCTGATCCTCGACGTCAACCTGCCGGACATGAGCGGCTTCGACATCGTGCGTATCTTGCGTGCTGATGCACGCACCGCGCTGCTGCCGGTGATCCACGTGTCTGCCGCGTCGATCCAGACCGGCGACATCATCACCGGCCTGAACGCCGGGGCCGACGCCTACCTGATTCACCCGGTGGACCCGGACGTATTGCTGGCGACCCTGCGCACTCTGCTGCGGGTACGTGATACCGAAAACGCGCTGCGCGAGAGCGAGGCCCGCTTCCGCGAGATTTTCGTCAATGTCTCGGCGCCGATTGCCGTGCTTGATGCCAACCTGAAGGTGCACGAGTGCAACCACGCCTTCGCGCAGATGATTCAGGACAACCGTGCCCCGGAAACTCTCAGCGAGTGCTTTGACCAAGACCAGGGCGCGATCCTCAACGAGTTGCGCCTGCGGCTGGTCGATGGCGAGCGCTGGAAAGGCACGTTGAACATGCGCGTACAGGGCGAGATCCGCGAAACCGAGTGGCAGATTTCGCCATACCGCACACCGCAACTGAGCCTGGTATTCGTCGAAGACGTCACCGAACATCGCCACCGTGAGCGCTCGCACCTGGCACAGCTGGACGACACCACCACACAACTGGCCAAGGAAGTTGCCGAGCGGGTGCGTGCCGAATCGCAGTTGCTGCAAGTGCAGAAGATGGACGCCCTGGGCAAGCTCACCGGAGGCATTGCCCACGATTTCAACAATCTGCTGACCGGGATCATCACCAGCCTCGAACTGATCCAGAAACGCATGGCCGATGCGCGTCCGGACAAGGTGCAGTTCTACGCCGAAGCCGCACTGAATTCGGCGATGAGTGCGGCGTCCCTCACTCATCGTCTGCTGGCCTTCGCCCGCCAACAGCCACTGGATACCCGGCCGGTGGACATCAATGAGCAGGTGCGCTCGCTGGAAGAATTGCTGATGCGCACCATCGGCGAACGCATCACCCTCAAGCTTGAACTGACCAACAAACCGGCGATTGCCCTGGTCGACCCGGTACAGCTGGAAAGCGCTGTGCTGAATCTGGTCATCAATGCCCGGGATGCGCTGCCCCGAGGCGGCAATATCTGGGTCAACACCTATGCGGCGTATTCCCACGGCGACCCGAACATGGCCGATGGTGCGTATGTCGCGCTGTCGGTGCGCGATGACGGCACCGGTATCGAGCACAGTGTGATCGACAAGGTGTTCGACCCGTTCTTCACCACCAAACCGCTGGGCCAGGGTACGGGTCTGGGGTTGTCGACCATCTACGGCTTCGCCCGCCAGTCCGGTGGCGATGCACATATCCGCAGCGTGGCACGGCGTGGCACCGAAGTGACCATCATGCTGCCGGCGACGAACGACCCGACCGGCGCCGACATCCCGGCGCCGAAGGTGGATCCGCAGGGTGCCGGCGAGCATGTCCTGATTGTCGAGGACATGCCGGCAGTGCGTATGTTCGTCACCGAAGTGCTGGAAGACGCGGGTTACCGCTGCACGCAGGCGGCGGATATCGAAACCGCGCTGGAGCGCTTGCAGAATGACCCGACGATCGACCTGCTGCTGAGCGACGTCGGCCTGCCGCGCATGAGCGGCCGGGAACTGGCGGACGTGGCGCGGGGCTGGCGTGAAAGCCTGCCGATTCTGTTCATGACCGGTTATGCCGAGACCGCGATCAATCGCCAGGTGTTTCTCGGCAGTGGCATGGAAATGCTGGTCAAACCCTTCCAGATCAGCGAACTGCTGGACAAGGTCCGCCGCACGCTTGATGGCGCCTGACACACCGCCACCGCCAGCAGGCTCGCTCCCACAAGGTTTATACACACCCGATAACCTGTGGGAGCCGGGCTTGCCCGCGATGGCGTCGGTTCAGGCAGCATCTCATTGCCTGACACACCGCTATCGCTGGCAAGCCAGCTCCCACACGGGATCGGTGGTGATCACCAGCCTTCTGCACACCGCAGAACCTGTGGGAGCGGGCTTGCCCGCGATGGCGTCGGCACATTCAGCCTCTCATTGCCTGACATACTGCTATCGCTGGCAAGCCAGCTCCCACAAGGTTTTTGTTGATCACTAGTCTTGTGCACACCGCAAACCTGTGGGAGTTAGCCTGCTGGCGATGGGGCCAGTGGGATCGCCGCGGTTATTGGTTCAAGGCCCTGGCCAGAAACGGTGCCGTTCGGCTCTTCTTGCTCGCGGCAACTTTCTGCGGCGTGCCGGCGGCGACGATTTTGCCGCCCTGATCACCAGCCCCCGGGCCAATGTCGATCACCCAGTCACTCTGCGCCACCACGCGCATTTCATGTTCCACCACGATCACCGTGTGCCCGGCCGTGACCAGCGTATCCAGTTGTTCCAGCAGCCGATCGACGTCCCGCGGATGCAGCCCGGTAGTCGGTTCATCCAGCACATACAGGGTCGCGCCGCGCTGATTGCGCTGCAGCTCAGTGGCCAGTTTGATCCGTTGCGCCTCACCGCCCGACAACTCGGTGGCCGGTTGGCCGAGCCGCAGATAACCGAGGCCGATGTCACGCAGCACCTCCAGTGAACGGCGAATCCCCGGCTGCTCGTTGAACACTTCTACCGCCTCTTCCACGGTCAGTTGCAGCACCTGCGCAATGCTCAAGCCTTGCCACTCAATCGCCAGGGTCTGCGGGTTGTAACGCGCGCCATGACAGGTCGGGCACGGCGCATACACGCTCGGCATGAACAGCAACTCGACGCTGACAAAACCTTCACCCTCGCAGGTCGGGCAACGCCCCTTGGCGACGTTGAAGGAAAACTGCCCGGCGTCATACCCCGCCGCCCGCGCCTCGGGTGTGGCGGCGAACAGTTTGCGCACGTTGTCGAACAGCCCGGTGTAGGTCGCCAGATTCGAACGTGGCGTGCGGCCGATCGGCTTTTGATCGACCTGCACCAGACGTTTGATCGACTCCAGCCCCGCCGTCACCTGACCGCTGCTGGCCTGCGGCGTATCGTCTTCGAGGCTGAGCTCTTCCGGCTCGTCCTCAACCAGTGGCCGCCCAAGTTGCGCGCCGACCAGTTCGAGCAACGCCTGACTGACCAGACTCGACTTGCCCGAACCGGAAACCCCGGTCACCGAGGTGAAGCAGCCCAAGGGAAATTCAGCGCTGAGGTTGTGCAGGTTATTGCGGCTGATCCCGTCAAGTTTCAGCCACCCTGTCGGCTTGCGCGCAGTGCGGGTCTGCCGCTGCTCTTCAGCAAACAGATAAGCGCGGGTCTGCGATTCGTCGATCTCGGCCAGCCCGGCCGGAGGTCCGCTGTACAACACCTGTCCGCCCTTCTCACCCGCCGCCGGGCCGACGTCGATCAGCCAGTCGGCGCGGCGCATGGTTTCCAGATCGTGCTCGACTACAAACAGCGTGTTGCCGTCGGCCTTCAAGCGCTGCAAGGCTTCGAACAGCGCCTCGCCATCGGCCGGATGCAGACCGGCGGATGGCTCGTCGAGCACGTAGATCACGCCGAACAGTTGCGAGCCCAATTGCGTCGCCAGGCGCAGGCGCTGCAGCTCGCCAGAGGACAACGTCGGCGTGCTGCGCTCCAGCGCCAGATAACCGAGGCCCAGATCGGTCAGGGTGCTGACCCGCTCCAGCAAGTCCTCGGCAATCCGCTGCGCCGCCAGGCGTTTTTCCAGCGACAGGTTTGGCGTGTGGCGTACGTCCGGCGCACTGGCGTGGCCGCTGGCACCGTGGGCCACGCGCTGCTGGCGCGCCTCGCGGGTTTGCGCATGGCTGAGGGTTTCGCCGCTTTCTTCGGCCTGCTGCAGATAGGTCGCCGCAGCCACGGGTTTCAATACTTCGGCCACTTGCAGCAGTGGCATCTGCGACAGTTCACCGATGTCGTAACCGGCAAAGGTCACCGACAACGCTTCACGCTTCAGGCGTTTGCCGTCGCACAACGGGCACGGGCTGCCGAGCATGAATTGCGAAACGCGCTTCTTCATCAGCGCACTTTGCGAGTGGGTAAAGGTGTGCAGGATGTAGCGGCGGGCACCGGTGAAGGTGCCCTGATAACTCGGTTCCATCTTGCGCTTGAGGGCGACCCGGGTTTCCTCCGGGGTCAGCCCGGCGTACACCGGCACGGTCGGGGTTTCTTCGGTGAACAGAATCCAGTCACGCTGCTTTTTCGGCAGTTTCTTCCAGGGGATATCGACGTCGATGCCCATGGTCACGAGGATGTCGCGCAGGTTCTGCCCCTGCCACGCCAGCGGCCAGGAGGCCACGGCGCGTTGGCGGATGGTCAGGTTCGGATCGGGCACCATCAGCGCCTCGGTCACCTCGTAGACCCGGCCCAGACCGTGGCACTCCGGGCACGCGCCTTGCGGGGTGTTCGGCGAAAAATCCTCGGCATAGAGCATCGGCTGCCCCGGTGGATAACTGCCGGCGCGGGAATAGAGCATGCGGATCAGGCTCGACAAGGTGGTCACGCTGCCCACCGACGAACGCGTGCTCGGCGTACCCCGCTGCTGTTGCAGGGCCACGGCGGGTGGCAGGCCTTCGATGGAATCGACATCCGGCACCCCGACCTGATCGATCAGTCGCCGCGCATACGGCGCGACCGACTCGAAATAACGCCGCTGGGCTTCGGCGTACAACGTTGAAAACGCAAGCGACGACTTGCCCGAACCCGAAACCCCGGTGAACACCACCAGCGCGTCGCGAGGGATATCGACGTCGACATTTTTCAGATTGTGTTCCCGGGCGCCACGCACCCGAACCATGCCGGCGGGTGCTTTGGAATTACGCTTGGAAGTCATTGGGCGGTCCCTGCAGAAAAATTAGGAGCGAAGTTGAACCCTGTGGTGAGGGGATTTATCCCCGATCGGCGGCGCAGCCGGCGCAGTCACTGCAAATCCCATATAGCTGTAAAAATGCTGGGGAGTGCTGCGCACTCCATCGGGGATAAATCCCCTCGCCACAGGGAATCAGGCGCTCAGCACCGAGCGAATCATCTGCAACAACGCCTCCGGGCCATACGGTTTGCCGAGCAAGTGCGTGTCCGGGCTCAACTGGTGGTTGCGTGAAATGATGTCGCGGGTGTGGCCGGAGGTGAACAGCACCGCCACCGGTGGTGTCTGCACCTTGGCCCAGGCTGCCAGATCAGAACTCTTGATCAGCCCCGGCATCACCACATCGGTGAAAATCAGATCCACTTGCGCGCCGTCCAGCAGCAACTGCATTGCCACGTCGCCATTGCTCGCAGTCAGTACGCGGTAGCCTTCCTCGCGCAGCAACTCCACTGCCGAGGCGCGCACCGCGTCGTTGTCTTCAACCACCAGAATGGTTTCGTGGCCGCCGCCCTGTTGCAGGTCGACGCTCGGCGTCTCATCGAGAACCGGACGCAGGCTGCGCGGAAAGTACAGTTGCACCCGCGTGCCTTCGCCCACGGTGCTGTCGATCTCGACGTGGCCACCACTCTGTTTGACGAAGCCGAACACCATGCTCAGACCGAGCCCTGTGCCCTGTCCGTCGGCCTTGGTGGTGAAGAATGGCTCAAACACTTGCTCGAGCATTTGCGGCGCAATACCGACGCCAGTATCGCCGACCACCACCCGCACGAAATCGCCGGCGACGATGCCTTTGCCCGCGCAAAAAGTGCTGTCCAGCCGAGTATTAATGGCACTGAGAACAATCGTGCCCTCGCCTTTCATCGCGTCCCGGGCGTTGATCGCCAGATTGAGAATGGCGTTTTCCAGTTGATTGCGGTCGACGTTGATATGCCACGGCTCTTGCGGCAGTTGCACGTCGATCTGAATGGTTTCGCCCAACGCGCGCTGCAGCAATTCGCCGACGCCGTCGAAGATTTGCCGCGGATCGCACACCGCCGGTGACAACGGCTGGCGCCGGGCAAAAGCGAGCAGTTGCGACGACAGCTTGGCGCCGCGCTCGACCGCTGCCAGCGAGGCGCTGACCCGGCGTTGCACGTTGGCATTGTCCGGCTCATGCCGCGCCAGCAAATGCAGGTTGCCGGCAATTACCTGCAGCAGGTTGTTGAAATCGTGGGCCACGCCGCCGGTCAGTCCGCCGATGGCTTCAAGCTTCTGCGACTGGCGCAGTTGCTCTTCCGCCGCCAGCCGGGCATCCACTTCACTGGCCACCCGCTGCTCCAGGTTGCGCGTGAATTTGAGCAGGGATTCTTCGGCGATCTTGCGTTCATGGATGTCGATCAACACCCCGGGGAAACGGAGCGGCGCGCCTTGCTCGTCAAACTCGCATGCGCCACTGGCAAGCACCCACATATAGCTGCCGTCGGCCCGCAACACGCGGTACTCGGCGTTGTACGGCTCGCCGGTCTGCAGCGAATGACTGACCCGATCATGCACCCACGCCAGGTCGTCCGGGTGAATCCGCGACTCAGTCAAGGATTGCGGCAGGTTGCTCAGATCCTGCTCCGGCGGATAGCAAAAGGTCCGGGCGAAACGCTCATCGGCCGACAGCACATTGTTCTTCACGTCCCAGACAAACGAGCCAAGCAAGGCCCCGGCATTCAGCGCTAGACGCACCCGTTCGTTGTCGGCCCGATAAGCGTCTTCTGCCGCCTGACGCAGGCGCTCGGAACGCACCAACTCGGTGGTCTCGACCACCATCGCCATCACTCCGGAAGGCACCCCGTCATCGTTGGCCACCGGGCTGTAATACAGATCCATCCAGACATCTTCGGGCACGCCATCGCGCAACAGCACCAGTTCCTTGTTGCGGTACGACAACGTGCCGCCCGCCAGACAGGTGTCGACCACATGCCGGTTGAACTCGGCGACTTCCGGCCAGCCCAGCTCCACCGGCACCCCCAACAGATAGGGGTGGCGGCCACCGGCAAACTGCGAGTAGGCGTCGTTGTAGATCATGTAGCCGGCGTGGCCCCAGAGCATGACCATCGGCAACGGCGAGGCCAGCATCAATTGCACGGCACTGCACAGGCTGGCAGGCCAGGTGTCGAGCGGGCCGAGTTCGGTCTGACGCCAGTCGAACGCACAAATGCGCCCGGCCATCTCGCCTTTCCAGCCTTCACAACCGTAGCTATCGGATAAAAACTGCATCGATTGACTCGGTGTCCTTTGGTGTTTGCCCGATACATCGCAACGGCCGAACGCCGCGACGCCCGTCTGTTTCGAGCCTCATCGGCCGTAATGGTTTCATTAGAGGTATAGCCGATTTCAAACCAGGCCCGGATCAGACCCCGATCAGGTGCTTGAGCGGATGGTAGCCAGTTTTCATCTTCGCCGCGACGTCGAGAATCGCCTTCTCGATGCCGTTCAAATGCGTGCAGGTCAGTTCGATGGCCGCGCTCTGATCGCCCGCCTCGATGTATTCGATCAGGCGCAGATGTTCGTTGTCACGGCAGGCTTCATGGCTGTCGTCATCCAGTGCGGCAACGTACAGCGAGGCGCGGGAAATCAGCTTCTGGAACCAGTCGAGCAGCACCGGGTTGTTGAGGCTGCGCGCCAGTTTGAGGTGGAACTCGCCGAGCAGGTAAATCAGTTGCTCGTGATCGCCTGCCGCGTGGGCTGCGTCCTCCAGTAGCAGGTGCTCGCGCAAGACCTGCATGGCGGCGGTGTCCTTGCGCCGACAGAGTTCGGTGACCATACCGATTTCGATCAGCCGCCGGGTTTCGAACAGCGAGCGGATCTCTTCGTTGCTCGGCAGCGACACCGATGCACCTTTATTCGGCTCGATGGTGACCAGTCCCTCGGCTTCCAGTTGCTTGAGCGCGGCGCGTACCGACGTGCGGCTGACATTGAACAGTTCGGCCAGGGACGCTTCGCCCAGCTTCATCCCCGGACGCAGCGAACGCTTGCTGATCGCCTGGTAAACCCCTTGGTAGACGCGGTCGACCGTGGTTTCCAGTTTCTTCTCGGTCATTCGAACACTCCTTTAGCCTCGGGCAAACACGGTGTTTCAGCGTTATTCGCCGTTTGCGCAGATAAGTGTGGCGCAGGATATCGCCTTCGGCGTCGAGATGCAGGGGATGAATCGCAAGTCAGGTGGGGTCAAGTGAACGAGAGGCCCGTAATGATGCAAAAAGATCGCAGCCGGCGACAGCTCCTGCATTTGGAATGCATTCCCCCTGGAGCTGCCGCAGGCTGCGATCTTTTGATGGTCAGTCAGTACCGTATTTCGGCGAACGCGGGCCGTACAACAGACCGGCGTGCTGACCGGCCGACAACAGACGATTGCTCGCCACGCCGGCAATCGGATACCCGGCGTCGGTCGAACTGTTGATCACCTGCTTCACCGCGGCAGTGATCAGCATGCCGACCAGGCCGCCACCACTGTTGTTGCCGCCCTCTTCGCTCGACGCCCGCGCCGAACCGGTCCACAGCGTGGTGCCGGATTTCAGGTCGACCAGTTTGGCAGTGGCAGTCACTGCAGTTTCGCTGCTGATCACCATGTAGCGCGTACCGTACTCGGTCACAGTAATGTACAGCGCAGCGTCGGCGCCGAAGATTTCCTTGAGCTTGTTGGCCGGCGCCTGATGAATGTCATCCGGGGTGGTCAGGCCGTTCTGGCGGAAGGTTTCGTCCACCAGGGTGATCGGCAGCACGTAGTAACCGGCTTCGGCCAATGGGAACGTCACCTGCGACAGCAAGCTGTAGGAAGCCTTGACGTCCGGCGAGGTGTTCAGCGGTGGCAGCACCAGAATGGTCTTCGGCCGCGCCTGCTTGTACGCCGAGTAATCCACGGTTTTCGGCGCGACGCAGCCACCGAGTACGGTCAGGGCCAAACCGGCGGCCAGCAGTTTCAGGGTGCGCGAAATCATTGGGCGTCTCCGGTCTTGGCGTTTTTAAGCAGAAAATCCATGTACGGGCCGGACTCGGGGAACAGCGCTTTCTCGGTGCGGAACTGCTGCACCATCTGATCGTCCTTGCCCATGCTCAGGTACAGCAGGCCCAGGTGCGCGTGATAGCCCGGCGGCACCGCCTTGCCGGTGGAGCGGATCTTCTGCAGGTCGCGCTCCAGCACTTCGGCCTGGGCTTCTTTCGGCTCTTCGCCTTTGAAGTATTCGTAGACCTGCGGTTGGTAGTCTTCCCACTGGTACAGGGTTTTCGGGCTGCTGCAACCGGCCAGCAAGGCGCTGGCGGCCAGCGTCAGGGCCAGCAGCGACCGCGACAAAGTCAGATTCATGGGTGTTGCTCCTTGCAATGAATAACGATCAGTTGCCCGGTTTCCAGGCACCGGCGTTCATGCCATCGACCAGACGATTGATCGCCTCGCGCATGGCCAGATCGAGGACTTTGCCGTTGAGGGTGGAGTCGTAGGCAGCGGTGCCGCCGAAGCCGATGATTTCGCGGTTGGACAAGGCGTATTCACCAGCGCCCTGAGTCGAATACACCACTTCGGAGGTGCTGATGTTAACGATGTTCAGGTTGACCTTGGCGTAGGCGACCTGGGTCTTGCCCCGACCGAGAATGCCGAAAAGCTGGTGGTCGCCGGTTTCCTTGCGACCGAACTCGGTGACGTCACCGGTGACCACGTAATCGGCACCCTTGAGGCGCTGGGCCTGGCCCTTGATCGCCGCTTCCTGCTGGATCTCGCCCATGTTGTCGCGATCCAGTACCGAGAAACGGTTGGTCTGCTGCAAGTGAGTGATCAGGATGGTCTTGGCTTGGCCGCCGAGACGATCAACGCCGTCGGAGAAGATCCCGCGCATGTAGCTGGAGCGGTTATCGAACTTGCCCACCGCCATCGGTACGCGAGCGCCGCTCCAGGCTTGCGTGGCGCTCTCGACCTTGGCCACCGGCAGGGCGCGGGAGCTTTCGGTGGCGCACCCGGCAAGGGAGCCGGCGAGGGTGCCGAGCACGGCAATCGCAACGCCTGAGACCAACATCCGGGAGATCATTCTCACTGTGCATTCCTTCTGAAAAAAAACGGTGTGCCCCGGCACGGCAAGGCAGTGGGGAGCGGAAAAGGGCCGGCATTATGACAAAGTGCCATCATGGAAGACAGGTTTTTTTGACGCCAATGGATTGGCTGATCTGAACACCACAAATCCCCCAATGTAGGAGCTGCCGAAGGCTGCGATCTTTTGACTTGGATTTTTAAAAACAAGATCAAAAGATCGCAGCCTGCGGCAGCTCCTACAGGGGGATCTGTGTTAGTGGAAGTCGCGGCTTTGTACGCGGATGCCATCGAGCAACGGACTCAGGTCGCTCAGCCGGCCAGCGATCAAATGCCGTACTTCGCCCTCCCGCTCCCAGCGGCCATCGACCTTGAGCAATTGCGAACCGACCAGCACCTGACGCTGGCGCTCGGCCAGATCGCGCCAGACCACCACGTTGACATTGCCGAACTCGTCTTCGAGGGTGACGAAGGTCACGCCGCTGGCAGTGCCCGGTCGCTGCCGCCCGGTGACCAGCCCGGCGATGCTCACCGGCCGACCGTGCTCGACGTCCAGCAACTCCTGAGAGCTGCGGCAACGCCGCGCCTTCAGTTCGCCACGCAGCAGCGCCAGCGGATGCGGCCCCAGCGTGGTGCCGATTGTCGCGTAATCGGCCTGCAGGTCCTCGCCGACACTCGGTTTGGGCAGCAGCACATCGGCTTCCTCCTGGCTCGGCAAACCGGCAAACAGGCCCAGCTGTTTCTGCACCCCGGCCACTTCCCAGCGTGCGCGATGTCGATGGCCGGCCATCCCGCGCAAGGCTCCGGAGTCGGCCAGCAGCGCCTGAGCGCGACTGTCGAGCGCGGCCCGCTCACCCAGATCGGCGACATCGGCGAACGCCCCCCGCGCCCGCGCCGCTTCTATGCGCCGGGCGTCGTCCTCGCGAAAACCCTTGATCATCCGCAGGCCCATGCGGATCGCCGGCTGCGCGCCGCTGATCGGCTCCAGGCTGCAATCCCAGTCGCTGGCGCGCACGTCCACCGGACGGATCTGCAACTGATGCCGACGGGCGTCCTGAAGGATCTGATCCGGGCTGTAAAAACCCATCGGCCAACTGTTGATCAACGCGCAGGCGAACGCCGCCGGTTCGTGGCACTTGAGCCAGCAACTGGCGTAAGTCAGCAAGGCAAAACTGGCGGCGTGGGACTCGGGAAAACCATAGCTGCCGAAACCCTTGATCTGCTCGAAAATCTGCGCGGCGAACTCCTCGGTGTAGCCGTTTTTCTTCATCCCTGCGGCCAGCCGTGCCTTGTGCGGCTCCAGCCCGCCGTGGCGTTTCCACGCGGCCATCGAGCGGCGCAACTGATCGGCCTCGCCGGGGCTGTAGTCGGCGGCGACGATGGCGATCTGCATCACCTGTTCCTGAAACAGCGGTACGCCGAGGGTGCGTTTGAGCACCACTTCCAGTTCCGGCGAGGGATAGGTTGTCGGCTCTTCCTTGTTGCGACGGCGCAGGTACGGATGAACCATTCCGCCCTGAATCGGCCCCGGGCGGACAATCGCCACTTCGATCACCAGATCGTAGAACTTTGCCGGTTTCAGCCGCGGCAACATCGACATTTGCGCCCGCGATTCAATCTGGAACACGCCAATAGTGTCGGCACGGCTGATCATTTCGTAGGTCGGTTTGTCTTCAGCAGGAATCGTCGCCAGGCTCAGATCCTGATGGCGATGACGGCGCAGCAAGTCGAAGCAGCGACGGATCGCACTGAGCATGCCTAGCGCGAGGATATCGACCTTGAGCAACCCGACCGCGTCGAGGTCGTCCTTGTCCCATTGAATGATCGTGCGCTCGGCCATGGCGGCGTTTTCAACTGGTACCAGGGTGTCCAGCGGTTGCTCGGAAATCACGAAGCCGCCGGGGTGTTGCGACAAGTGCCGGGGAAAGCCGATCAGTTGCCCGGTCAGGCTCAGCACCCGACGCAGCACCGGGCTGTCGGGGTCGAAGCCGCCTTCGAGCAAGCGCGCCAGCGGCGGTGTTTCGTCGCTCCAGTGGCCGCAGCAATCGGCCAGTGCATTGATCTGATCCGGCGGTAGCCCAAGGGCCTTGGCTACGTCGCGCACCGCACCGGCAGCGTGGTAGGTGCTGACCACCGCCGTCAGCGCCGCCCGGTGTCGGCCATACCGGCGAAACACGTATTGCAGGACTTCTTCGCGGCGCTCGTGCTCGAAATCGACGTCGATGTCCGGCGGCTCGTTGCGTTCTTTCGACATGAAACGCTCGAACAGCAGCGTGGTGCGGTCCGGGTCGATCTCGGTGATGCCCAGGGCAAAACACACCGCCGAGTTGGCCGCTGAACCACGGCCCTGACAGAGAATTTTTTGCTTGCGGGCGAAACTCACTACGTCGTGCACGGTGAGGAAGTAGCTCTCGTAGCCGAGCTCGGCGATCAGTTTCAGCTCATCGTCGATTTGCTTGAGCACTTTGGCCTGCGGCCCTTTCGGCCAGCGCCAGGCGATGCCCTCGTCGGTCAGTTGGCGCAACCAGGAACTGCCGGTGTGCCCCTCTGGCACCAGCTCTTTCGGATACTGATAGCGCAACTCGCTCAGCTCGAAAGTGCAGCGCCGGGCCAGTTGCACCGAGGCGTCGAGCAACGCTTGCGGATACAACTCACGCAACACCTCGAGGCTGCGCAGGTGCCGCTCGCCGTTGGGGTGCAGGCGCAACCCGGCCTCGGCCACCGGGACGTGATGACGAATCGCGGTCATGGTGTCCTGCAAGGCGCGCCGGCCACGGGCGTGCATGTGCACGTCGCCGCTGGCCACGGCGGCGATCTGCAGTTGCTCGGCCAGACTCAGCAGTGCCGCCAGCCGCCGCTGATCGTCTTGCCCGCGATGCAACTGCACCGCCAGATACAGACGCTCGCCGAAAGTCTGTTTCAGCCAGCGGCCCTCCTCCACGTCATCGACGCTGTCCGGCACCCACACGGTGAACAGCCCCGGCAACGGCTCGCTGAAATCTTCGCGCAGCACTTGGTACTGGCCCTTCTGCGTACGCCGCCGGGCCTGAGTGATCAAGCCGCACAAGGCCTGATAGCCCGCCAGGTTCTCCACCAGCAGTATCAGTTTCGGGCCGTTATCGATGCGGATTTCGCTGCCGATGATCAGCGGCAGCTCCACTGATTTCGCCGCTTGCCAGGCGCGGACGATCCCGGCCAGCGTGCATTCGTCAGTGATCGCCAGCGCCTGATAACCGTGTTTTTTCGCCCGCTGGAACAGCTCAAGGGCACTGGAGGCGCCGCGCTGGAAACTGAAGTTCGACAGGCAATGCAGCTCGGCATAACCATCGCTCATGCAAACCAGCCCTGCAGCCACAACGGACCGCCCTCGCCCACCGCCCGATAGGCCCAGCCCTGCTGACCGGCGCGGTTCTGGATCAGGTAATAATCGCGGCGCACGTCGTCACCGTCCCACCAGCCGGACTCGATGCGCTCCGGGCCCATGAGAATCCGCGCCGAACCTTCCGGCACACTCTGCGGTTCGCCGAGCAACCAGCCCGGGCGCTGCACGCTCGGCAAACCGCTGCAACGCTGCTTGTCGACGCCGTTCTGCCACGCACATTCCGGTCGGTGGTCGGCCTGAAAGCGCAGTCCCTGCACCGCGTCATCACCGAGCCGTGCGCGCAGGCGTTCGCGCAATTGCTCCCAGGGCAAGGTCTGTTGCGGACGGTCATCGAACAGTTCCTGAAACTGCGGGACGAAACTCGGCAGGTCTTCTGCGCGCAGGCGAAAGCCGCGCACCGGGGCCTCGACCTGGACTTGTTCCAGTCGCCCACGGGCCAGTTCAAAGAGCATCGCCGGATCGCGCTCGGCGCTGAGCAGGCCGACCTTGATCAGCGTGTCCGGCAGCCCGGCGTGCTCCAGATGCAGGTCGAAACGCTGCACGCCGCTGTCACGTCCGCAGAGGAATGCCGACAGGTCAGCGGTCAAGCGGCGTAACGGGAACAGCAGCGCCTGATGGGATTGCACGTCGAAATTCAGTTCGATGCGTATATCGAAGCGATCCGGCGGCAGATAGAACGCCAAGGCCAGCGGCCGTGCACCGAACAGGGTGTCGAGATGCTTGAGCATCGACGCTTCGAAACGCCGGGCCAGGGCCTGACGCGGCAGGCTCTGCAGTTGGTTCAGGTTGCGCAGCCCCATACGCGTCAGCGCGGTGGCGACCTGCGGCTCCAGCCCGACACGGTCGACGGGCAACTTTCCGAGGTGATGCTGCAGGGCTTCACCGTCAGGTACCACGAGACCGTCGTAGGCGTTGGCCAGCACCCGCGCCGCCACCGGATTCGGTGCGGCGACGATGCGATGGCGGAAACCCAGCTCGGTCAGCTCCTTGCGCAGCCGCGCTTCGAACTGCGCCCAGGAGCCGAACAGGCCCAGGCTCGACTCGATCTCGAACACCACGGTACGCGGATAATGCACGCTGACCTGCGCGCTGAAACGATAGGCCCACGCGGCGAGAAACTGCTGCCAGTGCTCGACCTCGGCGAGGTCGTAATCGGCGGTGGCAAAGCCTTTGCTTAGGGCCTGCGCGGCGGTCATCGACTGGCCGGCGCGCAAGCCGAGCTGGCGCGCCGCTGCATTCACCGCTTGCAGCACCCGGCGCTGGGCCGGGCCGCTGAGCAGCACCAACGGCTCAGAAGGATCGGCACGCTGACGCAGCACCGCGTCGAGGGCCAATTGCGGGAACAGAATACACACCCAGCGCATGACGACCTCAGTGCCCCACGGCAAAGGCAATCGGCGCCGTGCGCGCCAGTCCGCCACGGCACTTGAGCACGCGCAACTGGGCCGGTCTGGCGTCGATGGCAATACGCAACGCGGCCGGCGACGGGTTGATCGCCTCGCTCAGCGGGCGCCAGGCAAACGCCAGGGTCTGGCCGGTTTCCGCCGCCACCTGCAAACGCCGCAACGCTCGGTCATCGGCCTTGTGCGGCCAGCACAGCACCGCGCCGCAACTGCCGGAACGCAGGCATTGTTCCGCCGCCCACAAGGCATCGCGTTCGCTGGCCTGGATTACCGACAATTGACGCAGATCGACCCCGGCGTTCGCCCACGCCTGCGGGTACGGCACGAACGGTGGCGCCACCAGCACGATGCGCTCGCCCGCCGCCGACATCCGCGCCAGCGTCGGCCACACCAGTTGCAACTCGCCGACCCCGGGCCCGGCCAGGAGGATTTCGCTCAGCGCCGCTTCCGGCCAGCCACCGCTGGGCAGTGCCGCATCCAGCGCGGCATGCCCGGTGGGTTGCGGGCTGGCGGCTGGTGGCGCAGGCCGGCCCTTCCAGACCTGGCCGCCATTGAACAGCGTATCGAGTGCAACGACGGCGCCCATCAGCCTTGCCTCACCAGACCGCAGAACACCCCTTCGATGGCCAGATCCTGATCGTCGCGCACGACAATCGGCTGGTACGCCGGGTTGCGCGGCAGCAGGCGCACCGTAGCGCCGACACGTTCGAAGCGTTTGATCGTCACCTCACCGTCGAGTCGTGCCACCACGATCTGGCCGTTGAGCGCCTCGGGATTGCGTTTCACTCCCACCAGATCACCGTCGAGAATGCCGTCCTCGATCATCGAATCGCCCTGCACCCGCAGCATGTAGTCAGGAGTGCGGGAGAACAGCGCCGGGTCGAGCATCAAGCGGTTATGGATGTCGGCATCGGCACCGATCGGAGCGCCGGCAGCGACCCGGCCGAGCACGGGAATATCCAGCAGCTCCGGCCGCGGCGCTTGCCCGAGCAGACGAATGCCCCGGGCCTGGTGCGGATTGACCTCGATAAACCCGGCTTCGGTGAGCGCCAGCACGTGCTTGCGCGCCACGCTGCGCGAGGCAAAACCAAAAGCCTCGCTGATTTCAGCGAGGCTTGGGGGCTGACCGTGTTCGGCGATGCGTTCGCGGATAAAGGTCAGGATGGCGGTACGGCGAGGAGTAAGATTGGTCATGGAGTACATTTGTACTCCTGTGGGATTTTACTGACAAGCACCGCCAGTCGGCCTGCGCTGGCGATCCACAAAAATCACAAGATCGCTGCCTCGTTTCACTCGTCAGCTCCTACAGGGAACGGGTGTCAGTTGAGGCCGCGTTCGGCGAGGAAGGCGGCAATGTAATCGATGAACGCCACGACCTTGGCCGTGGCCCGTCGATGGCTCGGGTACACCGCAAGAATGTGCGGGCCGAAAGTGTCGGGGTCGATTTCGTAGTCAGCCATGACCCGCACCAGACGCCCGTCGGCAATGTACGGCGCGGCGCTCCACAGCGGCGTGTGCAGCAAACCGCGTCCGGCCAAAGCACTGGCCATCAACAGGTCGTAATTGTCGCTGCGCAAGCGCGGCGCCGTCGGCTGTGGCAGGCTCAGCCGCTGGCCGTCGCGCTCGGCCCACCAGAACTCGCGACTGAGCAACGGATGCTGATACAACAGCCATTCATGCTGCTCAAGGGTTTGCGGATTCACCGGCAACCCTTTGCGCGCCAGATAGTCCGGGCTGCCGCACAACGCCAAGCGATTGCTGCCAACCACCCGGGCGATCAGCCCCGGCAGATCGTCATGGCCCTCGCGCAAGGCCAGGTCATAGCCGCTTTCCAGCAGATTGACGAACGCGTCGCACAGGTCCACTTGCAGGCTGATCTGCGGGTATTGCTGCAAAAAGCCGTCGCACACCTGATCGAGAAACGCCCGCCCGTACGCCAGCGGTGCGGTGATTTTCAGGCTGCCGCGCAGACCGTGCTGCAACTGCTCGATTTCCTCGCTGGCCTCCTCCAGCCGCTGCAGCACCAGCCGCGCGGTTTCCAGATAAACGCGGCCGATTTCGGTCAGCAGAATCCGCCGCGTACTGCGTTCGAACAGCCGCGCGCCAAGTTCCGACTCCAAATGATTGACAGCTTTGGTCAGCGCCGATGGGGTCTTGCCCAACTGCTCCGCCGCGCGGCTGAAACTGCCGAGTTGCGCGGTGACCACGAACATTTTCAGTGCACCCAGCTTGTCCATGCTTTTTCCATTCAGGCAAAAACGTTTTTCGTGAGGGAGGCATTCTGTCGGCCAGCATCAGCCACTAATCTGGCCATCAGACGCAATAACAAGGAAATCTTCAATGAAAAGATTCATCCCGAGCCTGCTGGTTAGCGCTGTAAGTTTTGCCTCGATGGAAGCCATGGCCGCCACCGATCTGGTACTGGTCAACGGCAAGATTTTCACCGCCGACCGTTCGCAACCGAAGGTGCAGGCGTTGGCCGTGGAAAACGGCAAGGTGCTGAAAGTCGGCAGCGATGCGCAGATCAAGGCGCTGATCGAGTCCGGTACCCAGGTGATCGACCTCGGCGGCAAGACGCTGATGCCAGGTTTGATCGACAGCCATTCCCACGCGATTTTCGGTGGCCTGGAAATGGTCTCGGCCAACATGGAAGACGAAGTCGTCGCCCTCGACGAACTGGAAAAACGCCTGCGCGCCTGGCGTGACGACGGCAAGGCCAGACATGGCGATGTGCTGAGCATTGCCGGCATGAGCTCAGCGTACTGGGCGCAGGCCGAAGCGCTGAGCAAGACCTTCAACCACGGCGAATGGGCTGACGTGCCGGTGGTGTTCACCGGCAGCGATCACCACACCGCGTGGGCCAACAACGTGATGCTCAAGCGCGCCGGTATCGACGCGGCGTTGCTCAAGACCCTGCCCTCTTCGGAACAAGACACGATCGGCAAACTGGCCAACGGCGAGCCCAACGGCTTCCTGGTCGATGCCGGCTGGGACCGGGTTGCCGCGAAAATGCCGGTGCCGAGCCCGGCCGATATGCTCACCGCAGCCAAATCCGCGGTGCGCTTCAACAACAGCCTCGGCATCACCGCGTGGATGGACCCCGCCGCCAACGCCGCACCGGGCGAACCGGTCTTCGCCCTCAAACCCACTGAGAAAACCGTCGGCGTGCTGCCAGCCTACAAAGCGCTGTCGGAAAGCGGCGGCATGAGCGTGCACGTTGCAGCGCTGCTGGTGGCCAACCCGAAAAGCCTGCCCGCCGACCTCGACACGCTGGATAAGGTGCGCCAGCAGTTTCAGGGCATCCCCAACCTGACCCTGCCCGGGGTCAAGATCTTCGCCGACGGCGTGATCGAGTACCCGGCGCAGAGCGCGGCGATGATCGACCCGTACAGCAACTCGCACAAACAGGGCGAACTGCTGATCGATCCAAAGCATTTCGGCGAGCTGGTCAGCGCCATCGACCAGCACGGCTGGCTGGTGCACATCCACGCCATCGGCGACCGTGCGGTGCGTGAATCACTCAATGGCATCGAACGTGCGCGCAAGGATCGGCAGAGCGGCATCACTCACTCGATCACCCACCTGCAGATGGTCAACCCGAAAGAGTTCGCCCGCTTCAAACCGCTGAACGTGGTCGCCTCGATGCAACTGTTGTGGGCCAGCGCCGATGACTACACCACCGACATGATCAAGCCCTACGTCAGCGCCCTCGCCTTTCGCTATCAATACCCGGCGCACTCGCTGCTGAAACAGGGCGCGACGATTGCCGGTGCCAGCGACTGGCCGGTGTCGTCGCCCAACCCGTTCAACGCCATGGCCCAGGCCATCACCCGCGTCGGGCCGCTGGGCGTGCTGAATGCCGACGAACGTCTGGATCGCGAAAGCATGTTCTACGCCTATACCGCCAACGCGGCGCGAACCATAGGCCTGGACCAGCAGATCGGCTCACTGACGCCGGGCAAACAGGCTGATTTCATTGTGGTCGACCGCGACGTGTTCAGCGTCGACGAAAAAGCCCTGCATGACACCCAGGTCCTGCAAACCTGGTTTGGCGGACGACGGGTCTACACCGCCACCCAATAACAACCCGTTCCCCCTGTAGGAGCTGCCTTCGGCAGCTCCTACAGGTTTTGCATCCAGCCCCCATAACAATCACAACATCGGGACTTCTCCATGAAAGCCTTGCCCTTGCTCGCCCTGAGTTCCTTGAGCCTGCTGCCCTTGAGCAGTTACGCGATCCCCCTGAACGACGATTTCGCCGTGCTGCTCGACCTGACCCTGGCCAGCGACTACCGCACCCGCGGCATCTCGCAAACCCAAAATGACCCGGCCGTGCAGGCCGGTCTGACCCTGGCCCACAGCAGCGGCCTGTACGTGGGTGCCTGGAGCTCCAACGTCGATTTTGGCGGTGGCCTGAAAACCCGGCAGGAAGTCGATTACTACGCCGGCTGGCTGTGGCAGGCCACCGAGGATGTCAGCCTCGATCTGGGTTACCTCAAGTACGCCTACCCCAGGGAAAGCCAGTTCAACCAGAGCGAGGTCTACGGAATTCTCGGCGTCTACGGGGTGAAGCTGGCGGCGTATTACTCCAGCGATGCGCCGGGGATCGACAGCAAGCAGAGCTCGCTCTACACCTATGTCGGTTATGAAACCGAGTTGCTATTCGATTCGGGGCTGAAGCTGCGTTACGGCAACATGGATTTCAAGGACCCGCACCTGTATTCGGCGTCCGGGCGTGGCGAGGACAGTTACCGTGAATGGGAGGTCAAGCTGACCCACAACCTGGCCGGGGTGGTGTTGGGCCTGAGCTATATCGATACCGATCTGTCGCAGAACCAGTGCCTGAGCAACTGGGGATTCAAGGATGTGTGCACGGCGACGGTGGTCGCCAGCCTGAGCAAATCTTTCTGACTCCCCCACCCCGTGTAGGAGCTGCCGCAGGCTGCGATCTTTTGATCTTGATCGTAAAAAACAAAATCAAAAGATCGCAGCCTGCGGCAGCTCCTACATGGGATGGGGGGGTGTTTGTTACAGGATGTTTACGAAATTTTTACTATTGTTCTTCTACAGTTACGCGCGTTTCCGCGCGTGTTCTATTCGAGTAGAGGAATGTCTGTAATGGCTTTGGGCAAAGGACTGCGTTTACCGTCCATCACTTCCACCCGCCTGGTGTTGTTGTTTTCCCTGGCACTGGTGGCGCTGTACAACCTGGCGACCTGGAAGGCGCTGGGTACGCTGATCACCCTGCAAGGCGTGCACAAACTGGCATTTTTCGCCTCGTTCGGTCTGTTCCTGTGGGCGGCGATCACCCTGCTGCTGACCCTCGTTTCGTTTCGCTGGACGCTGAAACCGGCGCTGAGCGTGGTCGCCCTGCTCTCGGCCTGCGCTGCGTATTTCATGAACGAATACGGGATCACCATCGATACGGTGATGATTCAGAACGTGTTCGAAACCAATCCCGCCGAGGCTGCCGCGCTGTTCAACGGCAAGCTGCTGGCTTACGTGTTGCTGCTCGGCGTGCTGCCGGCGGCGTTGATCTGGCGCTGGCCGGTGCGTTATCGGCCGTTCTTTCGCGGCCTGCTCAACAAGCTGCTGGTGATCGCCGCGTGCGTGCTGGTGATCGGCGCCTCGGTGGGCGCGTTCTATTCGACCTATGCGCCGATCTTCCGCGAAGAAGACAAGCTCACCCATTTCATCAACCCGACCAATTACATCTACGCCATCAGCAAGTACACCAAGCAGCGCCTGGGCATCAAAAAGCACTTTGTGGTGCAGGCCATCGGTGAAGACGCGGTGATGAGCGCGAAAGCCGCCAGCCGCGAGAAGAAGTCGCTGATGGTGTTTGTGGTCGGCGAAACCGCCCGCGCCGATCATTTCTCGCTCAACGGCTATGCGCGCGAGACCAATCCCGAGCTGAGCAAACTGGACATCCTCAACTTCACCCAGGTGCACTCCTGCGGCACGTCCACGGCGGTATCGGTGCCGTGCATGTTCTCGATGTTCCCGCGTGAGGACTACAGCGACAAGAAAGGCAAAACCTACGAAGGCCTGCTGGATATCCTGCAACGCGCCGGCGTGCAGGTGCTGTGGCTGGACAACAACAGCGACTGCAAGGGCACCTGCCTGCGCGTGCCGCACCGCGACATCGCGAAGAACCAGCCGGGGCCGTTCTGCGACGGCAACAACTGCCTCGACGAAGCACTGCTGGCCGACCTGCAAAGCTACATCGACAGCCTCAAGGGCCACGCGATCATCGTGTTGCACGCCGACGGCAGCCATGGCCCGGAATACTACGAGCGTTATCCGCAAGCTTTGGAACGCTTCAAGCCGATCTGCCACACTAACCAGTTGGGCAGTTGCAGCCGTGATGAACTGGTAAACGTGTACGACAACACGATCCTCTACACCGACCACTTCCTCGCCAAGGTCATCGAGTTGCTCAAGCGCAATCAGGACTCACTGGACACCTCGATGGTGTATGTCTCCGATCACGGCGAATCTCTGGGCGAAAACGGCCTGTACCTGCACGCCGCGCCTTATGCATTGGCGCCCGAGGCGCAGACCCATGTGCCGATGGTGATGTGGTTTGGCAGCAACACGCTGGCGCAACTGGGGATTGATCGCGATTGCCTGCAAGGCAAGACCGGGCAGCCGGATCTGAGCCATGACAACCTGTTTCATTCGGTGCTGGGGTTGTTCGAGGTGAAGACCGCGCTGTATCAGCCGGGGCTGGATGTGTTTCGCGGGTGCCGGCCAGCCATGACGGCTGCGCAATAGCTCGCATATCGCGCAAATTCCCTTGTAGGAGTGAGCCTGCTCGCGATAGCGGTGTGTCATTCAACAATGATGTCGGCTGATACACCGTTATCGCGAGCAGGCTCACTCCTACAAGGAGGCTGCGGCATATCAAGCACTCAGCTGGGCCAAATAGTCCCACGGGTAGATCCCGCGTTGATGGCCGTCGCTGAACACCAGTTGCACGCCGTAGCCCTGCGGGTTGATCTCGATCAGGCGAACACGCTCATCCACCAGCGGAGTCACACCTTTCAGGCGAAACGCGCGGCACTGCGAGCACGGGCACTGGCGGCGCAGTTCGGCGTGATTGAACAGCGATTCGCGGCCGTCCGGCCAGCTCAGGCGCAACGTCTGCTGGCTCTGCGAATTGCCGACTGACAGCGGGTTCATTGCAACTGACTCAAGGCAATCCGCACCGCTTTGCGCACTTCCGGATCACCGTCATCCTGCGCCGCCTGCAACGCCGCCACCGCGCCGCGATCATGCAACTCACCGAGGGCTAGCGCCGCTTCCTTGCGCAGGTTGCTGATGCGATGGCCAAGGGTCTCGATCAGGGCGTCCAGCGCCGGCGCAAAACGCAAGCGACCGAGGCTGCGGGTAGCACGCAGGCGCACTTGCCAATAGTCATCGCCGAGGGCTGCGATCAACGCCGGCCCGGCGTCGCTGTGTCCGACCTTGCCCAGCGTCGTGGCCGCTTCTTCGCGCACTTGCCAGGCATCGTCCTGCAGCGCTTGACGCAAGGCTGGCAGCACGTCGGCGCCGGACGCCAGACCGAGGGCGCCGGTGGCGGCGCGGCGCACTTCGGTGTCCGGGTCGGCGCTGGCCAGTTGCGCCAACGCCGGCAGTGCGTCGAGCTGCTTGAGCCAGCCGAGCACACCGACGGCTTCGCGACGCACATTGGCATCGGCATCGCTCAATGCGGTGATAGCTGCCGGCGCGGCATCGGCAAAACGCAACTCGCGCAGAGCCCGAAACGCGGCGATTCGCACACTGACTTCAGCATGATCGGTCCACGGCAGAATCACCCGGCCTGCCGCTTCACTCTTGAGCAGGCTCAGACTCTGCGCGGCGGCGGCCTGCACTGCCGCAGACGGATCGGTCAGCGCCCGGCACAGCGCAGCCACTACCGGTTCGTCTTCCCACGCTTCCAGCAGCCGCGCAGCTTCGGCGCGGACTTCTTCGGCCGGATCTTCGCTCAGTCTTTCGACCAGCCACAGCAGGCCGTCCGGTTCTTCCAGATCCGCCAGTTCGATCAGGGCAATGCGCCGCACACCGGCATCGTCAGCGGTCAGACGCGGTTGCAGGGCGAGGATGTCATCGTTATCGGTCACAGCAAAAAATGAGGTCATAGGGCAAATCGCGGCAAAGGGTTTTCGGGAGGCAGGCCGAGCGGGTTGAGGCGCGGCAGCGGTCGGGGGTTGTCGTGGCGCAGCAGGTCGAGGCAATGGCGCTTGAGGCGGGAGAATTCGGGGCTGGTCACCAGTTCGCTGGTACGCGGACGCGGGAAGTCCAGGCGCAGGTCCTCGATGATTCGCCCCGGACGTGCGCTCATCACCAATAGCCGATCGGCGAGGAACAGCGCCTCGTCGATATCGTGAGTAACGAACACCACGGTGGTGCGAATCCGCGTCCAGATGTCCAGCAGCAGTTCCTGCATGTTCAGGCGGGTCAAGGCATCCAGCGCGCCGAACGGCTCGTCCATCAGCAACAGACGCGGACGGTTGACCAGCACCCGGGCGATCTCCACCCGTTGCTGCATGCCGCCGGAAAGCTGATCGGGCCAGCGCTCGGCGAAGCCGTCGAGGCCCACCAGTTTGAGCATTTCGTCGGCCTCACGCTGGCGCTCGATTTTGCCGATGCCGCGCATCTTCAGGCCGAAAGCGACGTTGTCGCGCACCGTGCGCCACGGAAACAGCGTGTGATGCTGGAACACCATGCCGCGTTGCGGCGACGGCCCGGACACCTCGCCGCCGTCGACTTTGAGGCTGCCGGCATGGGCTTGCAGGTGCCCGGCGAGTGCACCGAGCAAGGTCGATTTGCCGCAACCGGACGGGCCGAGAATGCACACGAACTGGCCCGGTTCGATCTGGCAATCCAGCCCCTGCACGGCTTCGAAGGCTTGATGCCCCTCACCGAGAACGATCGACAATTGGCGAATATCGATCCGCCCTTCCGGGGTTTGCATTGCGCTCATCAGGCTTTTCCTCGTGGTCGATGCCAGGGCGTGAACAGCCCGCCCAGGCGCTTGATCAGCAGACTGCTGCCCATGCCCAGCACACCGATCAGCAGCATGCCGACGACGATGTCGGCGTAGTTCTGAATGGTGTAGGACTCCCAGGTGTAGTAACCGATGCCGAACTGGCCGGAGATCATCTCGGCGGTCACCAGACAGAACCACGAGGTGCCCATACCGATGGCGAGGCCGGTGATGATGCTCGGCGCGGCGCCGGGCAAAATCACTTCAAGCAAAATCGCCCGGCGCCCTGCCCCGAGGCTTTTCGCCGAGGCGATCAGCCGTGGATCAACGCCTTCGACGCCGTGCACGGTGTTGAGCAGGATCGGGAACAGCGCACCGGTGAAGGTGATGAAGACCATCGACAGCTCCGACGACGGGAACATCAGGATCGCCAACGGAATCCACGCCACCGCCGGAATCGGCCGCAGCACTTCCAGCGGTGGCAGCAGCAGGTCTTCGGCCCATTTCGAGCGGCCGATGGCCAAGCCCAGAGCGATGCCGATCACCAGTGCCGCGAGGTAACCGGCGAAGACCCGGCTGAGACTGGCGGTCAGGTGTTGCAGCAGCTTGCCGGAATCGCCCAGACCCAACGCCGCTTCGATCACCGCCAACGGGGTGGGCACGTTGGCGAAGGTGACCAGGCCGAGGTTCCAGTGGTGGCTGGCGGCGAGTTGCCAGAACAGCAGGCAGAGCAGCAAAGACGCGGCCCTTGGAACCCAGCGCTTAATGGATTTGAACATAAATATTCCTTTCACCACGCCCCGTGTAGGAGCTGCCGAAGCCTGCGATCTTTTGATCTGGATTTTGATTTTAAAAAGCAAGATCAAAAGATCGCAGGCTTCGGCAGCTCCTACAGGGAGCGTGGTGTTCTCGGGTTAGCGGCTGGCTACGGCCTGGGTCGTGGCATCGGTAAAGTCGAAGACCTTGCCACCCTGCGCCGCCGCGAACTGCTGCGCCTGGCCCTTGAGCAGGAACGCACTCAACCGCCCCTTGGCGTCACTGGCGAACCACGCCTGATCGGCAAGCAGCTTGATCCCGCTGTCACTGGCCTGCGCATACACCGCGCGGATGTTTTTGCCTTCCTGCTTCAGTGCGGCGAGCGCGGTGAACGCCGACTCCGCTGAGGCGTACTGGCGCACCTTGTCTTCACCGCGCACCCAGATTTCGGCGACGTGGCTGAAGTCGGTGATGGCTTTACCGGTCGCCGCATCCAGCGCTTTCAACGGCGTTTGCGCGTAGTTGGCGAGTTGCGCGGTGTAGTCCAGATTCGCGGCCTTGAAGGCGGCGCGGATGTACTGATCATCAATAAAGGTGTTGAGGTCGAGGCCGCGATCAGCCTTCTTCAACAGCTTCAGGGTGTCGATCGCCGTGCCCACCGCCTGACGGTATTCCGGCTTCCAGCTCAGGTCGCGGGTCTGCACGCCAAGCGGGCCGTGGAACAGGTAGTTGACCTCGGCATCGACGCCGCTGACCTTGGCGATCAGCTCGCTGTACTTCTCAGGCTCGGCGGCCAGCAACTGATTGGCCTCGATGCTCGCCCGCAGGTAAGCGACGACGATTTCCGGGTACTGTTTCGCGTAGGCCTGATCCACCAGTGCACCGTGGAAAGTCGGCGCGTTGGCCTGAGCACCGTCGTAGATCTTGCGGGCGAAACCACGGCTCGGGAACAGCTCGGCGAACGGCACGAAATCGGCGTGAGCGTCGATTTTGCCGGCCTGCAATGCAGAGCCTGCGACTTCCGGTGGCTGGGCGATGATGTTCACATCCTTGAGCGGATCCCATCCCTGCTCCGCCACCGCGCGCAGCAGCATGCCGTGGGCGGTCGAGGCGAATGGCACCGAGATGGTCTTGCCCTTGAGTTCGCTCAGCGCCTGCACCCCGGACGCGCTCGGCACCACAATGCCGTTGCCGCTGCCCTTGATGCTGCCCGACAGCACGCTGATGAACAGGCTGTGCTTGCCGGCGGTTTCGAACGCGACACCGTTGAACGCGCCGGGGAAATCGGCCATGGCGCCGAAGTCGAGTTTGCCGGCGACCATCTCGTTGGTCAGCGGCGCACCGCTGGTGAAATTCTTCCACTGCACGTCGTATTTCGCGTCTTTGTAGGCGCCGTCGTGCGGCAGGTATTTGTCGAGCAGACCGAGTTCACGAATCAACAGCCCGCCGGCGGCGCAGTTGATGGTGGTGTCCTGAGTGCCGATGGCGATGCGGATGGTTTCGGCCGAGGCCGACAGGGTGAATGAAGCCAGTACCAGACCGGCAATTGCTGGACGCAACATGAGTGTTTCCCCTCGAATCATTTATTGGATGTTCGTCTCCGCCGCGATCAGGGCGCGGTGGGAAACGAGGGGGTTTCGGTTTTTCCAGCGTCCGGGTGTTCCGGGTAGCTGATGGCTTGCCACAAATCCCTGTGGGAGCGAGCCTGCTCGCGAAAGCGGTTTTTCAGGTGTCGATGTGCTGGCTGGATCACCGCATTCGCGAGCAGGCTCGCTCCCACAATGGATCGGGTTCAGCGCAGGAGATAGGGGATGTCGACCTTTACGGCACCGGTCGGGCAATCCTTCTCACACGGCATGCAGTACCAGCATTCATCGAACGCCATGTAGGCCTTTTGTGTGGCCGGGTTGATTGCCAGCAGGTCCATCGGGCAGACGTCGACGCACACGGTGCAGCCCTTTTCGGCGATGCATTTGTCCTCGTCCACAGTGACCGGGGCGTTGGAGCGGAAGAAGATTTCCTGGGCTTGATAGGCCATGGTTCAGACTCTCTCTGGTTATGCATCAAGCGGCGAAAGCGCCCACCCGCAAGCGGTCGTAAGCCTGCATTTCTTCGGCATCGAGCGGGATGATGTACGGCTCGACAGGTTTCTTGAAACTGGTCATCCGGCCGTCTTCGCCCTTCTTCAAATGACAGTGGCAGAACCACTCACTGTCGTTACGCTGCGGGTGATCGACGCGGTAGTGGTACAGGCCCCAGCGGCTCTCGGCGCGGAACAGCGAGGCGCGCGCGGCCATTTCGGCGCAGTCGCGGATCACGCTGGTTTCCATCGCGCGCATCAGTTCGTGAGCGTTGTTAGCCTTCATCTGATCGAGGTCGCGTTCGATGTCGCTGAAACGCTGCAAGCCGATCTGCATTTTTTTGGTCACTTTCGGCGGTTGCAGGTAGTCGTTGACGAAGCGCCGCAGCTTGTACTCGACCTGCGCCGGCGGCAGACCCTGTTCGCGATCCAGCGGCGCATAGACCCGCGCTTGCTCCTTTTCGATCTGTGCGGCATCCAGCGCGGAAAACTCGCGCCCGGCGACAAAATCCGCCGCGTTGTGCCCGGCAAACCAGCCGTAGGTGAACGCGCCGAGCATGTAGTTGTGCGGCACGGCGGCCATGTCACCCGCCGAGTACAAGCCTTTCACCGAGGTCTCGGCCCGCTCGTTGACCCATACCCCGGACGCCGAATGGCCGCTGCAAAAACCGATCTCCGAGATGTGCATCTCGACCATCTGCGTGCGGTAATCGGTGCCGCGATTGGCGTGGAACTGACCACGACTCGGGCGCTCGTTACTGTGCAAGATCTCTTCGATGTTCTGGATGGTTTCCTCGGCCAAGTGATCGAGTTTGAGAAACACCGGGCCATTGCCGCTTTCCAGTTCCTGGTGGAACTCCCACATCATCTGCCCGCTCCAGTAGTCGCACTCGATGAAGCGTTCGCCCTTGTTGTTGGCGGTGTAGCCGCCGAGCGGGCCGGTGACGTAGGCGCAGGCCGGGCCGTTGTAGTCCTTGATCAACGGGTTGATCTGGAAGCATTCGAGGTTGGCCAGCTCGGCCCCGGCGTGATACGCCATGGCGTAGCCGTCGCCGGCGTTGGTCGGGTTCTCGTAGGTGCCCATCAGGTAACCCGAGGATGGCAGACCGAGGCGACCGGCCGCGCCGCACGCGAGGATCACCGCTTTGGCCTTGATCACATGGAAGTCAGCGCTGCGGCAATCGAAGCCCATCACCCCGTTGACCGCGCCCTCCTCGTCGGTGAGCAAACGGGTGCAGACCAGCCGGTTGGTGATGCTCACCCGCGCGCGTTTCAACTGCCGGTAAAGGACTTTCTTGATGTCGTGCCCTTCCGGCATCGGCAGCACGTAGGCGCCCATGTGGTGGACTTTTTTCACCGCGTAATCGCCGGTCTCGTCCTTCTCGAACTTCACGCCCCAGCGATCCAGTTGCTCGATGGTTTCGAAGCTGTGAGTGGCGTAGGCGTACACCGCCGCCTGATTGACGATGCCGTCGTTGGCGATGGTGATTTCCTTGGTGTACTGCTCCGGCGTCGAGTGGCCGGGGATGATCGCGTTGTTCAGGCCGTCCATGCCCATGCTGATCGCGCCGCTGCGTTTGACGTTGGCCTTGTCGACCAACAATACACGCAGGTCGCGGTTCTTCTCTTTGGCCTTGATCGCCGCCATCGGGCCGGCGGTGCCACCGCCGATCACGACGATGTCGTATTCCTGTTCCAAGGTCTTGCGGGTCATGTCACGCCCCTTTTTGCCGGTCGATCCGCAGGCGGTACTGGAATGCATCGCCACGGTAGTAAAGGTGTTCGAAGTCCAGCGGCTGGCCGTTGGCGTCGTGGGTCAGACGTTCGATGCGCATGATCGGCGAGCCGGCCTCGACATTCAGTGCCTGGGTCAGGTCGCTGTCGGCCAGCACCGCGTCAATCGCCAGATCAGCGTGGCCGAGGGCGATGCCGCAGTCGTTTTCCAGAATCAGGAAGATGTCGCGAGTCACCAGATCGGCCTTCTCCAGCCGTTCGCCAATCGCTTTGGGCAGGTAGGTGATTTCCAGCGAGATCGGTTCGCGGTTGATCAGCCGAACGCGTTTGATCTGCGCCACGGTCTCGCCTTCGGCCACCTGCAAGCGCTCGGCGACACGTTTGTCGGCGGGGATGAATTTGAAACTGCGCAGGCGGTTGATCACCTCGTAGCCGCGCCCGGTCATGGACTCGGCGAGGCCTTGCAGGCTGCTGACGTTCTGAAAGGTTTTCGGCTTGGCGACGAAGGTGCCCTTGCCGTGGATCTTGAAGATCAGCCCTTCCTTCTGCAGATCACCCAGCGCCTGGCGCACGGTGATGCGGCTGACTTTAAACAGCGTGCCGAGCTCACTTTCGGACGGCATCTGGCTGTCTTGCGGGTATTCGCCATCAAGAATGCGCGCACGCAGGACATCGCGCAGTTGGGTGTGCAACGGGACGCTACTGAGGGACAGGACGTTATCGGTCATCAGGATCACTTGTTATAACGAGTTATGACGTGATCTTAGAGACGTTATGACAAGCTTGAGAAATATTGTTTGGGCATAACCTTAGATGCGCTCTTGAAAAACAAAAAATCGCAGCCTTCGGCAGCTCCTACAGTTTGAAAATGCGATCCCTCTGTAGGAGCTGCCGAAGGCTGCGATCCTTTGACTTTAGCGTTTAAGGATCTGATCCATGACCCAATCGGTCTTCAGGGCTTGCGCGGCGACTGCCGGATGCTGCGAATCACCACGAATATGCGCATTCATCCCCAGCACGTGATGCCACTGAATGTGCTCGTGATGGGGGATCTCCAGGCTGATCTGCTCATCGGCGAACAGCTGCACCGGATGCTCGTCAAATACGGAGAACGCGATCCGACCCTGACTGCCGATGATCTCCACCCGGTCCTCGCGCCGATCCGCGACAAAGCTCCAGCAACCCATGCCCAGCGCCCCGGACGAGAACCGCCAACTGGCGCTGACCGCGTCTTCCGCCGCATACAAACCGGCCTGACGCGCAGTGAAACCGGCGACTTCGACGATATCGCCGAGCAGGTACTGGAACAGGTCGAAACCATGGCTGGCCAGATCGGCAAAGTAGCCGCCACCGGCCACGCTCGGGTCGGTTCGCCAGTTGGCGCTGCCGTCCAGATCCGCCGCCGAGGGGGCCTTGGTCAGCGTCCAGCTCAGGTGCCGCACCTCGCCGATGCGGCCCTGCGCCAGCCATTGCCGAACCTGGGCAAAGCGCGGCAACGAACGGCGGTAGTAGGAAACGAACAGGTGCAGACCGGCATCAGCAAACGCCTGCTGCATCTCGCGGCTTTGCCCGGCATTGAGCGCCATCGGTTTCTCGACGCAGCAATGCTTGCCGGCGGCGGCGACTTTCAGGCTGTAGGCGTGGTGGCTGTCGGGTGGCGTGGCGATGTACACCGCGTCCACCTCGGGGTCGTTGATCAGCGCATCGACATCGGTGTAGACCCGGGCGATGCCGTGGCGCGCGGCGTAATCGTTCACCGCTTCAAGGCGTCGGCCCATCACCGCCACCAGCGCCGAGCCGGGCGCCTTGTAGAAGGCCGGCCCGCTCTTGCGTTCAGTGACGCTGCCGCAACCGATCATGCCCCAACGCACCACATCCATGGTCAACTCCCTGTGTTTGAAACACTCAGCCGATGCGCAACGCGCGCAGATCGAGGTGACCGTCCTTGATGGGCGGGCACCAGTAGTAGCCGCCGGTGATCGGCCGGCTGATGCGATACAGACCATCAGTGATGCCGTCTTCCAGACCGCTCATGCGCCGCAATTGGGCTTCGAAGGCGTCCAGCGAAACACCGAAGGCGAGGAACATCAGGCCCGCGCGATCACCGTCGATCCACGGCATCGAACGGCGCACGACGAAGGCTTCGGGGGCGAAGCTTTCCTGGGCGGTACGTTTGACGTGGGCGGAGACTGGCGCGTCGTCAATCTCTTCGTTGTCGCTGAGGCGACGGCCCATGATGTTGTCCTTATCTTCGGCAGACAATTTATGGAAACCCTTGAGGTCGTGCTGCCACTGCTGGATCGCGGCGAAGCTGCCACCGACCAGACCATCAGCGCCCTCGCCCAGCAACGCGGCGGCGATCGCGGCGTCATCGTGCGGGTTCTCGGTGCCGTCTTCGTAGCCGGTCAGGTCATGGCCGTCCTTGTGGCGGAAGGTTTCCTGCATGTCTACCAGACGCAGCGCCGGGGCCAGCGCGGCCTCGAAGGCGTTGCAGCGATTGAGCAGTTCACCACGGTCGACCCCGTGCAGCCAGACCCACAGCGCATGCTGGGTCGACGGGTTTTCCACGCCGACGCCGCTCATGGCCGGAAAGCTGCGCAGGCCGTCGATTTGCACGTTCAGGACCTTGGTCAGGGATTCACCGAAACCGATCACAGCCGACTTGCCGTCCACCAGATTCAGCAAGTTGTCGATCGCCCGCGGCAGTGCTTCAACCGATGCAAGGGCGAAAAACAGGTGACGTGCTTGCGCAGGAACAGGGGTGGCGAGAATGCCCGGCTGGTAGTAACTCATGTGAACTCCTTGGGAAAGAGCGCGGGAGTTTACCTGTGGCCAGAGGGTTTGTGTGGGTTTGAAGAATGCTAAAAGCCCCTCACCCTAACCCTCTCCCAGAGGGAGAGGGAACTGAACGGGGGAAGCTGTAGAGATATGCCGACTTGAAAATGATGTACCGAATCCATAATCGACAAAAATCTTTCAGGTCGATGTATAACGCGAGACACCTCGGTCGGCCCCCTCTCCCTCTGGGAGAGGGGTGGGGTTAGGGTTTGTGTCATGCCGCCACGCACTCGGGCTCATCCCGGTCCAGCGCTTGAACGCCCGGCGAAAACTGCGCACGTCGCTGTAGCCGACTTCTTCGGTAATCCGCTCGATGGGCATGTCCGGATTGGCCAGCAGGCTCATGGTCCGCGCCTGACGTACCTGTTCCAGCAGCGCTTCAAAGGTCAGCGCATGCTCGGTCAAACGGCGGCGCAAGGTGCGACTGCTCATGTTCAGATCGCCGGCGATTTTTTCGATATGGCTGCCCCGGCTCAGGTCCCGGGCAATCGCCCGCTCTACGGCCTGAATCAGATCGAGTTTCTGGTGCACCTGCGCCGCTTCCAACTCCAGCAACGCAACCGCCTGACGCAACGCCAGCGAATGATGATTGGGCAGGTTGACGTCCAGCCACCGGGCATCGATCAGCATGCGATTGTGCAGACAGCCGAAGCGCACATCGGGCCCGAGCAAGCGGTGGTATTCGCTCAGATAATCCGGTGCAGCGTGCACAAACTCCACGGCGATCGCCTTGAAATCATGGCCCGCCAAGGCCCGGCCATACACCAGCAGGCTGGCGAAAAACTCTTCGACCGCGAACACCTGCACATCGGCAAACGGCAAGCGGCACTCGGCGTCGAGGTGCACCCGATCACCGTCCATGTCGACGCTGGACACCACGATTCCGCCGGAGGTGTGCTGATGGCGGATGCCGAGGGCAAAGGCATCACGCAAGGTCTTGCACAGCGACAGCACATGCCCGAGCAGCCCCAGCGTACCCAACACATTCTGCGCGCCGACCCACAGCCCCAGGCCCTGATTGGGCAACACTTTGAGCGCCCGTTGAATCATCGCCACGGCCTGGCGGTAGGAAATCCGCTGCGCCGGATCCTGCAGATCTTCGAGGCCGAAACCCAGGCCACGACACAGGCTTTCGGGGTCGATGCCTTTGTTGTGCACGACTTCGGCGAGGGTTTGCAGGAGGAACGGCGAAACCAGCGCCAATTCAAAAGTGGGGTCTTGGACTTTTACGTTCATGGGGGCTGACATTCCGGATCACGCTTGATTGTTTTTTTTGTAACCGGCTATGTCGAAGGAAGTTAGCACAGGGTTGGCCGACTGTCCGCAGAAGTCCCCCTAACTGTCCGCCAATACCCTGCCCCGTCGGGCGCCAAGCGCTTATTTCTATGGTGCCGGACGTTCTGCGTACCGGCGCCACGTCCCACCACAATAATAATGAGGACAGCCATGAGCCCGAACCGCGCCACTTTCCCCTTGCGTCTGGCACTGACTTTGCTCGGATGCACCGCGTGCCTGCCGGCCCTGGCCACCGAAGCCGGCGTCGACAACATCGGCCCCGGCACCGACGGATTTTTCATGCTGCCGCTGGAAGTCGACAGCCTTCCGCAGAACATGGTCGCGTTCAACCTCTACTACAACCATTACAAGTCGACCAAGCTCAACATCAGCTCGTTGGGCGGCAAGGTGCCGAATGTCGAAATCGAATCCACGGCGGTGATCCCGCGTATTGATTACCTGAGCCCGGTGCGCGTGTTCGGCGGACGCCTGGCCGGCTACATCGCCCAGCCCTGGCTCAAGCAGGAAGTCTCGGTATTCGGTCTCAGCGATACCCGCGAAGGAATGGGCGACACCACCGTTGCGCCGATCATCCTGTGGGACATGGGCAAGAACCTGACCCTCGGCGCTGCCGTGGAAATCACGGTGCCCACCGGCGAATACAGCGTCGATCGGCTGGCCAACACCAGCAACAATTTCTACACCTACAAGCCGCTGTTCTCCTTCACCTGGCTGCCGACCGACAAGACCGAAGTGTCGATGAAGACCACTTACAGCTTCAATGAGAAGAACAAGGACACCGACTACAAGTCCGGGCAGATCTTCCACTTCGATTACTCGGCCAGCTACAAGATCACCGACGATGTGATGTTCGGTATCAACGGCTACTACCTCAAGCAGACCACCGACGACAAACAGTACGGCCACACCGTGCAATTCGCCGGGCAGGATGTGGATGACGGCGTGCGCGGCAAAGTCTTCGCGATTGGCCCGGCGCTGCACCTGACCTTCCTCAAATACGCCAGTGCGGAGATTCGCTGGGCCAAGGAGTTTGATGTGGAGAACCGCCCCGAAGGCGACATGCTCTGGGCCAAGGTCAGCATCCCCTACGCCTTCTGACCTCGACCTGTAGGAGCTGCCGCAGGCTGCGATCTTTTGACTTTTGTTTTTAAAAGCCAGATCAAAAGATCGCAGCCTGCGGCAGCTCCTACACAGGCGGCGGTGTTGTGGGCGAATCCGATGACAACGTGCGTCGATTTTCCCTTATGGGCAAGGGAAACGTCTGACATCTTCCCCGCCAGCGCTTCGGGATACTTCGCACTTCGTCTTGCCAGTGACGACAGCGAGCCACATCCCCCTTAGACTGCTTCACATTGATCATGGAGGTCACTATGAGCGCCGAACTTTCCCTTATCGTTTCAGACTTCGAAACCCCAGAGCAGGCCGCCAGCTATGATCGCTGGTTCCGGGCACAGGTACAGGCCTCGATGGATGATCCGCGGCCCAACATCCCCCACGAGCAGGTGATGGCCGAGATGCGCGCCCTCATCGAATCGAAACTCAACAAAAACAGTGCGGGTTGACTGGCGACCTGAAGCTCGCACTCAACTCTGGCAAACCCTGAACTACATCGCTGACCGTAACGCCGTGGCGGCCAGTCAACTGAACGCCGCCATCGAAGCGGCTACCTCGGCCCTTCCACGTCACCCCTACCTTTATCGCCTCGGCAAGGTCGTCGGTACCCGGGAAATCGTTGTCCATCCCAACTACGTCGTGGTTTATCGGGTAACCGAGCGGATCGAAATCCTGAACGTATTGCATGCTCGACAAGGGTATCCCTGAACCTTCCCGCCTACACAAAAAAAGGGCGACCAACCGGTCGCCCAAAGTACTACACGAGAGTCCTTTACAACGTCAGCTGCCCCCCTTCCTCCTCGGTCAACTGCTGCTTGGCCTGTTCATCCAGCACCCCGGCGCCCAGCACCTGCACCGGGCTGTTCGGGTTGTATCCGCTGGCCGGCGCACGGCTTGCACCATCGCGAGTCGGCGCCAGTTGCTCGTTGCCGAAACTCAGCACCTGCACGGTGAACACCGACGCCTGGTTCTGCCGCGCTGCTGCTTGCTGCTGACGCGCCACGTCCTCAGCGGCCTGGGTTGCCGAAGACGCCGCCGAACTGGCCGAGGTGATCGCACCGGTGTTCACCGCCGCCACCACCGGTACGCCACTGGTTTTGCCTTGCACGGCGATGTTGGCGGCGTTGACCACGGTTAGCGCGGCGATGTTGACGTTGCCCGAGACACGAATCCCCGCCTCGCCCGCATCGATGGTGCCCAGCGGCGCGATCAGGTCGATGTCGCCGGGTGCGACTTCGGCAATCGGGTTAAGGGTGGCGATACCCGCACCGGTGCTCGGCACCGAAGGCGACAGGGTTACATTGCCCCAAGTGTCGTAAACCCGTTTCGGCGGGGTGTAGACCACGGTGGTTTTCGAGCCGCGACCGGCGTTGATGTCGCCCTCGGCCGACCAGCCGAGGATCGAGCCGCCGAAGGTGGTCATGATCCGGCTCTGCCCCAGCAGAATGCTGCCCTGCGAGTAGAGCTGAATGTTGCCCGAACCCTGGGTGATGATCCCGGCGGTGGACGGTGGCGCCGCGCCTTCGATGCCGAACACCTGACCGCCGCCCGGCGTGAGCATCTGGATATCGCCGCCGAACAGGGTCTTGACCCCGGCACCACCGTAGAGCGTGATGTCGCCGTCGTAACGCAGCGGATTGCCCGCCACATCGGTGCTCGGGAACAGCGCGGCAATGGCGTTGCGACCGCGCAGATAACTGCCTTTGCGCGGGCCGTCAGCGTCGTTGTATTCCAGGCCGCCGGCGCGCAGTTCGGCGAAGTACACCTGCCGCGCAAAGATCGCCTGCTCGGCACTTGGCAGCGCGGCATAGAACGCCTGTGCCTGCTCCGCGTTGCCGCTGAAGCCGTAGCCGAGCGTCAGCCAGCTCTGCAACTCGTCGAGGTAGGTCTTGACCACTTTGCCCGGCTGGCCGTTGAGAGCGGCATTCGGATCAGCAAGGTTTTGCGGGTTCAGGTAACGCGCGATGAACCTTGTGTAATCCGGCCCCTGCGCGCCCACGCCCGCCTGCAATACCACGCTGGCGCCAGGCCGCGAATCCCCGGCCACTATCGCGCCGAGGCTGGTAATGCTGGCGCGGTTTTCCATGAGGATGTTGCGCCCGGCATTAATGTCCAGCGTGCCGGGGCCGGCGATATCGAAGCTGCTGTAGAGAATGTCGCGGCCCGCCGAGACGCGCGATACATCTCGCAGGTCATTGTGGACGAACAGGTTGCCGGTGGAAAAAATGTCCTCCTTGCCGCTACTCATTTCCACTGTCGGCACGGCCGCAGGCTGCCCCAGGGCAGTGCCAGAGGCAACGATGTCGCGTCCGGCGATCATCCACACAGGCCCCGCCGCTTCGTACCAGGTGCGTCTGGAAGTGGAAAAGCTCAACGTTTCGCCACTGCGAATGCCCACCAGGTCCCCCGTCAGCGCATAGAATCGCGCCGGCCCCTGTACGTCGTTCGATCCCGAGTAGGTGTTGGGACCATAGGCAAACAGCGGATATCGCACGTTGCCCTCTGCCGCCACGCCATCGTCGCTGTAGTTGGTGCGCAGCGGTTTTCCGGCGTTGCTGTTGGTGTAAGTATTGAATGCCGGGTTGAACGGGGTAGCCACGGCCATCGGGCTGGCCCCCGACTGGTTGATCGCATAGCCACCGGCGTAGATAGAGTCACCTGCCAGCAGTTCAAGCTGCCCCGACTTCGACGGCGCCAGAAGCAGTGAGTAACCTTGCAGCGGGTAGTTGTTTACGCCAATGAATGTCGCGGATGGCCCTGCATAAACGGACCCTTGGCCCGCCACCGCGCGCAGAATCGATGGGTAGACAAATCGGCCGTCGGTAGGCGAGGTATTGCGGCCCGTGATCAGGCCGTTGGATGTACTGAATTCTGCTATCTGTGTGCCCGGCGTCAGGTTCCCGCCAGCCGAGAACAGATCGATTGCCGTGTGGTCAGTCCACAATGAAAAGCCACTGAGGATACCGCCCTGCTCAACGCTTGCGTCGGCCGCCATGATCGGGCTGGCGTTCATCAGACTCACTCGCCCAGGATCCGCGGCACCGCCCAACACCAGATCACCGCGGCTGCTCAGGCTCATGCCCGAGTCACCCGGAATCAGCACCACGCCTCCGGAAGCACTACCGGTGGTCGAGGTAAACGGATCAAGTGCGCGGGTTTCCCGAAGATCATTGAACACGGCGCCGACGCCGTACTGCAGGTTGATGCCGCCGAGTGCTCCACCCGTCATGTGTGCCGCGCCGCGCAGGTTGATCAGCGCGCCCTGCAGATCATGATTCGGTTGGCCGAAGCCGGTTTCTCCGGCCCGCGCTTGCAGCGAAGGGTTGAGCGTGCCGCCGATACGAATGTCCATGTCACCACCACCGGTCATCTGCACGCTGCCATCGCTGGCGACTCGACCGGTGCTGCCTACCGCGACGATCAGCCCCTGACCTCGCGGGTAGTTAACGGCATCGCCTACCGGTTTGAGCATGCCGGCATCACCACCAGCCCGCAGGCTGATATTGCCACCGCCCAAGGTACCGAAACCGGTGAAACCCACCAGGTAGGGTTCAGTGTTGATCACCCGATCTGAGTTCATTTGGGTGGAATAACTGCCGAAGTTGATCCACCAGGCCGTGGGCACATCCGGGTTGCCCGTGCCTTGGCGCCACAGCCAGTTGCCCACTGCCACACTGGCCATCTGCTCGCGGAACCCGCTCGCTGTCGATTGGGCTTTCGTCCCGACCGAATCACCGGAAATCGAGCCACCGGCATTGATTGTCAGGTTGCCCCCCATCTGCGGATACCAGGCCTGATAGAGGCTGTCGCTGCCGCCGTCGACCCATTTTTCATAAGCGGCACCGGCCGTACCCAACACCGAATCGTTATCCGAAAGATGCCCGCGCGGCTGGTTATAGAGCGGGTCGATATTCGCTGATTGGGTGCCGGCGGTGTACACGCCGAAAGGCGAATCCATGCTCAGGTTGCCGGCAGCCATCAGATCGAGATCGCCAGTACCGGTGCGCAGAACACTGAACATCTGCGTATGGGCCTTGGCCGTTTTCCCGGGATTGTTGCCGATGCACAGCTCTGGCTGCAGATCACAAATGAATTGAGCCTCCTCGGGAACCGGTTCGTAATCCGGCCCCATTCCGCTGCCTGGCGCCCAGACCCAACGGGCCATCGGTACGCACAAGTCGGCAATCTGCTGGCAATACTCGAGCATGTCATCAGGGACCGGCTCGTAGGGAGTAAAGAAGGGATTATCGGGAGCCCAGACCAGCTTGCCCGCAGCGGTGGTGATGTTGACGCCGTAATGACTGTCCGCCAGCCGCAGATGGCCTTCAGGGGTCAGCGGTTTGACCGCACGGCTGTCGGCCGCATCAAGATCTGCACCCGCCACCACGCGCATCGACCATGAAGCACTGCCCGACGGCAGCATGCTGGCCAGCGCCCAGTTCTTGCCCTGTTGTGTGCCGTTGAACGGGCGCAACTCGATCAGCGAAGTGCCTTCGGCGAGCTTCACATCGGTCATCGACGGAATCAGCGAACCGCGCAGCAAGGCCAGTTCGCCCTTTAATTTCACTCCGGAGAACGTAGTCAGGTCTGCATCGTAAACGCTGGGCAACGGCACACCCTTGGGCCAGTTCATCGCTTGCAGGGCGGTGGCCTTGTTCAAACGGATGCCGGCACCCAGGCGTGTGTCGGCAGGCAATGTCACGCTGTCGCTGAGCAGCGTACCGGCGGCGTACAGCAGATGACCGTTGCTGTCGTGGATCGCCCCCGCCAGCACGGTGCCGGCGCTGAAGGTATACGCCTCAGCCAACACTGCCTGAGTCGGCAGCAACGTGCCGCTGGCCAACACTGCGCCCTGGAGGGTCACGTCGTAATTGAGCGTGGCGCCTATCGGGAACTGCGTGCCCTCGGCCAGCGTCACCCCACTGCCCGGCACAATCAGGTCGCCACCGAACGGCTGCACACCGGCAATCAGTTTCCAGCCGGCATCATCCAGGGTTTCCGGTGGCGGCGCGAAGCCGTCATTGATGCTGCCGTAAATATCGAGGTTGCCACCGGCACGAATCACCAGGCTGCCCGCTTCCCCGGAACCATATACGGAGGGGTTCAGCTGCGTGTGCGGATTGAGACTGGCGTAGCGATAACCGGACAAATCCAGATCGCCCTCCACCACCAGATCACCGTCAGCCGTCTTGCTGGCGATCTCCACACCGGGCCGCAAATGGAACGCATCGGCATACGTGGCGTTATTCAACCCGGCGAGCCTGCGTTGCAGCAGATCGTTGTTGCCCAGTGCGGCGTTGATAAAGTCGTTGCTGTCGCCATGAATGCGCTCGAGCATGGCCTGATCGATGACTTGATACGCTCGGCCACTGACCGCCGGATCGACACCATCGCGGGCATCGGTGTAGCGGCGCATACCGTTGAGGCCGATGGAGCGAGCGCCCTGAATGGTCAACATACCACTGGCGTCGATGGCGATGTCATTGCTGCCCTGGCGTGGCGCGTTCAGCTCCAGTGTGCCGCGCAGCATTCCATCGTGTTGCCCGGCGAGGAAACCGGGCACGGCATCAGTGCCGTGGCGCAGGTCGATACGCGCGCCGCTGCCCAACGTAAGCAAACCATCGCCGGAATTCAGTTCGACCGTGGCACGGTTCGGCGCATCGATGATCTTGCCGTAGCTGTCGACACGCAGCACGCGACCATGGGCATCGAGCACGCTGCTGCCCGCCAGCGTCAGGCCATTTTTCGCCGACAGGCGAATGCTGCCGACACGCTCGCCACTGGCATCGATCAGACCGGTCGCCGTCAGGCTGCCATTGTCCACCGAGACATTGACCTCGCTCGCCTTAAGGCCATCCCCGATCACCAGGTTGCCTTGCTTGAGCTGCAAGCTGCGGCTGCCGTAAACCTGCCCGGCATTCAAGCGCTGGTTGAGCGCGGCAAATTGCTCACTGGCGTCACCGCCCAGTCGTTGCGCGCGAATGTCCACGCCACCGGCCTTGTACGGCACCAGCGTGCCCCCGGCGTCGTAGTAACCGCTGCTGCCGCCGACAATCTCGCCTTGCAGATCGACCATCCCGGCCGCATCGGCCAGAGCGACGACGCTGAGGTTACCGGACTGATTGTTGTTCGCCGACAGATCGATCCGCGAGCCCGCAGCCTGACGGATATTGCCGTTGGCGCTGTACAGCGAGACGTCGCCGCCCCAGCTGTATTTGCTGACATCGTTGAACGGCAAGGTCCGCCCGGCCATGTCCAGCACGGCACTAGTGCCCAGCGTCAAATCGCCCTCGGACTTGACGGTCAGCTTGCCGCTGGCCAAGGCGACACGGCTATCGAGCACGACATCGCGGGCTTCAAGGTTCAACTCCGCCCCCAAGGCATTGGCCACCCCGGCAGCCCCGGCCCCGCTGAGCGTCAGGCTGTTGCCGGCCTTGAGCAGGCTGACCGATGCCGCCTCACCGGTGAGCAACGGCGTGCGCAGGTTCAGATTGCCGCCGCTGTAGCGGTAACCCGTGAGCGGATCGTAGGCGCCCTGCTCCTGATACACCGCCAGGCTGCCCTTGTGATTGGCGGTGATGCGCTCGCTGGCGCTCAGGTTGACGTTGGCAAAACCCAGCGCCAGACGATTGTTCTGATCCAGACCGCTGGCCTGAGGCATCGGGCCGTAACCCAGCTCGATCCGCTGGGCCTGAATGTCCAGCGTGCCACTGCCGGTGCCCGCGCCGCCCGTGATGACTGCGCCCGGGCTCTGGGTCGCGCCGTTCCAGATCAGGTTGGCGGTGCGGATGCTCGCCACATCGTTGGCATCGCCCAGACCGTAGATCGCCGGAGTGACCAGCAGCAGGTTCTGCAGTTTGCTCTGGCCGGTCTGCGAATCGATCGTGTCGAGGCTGACGCTGCCGTAGAAATTGAAGGCATCGCGAGTGGTCAGGCTCAGGGTTTCCAGCGCTGGCGCGCCATATTGGGTGTCACCGCGCAGCAGTCGGTCGAGTACATTCTGGTTAAGGGTAAGACCGGCCGGTACGCGACTGCCGGCGTCCGCCAGCGCGGCGGCGCTGCCGGCGTTGACCGAGCCCACAGTCAGCGCCAGTTGGCGCGTGCCGAAACGTACCGCTTCACCCAGTTCAAACTGATTGTCCGTCGCCGCCGTGATGCTGCCGCTCGAATAGAGCAGCGCCGGATCGTTGCAAGATGACGTGACACACGCGCCAATCCGGATGCTGCCCGCGCCGCTGATGCCGCTGGCCGCTTCTGGCGCCAGCACATTGGTCCAGCCGTTGGACACCACCAACAGGCTCGAGGCTTGCGGCTGGTAGAGGTAGCCGGACGTTGAATCGAAGGCCACATTGCCACGCCCCAGGGTGTTGATCCCGGCGCCCGCTTCGACCGTGATGCCACCGGTGGTCGAGGTGGTGCGCAGCACGACTTCCGGCGCTGACAGGATGGCCCCTTCACGCAACGTGATGTTGCTGGAGGTCCCCACGAACTTGATGATGTTGCCGGTCGTGTTGTAAATCACCTCCGGCAGCGCACCGAGCGTCAGACGTCCGGCATTGAGGTTGTTCAGCGTGTCGGCATACACCGACACGCCACTGAAACCCGGCGTCGGCGCACGCCCCGCAGCGAGCACCTCGAACTCGGCGCCGGCGTAACCGCCGCGTAGCGCCGCCGTGCCGATCAGCCCACCCTCGGCGGCATCAAACAGCGCTCGCCCATCGAACTGCAACGCAGTCTCTTGCTTGCCACCCGTGCTCAGGCGCAGATCGAGCACCTTGCCGTCCATTGGCGCCAACGCACGCGGCACGCCACGCCGGGCGGCATCGCTGCGGATGAACTGGGTGAACGAGGTTTCGTTGTACTGCGAGTAACGGCGCAACACGTCAGCCGACGTCAGGATCACCTGACTGGCCAGACTGTCGCGCAGTCCGGTATTGGCAATCGACATCTGCCCGCTGCTGGTCCACGAACCGTTGCGCAACTGCAACGCTGCCGTCGTCGCAGCCGGCGTCGCCTGACCATTGACCTCGACCCGGAACGCGCCCGGCAACAAGGCAAAGGTGGACGGCAGCAGCGTGTAAGTCCCCGCTGCCAACCCCGGTACGCCAGCGCCAATAGTGACCTGCTGGCCGATGCGCGGATCGACCGCTCCGGCTTCGGCCAGGATCGGCGCGTAACGGCTCTGATTGCCCGGCACGATGGCGTAGACCGGATTACTCGCCAGCCCCGGCAGACTGAAGGTGCCATCGGTGGCGTTGCGCACCAGCGGATTGAAGCGCGCGTCGGTAGAACCGCCGCGTCCGGAAATGAAACCGGCGCCGCGAAGATCGCCACCGCCGGACAGATCGATCAGCGCACCGTTCTGCACCTCGATGTATTGCCCACCGATCGCCACGCCGTTTTTATCGCCCGTGATGCCGTTCAACACCACCGATTTACCGTTGTAGAGATAATCGATGCCGTCCGTAGTGCCACCGTATGGCATGACCAGACCGGCGCCGCTGACCGACGTGGTGCTGCCCGACAGCAGTCGAACCTCATGACTGGTGGTCTGCAGATCGTCACCCAGAACAATTTTGCCCAGCGGGGCCCGAACCACCCCGCCCTGCTCGATGTACGCCGCGGAAAAACTCAGATTGCCGAATACCGAGTACGGCACCTCAGCGGGTGCCGCACCGTGGCTGCTGATCCGTAGCGTATGGTCGGACACCGCAACGGCGCCCTGATAGCCAACGCGCACTTCAGCCTGGACATCACTGGCGGGATAGATTTGTGCAGCACCGAGGTTCAAGTCACCCGGCGTCCACAGCCGGGTTTTTTCGGCACCGTCGTTGGGCGCGAGGAAACGCAGATCGCCACGACTGTCGAGGTTCACCAGACCAAATGCCCGTCGGCCATACGCGAGCGCCGGCGCACCGAGTTGCAGGATCGAACCCTGTGTACCGAACGACAGGCCATTGCCCACATCCAGCAAGTCGGCTGATGCGTTGAAGGTCGCGTCCGACAATTGTGTCGTCGGATTATTGGTCAATCGCGGCCGTATCAGGCCGAAGCCGGCGTGGTAAGTGCCCACGCCGGACAGGCGCAGGTACGGCGCGCTCAAATCGACGCGGGTCGTACTCGCGGAGGCGTCGGCCAGCGCCAACGCCCCGGCGTACAGCGTCAGGCTCTGGTTCAGGTGCAGATTGACGTCGCCGTCAAACGACAGCAAACCGTTGCTCAACAGGCTCAGGTTATCGAAGCCGCCCGTCATCAGGCCGTCTGCGCTCAAGCGCGTCTGACCGTAGCGCAGGCCAGCGGCGTCCTCGCCCGGACGCAGATCCTGCGCGAGCGGTTTGTCCGTCGGTGCCTGGCCAATGATCATCTCTCGCGGCGCCCGCGCGGCATTGCTTGCCGAGTCAACGTACAGCGGTGTCTCAAGCGCAATGTCCAGACGACCGCCGGCAGCCTCGACACCGCCCGCTGCTGCACGCAGGTTGCCCTCAAGGAACAGGCCGTTGTAGGAACTCAGGCTGATCCGCCCGCCATCCGTCGCAACGCGGGTCGGCCCCTGGCCGGCGATATCCAGAACGGCCTCGGTGCCCGAGGCATCCAGCCGGGCGCCCTGACGCACGATCACATAGGCATCGGCGGCCGTGGCAGTGGCCAGTTTCGCATCGATTTCACCGCCGATGATGATGCTGCCACCCTTGCCGACCTGACCGTAAGTGCGGCCCAGCGCATCGACTGCCGTAGTGGCGCGTCCGGCGACATCCAGCACAGCCTGTTCACCGATCCAGATGGAACGGTCATGCGCGTTCGAATCGGCCACGACAATGGAGGTCGCCGGTTTGTTCGAACCGAACTGCTGCTGACGGATATCAATCGTACCGCCCCAGGCATTCAGTTCACCTTCCACGGTGATCTGCCCGGCACCGCGCAGTTTGATGCTCTGCCCCGGATCGACGCTGATCCGCGAACCGCGGCCCAGCGTCAACGTGCTGTTGGCGGCATCGATCAGACCGATCAGGCTGGCCCCGCCCTGCAAGGTCAGGCTGGCGCCGGCACGTTGAGTCAGCAGGCCCTTGGTCGGGTTTTCCTGGAACAGCGTCGGCGTCCACAGCTCCAGCGCCGTTTGCGGATCGACACCACTGACCTGATTCGGCGCGGCATCGGCGAAACGGTACACCGGCATGTGCACGTCGATCGCCGTGCCTTCAGCAACGTCCAGCCCATTCAGGCCAATCAGGTTGTAGGCGGAAAAGCCCTTGCGCAACAGATCAGCAGACAGCTGCAGTGTATCGTCGGCCAGCGCCTTGTCGGTCTGACCGATGAGAATCCTGTTGGCCTGTACCGTCAGCGTGCCGCCGCCCGTGACACCGTAGCCACGCAGATCGCCCGCAAGGTTCAGGTGGGTTTCACCGGGCGCCGAAATCGCACTGGATTCCAGCGTCAGGTCCCCGCCCTTGCCACCCCGGGTCTTGCCGTTGGCCAGCACAGCGCCACCGGAGGAAACATCGAGCAGGCTGCCCGCGCCAAGGTCGATATCGCCGCTGCTGCGGATCGATACCAGGCCACCATTGAGATACGCCAGGCTCGCACCGTCGTCCGGGTTGCTGCGCAGGTTGCTCCATACACCACGGGTATCGAGTCGCACACCGCCGGCCACAGTGACTTGCGTCGCCTTGTCGACCTTCGCCGTGAGCCGAGTGTCAGCGGTGTCGCTACTGAGAAACTGATTGAGCACGTTGCCCAGACGCAGGCTACCGCCGCGCGCGCTCAGGTCGGCGCCGATCTGCACATCCGGGGAATACAGGGTGATGTCGCCACCGTTATCGACCGTCAGCGCGCCGTCAACAACCACCTGATCCCTGGCTGCAACCTTGAGGGCACCCAGGCGGACGCCGTTGAGTTGATCGTTATCGAGATACAACTTGCCCTTGCGCGACTCGGGCACTGCGGCGCTCAGGTTCAGATCACTGCCGGCGAGCGGACGCTCGCCACCAATCTGCACCTGATCCAGCGTCGGATTGAGGGTGTAGAGCAGGCCGTTCGACGCCGCGACGAAGGTCGGGTCGTAACTGCCGACGATCAACTGCGCACGCCGGGCCAGTGCGGTCTGGCTCTGCTGATAGCCGTCGAGCACCGGTTTCGGCGCCTGGTTCTGTCGTTCGCCCTGATACACCTCGCCGATCATTTGCCCGTCGAGAACGGCGTTGGCCGTGGCGATCACCAGTTGCCCGGCATCGCGACCCACGGTGTAACCCGACTCGAAACGTGAACGCGGGGCAATCAGCGGGCTGTAGTAATAACTGGTCTGGCCCCAGCGTTGGCTGCTGTCTTCATAGCCTTTGTACAGGCCGGTGTAGAGCAGGTCCCCCGGCGCACGCGACACTTCATACAACTTGCCGTCGGCGCCACGCAGCCAGCTCTGGCGAATCTCGCCGCTCTGCACATCCAGGGTGCCGCCGGACAGGTTGATCAGCGAACCTTTTTCCGTGACCACGTCGTTGCCGGCAAAACTCACCGTGCCGCCCTGAGCCATCCATTCGCCGACACTGTGCCCTTGAGTGCCGAGATAACCACCGACTTCGAGCAAACCGCCCGCCGTGTACCAGCGATCCGTGGCGTAGCCGTTGGTGCCGGCCGGCACATACACCAGATCGCGCACATCGACCCAGATGTCATTGCTGTTGAGCGCGCCCTTCTCGCGGTTGACCGAGGCATCGCGCTGCTCGTTGCCTTGCACGTTGATCTTGATGCTGTTGTTTTCCATCGCCACTTTGACGCCGAGGGCACCGGACACATCGATCATCGCGCCGTCGCGCACCAGGCTGCGGCGTTGTGCATTGACCGCGATCTGGCCGCCAGTGGCCAGGGTGATCGAACCGCTCTGGAACTCGACACTGCCGCCGCTCTGAATCTCGACGCGTGACTGATCGCCACGGATCCGGTTGTTGGCCGTGACGCCCGTCAGCGCGGCCTGATGCTGGCTGTCGAGGGCCGTCAGGTCGCTGCTGTCGAGCATGATCGCCGTGGCACTGCCCTGTCCCAGCGTCACGCTGCCGTTAGCATCGGTGCTCGGGTTGGAGAGGTGAATCGTGCCCCGCGTCGCCACTGAAGTGCTGGCGAGCAACACACCGTTCTGCACGACCTCGTGACCAGTCAGAGTGATGTCGCCGGTCGACGACTGGATCAGTCCGTTGTTGGTGACATTGCCCGCCACGGCACCGGTCTTGAATCCGGGAATGACTTCGTTGCCGAAGGTGGTGGACAGCGCATTGCCCTCGGTGCCCGAGCCCTTGCGGATGTAGAAACGATCACCAGCGGCGAGCACGGTCTGGCCCTTGGCGGTGCTGATGCTGCCGTCGTTCTGTACGTCGCTGCCGAGCAGCAAGGCATAACCACCGGCAGCGGTGGACGATGCCGGCTTGTGGGTGTCGATGGAGGCACCGCGTTCCACCAGCACCTTGCCGGCGGCATCGGTGAAGGTCGGCTGGGTGCCGGTGCTGTCGAAATACAGCCCACGATCACGGAACTGGATATCGGTGATGTTGGCGGCAGCGGCCACCAGGTTGCGCACGTTGACCTGACTGCTGCCGCTGAACACGATGCCGTTACGGTTGATCAGCATCACCGTGCCGTCGGCCTTGATCTGGCCCTGGATCTGGCTGGCCCGGGCATTCGGGTCGTTGACCCGGTTGAGCACTGCCCAGTTCGGCTGCTGGGCGAATTCAACGGTGGTGTTGCGGCCGACGTTGAAGGTTTCCCAGTTGAGGATCGCCTTGTCGGCGGTCTGCTCGATCTTCACCGTGGTCTTGCCGTCGGCCCGGGTCTGCTGCGGGCCCTTCGCGTTCTGCCAACCCTGGGTCAGGCTGTTATCGACTTTCAAACCGCCCTCGCCCAGACCGTCCGGCACGAACTGCACCGTGCCCAACGCGGCAGCGCGTCCGGCCGCCTGCGCCGCTTGTTGCGCAGCAATCGCGGCAACCGTGTTGTTCAGGGTCTGGATCGAACGCTGCAATTGCGCATTGGCTTTTTGTTGCTGGGCCAATGGCGGTGTCATCCCCGGCAACCCGCCAACGCTCGGACGCGCCGCTGCGGCCTGCTGCGCTGCCCCCTTGGCGGCAAACCAGTTCGAACTGAACGCCGTTTGCGCCTGCGCACTGCCCGCCACCAGACACAACGCCACCGCGTGCGCCAACGGCTTGAGCAGCCACAGCGCCGGCTCCACGGCATCACGCTGGAAGGGCTGAACGTGGGTACGACGACGGGATGGGCGAGCGAGCATCACTACGAGATCCTTTTTTGATTGCCACACTTTGTTTTTCAAAGATGCCGCAGGCCTGCAAAAACCTGCTGTTACGACATAGGCCGTTGGCAGAGGGCGCGACCGAACGGATGTCACACAAACTTCATGTTCGGCGTGTATCCGAGCCAAAAAAAATGACGGCAACCCGAAGGTTGCCGTCATCGGTGTTACGACCGCGCGAGCTTACAAAGGACGACCGATAGCGTTGCAGACGCTGGCGTTGTTGATGTCCAGGTTGTTGCCCGAAGTGTTGGTGATGAAGTTGGCGGTCACAGCGGTTTTCCAGGCATTAGGCACGGCGACGAACTTGTGGGCCTGGGTCGCAGTGTTGTTGCCCGGGTTGCTGTAGTGCTGAGTCAGGAAGGCTTTGACGGCCGCAGCCACGGTTGCATCCTTGTAGCACTGACCGAAGATGAAGTTGGTGTAGGCGGCCAGTTTGTAACCCGAAGCCGGGTTAGCTACTACTGGCGACCAGTTGGCAGGGTTTGCAGCCTGGGCTGGCGTCGAAGGAGCGGACACCGACGACAGTGCGAGGGTGACGTTGAGCGAAGTTGGCTGCACGCCGTTAACGCGAGCAACAACAGCGTTGCTGGTAGCGTCGACACCGTCCGGACCGACATAACCGATCGAGCCGTCAACCGCGTTCACGGCAGTGGCGACATCAGAAGTGTTGGCGACGCCGACCCAGTTCGAAGGCAATGCCGAACCGGCTGGCAGACGAGCGTTGGTGAAGGTCGAGTTGGTGGCGAACTGAGTCGGGCAGACCGAGTTCAAGTGACGGCTGAGGATTTCCGAAGTGCCGCTGGAAACGTTGCGGTAAACAACGCGAATCGGTGTGGTGTCAGTCGTGCCGAGCAACTGGCCCCAAGTGGTTTTGGCACCGGAGAATGCATCGCACAGCTGAGCGCTGGTCAGGTTCAGCGCGGTCTGGCCGGCTTTTTTGTACGGGATGGCAACCGAAGTGGCCACCGACGGCAGTTGAATCAGCGGGCCGTACGAAGCGCCGTAGGTGGTGTTGTAGGTGCTGATTTCCGCAGCGCTGAGGATCGAATCGCTACCGGCGAAATGCACGGTGCCAGTGGTGCTGAAACCGGCCGGGTTGTTGGTCAGGAAAGCGGTCTTGCCGGCACCGCTGCCCACGGCGGCGTAGCTGAAGTTGGCTGGCAGGATGCTGTCGGCCGAACCTTTGTACAGAGCGGCTGGCAGAGTGGCACCGCCACCGGTAACGGCCATGGCTTGAGCGGAAGCCAGGGCGGCGACGGTCAGGGAAGCGGCGATCAGAGTGCGCTTGAACATGAAGAATCTCCTTTTCAACGATGGTTGTGAACACAGGTTTTCAGGGGTCTTGCATGACACTGGGAAGACTCACCGCTGACCTTCGCAAGCGGGGTCCGTGGTTAAGTCGCACTGAGAAATTCGCAGTTTCCGGTGACAGATAGAGGAAAAAACCTCGGGAGCTGCGCGCTGATTTTCCGACGGTTTTCTCGGGTGTTTACGGGGGATTGCGAGGTGTCTGGATCGTGGGTTTGGCTGAAACTGGCTGCAGCCGTTGCGGGGTGGTTGCAAATGACAGAAAGGAGAACCCGAGGATGGGGGGAACTTGACTCGGGTGATGCTGAAGCCTTGGAAAAAAGTCTGAATTATTTGTTGTTCTGCATGGCCCTATCGCTGGCAAGCCAGCTCCCACAGGTGGATGGTGCTTACTCCATTCTCTGTAGGAGCTGCCGAAGGCTGCGATCTTTTGATTTTGCTTCTGCTTTTCAAGATCAAGATCAAAAGATCGCAGCCTTCGGCAGCTCCTACAGGGAGTTATTGCACCAACTGGTTGATCTCAATGATCGGCAACAACACCGCCATCACAATCACCAGCACCACCCCGCCCATCACCACGATCATCAGCGGTTCGAGCAACGCGGTCATGCCCATCGCCCGCCGTTCGATATCGCGGGACAGCGTTTGCGCCGCACGTTCGAGCATCGGTGGCAGTGCGCCGGTTTTCTCGCCGCTGGCGATCAGGTGAATCAGCACCGGCGGAAACACGTTCTCCACCCGCAGCGCCGCCGCGAGGTTGACCCCTTCGCGAACCTTGGCCGTGGCGTCGCTGACACTCAGGCTCAAGCGATCATTGGATAGCGTCTGCCGCGCCGCCTCCAGCGCGCGCAGCAATGGCACCCCGGCACCGCCGAGAATCGCCAGGGTCGAGGCGAAACGTGCGGTGTTCAGGCCCAACACGAAACGCCCGATCAGCGGCAACTTCAGCACCCGGTGATGCCAACTCAAGCGCGCCACCGGATTGCGCAGATACAGGCGCCAGCTCCAGAACGCACCGGCGATCAGCGCCGCACACAACCAGCCCCACGCCCGAATGAAATCGCTGGCGGTGAGCATCGCCAAGGTCAACCCCGGCAAGTCCTGCCGCGCCTGAGAAAACGCACTGACCACCTGCGGCACCACGTAACTGAGCAGGAAAATCACAATGCCGATCGACACCAGCCCGACCACACCCGGATAGATAAACGCGGTAAGGATCTTGCCGCGCAGGTTATTGCGCTCCTCGATGTAGTCCGCCAGCCGCTCCATCACCTGTGCCAGATCACCGGACTCCTCCCCCGCAGCGATCAACGCGCGGTAAATCTCCGGAAAATCCCGTGGCCGCGCGGCCAGTGACTCGGCCAGACGCATACCACTACGCACGTCGGCGCGCACCGCGCTGAGGGTGTGGGCGATGTGTTTTTTTTCGGCCTGCTCCACCGTCGCGCTGAGCGCGGCCTCAAGCGGCAGGCTGGCGCCGAGCAGACTAGCCAGTTGCCGGGTGGCCCAGGCCAGGTCGTTGTCCGACATACGCGCACTGAACAAGCCACCGCCGCCATGCTGGGCGACGTTGCTTTCCTTGTGCACCGACAACGCGGTCAAACCACGGCTGCGCAACACGCCGAACGCCGCGCCCTGACTGTCTGCTTCCAGATGCCCGGACTCGATCTTGCCAGTGGCGTCGGCGGCTTCAAAACGATAGCGATTCATCAGGCGTCCCGAGTGACACGGAGGATTTCTTCAGGGGCGGTGGCGCCGCTGCGAATCCAGCGCTCGCCGTCCTCGCGCAGGCTGAACATCCCGGCCTTGGACGCCGCCGCACGCAAGGCCTGCTCCCCTGCCCCTTGGTGAATCAGGGTGCGGATGTCGTCGTCGATGCAGAACAATTCGTGGATGCCGGTGCGACCGCTGTAGCCGGTATGGTTGCAGGCGGCGCAGCCCACCGGGCGCCAGGTGCCCGGCGCTGCTGAATCTTCCTGTTTGCACTCTTTGCAAAGGCGCCGCACCAGCCGCTGGGCCAGCACACCAAGCATCGACGAGGCCAGCAGAAACGGCTCGACACCCATGTCGATCAAGCGATTGACCGCCGACACCGCGTCGTTGGTGTGCAGCGTCGCCAGCACCAGGTGACCGGTGAGCGACGCCTGCACGGCGATTTGTGCGGTTTCCAGATCGCGGATCTCGCCGATCATGATGATGTCCGGGTCTTGCCGCAGGATCGCTCGCAATGCCAGGGCGAAGGTCATGTCGATCTTGGCGTTGACCTGAATCTGGCTGATCCCCGGCAGGTCGTATTCCACCGGGTCTTCGACGGTGAGGATGTTGCTGGTGCTGGCATCGAGGCGTGCCAGCGCGGCGTAGAGGCTGGTGGTCTTGCCGCTGCCGGTGGGGCCGGTGACCAGCACGATGCCGTGGGGCTGGCGAATCAGGTGATCGAGTCTGGCCAGCACCTGCGCGTCCATGCCGAGGGTTTCCAGGTGCAGACGCCCGGCCTGTTTGTCGAGCAAACGCATCACCACCCGCTCGCCATGCCCGGTTGGCACGGTCGACACGCGAATATCGATCGGCCGCCCGGCCACGCGCAGCGCGATGCGGCCGTCCTGCGGCAGGCGTTTTTCGGCGATGTCGAGCTGGGCCATGATCTTGATCCGCGACACCAGCGCACCGTGCAGTGCCTTGCGCGGCGAAACCACGTCACGCAGGGTGCCATCGACCCGGTAGCGCACCACCGAATGGGTTTCGAAGGGTTCGATGTGAATGTCGCTGGCTTCATCCCGCGCGGCCTGGGTAAGCAAGGCGTTGATCATGCGGATCACCGGCGCGCCGTCCTGGGTGTCGAGCAGGTCAGTGATTTCCGGCATGTCCTGCATCAGCCGGTCGAGGTCGACTTCATTTTCTGCTGCGCCAACCACAGCGGCGGCGCTGCCGGTGTCGGCGTAGGCCGTGGCGAGCAGGCCGTCGAGTTCGTCGTCGCGCACACGCTTGAGCGACGTCTCACCGAACTGCCGCCGCACCTCGCTGATCGACCAGCCGGGGGTCGATGGGCACACCGTCAGTACCCCGTCGCACAACAGAATGCGCTGGGCCTTGGCCCAGGCGTAGGGCAGTGAACTCATCTACACCCTCCCCCCATGACAATACAATCCCGTGTAGGAGCTGCCGCAGGCTGCGATCTTTTGCGTTTAAAGATCAAAAGATCGCAGCCTTCGGCAGCTCCTACAGGTCCAGCGTCGCCCCGGCTCTCTATGGTGAGGGGAATTCTTGTGGTGAGGGGATTTATCCCCGATGGGCTGCGCAGCAGCCCCGAAACCTGATATCCGAATACATCTGACTGACCGCGTGCATAGGTTTTGGGGCCGCTTCGCTGCCCATCGGGGATAAATCCCCTCACCACAGGTTTACTTCTCAGATTGAGGGTCGGATTCAAAAGCGTGTACTCCTTTCGATCGGCACCGCTTTGATAGTCGCGCGAGGTCCCGAAGCCGGAACTGGGCTCGGCACCCCCTGCGCCGCCGTCGGCAACTGCGGCGCCTGCATGTCCGGCATTGCCCAGCTGCGTTCCGGTTGCAGCCCGCCCTGGGCGCGGCGCATGAAGTCGTAGCGGTTGAGGGTGATGCTGCGCCCCGCTTCGCTGTCGCGGATGATGTACGGGCGCAGGAACACCATCAGGTTGGTCTTGCTGATCGCCCGGCGCTCGTTGCGAAACAGCGCGCCGATTCCCGGCAAGGTGCCCAGCCATGGCACCGCTTCGTTGCTCTGGCTGTAACCGTCCTGCAGCAAGCCGCCGAGCACCATGATCTGGCCGTCGTCGAGCAGAATGCTGGTGTCGATCGCACGTTTGTTGGTGACGATCCCCGCCGACGTCGCGCTGGCCGACGCGCGTTCGTCGATGCTGCTGACCTCCTGATAGATATCAAGCTTGACCGTGCCGCCCTCGGAAATCTGCGGCCGCACATTCAGCTTCAAACCCACCTCTTCCCGGGTCACGGTCTGGAACGGGTTGTTGCTGGTGCCACCGCCGCCAGTCACGTAGCTACCGCTGACAAACGGAATGGTCTGGCCGACAAAAATGCTCGCCGCTTCGTTATCGAGGGTCAGCAGGTTCGGCGTCGACAGCACGTTGGTGCCGCCCTTGCTCTTCAACGCCCGGGCCAACACTTTGAGGTCGAGAATCTTGCCGATGCCGGGAATGTCGACAGTGCCGTTGACGTAACCGAGGTTCAATCCCTGCGGCAGCACATCGAGGCTGGTCTTGCCGTTGAGATTGATCCCCGAACCGCCGAGGTTCGCCCCGCCGATCACGCCTTTGCCGCCGAGATTACCGGTCTGCCACTGCACGCCGAATTCGCTGGCATCGTCCTCGCCGACCTCAACAATCAGGCTCTCGATCACCACTTGCGCGCGGCGCTGGTCGAGCAGATCGATGACCTCGCGCAGGTTGCGATACAGCGGCTCCGGCGCAGAAATCAGCAAGGTGTTGGTGGTCGCATCAGCCTGAATCGTCACTCCGCCGGCGCTGAACGCAACGTTCTGCTCACTGGCCTGACTGCCGCCGCTGCCGGTCGAACTGCTGCCCTGGGCATAACTGCCGCCGGTACTGCCCGTACTGGAAGTGGTCGAGGTGTTGCCACTGGTTTGCGTGCCGCTCTGCGCACTCGATCCGCCATTGTTGTTGCCGTTGCTGCCCATGGCACTGAGCACCGAGCGCGCACTGTCGCTGGTGCCGCTGTCGCTCTCGCCAGTCAGCAGTCCGCGCAAGGCCTGCGCCAGTTTCGCCGCTTGCGCGTTACGCAAATAAACCACGTGCAGATTGCTCGGATTGCTCTGCGCGTTGTCGAGTTTGTAGATCAGGTTGCGCGCCAGTTCGGTGCGCTCGGGGCTGCCGGCGCGGATGATGATGGTGTTGGAGCGCGGGTCGCCGATCACCGCGATTTTCTGCGTCGGATCGTTGCCCGGCGCGTCGAGCAGATCCGCGACCATCGGCGCGATGTCAGCGGCGATGCCGTTCTGGATCTGCACCACGTCGGTGTCGATCGCGCTCGGGGTGTCGATGGTCTGGATCAACTGGGCGACGCGGGTCAGGTTCTCGGCGTAATCGGTGACGACGATGGTGTTGTTGCCGGGGTAGGCATTGATCGGGTTGTTCGGCGAGACGATCGGCCGCAGCACCGGAATCAGATTGACCGCGTTCTCATATTGCAGGCGAAAGGTGCGGGTGAGCATGCCGTTGCCGGCGGGTTTGTCCGGGCTGTAGATCGGCCCGCCGAGCAATTTCGCATCGGCTTCCGGCACCACCTGCGCGACGCCGCCGACATCGACCACGCTGAAGCCCTGCATGCGCAACGCCGCGAGCAACATGTCGTAAGCCTGCCGCGCCGGCACCTGACCTTCCGAGACCAGCGTCAGGCTGCCCTTGACCCGAGGGTCGACCAGAAACTGCTGACCGGTGGAACGCGACAACGCGCGCACCACCGCTTGAATATCGGCATCGACAAAATTCAGCGTCACCGGTTGATCGCCCAGCGGATTGCTCGGCAGTGTGCTGCCGCGCGGGGCGCCGCCACTGCGCGCGCGTTCGGTGATGTTGTGCATCTGCCGTGGTTGCGGTGCGGTTTGTGCCTGGGCGCGTTGCCGATCGAGCAGCGCATCACCGCTGCGCTGGGTGTTGGCCAATGGGCGGCCGAGTTCGCTGTCCACCAGCAACGGCGGCTGGTTCGGCGGCGTGGTGGTGTTGCTGCACGCGCTCAACGCCATCAGCAGCATCGGCAACGCCATGCGCGCCGGTTTGGATCCTGACCCCTTCATGAAGCTTCCTTAGCGCCCAGCGCCTGATCCATGCGAACGGTGCCTGACAATGTGCCGGCAGTGACTTCGGTCGAAGCGTTGTCGGCGCGTTGCAGACGGGCCTCGACCACTTGCAGAGAAAGCTGTGCCGGAGTGCTCAACAGCCAGTCGAGCACTGCATCGGCCGGCGCCGCGTCGAACGTCAACTGCCACACGCCGGCCTCTCCGGCCTGCAATTGGTAGTGCCCGGCCAGGCCGCTAGCCTGCAGGGTCTGCTCAAGAGACTGCTCGATGCTTTGCCCCTGCGGACGCACGCTGACCTCGCGCAACAGCACTTCAAGGGCTTCGGTCTGGGCGCGTAACTTCGGGGTTTCGCTTTGCCAGTAAGTGATTTTTTTCAGCGGCGGCTGGATCAGCGCGACCCACACCAACAGCGCCAGCAGTACCACCGCCATGCCGCCGACCATGCGTTTTTCCCGCAGGGCCAGCGCCTGCCAGCGGACTTGAAGCTGCGCGCTGAAACCCTGCCAGCGGGCGCGATAGACCGCGAGCGATGCCTTATTCATCTTCTGCTCCGCTGTCGTCAGCGCTTTCTTCGGGAGTGGAGACTTCGTCGCTCGGGCGCAGCAGCCAGCCTTCATCCTCAGCCGTCGCACTGATCCCGACCTGAGCCAATGCGGCTTGCCAATCCTTGTCCTTGTCATTGGCGCTGCGCCGGGCATCGGCCAGCAGACTCAACTGCAACGTGCCATCGACAAACGTCAGGCGCTCAACCGTACCGGCCATGAACGGCATGCCACTGCCGGCCTGCAACACCAGCCGATTAAACGGCTGCGCCGGATCCTCCGCCGCGCCCTTCTGCCGCGCCGCCAGTTGCTGACGCGCCTGCTGCAGCGGATTGAGGATCACCGGCAACTCGGGAAACGCCTGTTTCACCCGCAGCGCCATCTGCGCCTTGAGCTGCTGACCCTGACTGGCTTCGCGAGCGGCATACAGGTTCAAGCCTATGACCCACACCGCCACCGCCAATGCGCAAAGCCCCAGCGCCCGGCCCCAACCGCGATGCTCGTTGCGCTGCTGTTGCACCGCACCCTGCAGGCCCCAACCGGGTAACGGCCCGGTCCAGCGCTGCGCCTCGGCCATCGGCAATTGCGCATCCGGCGGCGGTGCAGAACCGATCCAGTGCAGCGGCGTGCCGCAGGTCAGCAGCCAATCACCAATCTCGTCGTCGAACAGCGGCTGCACCCGCGCCACCTGCACGCTTTCGCGCAGCAACAAATGGCCGTCCTGCCGACAGGCCACCGTACCCGGCAGCACCGGCAAGCAGTACGCCGCCGGGTACAAGCCGCGCAGATTCAGACCGGCCTGCTTTAGCAGTTGCCCCAAATGCTGCAAACGCTGACGCGGCGCCCAGGCTATCTGCACCTGCCCCGCTTCATCCCGCGAACTGTGAGCGATGTGCATGTCATTGCTGTCGCCAAGCATCAAGGCCTGCGCCGCGCATTGCACCGCCGCTGCGGTCTTGTTCGCTGGCAGCGGCGGCAGGTCGATGCTCGCCAGCAGGCTGTCCGCCGGGTGCAGAAAAACGCTCAGCGCTGGCTGCTTCGCTGACTGCCCCAGTTGGCTAAAGGTCTGACGCTGCTCACGAATGACCTGCCCCTGCCGATCCAGCCACGCACAGTCCAACTCACTGTCGAGACTCAACTGCGCCAGTGGCGGCAGTCCCACGCGCAACTGATTCATACACCCACCCGCGACCAGATCACTTGCGGCAAGCGGTCCTCGCTGCGATGCAACAACGCATCGAGACTGACCCGACGCTGATCACGCCGCGCCTCGCCACGCAGGCGAAACCAGTCACTGGTGATGCCGACCTTGACGCTGGTCAGCTCCAGATTCGGCATGCGCAAGCGGTTGACGAAATCGCCACGGTTGATGAACCAGCGCCCGGCATCGCGCTCATTGATCAGCGCCTGCGCGCGCTCCAGCGACAACCCCGGCACATACGCGGCCAACACCGGTGCAGTGGCGGTATTGCCATTGAGCCAGGTGGTCGCCGGAATCACCGTCAGGTACGGCGCCAGTTTGCCAATGACCGCGTCATTCACGCCCTCGACGCTGCGCAGATCATCGACACTGCGCAGCATCGGCAACTTCGGATTCTGCGGCTTGCGCGACGCATTCGGCGACGTGGCACGGCCACTGTCAAAGGCGTTTTTGCTCGCGGTGTTTTCGGCAATCTGCGGATTCGACAGATACGGATAGGAGCCGATCACCCGCTGACTGATGCGCTGACTCAACCCAGCGCTGATACCGATCAACGCGCAAAGCCGCTGAAACGCCTGCACCTGCGCCTCATCGATACGCTCATTGGCCACCAGATTGCGCAGGTTGAACTTGCCCTGCTCATCCTCCAGCCGCCCCTCGAAACCCTGCGCATGCAAGCGCTGCGCCCACGGCTGATCGAGCCGGGTCAGCGGATCACGCTGCCGCGCATCCCAAAGCAACTGCCGGCTGATCTCCAGCCCACCGTGCAACACCCAGCGCCCCTGCACCCGCTGCTGATCCGCCTCCAGCGCGCGGGTCGAAACGCTCTGCCGGGTCAACATCCCCGCCGCAATCACCGCGACCACCGCCGCAATCAACAGCGCACTGATGATCGCCATCCCCTGCTGGTTCGATTGGCTGTTCATCGCCGGCCTTACAGCTGCCAGGAACCGATATCGGCATTCACGCCGTCGCCGTCAGGCTGACCGTCGGCACCGAGAGAAAAGATATCGATCTCGCCATTCGCGCCGGGGTTGAGGTATTGATAAGGACGACCCCACGGGTCATTCGGCAAACGCTCCAGGTACGAACGCCAGTTACTGTTCTTCGCATCCGCCGGACGCTCCACCAGCACTTTCAAACCCTGAGTCATGCTCGGGTAAGTGCCGTGATCGAGGCGATACAACTTCAGCGCCTGCATCAAACCGCCAATGTCCTGCTTGGCCGCCGTGGCCCGCGCCTGATCCGGCCGATCCAGCACCTTGGGCACCACCATCGCCGCCAGAATCCCGAGAATCACCACCACCACCATGATCTCGATCAGGGTAAAACCCTGCTGCCCACGGGGCATCCGACTCGGTCGTCCGGGCTGTTTGAACTGCGCGATATCCATCTCGACATTCCCTTGGCTTGATTCGATTCGACGCGCAGTGTTGCAAGAAGATATGTCAGGGATGTTGAAAATCCTCGGGAGTTTTCGTCGTCAAGCCGTCAAGGACGGGGGTTAGGGTCGAGGGCTGAGTTTGGGTTTTGGGCCTGTTATGCCGACGCGTTCCCGAGAAAGCGGATTCACCCTGATTGAAGTGCTGGTGGCGCTGGCGATCATTGCCGTGGCCATGTCGGCGGCCGTGCGCGTGGCCGGGTTGATGACCCAAAGCAGCGGAGTTCTGCGTGATCGTTCGGTGGCGATGATTGCGGCGCAGAGCCGGATGGCCGAGCTGCAACTGGAAGGTCAATTGCCGACTGGCGTGAAAGCTGTTGATTGTGATCAGGGACGCCTGCTATTGCGCTGCGAACAAGCCATCGCCACAGCCGAAAACGGCCGATTGCTCAAGGTCGGCATCCAGGTCTTCAACCGCAACCAGGACACCCCGCCCCTAGCCCGCCTAGAAACCCTGTTGAATCGCCCCCTGTAGGAGCTGCCGAAGGCTGCGATCTTTTGATCTTGTTTTTAAACATCAAATCAAAAGATCGTCCGATCGCAGCCGAAGCCTCCGGCAGCTCCACAAACAACTCAGGCAAAAAAACAACGCCTGCCCCACACGACATCCGCAATCAACCTAAAACCCTGTGGGAGCGAGCTTGCTCGCGAAGGCGTCAGAATGAACACCCGATCAATCACCGGGTGTCCCCGACACCTACATCACCCCGGCAACTGCAAATTATCCAACGCCCGATTCACCGCCAACTCCCCCAGCATGATCAACTGCGCAATCCCCGCCAGCGCATGACGCTGCGACACCGGCAACAAGCTGGCGATGTTCTGCGCGAGGGTTTTGGCCGAAGCGAGTGTTTCACTGGCATCCACCAGCAGCTCTTCGGTTTTGTTGTCCGCCGTCACGGCATACATCCCACGGTGTTTACGTGGCGGCGGCGTGGAACCGGGCGGACAGAGGTAATGGTCGAGCGCGCGGTCGGCGGCTTCGTGGAGTTTTTTGGAATCGATGGATTCGTAGGGGGAAACCGAGGCGGTTTCGGGTGGGTTGGGTGTTGGTTTGATCATGGTGAAGCTCCTATAAGAATGGAGCCGCCCAGAACTGTCGCTAAACAGAAAGGTGGCGGCTGTACGCAGGTTAGCGAACCGGTTATAGGCACCCGGCAGACCCGAGGGTCTCCCGCATACAGCCACCATAGCGGAGTCGCAGAAATTGAATCTGCGACAAAGCATGGAACGCTGATGCACCTATTTATAAGTCGAGTCGCTAAACCCGATCGCTGTTTCATCAGCGACCGCACCACAATAGAACCCACCCCCAAGGCGCACAAGCCGGCGGATTCTGGCGTAGCTGTAGGCAAAGGCGCAAGGATATGTAGCCTGAGAGAGTGTCTGGAGATGTTTTTTTAAACGCTGGTGTTTATCGAGACCTTACTGTGGCACCTGCATGAGGTGGGGACGCGAGAGAAAGTCTCAGATTTATTTTTTGGAAATAAATCAGTCCCCTTTTTCCACTGAACGAAGCCGCCGAACGCCCTTGACCACTACCTAACCCCACAACAACACATCATGGGCAGCCACACCAAATACGACCCCATGTTCCTGGCCAACCCCGCCTACAACAGCAAATCCCTCCTGGCCAACGCCAGCGAATCCCTCGATTCCGCCAGCGAAATGCTCAGCAACTTCGCCGCGATACTGGAGCCTGCGCACCGCAAGACTGCGCTGGGGATTGCGCAGGTTGTTATGGTTGCGGGGCTGGCGGTGAATCAGGCGTTGGATCATGTTGAGGTAAAGACGTGATCGGCTGAGCGCTGTAGCTCAACAGCCGGAAAGAAAATGGCCGAGGTTTTCAGGTGTACTGACGACCTCGGCTAAATAATTGGTGCAGTGCACATTTCCCTTAAAGTACAAAATCTCTCTGGGTGTTCAATCATCCACCTTTGTTGATTCCAGCCAATAGCTGCCGCCGGTGAGAGGAAATCTTCCGCCCACATTGGAGATCGTATTGATTGCGAGCCATATAAACTACCCTTTATAACCGATACTTTTTTGCACATAACAATATTTGAGAGAAATTCAATCCTGCATTAGGAAAACTGAATAATTTAACGCGAACCCACTTCCCCAACACCACGCCACAATGCCATCATGACGATCTCATCATTCTTTATAGGAAAGGGGGAGTAAGATGCGATTCCGAAGCCTAAATAAATGGGATAACAAATCAGTATCTGAGGGTTTGATCTTTGTAGCTCAGCTAATTGACGAATTAATGTTTGACTACACTCTTGACACTTACAAACCCTCCGCAATGAATACGGCATTGTTAGTCAAAGAAGCAGTAGAGACTATTGCAGCAATCGACGCAGGCATTGTGATGAAGCCTAATCTGACTCATATCTTAAACGAACTCTGCGACAACTTAAAATCTGACGACGTAGCACGTGAGCTAATGTCAGTTGATGAGGTAGGAGTAACAAATACGCTAGACAATATAAAATCTTCAGATGCGAGCGTAACGACCGTTGTCAAGCTATTACTACGTCAAATTCCACTATCCGCTTATAAGGACAAGAATGAGGAACTTCTGAAAGAAGAGTTACTTGGCGGAGGGCAAAAATCAAAATTACGAAAGCTAACAAGATCATACATCACAACCCTTTTAAACAGCGGATATACTGCAACATATATACACAGAGCATCAAAAAAATTCTTCCACTACTCGCCTGATAGAATATCGGGGAACGAAGCGATCGACGATTACTTCAGCCTATTCTCCAACAAAGCAACGGAGCACTATGTAATTTATAAAGCCCCGTCGTATCTTGTAGACTTTTCCGAAGCTGCGAAAAGATTGGGCCTCGAAGTTCTAGAAAACCTTGAGAACTGCCCAATAACAGAAGAAGACACCAGGAAGCACAACATACACTTGGGAAGCAATGAGGTTTTTGTTTTTCTGGAGAAAATCAAAGGTAAGGAACCAAATTTTATAAAAATAATATCCGACTCATCAGTTGAGGCAATTCAAACTCTGATTGGTCTTTACCATCACAAAGAATCACCTAAACCCATAAATGAATGCTTGGTAAAAAATGCGACTACCGGAATTTGCACTAAAATAGTCAAGCATCTGAATCCGATGCACAAATGCGCCGATGCCATTCCAACTGTCGCATCTAAAAAACTTGCTAGTTTTGTAAAAGCTTTCGCACTAGATAAAGAATCTTTCAGGAAATTCCACAGAAGCGCTGAACTGCACTCTCTTGCACTAGCTAGCGAGTCTATAGAAAATCAAATGATAAACCTATGGATAGCGCTAGAGTCATTAGTCCCAAGCAAAACAGATAAGGACCTAGCTCAAATAGACCACCTAACACTTTCCATAACACCTTTCCTCAACCTTGAATACATAAACAAACTACTAATCAGATTCTTTAAAGACCTTCTGCAATGGAATAGAAAATATATACGAGAACTATACAAAAGAATTGATACGCAAGGAATTTCGTCAAAAACCGCACATTTATTAGCCTTGCCAGAGTATCAGGATTTGCGAACAGAGCTTGAAGCAAGCTTTGGAGATTTTTATCTTCTCAAAGATCGATACCAACATCTTGCTAACTTGCTATCTAGTCCTGCCGCCATTCTGAGTACGCTGGATAATCATCAAAAAAGGGTAGCGTGGCAACTTCGTAGAATTTACCGTGCAAGAAACACCATCGTGCATGACGGCTCAACACCATCTTATGCTGAAGTCTTAATCGAGAATACCCACGATTATTTAGACTCAATAATGCGTTGGCTTATGGCTCTGGCCTCAAAGGACACGACGATAATTTCTGTTGCGCAAGGATTCAAAATGGTGGAACTCAACTATCTAGCTTACAGAAAAAAATTATCTGAGAAGAATTTGGCCTTTTCAAAAGAAAATATAGATTTATTGCTTTTAAAATTTCAGCACTCAAAGTAGATATATCCCATCATTCCGCACCACGCAATACCTGGATTTTAAACAACACATTGAAAAATTGGGCTGATTTATTTCTTTAAAATAAATCAGCCCCGAATGGCACTTACTTAACATGTTTAGGATGCCCGTTTTTTCCTGACGTCTGCCCTTGCTGACCGACGTGACCGGGTCAGCAAAGGATAGGCCTGAGGTCTTCGTTTTATGGCTCGGGCATTACAAAGGGGATTGATTTATTTTCTCGAAATAAATTAGTCCCTTTGTTGATAATCTCCCCTCTGAAAACCTGGCATTACTAGCCTAAATAAGGTTTCACATCGCCAAAATATTTTCATTCGCGAGATGAATTTAAGTGCCAAATAGTCTATACACATGTATCGAACTCATCTCGCCGAACGAAAAAAATGAACAATGAGATTGATTTTTCAAAAAAATACGAATATGACGTTGAAATATACCTTGATGGATACGGCACTCTTGGGTCGGGAACTCTACACTTTGGCGGCGGGGTTTTCCCACATGTCAACCTTGATGCATTTGGACAGTTCATAAGACCAGATGGGGAGCCGCATCTAAAAGCCAAAACCAAAGGCGGTGAAAAATTTACTCTTACAAACTGCACTTACCAAGATTACACAATACATTCAGATTTGATAGTTTGCGGAGATATAGCCTCCGGATCTAGTGAGATAATCGTCAAGTACGCAGATATTTCCGATTGGTTCATGTGCGACCAATATGTAAAAGGAAATCTAGGAGAAAATTTAAATTGGACAACTCCGCCGCCACAAATTTTAGCAAATATTGAGAGTGAAAATTATAGCTTCTCCCTGAGAAGTGAGATTTACTCTTCACTTACTAAGCACCGAGAGGAGCGCACAATTCACGAGCATGTGAATTTTGTGTTTACGCGATCTGATGGCGAATTCTCGCTCTCCGAAATAAAGAACAAACCACTTGAACTCTCAAGTCTTCTGTCAATATTCATAGCTTACCCAATATCCATTTCAAGCATATGGGTGAAAGGCAGTAGTGGGTATCCAGTCCCGCTGTACTATCCTACTTTTAAAAAAGCTGATCGAGATTTCGATGAAAATGTATTTTGGCGCAACGCACTAATCTCAAGATCAACTCTCGATGGCTGCTGGCAATCAATATTGGAAAAATACTACAATTCAAAGTTTCGCAAGGTCCAGTGGTCGCGCCTATCCGGAATGCAACGACACGAGGGCTTTTGGGAGTACAAAGTATTAGGTTATGTCAGTTTGCTAGACAGCTACACCAGCAGGCTAACCAAGGAAGACGGTATCAAGCCTACAAATAAAAAAGCTGAGAAAATCGATGTACTACTTGGGGCTTTAGATTCAATTAAGCACCCGCTAACTCCAGAGCAATTAGCAGAAGTAAGATCACTCATCGAGTCCGCCCTACCAAAGCAGCGAACACTTAGCTTTACTGAAAAATATAACTATTTAATTGACAACACAGATACCGACATCATCAAGATAATTAATCTATCCAATGAAGACTTCAAACTAATAAAACAAGTCAGGGATATAATTGCGCATGGCGACGCCGTTGACTTGATAGAATACCCATATGAAAGAATCCATTCAACAACTCAAAAACTTACGCTCTTACTCACATACCATGCGACAGTAGATTTTGGCATCGCTACAGGAGACTTCATACAGAGCCTATACAACACAATAAATATTTTGAGCTACAACAAGGGCTTAGACTTGGTTCACCTCCGACGAACAATAGAGCCTGATTCATTTCTTAAAGTATCACCGTCATTATTCGACAAAATCACCAGTGCGGCATCCTTTAATATTTATGCTTGCTTTGCCAAAAGCCCAAACGGAGTGCTAGAGTACTCCGAGAAATATTCCAGGATTCACAAAGAGTGGCTTAACCAAAAGAATAGCGGACGTTATTCATTTGAAGATATTTTTGGTGTTGCAAAAGAAAGAATAAAAAATTTCGGCACTGCTTATCTAGAGTGCGGAGAAAAAATCAAAGAGCTTTATGGAGTATTTATCATTCTCGATGAATGATGTGACGCTATTGCATGCGTGACCAAAACTTAGAGCGATATCAATAACACAAACTTAAAGAGAACAACTCAGAGGGGCTGATTTATACTCTGAGAAATAAATCAGCCCCCTTTTCTCTTGCAAAACTATTATTTGACATCTGCTAACACCTTAAGCCTCTCGCGTATGCTCTCGCATAGTGCGTCAAATCGCTGGGACTGTAACTCCTCATAGAAAAATACTCCCTTGCTGCGCCTTGGTGCCGCAATCATCGCGGATATTGACTCATTGATTGCATCAATAATCAATTTTCGCTCTATGTAAAAATGATCGACATTGAAGTGAATAAAGTTATTTCTGTGCTCATTAAGGCTATTTATCAAATCCCTTTCTATTTCGGATTCTTTATCAAATAACTTATCGAACAGGTTCATAAAATTATCGAGCTGAGTACTAGGCAAATCCTTCTTGTTTTCGTACGCGTCTAACCACTTCTTTAGAAACTTCGGCTTCCATGTATCAAAACCCGCGGCACCTCGAAGCGCAATGCATACAGCCCCCTGCAGGGCGGAGTGAGCTGCGATGAGCGCCCACTTCCAACTGGATGCCGTCATTGGCACCCTTTGAATCTGAGTAAGAAGTTGCTCGAGGGACGTTTCCAGATCAATAAAACGGTCGAATTCAATATAGCCTTCCATGTTGTGCCAACCCTTCACGGCAATAGTGGGCGACTGCCTAAGGCAGTTTTAGTCGCGTAATTGCTTTTGCGTTGCATACAGGGTTTCGATGGCCACTAATGCGTTATCGACAACACTTACTACGCCATTCTCTGAAACCACTTGACGACCTCCCCCTTCTCCTTCTATGACATATACGCCTCCCACTGAACTGCTCGCATCATTAAGCGCCCTGTAACTTTAGACAACAGCGCAAGTAGGCGTGCAAGACCAACACCAGGGTCATTAAATCGAAGATAAGAGTTTGAACCATTTAGCCCAAACAAAAGACCTTCATTTTTTACAAGAATCCCCTTTGTCAGATCAAAATAAACATCTGGCTGACGCGCCTCGGGAAGTTTTATCAGGGACTGCTCAATAGTCTCTAAAGAAGATCCTCCGTATGTGAGCACAACGTTTAAAATTCTAGCATAAGGCCAAGCCATATCGCCCAAGCCGGCCCCCTCAAGCGTACTCGGAGCAAGTGAGTTAACGCTTTCAATATTGAGAGCAATAGCCTCAAGAATAGACGCTGTGATTTCTGTCTTAATTTCAAAAGTTGCTACGGCCCCCTCTTGAAATATCAGATCATGACCACTAGCGAACGGAAGCCTCGGCATGGACTTCAACATCAGAACAATATCTTGTTGTTTAGAGCGCCGCCCCTCCGAGTCAATGACCACTCCGCTTACGATACTGGTCATTTCCGGAAGATGTGCAAGAAGAAAATCTTGAATAAGTCTTTCTCGCGCTGAACCTGCAGTGGCAGAGTGCCCCAGCACTTTAGTCATTTCGTATTGAGCATTTAAGGCTTTTACAGCACCATCACAGTATTCAACTAATGGCTTCACTGACCTGCTCCCTGCAAGGAAATAGTTTTTCGGAATTGTCTACTAATCAGTAGATAGCTGCAAAGAAACTAAATCCAGTTCAACTCCATGGCCTCGCTGGTCGGAAGTAATCACTCATCCACTTATCAGGGCCTAGTGAGGATCGGCATCTCCACCCCCTCCCCCAACCGCTCCACCCCCAACCGCACCCTCTCCCCCCCCTGCTCAATCACCACCCCATCCCCTTCCACCGCCACCAACTTCACCCCAGGCCCCACCCGCTCCCCCTGCAAAAAACTCCGCGGCGGCCCATCGTTCAAACTCAAAATCGCCACCGCCCCGCGACTCCCCGCCATCACCCCGCTCACCTTGATGTCCACCGGCGCCGTTTGGTTGGAAAACCACTGCAACGCCGGGCTGTCACTGCGCGCGGCGAGCATTTGCGGCGGGGCTGGTGGGGTATGCGATTCGGCGGAGGTCAGGAGTAGCGCCGACCAGGTCGCGACGCCGACCAGGGCGGCGAGCAGTGCGAGGGCCTGGACGGTTTGCGGGGGGGATATGCGGGTGGTGAGCATCATGGGCTGAATCTCCTTTTTGTCCCTGCTGACAGGCTACGCGGCAATTCTCACGGTTTTATTTCACACGTCTTACATGTTGGCCGTGCAGGATGTTTTTTTGGACGGGGCAGGACGCAACGGAGTGCGCAACCGATGAAGGCGGGCAAGCAACGGGGCTTTACGCTGATTGAGCTGATGGTGGTGCTGGTGATCATCGGGATCGCCAGTGCGGCGATCAGCCTGAGTATCAAGCCGGATCCGCTGCAGTTGCTGCGCAAGGACGCCGAGCGGGTGGCGCAGTTGCTGCAGGTGGCGCAGGCGGAGGCCCGCGCCGATGGTCGGCCGATTGTTTGGGTGAGTGATGGCAAGGGCTTTCGGTTCAGTCGGCGCGGTGACGGTGGTCGGGGTTTTGAGCATTTCAAGGATGACCCGCAGTTGCGGCCGCGCACCTGGCAGAGTCCGAAGCTGGAGGTGCGGGTGGAGCCGAAGCAGAAGGTGGTGCTTAACGCCGAGTGGATTAATCCGCCGCTGCAATTGACCCTGTCTGATGGGCTGAATCGGCTGAGTGTGCTGCGTGATGCCAGTGGCAGGATCAGTGTGCAATGAACGATCAACGGGGCTTTACCCTGATCGAGGTGATGGTCGCGATTCTGCTGATGGCGGTGGTCAGTTTGATTGCCTGGCGCGGGCTGGACAGTGTGACGCGGGCGGACAGTCATTTGCAGGCGAGCAGTGAGCAGAGCGACAGTTTGTTGCGGGCGTTGAATCAGTTGCAGCGTGATGTGGAGATGCGCGCGGGGATTGAGTTGAGTGAGCCGAAGAAGGTTGGCGTGGATGATGAGCCGCCGAGTGCCCCGCCTGCGCTGACGGTGCGGAGCAGTGATAGCAAGGGGTTTCGGCTGGATATTATTCGCAGTGCGGCGGATCAGCCTGGGGCTTTGCAGCGGGTGCGGTGGTGGGTCAAGGGGGATACGTTGTATCGGGCGGTGGCTGAGGCGCGCAGTCGTTATCCGTTGCCGGCGCCGGGGGCTGGGGTGGCGGTGTTGGATGGGGTGAGTGATGTGCAGGTGCGGGTTTGGGAGGTGGATAAGGGTTGGCGGCAGTTGAGTGGGAATCGGCGGGAGGATCCGTTGGGGTTGGAGGTGCGGTTGACGCGGGAGACGGCGCAGGGGGTGGAGCGGTATCGGCAGGTGATGGGGCCGTTGGAGTGATGTATGCGGGTTATGCCGATATTTCTGCGCATCGGAGATTTCTGTAGGAGCTGCCGAAGGCTGCGATCTTTTGATTCTGATTCTTGAAGATCAAAAGATCGCAGCCTTCGGCAGCTCCTACATTGGGATTGGGGATAGTCAGTTGGGGATTGGTTGGTTGTTAGGGCGCCATCGCTGGCAAGCCAGCTCCCACAGGGGTTGGTGGGGTTGGGTTAGCTGAGGACGACTACGCCGCCGGGTAGCTCTGTGCATTTGACGCCGTAGGCGTCGCGGATCAGCAAGGCGACGCCGGCGAGTTGGTCGAGGCTGAAGCGGGCCTGGACGCGGCGTTGGCCGAGTTCGCGGTTGAGCAGCAGCAACATGCCTGGGCGGTAGCGGTTGATCTCGTCGATCATCTGGCTGAGGGTTGCGCCGTTGAATACCAGTATCTGTTGGCGCCAGTTCATCACTGCGGCGGTGTCGACGCTTTGCACTGCACCCACCTGTTGCCCGTCGTAGGTCAGTTGCTCACCCGGCTGCAAACGCAGGCTGCGGCCATCGACATTGACGTCTACCGAACCATCGAGGCACGTCACGCACACTTGCTGATCGGTGTTGCGCAGGTTGAACCGCGCCTGACTCGCCCGCAACCACCCGCCCCCGGCCTGCATCGCCAGTGGCAACCGCGCGGTCTGTACTTCGACTTCGCCGCTGACCAGTTCGAAACCCTGCACGCCGTCATCGCCGGAGCGCTGGTTGATGCGGGTCTGGGTGTTGAGCTCCAGGCGCACGCCGTCGGCCGGTTCGAAACGCTTCTGCTGGCCGACTTCGGTAATGTAATCGGCGCCGAGTCCTTCGAAACCGCCGGGAATCGTCCCGCGCACCAGCATGAACGCCGCCGATGCCGCGATGGCGCCACCGAGAAACGCCCGGCGACCGAAGCGCCGAGGCGACTGCAGCATTTCAGTGGCAGGCTGCAGGTTGTGCCACAACACCTTGGCCTGCTCGAAAGCCTGGGCATGTTCGGCGCTCTGCGCGCACCACTGGCGCAAGGCGCGGGCGTCGGCCACGGTGGCGCGGCCGGAGGTCAGCAGGACCAACCAGTCGTGGGCTTCGCTGTGCAGATTGTCGGCCGCCGATGGCTCGGCAGGTGTCAGTCGAAAGATGTTCAAACGCGCAGATTCTCAACGAATTGATCGGGCACTATTCAGAAGACGGTTTTCCGGCCCCGCGACCGAACCGCTGAAACACTTTTCTTTCCAGTTTCGCCGCGCAGAAGCCCAATGCAGCTTTGATTTCCTTTTCGACCATGCGCGTGGAGATGCCGAAGCGCTGGGAGATTTCCAGGTGCGGCGCCTCCTCCAGCCGCGCCGCGATGAAGATTCGGCGACGCCGCGCTGGCAGCTCGTAAAGGGCGCTGAGCAGCGACTGAATTTCTTTTTGCCCACCGACCACCCGCGCCGGATCCAGCGCCTCGTCGCCGATCTGCAGCAGCTCTTCGACTTCCTCGCCGGTGAGCAGGCGCGCATCGGCCTGACGGCGGTCGGCGGCGATGTTCAGGGCCATGCGATAGAGGTAGGCGTTGGGCCGCAGCAGGTTCGGCGGCGTTTCCATGCGGTCGACCCGCAGGTAGGTTTCGTGCAGCACGTCGTTGGCCAGGTCTTCCGAGCCGAGACGGCGTCGCAAGCGCACCCGAAAGTCCTCGTAGGACGTCAGGAACAGCTGGACCATCGAACCTTGTCCGGTGTCTTTCATCCCCCGGAAACTCCTTCCCATTTGGTGCATTCCATGCGTTTCCCTGACGACTCCGGTAACAACAGCAACGTGACCGGCTGACGCAATGCGCTGGGCGTCGGCCGGTCGATCCTGAGATTGCGAAAGCTCTCCACCAGCGCGGTATCGCGCCGTACATCACCGGTGGTGGTGACCAACCGGTTGTGCTGCACCACGCCGTCGCGCCCGACCCAGACCTGCAACACCGCGCGATAACTGCCGGGACGGGTCAGTGGCGAACGGCACAGGTTGCGCTCGATCGCCGCTTGCACCGCGGTGGCGTAGCTGCGACTGACGGCGGCGCTGGCCGGCGTGGACTTTTCCAGGGCCGATGGCGCGTCCTCGACCTGCGCCACTTGCAAGGTGAACGCATCATCGCGGGCATAACGCGCCATTAGCCCGCTGCCGCCGAGCAAACGGCGCAGCGCATCGGCAGCGGTGTATTCGCCATCGACCGCCAATGAGCGCCGGCCACGACTCAACTGACTGTCGACCAGCACCGCCACCCCGGTGGCATGGCTGTACTGATCCAGCGCCCGGGCCAGGTCTTGCGCCGGGATGTGCAGTGTCATGCGCAAGTCGGCGGGCGCGGGTTCGGCTGTCGCAGCACTGCTCAACCAGCCAAGCAGCAGCCCCAGACTCACCCGGCGCACAAGAGTCGCTGAACGCTGAAGACCGTCCCTGGAACTGCCTCGCTGCACGGCTGACGTACCCCTGAAAACCGTCATCCTGATGGCTGTTTATGAATCTGGTGTGACGGGCGGTGCAAAAAAACCATCACGGGATTCGCCCAAGGCTTGCACTAGACTGCATTCAGAGAACGGCCGCTTCGGGCCGGCCAGGAGGCTTGCATGAAATCACTGTGGAAATTCGCCCTCGGCGGGCTGCTGCTGAGCGCCATCGCCAGCGCCCACGCCGAGCAGCCGCTGGGCTGTGTGGAGGTGACGGTGGGTGGCTACAAGGCGCCGAATTACGATTGTCTGAGTCAGCAGATGGGCAACAATCCGGAAGGGGCTGCCGCTGCGGAAAAGAATCAGGAAGCACTGAATGTGCCGGTGAACAAGCGGCCACCGAATCAGGTTGGGCTTGCAACCCCGGCCGCAACTGGAACACGCATGGGCAACACTTTCGGCACTTCAGTCAAACCGCAACGCCCACCAAAGTGATGATCCTGTAGGAGCTGCGGCACGCTGCGATCTCTTGATCTTGCTTTTAAAAATCAAAAGATCGCAGCCTTCGGCAGCTCCTACATTCGATCCCATCTAGGAGCTGCCGAAGGCTGCGATCTCTCCACCGGACTGAAGACCAATCTTTGTGGCGAGGGAGCTTGCTCCCGCTGGGGTGCGCAGCGCCCCCAAATCTGCCGAACCGGTTTTAACTGACAGACCGCATGCAAAGGTTTTGCGACTGCTGCGCAGCCGAGCGGGAGCAAGCTCCCTCGCCACAGGTTATGTGCATGTCAGTCGCTTGGGGTTTGGCGGAAGCTTACCGCCAGGCGATTCCAGCTGTTGATCGTGGTGACGGCCATGGTCAGATCCACCAGTTCGGCTTCGCTGAATTGCGCTTTGGCTAACTGATAAACATCATCCGGCACATGACTGTCCGCCAACAGCGTCACTGCCTCGGCCCAGGCCAACGCCGCCCGCTCACGCGCATTGAAAAAGCCGCTGTCGCGCCACACCGCAATCGCATACAAACGCCGCTCACTCTCCCCGGCCCGCCGCGCGTCCACCGAGTGCATGTCGGTGCAGAACGCGCAGCCGTTGAGCTGAGAAGCGCGGATCCTGATCAGTTGCAACAGCGGCGCCTCGATGCTCAGGTCGCTGGTCAGCGCCTCCATGGCGATCATCGCTTTCATCGCCTTGGGCGATGCGTTGTAGTAGTCCAGACGCGGGGACATGGGTAGGTCTCGGGAAGCGGAATGATGAGTTCACGGTAAGCGCTGAACTGCCAGCGTTACAGCCCCAATTCCACGGAAAACCGCTACACCACTGAAACCCTGGCCCCACACAAATCCCCTGTAGGAGCTGCCGCAGGCTGCGATCTTTTGATCTTGCTTTTGCCGATAAAAAATCAAAGTCAAAAGATCGCAGCCTCCGGCAGCTCCTACAGGGATTGGGGCCAATTTGTGGATTTTCCGATGCGCATCTACTGACGAACAGGCAAAGCGGAGTAATCTGGCGGGCATTCAATTCGCCCCCCCGGAGCCGCGTCGGTATGGAACTTCACGTCGTGATCAATGGCCGCAAGGACCTCGCCGGTCAGTTGTACCAGCAGCTGCGCGGCGCCATCGAGTCCGGGCGGCTGGCGGCGGGTACGCAGTTGCCACCCAGCCGTCTGCTGGCCGAGCAACTGGGGATCTCGCGCAAGACCATTTCCGACACCTACGCGCAGCTGACTTACGAAAATTTCCTCACCGGGGTGATCGGCAAAGGCACCTACGTCAACGCCCGCCCGGCGCAGATTCAGCGCAAGCAAAGCCACACCGAACTGGCCAGCGCCGAGGTGATCGAGCGTTGGCGCAACCTGCCGGTGTTCTTGCGCCACCCGTCGCTGGAAGGTTCGTTGCGCTACGACTTCATCGGCGGCGCCACCAGCAAGGGCCAGTTCCCGCATGACGACTGGCGCCGTTGCGTGTCGCACGCGATGCGCCAGATGGCCGGCTCCAAAGGTTTCTACAGTGTGCCCGAAGGCCTACCGGCGCTGCGCAATGCGATTGCCCGGCACATCGCCTTTTCGCGCGGGATCAACTGTCAGGACGAAGACATCGTGGTGTGCAACGGCGCGCAGCAGGCGCTGGACCTGATCACTCGCGTGCTGATCAGCCCCGGCAGCCGGGTGGCGATGGAGGATCCGGGGTATCCGCCCGCGCGGTTGCTGTTCGGCACTCACGGCGCCGAAGTGGTCGGAATCCCGGTGGATGCCGAGGGGATTGTGGTCGAGCAGATTCCCGAGGGCACGCGGATGATTTATGTCACGCCGTCGCACCAGTTCCCGCTGGGCATGCCGATGAGCCAGGCGCGCCGCGAGGCTTTGCTGGCCCGGGCTTATGAGCTGGGCGCGATCATCATCGAGGACGACTATGACAGCGAATTCCGCTACGAAGGGCGGCCCACGGACTCTCTGTTCAGCCTTGATCAGCGCGGCATCGTGGCCTACGTCGGCACCTTCTCCAAGACCTTGCTGCCGGAGCTGCGTCTGGGTTACGCGATCCTGCCACCGGCGATTCTCGAAGCGGTGATCCGCGCCAAACAACTCACCGACCTGCACGCCTCGACCCTGCCGCAATGGGCGCTGGCCAAGTTCATTGCCGAAGGCTGCCTGCTCAAGCACATCCGCCGTTGCCACGGGATTTACGCCCAGCGCCGCGAACGGATTCTGGCGCGTATGGCCACGGATCTGGCGCCGTGGCTGGAGGCGATACCGCCCAGTGCCGGATTCCACATGGCGGTGCTGTGCAAGGTGCCGATCGACCTGCCGCTAGTGATCGAATTGGCGAAAAAAGTCGAGGTCGGGCTGTATTCCATCGACATTTTTCATTATCAACAGCCGGTGAAGAGCGGCCTGTACTTCGGCTTCGGCGCCATTGAAACCCTCGATATCGACACCGCTCTGAATCGCCTGCGCGACATTCTGCAACAAGTGGCGTGAATGATTGGTCTGGGTGATAAACCGCCGATTGGTTATTGGTGGTCACGGGGTGCAGGCCTATTCTGCACAGGCGTTATCCCTCAATGAGCAGGATTCGTCCGGCCTGATTCAGGAGTGTGAGCAATGTCCAACGAAGTGATCAACACCGTTCAGGTGCGCGCCGCCGCCGGCCGTTCGGAAGAGCTCGGTCGGCAGTTGCAGAAGATCGTAGACACCTTGCGTCAGACACCGGGCTGCGACGCCTACATGGTCGACCGCTGCCCCGAGGACAGCCACCGCTGGACGGTGAGTGCGCGCTGGCAGTCGGAAGCGGCAATGCAGGCGCACTTCAACCGGCCCGAGGCGCAGGGGTTTATTGACCTGATCGATAGCCGTCTGGCCAATAGTGTGGATTTCAACAGTTTCCCGATCGTTTAGAAGCAAGATCAAAAGATCGCAGCCTGCGGCAACTCTTACACAATCCCTGTAGGAGCTGCCGCAGGCTGCGTTCTTTTGTTTTTTGGCCGAGGCCGATTGGTCACCCGATCTTCCCGAATATTGGCCGTTTGAATACCCCACCCCGCAGACTACTGTGGTCACCACCCCTCCCCAACTGGTGATCGAACATGAAAGCCCTGCACCTCTTCACCGCCGTTCTCGCCCTGTCTGTATCTGCCGCAGCACTGGCCCACGACCCATCCGAGAAAGTCACCGTCCTGCAAGACCAGATGCTGAAGAACGCCCCCGGCAAGAAAGCCATGATGATCGAAGTCGACTACAAACCCGGCCAGTCCTCGATCGCCCACAAGCACGACGGCACCGCCATGGCCTACGTGCTCGAAGGTGAAGTGATTTCCCAGGTCAAGGGCGAACAGCCGATCACTTACAAGAAAGGCCAGTTCTGGTACGAACCGGCCGGCTCCGAACATCTGGTGTCGAAAAATGCCAGCAACACCAAACCGGCGAAGTTGCTGGTGTTCATGGTATTGGCCCCGGACGAGCAAGTACTGATCCCCTTGAAAAACTGATGGTTGTTGGCACAGCCATAAATAAAAAGGCGCAAAACACTGTTTTGCGCCTTTTTATTTCCCGAGGCAATTAACCGCTTTGCTTTAAAGCCAATAAAACTAATGCATCGCCACAACTCGAAAAATTGTCAGCTTATTTACAGGTTGGCGGGTTTAGTCTGAGTCAACTGTCGTGCGCCCGTCACCCACAGCCGCGACAATTCTGACTTTCCGACTGAAGTTGCTTCACGGGAGACTCATCATGAAACTTGCCTTTGCCAGTACCTTGGCGATATCGGTTTTAGCCTTGTCCGCCTGTTCCGTACCCACCGCGCCGAAAGCGGTGTCGTCCCTCGATACATTGTTCACCCAACCGGTCGGCCGTAGCAGCGCCGCCCAGGTGCAAAGCGGTCCCGGCGTGTCACTGGGCTTGGTCTACAGCCCTAGCACCCTGACCAACCGCGAATACCTGCGTGACTATCAAGCCAACGCCGGCACCGGTTTCGGCCAGAGCCTGCTGGTGCAGCCGATCCATGACGCCTACGTCGCCACCTCGAAACCGGACATGGCGGTGGATTGGGTCAAGGCCTCGCTGCAACGGCAGTTCGGCTCGGTCACGGTGTACCCGGACATGCAGAGCCTGCGCGCGGCGCACCCCGATGTGGTGGCGATCATCGACACCCACAGCCAGTTGATCACTTCGCGCAGCTCCGACATCAAGGCTGATGTCAGTGCGGATTTCTATGATGCGAAGTTGAACTACATCGGTACGGCGAAAGGTTCTGAAGCGAAGGAACTGACGCCGGTGTGGGCGGACTTCAAGCGTTCGGAAGAGATAGTCGCGGATATTAATCAACAGCAGGATGTGCAAGTTCGGGCGTTGCAGAAGTTTGATCAGTCGCTGAATAATTTATTGACCAGACCGACAGATAAAGTGTCGATGCTCGATAGTAAACAAGCACATAAGTTGTATTGATATAAAGGGCGCCATCGCGAGCAGGCTCACTCCTACAGTTGGAATGCGTTTCCCTTGTAGGAGTGAGCCTGCTCGCGAAGGGGCCAGCCCGACCACCACAAAACCAACAGACATAAAAAAACCCCTGCATCTCACAATGCAGGGGCTTTTTCATTCAACCACTACTCAGGCCAGTTCAAGCTCGGCATTCGCAGCAGTCGCAGGCACCACCGCTTGACCGCTCAACGCGAGGTCAAGCAGTTCACGGTTGGCTACTGCATACATGGCGTAGTCCGTGCCGCTCGCCGCACGGATTTCCACCAGCATGGCGCGCCAGCGCTCGATCATGCTTTCGTGCTGCGCCATCCACAGCGCCAGACGTGCTTCCACGTCCTGAGTGCCGTCGCCCTGTTGCAAGACGGAGATGGTGATCGCACGTTGCTGCCAGTCCACATCATCGCGGAACGCTTCACGAGCCAGGGCCTGCCAGTTGTTTTCAACCGGCAGCGCGCTGATCTGTTGCAGGTACCAGGTGATGTCCAGCGCACTGCCCACGGCGAAGTAGGCCTTGGCCACTTCGGCCGGATCCTGGCCAGTGACGTCGGACGCTTCGATGATCGGCAGCAGGGTGTACAGGTGCGAGGTACCCGCCACCATACGCGCCAGCAACTCCGGCACACCGGCCGCGACGTAAGCCTGATAACGCGCCTGCCAGTTTTCACGGATTTCGCCGCTCAGCAGTTCGTCGAGCTTCAGACCCAGCTCCTTCAGGTGCGGACCGAAGTGCGCGACGTCACGGGCAGCGTTCTGCTCGTTGCGACGGGCACGCAGGAACCAGCGCGTAGCGCGACGGCCCAGGCGCATCAGCTCGTCCATCAGCTCCAGTTGCACGTCAGCGGAAACCTGGTAGTCCAGCGCTTCAATCTGACGGAACCAGTGCGGGAGGTGGAAGATGTCACGCACGATCACGTAGGCGCCAGCCACGTTCGCCGGGCTCATGCCGGTCGACTCTTTGAGTCGCTGAACGAAGGTGATGCCCATGTGGTTGACCAGATCGTTGGCGATCTGGGTGCTGACGATCTCGCGCTTCAGACGGTGACGACGCATGGCTTCGGAGAACTTGCTGACCAGGGTCGGCGGGAACGCAGTTTCCATGTCGCGGGTCAGGTAGTCGTCGTCCGGCACCAGCGAGTTCAGCAGCTGTTCCTTGAGGTCGATCTTGCTGTACGAGATCAGCACCGACAGCTCGGGACGGGTCAGGCCATGGCCTGCCGCAACGCGCTCGTTGATCTGCTCTTCGGTCGGCAGGAACTCGATGGCACGGTCCAGCTTGCCACGGCCTTCCAGATCGCTCATCAGACGCTTGTACTCGGCAATGCGCTCGTAGGCACGACGCGCCGCCAGGGACAGAGCCTGGGTCTGCTTGTAGTTGTTGCCCAGCACCAGACCACCAACTTCGTCGGTCATGCTCGCCAGCAACTGGTTGCGTTGCTTGTCGGTCATGTCGCCGGCCTGAACCACTTCGTTCAGCAGGATCTTGATGTTCACTTCGTGGTCGGAGCAGTCCACGCCACCGGCGTTGTCGATGAAGTCGGTGTTGGAACCGCCGCCATTGAGACCGAATTCCACACGACCCAGTTGGGTCATGCCGAGGTTACCGCCCTCGCCCACGACTTTGCAGCGCAGCTCGTTGCCGTTGACGCGCAGTGCGTCGTTGGCCTTGTCGCCCACGTCGGCATGGCTTTCGCTGCTGGCCTTGACGTAAGTACCGATACCGCCGTTCCACAGCAGATCCACCGGCGCCTTGAGCAAGGCGTTCAGCAGTTCGGTCGGGGTCAGCTTGTCGGCCTTGATGTCGAAGCGTTCTTTCATCTGCGGCGAGATGGCGATGCTCTTCGCGCTGCGCGAGAAGATGCCGCCGCCTTCGGACATGATGCTGGTGTCGTAGTCGGTCCAGGCCGAACGCGGCAGGTCGAACATGCGCTGACGCTCGACGAAGCTGGTCGCCGGGTTCGGGTTCGGATCGATGAAGATGTGCATGTGGTTGAACGCGGCAACCAGTTGCAGCTTGTCGGACATCAACAGGCCGTTGCCGAATACGTCACCGGCCATGTCACCGACGCCGACCACAGTGATGCTGTCTTCCTGAACATTGATGCCGCGCTCGCGGAAGTGGCGCTGTACGCCGACCCACGCGCCCTTGGCGGTGATGCCCATTTTCTTGTGGTCGTAACCGGCGGAACCACCGGAAGCGAACGCGTCGCCCAGCCAGAAACCGTAGTCGATGGCGATGCCGTTGGCGATGTCGGAGAAGGTCGCAGTGCCCTTGTCCGCGGCCACCACCAGGTACGGGTCATCGTCGTCATGACGCACGACGTTGGCCGGCGGTACCAGCGCGCCGTCTTTCAGGTTGTCGGTGATGTCCAGCAGACCGGAGATGAAGATGCGGTAGCAGGCGATGCCTTCGGCCGCGATCTCGTCCCGGCTGCCGCCCAGTGGCAGGCGACGCGGCAGGAAGCCGCCCTTCGCGCCCACCGGCACGATGACCGAGTTCTTCACTTGCTGGGCTTTTACCAGGCCGAGGACTTCGGTACGGAAGTCTTCTTCACGGTCGGACCAGCGCAGACCACCGCGCGCAACGTTGCCGAAGCGCAGGTGCACGCCTTCGACGCGTGGCGAGTAAACGAAGATTTCGAACTTCGGTACCGGCTTCGGCAGCTCAGGGATCGCGTGCGGGTTGAACTTGAAGCTGAAGTACGACTTGTTCTGGCCGTTGGCGTCAGTCTGATAGAAGTTGGTACGCAGAGTGGCCTTGATCAGGTCCAGGTAACGACGCAGGATGCGGTCTTCGTTGAGCACCTGAACATCGTCCAGTGCAGTCAGAATCGCCTGTTCCAGACGCTGTTGCTTGTCTTCCAGATCATCGCTGCCCAGCTTGCGCGCCAGGTAGAAACGGGTCTTGAACAACCGGGTCAGCTCGCGAGCGATGTCGGTGTGGTTGTTCAGGGTGCTGGCGATGTAACCCAGGTCGAAGCCCAGACGAATCTGCTTCAGGTAACGGGCGTAGGCGCGCAGCAGCGCCACGTCGCGCCACGGCAGACCGGCAGTCAGCACCAGACGGTTGAACGCATCGTTCTCGGCATCGCCACGGACGATGTGGACGAACGCGTCCTGCAGGGTGTCGTTGAGTTGCTGGATATCCAGCTCCAGACCTTCCGCCGCAGTGAACGCGAAGTCATGAATCCAGAACTCGCGGCCATTGGTGTGACGCAAACGGTACGGGAACTCACCCAGCACGCGCAGGCCGAGGTTTTCCAGAATCGGCAAGACGTCGGACAGCGCCAGCGGGGTGTCGGCGTGGTACAGCTTGCAATGCAGCTCGCGCTGACCGGACACCTGGCCCAGCGGCTGATAGAAGCTCATCACCAGCGGATTTTTTTCGTTCAGGCTCAGCAGGTGCTGCATGTCGACCACGGCCGAATGCGCCGCGAAACGCTCGCGGTAACCCGCCGGGAAGCCTTTCGGGAAATCCGCCAGCACGTTGGTGCCGTGGGCTTCGCCGAAACTTTCGACGGTCAGTGCCGCGTAGTCGTCCTGCCAGCTGCGGCAGGCCTGTACCACTTCTTTTTCCAGCAGCAACGGATCGATGTCGATGCGGTTCTTCGGATCGACACGCAGGATCAGCTGCACGCGAGCCAGCACGGACTCGGAGAAGAAGGTCCAGAACTCGCAGTCGGTGGCCTTCAGGCGCTCCATCAGCACCTGCTGGATCTTCTGCCGCACTTCGGTGGAATAGATGTCGCGCGGCACGTAGGCCAGGCAGTAGCAGAAGCGACCGTACGGGTCTTTGCGCAGGAACACGCGGATCTTGTTGCGTTCCTGGATCTGCACGATCGACATCACGGTGCTGAACAGTTCGTCGACCGGGGTCTGGAACAGGTCATCACGCGGCAGCACTTCGAGTACCTGCGCCAGTTCCTTGCCCAGGTGAGCCTTGGACTGGAAGCCGGAGCGGCGTTCGATTTCTTCGACCTTGCGACGGATGAACGGAATGACCCGCACGCTCTCGCCATACACCGAGGAGGTGTACAGGCCCATGAAGCGGTGTTCCTTGATGACGTTGCCATCAGCGTCGATTTCACGGATCGACACGTAATCCGGGTAGGCCGGACGGTGCACGCGGCTCGGGTGCGCAGCCTTGGCGAACGACAGCAGGGTCGGTTCGCGCAGGTAGTTCACTGCGTAGTCTTCGATGTGACGGTCTTCGTTGGTCAGACCGGTGCGCAGCAGTTTGGTCAGACCGAGGAAGGAATTCTGGTCGTATTCGATATGACCGCCATCGGCCTGATCGACAACGGTGAACTCTTCGTAGCCGAGGAAGGTGAAGTGGTTGCCCACCAGCCATTCCAGGAAGCTCTTGATTTCGGTCTTTTCGTCGGCATCGACGGCGAATGCACTGTTATCGAGCTTGGTGAGGATCTCCTGCACCTTGGCCTTCATCGGCTCGAAATCAGCGACCGCGACGCGCACTTCACCGAGCACCTGCTCCAGCTCTTTGCTCAGCACATTGAGTTCGGCCGCGTTGGCGCAGCGGTCGATTTCCAGGTACATCAGCGACTCGTGCAGCACGCCTTCGCCGGTGCTGCCCTTTGGCAGGATTTCCAGCAGCTCGCCCTTGCTGCCACGGCGTACGCTGAGCACGGTGGTCTGCAGGGTGTGGATGCTGTAGCCGCGGCGGTTCAGCTCGGTGCGGACCGAGTCGACCAGAAATGGCAGGTCGTGGTGCAGCACCTCGACAGCGGTGTGGGTCGATTGCCAGCCGTGGCGTTCGTAATCAGGGTTGTAGACGCGCACTTGCGGTTGCGCGTGATCGAAGCGCTCAAGCAGGCGCCACGCGGAAAGAGTACAGCCAGCGAGGTCGGAGAGGCGACGTTGAGTCAGCTCGTCCAGGGAAATGATGCCGAAGAATTGTTCAGCGAACAGCGCCACTTGTGGCAGTGCCTGTTCACTGATGTGCTGCGCCAGTGCCGCTTGCAGTTGGTGCTGGAAGTCGGCTTTGCTGGCTGCGGTGAAGAACGCCATCTGTGGTACTCCGCTTAAGCTTGTTATTGATGGAAAGCGTCGCGTGCAACACCCCTTGCGGGGCTTGTGTCGCCCTGTTCCTGATTCTCGGGCAGAGGAAACAGGGGGACAGGTGGGTGAAGCTGGACGAGACACTCGGGTCACATTCACCTTCCATTGAATGGGCATCTGCAAAAACGACTGTCGAGGCTGCCGACAATGTCTTTACGGGTGCTCATCCGTTGCGCAGCTTAATGGGTGCGACAATGTGTCTGCTTGCGGTGCTGCGACATATTCGGTCATTGGCACGTAAACGCGGCCCCACGCACCGGTAAACATTAGCAGCCAAAGAGAATTCTCGCGCTTCAGGTGGCCGCTCAACAGGCAAGCGCACCTGAAATGACCGATTACCTGAAATTCGTTCCTGCCGCACCTTTCCTCCTTGGAAAATCACCCAAGCCAAAGCTTACACAGCCTTCGATTGTTCGCACCAAAAAACCAATAAAAACAACAAGTAGAAACACACTAAAGAATCCTTACAAACTGACAAGAAATGTCTCACATAATTTGAAGACCGAATTCCTACAGCACAATTTGAACGCAAAAATCGGTAGTGCTATCTATATAAGCGCACCTCATAAAAAACCAGACATCAGTTATCAAACCGACCCACGGAACGGGTCTCTATCAAAGAAAGGAATCAACACATGCGACAACTTGAACTTCCGACAACAATAATCTACGGCGATGGCTCCTGGGAAATCATCAATTTGAACCCTGGCACCATTCGCGGAGATATTCTCAAGAATTATCCGCTGGGCAACCCGATGCATGGGCTCACACTGGCGATAGAAAGTGACTATCTGGAAAAAAAGCGCAATTTAGAGCAAGGCTTGCAAACAGAGCTGAACATTATAGACAGCAGACACCCACCGCTGACCCACCCCACTCCCGATACATGGCTAAACAAAGCCACCAACATTGTCAATGAATTGCTTTTTCAAAAAAAAACACCGAACTGCAGCAAAAATTAAGGGATATTAAAACGTCGCAACAATATGCGAAGTTACAAGCCACTTACGACGCCATGCTTCTGAACGAACAAATCGCAAATCTTCAAGACCGCCAGACCAGACTGTATGCCGAAATAGCTCGGCGACAGGCCGAGGCCCTCGCCCAACAGCAGGCCGCCGAAGCGGCGCGACAAGCTGAAGAGGCGCAAAGACAAGAGCAGGCGCGTCAGGCTGCTCTGCGACTGGAGGAAGAAAAACAACGGATCGCTGCTGAAGCGGAGGCCAAACGTATTGATGACTACAAACGCGCGGTGGCTTACGTCGCCGACGCGAACAAATTCATTCTCGAGAAATACGGCGCCAACCTGCATCAAGTGGTGATGGATCTTCAAAAGGATGTATCAGGGAAAAAGATCAGGAGCTACAACGAGGCGCTGCGAACGTTCGAGCAGGTGCGAACCAACCCGAATGCAAAGCTCAGCCCGCAGGATACCCGTGCGGTTGTCGACGCACTGAACGCGCTGGACAAGGCGTCCTACATGGACAGTGTCAATCGGCTCGCCAAAGGATTTGGCGTAACCGGAAAAATCGTGCAGGCGCACTCGGTGATCGAGAAAACTGCGATTGGTTTTCAGGAAGGCAATTGGAAACCGCTGATGCTGGAGCTTGAGAGTATTGCGGCTGGTATGGGGGCGGGCGCACTACTGGCAGTGACCGCCGCCTACTTCTTCCCGGCACTGGTCACTACCGTACCCGGTATCGTGATAGTCGGCTTATTGATTGCCTTGGCAGCAGCCTTTTTGAGCGCAGATAACGTGGAAAAAATAAATACACTGATCCTTGATCAGTTCAACAGCGCTTCCTCAAAAGGATAGCAAACATCTGTAACGGGCCAGCCTTCCGGCTGGCCCTGTCAAACAGACAACACAGCCGGCCTACCGGAGAACACCAAGATGAATAAAAACCCGCCTGAACTGACTGTGCCTCCATTATTGATTTGCCTTTTCTGCGCGCCGATCTTTTTTATAAACCTTCTTCTTCCTGCACTCCCGCAAAGCAGCCTGGATTTTGCCATCAACGACTTCCTGGACAACCAGCTTTTCGGCTTGAGCGGATTCTGGTCTTCCTTATTCCCCTTCAGCTCCAAAGCAACCGCAAACTATGTAGCGGTTGCCGGACCAATATTTGCGCCAATTCTATTCTACAAAGTTTACAAAACAATGAAGATTGACCCTGCCCAGTACAAAAACAGGATTTTAACTCGACTCATCACCGGAATATTCTTTACAGCCTTTATGATTATGTTCTTTATGTTAGCTTTTTATTTAACCGAAACAGATCTTGGAAAAGGCACCGGGAAATATGGAAACCTGTTTGGACAAAACATATTGTTTTACTCGACATTCTCTTCAGGCATGTTGATAATTTTCTTTGTCATCCCATTTCTGATCCACCGAATCTTTTTTTACTTTCCGTACTTGCTGTTCAAAAAACGGAAGGAAAAAAGGGAACGCCGCCACTCTCATTGAGCGCTATGCCTTCCCTTTTTCCTGAGCTGTTTACAGCCCCCCATCATCAGTCAGGCAGCTCCTCGAACGCCCTGAATTTGCTCACGGTGGCACAGTCGTAACACATGGTTTTCAGGATCAATTTATCCATGCTGGCGTCGATATTGCTGGAGTCACACTCTCGGCAAAACAGCCTCAAATGACCGAGCAGGTCGCTGTCAAAAGCTGCACGGGAGAAGAACTGCGGCACCAGTTCATCGCGCCAATACATTCCCGGCGACTTGGAAAACCCGGCACCGCTGTCCTTGAGCACTACGTCATACAACAACCGATGTAACGCCGATTGCGGTACCCGCGAATCACGGTGTGCGTTTTTGCGCCAGTTCCGAGTCAGGGCATCCTGAGCGGTCCCGAGCATGTTGCGCGGGATGGTGTTGGACGCATGATTGCGACCTTTGGAGTTACCGGTGGCGTAGAAGTGCGCAGCGTTTTTTACTGCCAGGCGGGCGAAGTAGTAGAGCTGGCTTACTGAAAAATCCTGCAGGAGTTGCCCCACAACCGTTTCGGCACGCGCCTCGGCCGTGAACGAAAAACTGACTTCGTTGGCCAGCACACGGATGTATTGAAGCGATTCTTCTCGGGCCAGATCGAAAATCAGCCCGTAGAGTTCGCTCTTCCAGGCGACCTGAATCTCGCCGGACAACTCCTGATATAGCGTCAGGTACAGACTTTCCCGATTACAGCGCGCAACTCCGCCGAGTGCCACATTAGGCTGCCAGCGCACTGCAGAATAGTCACTGATACTGCAACCCTCAGTGCGATCGAAGGCCCTGATATCAGAGCTCGTCGCGACCGTTAACACGCCAGCCTCGTGCAGACTCTTCAATCTTTCCTCGCTGGCCTCGACGCTCGGTGCCAGATGTTCGCTTCGGGATGTCGCGCTCAACGGCGCGATCCATTCGGGATGGTTGGCATTGCCATCGTCAAGCAAGGCCAGCAACGTCAGTTTCTGCACAAACCCAAGGGTCGAATACGGCACCGCCGGACTCGGTATACCGAAGCACGATTCAAGTTCGCGGCGATCACGCTCGGCCTGCGCCGCCAATTGTTGCTGATGAACCTGGCAACATGCCGGGCAAGTACACGCCATGCGTCGGCCATGGCGGGCGGATGCAGATCGGTGCTCGCACCGTATGCACTTGTAAGGATGACGCTGCGAGATCGGAGTGCCCCGGGCGTGCCGACGTACCCACATCGGCACATCGCAATAAGGGCACTTCAGATCCTGACTGACAATCGGCGGCAAAACCTTGAGCAAGCTGCGAACAGTGGCAGGGATCTGATACTCGGCCAGAAGCGCAGCGCTTTTTTCCCCGTCCAGATATCGCTGATAAATCTGCTCGATCTGATCGTCGGACAGGTGTGCAATTTCCTCAGCGCGTTCGAAATACGAATGCATTGAAAGAGGTCCTTTTTTTCGGTTTGAGTTGACGCACTCCTTTGCGTTCGAACCGCAAAATAATGACAATCGTGGCGATAAAACAAGCGAAAAAGCAGAAAATGGCTGCCAAGTTCAAACAATTAATTTTCCCTGCGGCGTCCTCGGAAATTTCAACCCTCAACACAGGATTCATCTGTCGGAATTTTCCTTGTTCATTGATTCCGCCAGGTTTCACGCCCCCTCTTGTTGCAGGTATCAACAAAGCAACCCATGCAAGAGAGCAGCGCAAATGCGCCAACGCTGGCAAAATCGCGCTTTCGATTGCACTTAGCGCCCGTCGGCCAGGAATTCCCCCATGCAAATGACCACCGCCCTACTGATCGTCAACCCGTGCGACGACGAAGAAGACAACATGGCCATGCTCTGCTGCCATAGCGACAAGGGCGACATGTTTCTGATGAGCCGCTATCCGGACGAGGACGAGTTGGAGATCACCCTGGATGGCGAGCCTTCGACGCTCGACGGCGTGAAAGTCACCCTGTCCAAGACCCTGCTGAAGATTGAAATCGCGGCGGCGGATGCCGATGCGCTGAATGGCGATGATGTGCTGGAGATCACTTTCAATCCGGATATGGTGGATCTGCCTGAAGTTGAAGAAACCCTGAAGAATATTCTGGATGGCACCGGGACCTATATCAGCCAGATTTGATATCGGCTGGACTGGCCTCATCGCTGGCAAGCCAGCTCCCACAGTGGCCGATGTGTTGCACAAATCGCATTCGCACCTCTAATACCTGTGGGAGCTGGCTTGCCAGCGATGAGGCGAAATTTGAAGTCGTCTGGACTGCCCCCTTCGCGAGCAGGCTCGCTCCCACATTGACGGGTGTACACCGTTCAAATGTGGGAGCGAGCCTGCTCGCGAAGGCGTCCGAAAGAACACTGCACCTTTCTCCGGCTACAAAATTCCAACAAATCCCCCAGTCATTTCCCGCACTTTGCGCAAAATGCCGTTAGTCGCCGCACCCCTCGATGGATTAAAGTAACGCCCCCAGCCCCGGCGTTATCCGAACGCCTGCGGCCACCCTTTCCAGGAACAGTCACCGATGGAACATCGTGAAGCGCTGCTGGCGCTGCGAACCTTTCTTTCAACGCAGATTCTCGGCCAGGAAAAACTCATCGAGCGTTTGCTCATCGCCCTGCTCGCCGACGGCCACATGCTGGTCGAGGGCGCTCCGGGTCTGGCCAAGACCAAAGCGATCAAAGAACTCGCCGAGGGCATCGAAGCCCAGTTCCATCGCATCCAGTTCACCCCGGACCTGCTGCCGGCCGACATCACTGGCACCGAGATCTATCGCCCGGAAACCGGCAGTTTCGTATTCCAGCAAGGGCCGATCTTCCACAACCTGGTACTGGCGGACGAAATCAACCGTGCGCCGGCCAAGGTGCAATCGGCGCTGCTCGAAGCCATGGCCGAACGGCAGGTCAGCGTCGGCCGCAGCACGTATGAACTGTCACCGCTGTTTCTGGTGATGGCCACGCAGAACCCGATCGAGCAGGAAGGCACCTACCCGCTGCCCGAAGCGCAGCTAGACCGCTTCCTGATGCACGTGAAAATCGGCTTCCCCGACGCCGCCGTCGAACGCCGCATCCTGCAACAGGCCCGCGGCGAAGCGCTCAACGGCGAAACCAAACCCGAGCGCCGGGTCAGCCAGCAAGCGATTTTCGCCGCGCGCAAGGAAATCCTCGGTCTGTACATGGCCGACGCCGTGGAGGAATACCTGGTGCAACTGGTCATGGCCACGCGCACCCCGGCCAAGTTCGACCCGGAAATGGCCGAGTGGATCGCTTATGGCGCCAGTCCACGCGGCTCGATCGCCCTCGACCGTTGCGCCCGGGCCCACGCCTGGCTGGCCGGGCGCGACTTCGTCAGCCCGGAAGACATTCAGGCGGTGCTGTTCGACGTGTTGCGTCACCGCATCATTCTGTCGTTTGAAGCCGAAGCCGCCGGCATCGATCAGGATCGGGTGGTGCAGCGGATTCTCGACGTCGTAGCCGTCGCTTGACCCCCATGAACGCCCCCCTGCCGTCCGAACCGGGCATCCGCATCAGCCTCACCGATCTGATCGAGATGCGCCACCGTGTGCGCGAAGTGCAGCTGTTTTCCACGCCGAGTCAGCGCAGCCCGCTGATCGGCCTGCATCACTCGAAATTCCGTGGTCGCGGGGTCGACTTCGATCAGGTGCGGGTCTATCAGGCCGGCGACGATGTGCGCACCATCGACTGGCGCGTGACCGCGCGTACCCAGGAGCCGCACACCAAGCTATTCCATGAAGAACGCGAGCGACCGATTTTCATCATGGTCGAGCAAAGCACGCGGCTGTTTTTCGGCTCCGGGCTGATGTTCAAGTCGGTGCTCGCGGCGCAAGCGGCGGCGCTGATCGGCTGGGCGGCGCTGGGGCACAATGATCGGGTTGGCGGGCTGGTCTTTGGCGACAACGAGCATTACGAAATCAAACCGCGTCGCAGCAAGCAGAGCCTGCTGCAATTGCTCAACCGCCTGGTGAAAGTCAATCAGTCGCTGCACAGCGAACGCGAGCCGGACCGCGACGCCCTCGGCGTGGCGCTGCGCCGGGCGCGTGAGGTGTTGCGCCCGGGCAGCCTGGTGATCGTGATCTGCGATGAGCGCGCGCTGTCCGACAGCGCCGAGCAGCAACTGAGCCTGCTGTCGCGGCACTGCGATCTTTTGCTGTTGCCCCTATCCGATCCACTGGATCACGCCCTGCCCGCCGCCGGGCTGCTGAGATTCGCGGAAAGAGGCGCACAACTGGAACTCGACACCCTCAACTTCGAGCTGCGCCAGACCTATCGCGCTCAGGCCGAGGCACGCATCGCCCGTTGGGAATTGCTCGCGCAAAAACTGCGGGTGCTATTGATGCCGCTGAGCACGCAAAGCGAGATGGTCGAGCAGATGCGCGAGTTCCTCAATCCGCAGCGCCCGGGGAGCAGTCGATGAACGGCCTCGAACAACTGCAACCGCTGATTTCGCCGCCGCCGATCGACTTCTGGCCGCCAGCGCCGGGCTGGTGGCTGCTGCTGTTATTGCTGCCGCTGCTGGGCTTCGCCGTGTGGCGTTTGCGCCGGTTCATTCCGACCAGGAAACGCCCGATCGTGCGCGCCGAACAGCCGCTCGATCCGGTACGCATCGCCGCGCTGGCCGAACTGGCACAGATGCCCAAACCCTACGACGGCGCACCGGCCGGGGCCTGGCTGCAGCAGCTCAACGGTCTGCTCAAACGCCTGTGCCGCAACCACTACCCCTACAGCCAGAGCCACACGCTCAATGGCCGCAAATGGCTGGCGTTTCTCGACAACCGCTGCCCGGCCGCCGGCCTGACGCGCTGGATGGTGCTGGTCGAAGGTGCTTACAAACCCGAATGCAAGCTTGACGACAAAGCCATCGCCGGCCTGACCCAAGCCGTCGACACCTGGATTCGCAAGCATGTTTGAGTTCGCCTGGCCGTGGATCTTCGTGCTTCTGCCGCTGCCGTGGCTGATGCGTCTGGTGTTGCCGGTGGCCGACAGCGGCGAGCCGGCGCTGCGCGTGAGTTTCCTCTCCGACCTCGAAGGTCTGGCGCGGCGCCGGGCCCGCGCCAACCTGCCGGCGTGGCGCCAGCAAGCACCGTTCCTGCTGCTGTGGCTGTTGCTGCTGAGCGCCGCCGCCCGCCCGCAATGGCTCGGCGAACCGTTGCCGATCGCCGCCAGCGGCCGCGATCTGCTGGTGGCGGTGGACGTGTCCGGCTCGATGGATTTCCCCGACATGCAGTGGCAGGACGAAGACGTCAGTCGCTTGTCACTGGTCCAGCATCTGCTCGGGGATTTCCTTGAAAGCCGTGATGGCGACCGCGTCGGTCTGATCCTGTTCGGCAGTCAGGCCTATCTGCAGGCACCGCTGACGTTTGACCGCCATACCGTGCGCGTCTGGCTCGATGAAGCGCGCATCGGCATCGCCGGCAAGAACACCGCCATCGGCGATGCGATCGGTCTGGCGCTGAAGCGCCTGCGCATGCGTCCGGCACAAAGCCGGGTATTGATTCTGGTCACCGACGGCGCCAACAACGGCGGCGAAATCGATCCGTTGACGGCGGCGAAACTGGCCGCCAGCGAAGGGGTGAAAATCTACCCGATCGGCATCGGTGCCGACCCGCAAGACAGTGGCAGCACCGGCCTGCTCGGGGTCAATCCGAGCCTGGACCTCGACGAGCCGGCCCTCAAGGCCATCGCCAACGCTACCGGCGGCCAGTACTTCCGCGCCCGCGACGGCAAAGAGCTGCAAGCGATCCGCGACACCCTCGATCAACTCGAACCGGTGACCCAGCAACCAACCCAGGCACGCCCGGCGCAAGCCTTGTATCAGTGGCCACTGGCGTTGGCCCTGCTGCTGAGCCTGTTGCTGGTCGCCCGCGAATTGTGGCCGGACAACCCGCTGCAACGCCTGTTTACCAAGGAGCTTTATCTGCAAGGTCCGTTGCCTGACTGGCGCGAGCGTCTCAAGCGCCTGCGTCTGCGGAGGCGCCGATGATCGCGCTCTGGCCGCACTGGTTCCGCCCCTGGTGGCTGCTGCTCCTGCCGCTGCTCGGCTGGCTGATCTGGCAACTCTGGCACCGGCAGAAACGTGCTGGACGCTGGCAGATGATTCTGCCGCCGGCGTTCCACGCGACGCTGCTCAGCGGCGGCAATGGCCGCGCCAGCAAGCTGCCGTGGGTCGCCCTTGGCGTGGCGTGGCTGCTGACCATCGTCGCCCTGCTCGGGCCGAGCTGGGAGCGCGTCGAACAGACCAGCCAGAAACCTGCCGACCCGCTGGTCGTCGTTCTGGAGCTGACCCCGGAAATGCTCGCCACCGACTCGCCGCCAACGCGACTGGAACAGGCCCGGCGCAAGCTGTTCGACCTGTTGCAGGCACGCAGCGATGCGCAGACCGCGATCGTCGTCTACGCCGGCAGCGCGCACACGCTGGTGCCGCTGTCGGATGACCTGGCGACCAGCCACAATCTGCTCGACGCCCTCAAGCCATCGCTGATGCCGGAAAGCGGCCATCGCGCTGATCTCGGCGTGAGCAAAGCATTGGCCTTGCTCAAGCAAGGCGCCCTCGGTCAGGGACGGATTCTGCTGATCGGCTCCTCGCTGACCGAAGAAGAACGCCAAGGCATCCGCCGCGCCCTCGGCCAGCAATCGGCGCAACTGCTGATGCTCGGCATCGGCACCGCTGAAGGCGCGCCGATCGCTCAGGAGGACGGCAGTTTCCTCAAGGACGAACAGGGCGCGATTCGCGTGCCGCAACTCGACAGCCCTGGCCTTGGCGCATTCCTCGCCAGCGTCGGCGGCGAGTACCACAGCGCGCGGCTGGACGAATCCGATTTGCGCGCCCTCGGCCTGCTCGATGGCCCGCGCAGCCTGCGCGACGATGGCCAGACCGTGCGCCTCGACACCTGGGCCGATCAGGGTTACTGGCTGTTGTTGCCGCTATTGCTGCTGGCTGCCTGCGCCGGACGGCGTGGCTGGTTGTTCTGCCTGCCCTTGCTGTTATGCCTGCCGCAGCCGAGCTACGCTTTCGACTTCGAAGACCTGTGGCTGCGCCCCGATCAACAGGGCCTGCACCTGCTCAAACAGAAGCGTCCGGCCGAGGCTGCCGAACACTTCGAAGATCACCAGTGGCAAGGGCTGGCGTTGTACGAGGCCGGCGATTACAGTGGCGCCGCTCAGCGTTTCGCCGAAGGCAGCGATGCCCGCGCCCACTACAATCGTGGCAACGCCTTGGCGAAAAGTGGTGAGCTGGAAGCAGCCATCGATGCCTACGAGCAAGCGCTGGAACTGCAACCCGATTTGCGCCCGGCGCTGACCAACAAGGCCCTGGTGGAAAACCTGCTCAAACAGAAGAACACCCCGCCGCCGGTCGAGCCGCAGCCACAACCGGCGCAGCCGAACGTGCCCGGCGATGAATCGCCACCAGCGACCGCGCCACCACCCGCGGTGAAAAGTGACACCCCGAGCGAGGCCCAGCCCGGCGAGTCGGCCAGTGAACCGCCGCCGACCACCCCGCCGCAACCAGGCCCCAACGAAGTGCCAGGCAGCGATGAAGCGGAAGAAACCGACACCGTGCCAACGCTGCGCCCGAGCGAGGACAACCTCGAAGGCGAGCAGCGTCAGGCACTGGAACAATGGCTGGGCAAGATCCCCGACGACCCGGGCGAACTGCTGCGACGCAAATTCTGGTACGAACAGCAACAACATCAGGATCAGGAAAAAACTCGATGACCCGTTTCACCGCTCTCTTGCTGCCCCTGCTGCTTTGCACGGCCACCGCCCAGGCGGCCGAGCTGACGGCCAGCGTGGATCGCAGTCGCCTGAACTCCGGCGAGACGGTCGAACTCACCCTCGAAACCAGCGACGTCACGCAGTTCGGCAAACCCGACCTGACGCCGCTGGAACCGCTGTTCGAGGTGCGCGGCACACGTCAGGTCAACCAGTTGAACACCCTCAATGGCGACAACCGCGCCACCACGCGCTGGATCATCACCCTGCTGCCGAAAGAGAACGGCAGTGTGGTTATTCCGCCGCTGCAACTGGGTGAGGTGCAGAGCCAGCCGATCACCGTGCAAGTGGTCGAGAGCGACACCCGCGAAGAGAAAAACAACCTGGACCCGGTGTTCATCGAGGCCAGCCTCGACCAGTCCAGCGTGTACGTGCAGGCCCAGGCGATCCTGACCCTGCGCATCTACCACTCGGTGTCGCTGTATGACGACAGCAGCCTGACCCCGCTGCAGATCGCCGACGCGCGCATCGAGCAACTGGGCGACACGCGCACTTACGAGAAAGACATCAACGGCGTGCGCCATGGCGTGATCGAGATGCGCTATGCGATCTACCCGCAGCACAGTGGCTTGCTGACCATCGCCCCGCAGACTTTCAGCGCCACACTGGTCGACACCCAACCCGCTCAGGACGCGACCGCGCAGGGCCCGAAACCGGGCAAGCTGCTGCACGTCAGCTCCTCGGAGATTCCGCTGACGGTCAAACCGAAACCCCTGACCTACCCCGCCGATGCGCCATGGCTGCCCGCACGTAGCCTGAGCCTGAGCGAAAGCTGGAACCCAGAGCCGGATCATCTTCAGGTCGGCGACTCCCTGACCCGCAGCCTGACTTTAAAAGCCGAAGGCCTGGCCAGTTCGCAGTTGCCGGCCCTGCCCGGCACCGAAGCCAACGGCCTGCGCCGTTACCCGGATCAACCGGTGCTGAGCAACCAGAGCGGCGAGCGCGGCCTGATCGGCAGCCGTGAAGAACGCGAAGCGCTGGTGCCCAGCCGCAGCGGCGCGATCGAGTTGCCGACGGTAGACGTGATCTGGTGGAACACCTTCGAAGATCATCTGGAACACACCAGCCTGCCGGCGCGCACCCTGCAAGTAGCGAACAACCCGAGCCTGCAGGTCGACACCCCGGCCGGCAATCTGCAACCGAGCGTCGTCGATAACGATGTGCTGTGGTGGTGGAAACTCAGCACGCTGATCCTCGCCTGCACCACCCTGCTCGGCTTCGGCCTGTGGTGGCGTGCACGCTGGCAACCGGCGGTGCATCGCGCCGCCCAAACCGGGCCGAGTCCGCGCACCTTGCTGGACGACATCAAACGGGCGTGCCAGGCGAATGACCCGCAAGCGACGCGCCAGGCACTGGATGCATGGGCGCGGCAGCAGCCGGAGACTTTGGCAGATATGGCGGCGCGGTTTGTGCCGTTGTCGGATGCGCTGGATGGGCTCAATGGCGCGCTGTACAGCGAGACCGGGCAGCATTGGCAGGGTGAGGATTTGTGGCGGGCGATTCGTACCATTCCGGCGGCGGAGCGGGTGCAGGATCCGGTGGGTGACAGCGGGTTGCCGCCGCTTTATCCGAAGTAAAAAGCAAAAGATCGCAGCCTGCGGCAGCTCCTACAGAGTGGACATGTATTCCCTGTAGGAGCTGCCGCAGGCTGCGATCTTTTGATGTTGAATGGTCGATCCAATCGACCTTCAAACGATATTTGACCTGACCATTTTTAAAGTAGAAAAAACTTCCGCACAGTTTCCATATCCGACTGGATAATTTTCAACTCCTCGTCATCGACATCTGCCTCGATCAGGCTCTCAACGCTGCATTTGCTGTAGGTCTGCGCCAAAATCCCCAACATATCAATCGTGTATGGATCTTCTTTTGACAACTGCATGCCGCGGCGAAGTCCTTCCATGTAAATGGCGGTTTGAAGAATCGCATTCGGACCGGGCGCATCTTTGCGCATCAAGAGTTCCAGATCATCCTGAGCATAGGCAAAAGCTTGCTCCGGACGAAACCCAAGCTCATCCATCGCATGAAAATAAAGCCCTTTAACCATTCCTCTGGCCTGATTGAACAAGCTTTCAACCCGCATCTCCATTCTCCAGCAGTTTCAAACCGCATCGGTATGAAGCGGACATGATTTCAAATTACGACCACCAGAGATGATCAGCAAATCAAAGGAAAGTCAGCGGCCGGCAATACCGCCCGCTGCACCCTGGATGCCTGGAATACGCATCATCGTCTAATAGTTGAATTTTGTTTTGACTTGTTCGCCTTCGCGATAAGACAGGACAAATGACTTCCATGGCTCACCGCGAGCAACCGCATGCTCGTGTAGCTTTTCTACAAGCACATAGATTTTCCAGTGATTGAAATCAGTTTCAGCGTCCCAAATTTCTGAGCCATTTTTTTCCACAGCGAGGTCGGTCTCCATATAGTTCCCCCCCCACTCAATGCTGTATCGAAAGGACTCATAACCGTGAACAATTCCGGTCTCGACCAGTTCAAAAATTGATTTAACGAGTTCGAAGTCCTCTGTAATCACTCTATTACCTCCGGAATTTGATGAGATTCATTTTTAAAAGCCACGGCTTTGTGTTTACCGTCAATGTAAAACGGGGACAGGCTACGTTTTCGCAGTGCTTTCTAAACGTGGTTTGTCCCCATTTGCCCCTGACAACGCGCTGACCTTTTACTCCTCTAGCCGAAATTACTGAAACTCATACTCTTTCAGCAATAACTTCTAACTCTTCCCACATTCCGGCAAGGCCAATACTCTTCATGTAAGTAGCAAAATCCAAAAAAGGCGCAACCCCAATTTCTTCGATCTTGAACCACGTTGCATCACACTCCGGACAAGTAAAAATAAAAGCTTCGGTTGCTTTGATTTTCGCCTTAACAATAAAGTCCTGCTGACACCTTGGGCAAAGCATATAAACCTCTTTATGGAACTGGATCACCAAAAATAAATCTGTCACCTTTACCAGGGTCACCTTTACCATGCGGAAATGCGGCGCCCCCGATCAATACTTGAATTTCGTTTTCACTTGTTCGCCTTCACGATAAGAGAGAACGAACGCCTTCCATGGTTCACCGCGTTCCACTGCGTTTGCCTGCAACTGATCGACCAGACGAAGAATTTTCGCCCCGTTTATATCGGTTTCGGCGTTCCAGTTCTCAATTCCGCCTTTCTCGACGGCCAATTCCGTTTCTACAAAGCCTTCTCCAAGTTCCACACCATATCGGAACGCGTCATAGCCATGGACTATGCCGGCTTCAACCAACTGGAAAATTTCCTGGACGAGTTTTCTATCTTCAGTGATCACTCTTTAACCCTCGGGGCTGGGCAAAGGCGGAGCTTCCTCAGAGCCATTGACATTCCTTCTATAACCAAATTCTTCACGTTACTTGCCGCTAGCAGTCTGCTCACATCTGATCAATCGCTCTAGAACATCCTGTTGAGCGGGTACGGAAACGGCAATTTCTTCACTCACCTCTTCGATGCTGTCGGACCATCTGTAGACCCTGAACTGCCCCAGAAAAACTGACACCAAGCGCAGGAGCAGACAATGGTCCAGCGCACTCCCTCCCTCGTCCAACTCAATAATCATGAGCGTTTTTTCTGCCATATCGACAGGCCAAAGAGAGCCGTCTCTCCGCAGAAAGTCATCGAGCGCAACCCCTTTAAGCTTTTCAATTCTTATCCAGAGTTCCCTGTCATGCTGGGCGCTCCATTCCTTGTTGAGTTCCCATTTATTGACTTTTAAATCGAGAAAGCTGCAATCGTTAAACGACTCTTGATCCTGGAAGTAGGAGACGGGAACGTCGCCCCATGCCCGACTGACCAGAATCTCTCTGTCAGGCAAGTCAGATCCTGACTCCACAACAACAGCATATCTATTATTTAACACAAGCTTCCTTTTTCTTGCTAATGCCTAAGGGACAGACCACGTTTATTTAAACGTGGTCTGTCCCCATTTACACCTCGCACTGCGATCATCCGGACTCAAACGACTAACTGACTTCCTTTATATAGGAAGAAAACTGCCCACCCCCTTGATCCAAATGCAGCCGTCCGCACTGCTGGCATCGATACACCGTCAAAGCCCCTTGGTCTATCGTTTCGTAGAACTCGTCTTCAGACAGCCAACGATTTGATAGCGCACAGCCAATTTCATCTATCTTCTGCTCGGCGACTAAAGACAACTCGAAATCGGACGTACCCGAAGACAGGTTCATTACATGACCGCAGACACAAGCAAATTTTGGCATGACTGAAGCGTCCTTTTTCTGTTCAAGCTTTGCCTTATGGCCATTTTAGAAGCACAGCCTCATCGGAAACCGTTGGGTTTTCTAAAACCCGGAGGGCGTACTGCACTCGCCGCAAATGATATCAATATAATGGCCAAACGCCAGATAACCGCTTTCTGGCATCACCGAAATGCCCAGCCTCGACTTACCCAGACAAGCCCTGACTCCCCAATAATCTGTAAACTCCCCTCTTCTTTAGCCGCCCGTCATTTCCCCCGCGGCCATCACCTTTTTCTGTTGCGGAGTCCACCTTGCGTCTGTTCCACACCTCCGACTGGCACCTTGGGCAAAACCTGCATGGCCAGGAGCGCGATTTCGAGCATGCGTGCTTTCTCGAATGGCTGCTGCGCCAACTGCAACTGGCGCAGCCGGATGTGCTGCTGATTGCCGGGGACATCTTTGACACGGTCAATCCGCCGGTCAAAGCCCAGGAGCGCCTCTACGACTTTATCGTCAGCGCTCACGAGCAACAGCCGTTGCTGACCATCGTGATGATTGCCGGCAACCACGATTCCGGCTCGCGCATCGAACTGCCGGCGCCGTTGATGCGCCGCTTGCGCACCCATGCACTGGGGCGGGTGTTGTGGCTGGATGACGGCCAGCTCGACGCCGAACGGCTGCTGCTGCCACTGCCGAATGCCCAAGGTGAAATCGCCGCGTGGTGCCTGGCGCTGCCGTTCCTGCGTCCGGCTGAAGTGACCGGTGCGCATCTGGGCGACAACTATCTGCGCGGTATCGGTCAGGTGCATGAATGGCTGATCGAAGCGGCGAATGCCAAGCGCCAGCCGGGTCAGGCGCTGGTTGCCATCAGCCACGCGCACATGGCTGGCGGCTCGGTCTCGGAAGACTCCGAGCGCAGCCTGATCATCGGTAACGCCGAAGCGCTGCCCGCCAGCCTGTTCGGGCCGAGCATCAGTTACGTCGCCCTCGGCCATTTGCACAAGCCGCAGAAGGTCAACGGTGAAGAACGCATTCGCTACAGCGGCTCGCCGATTCCGTTGTCGTTTTCGGAGATCGGTTATCAGCACCAGATTCTCGACGTCACCCTCGACGGCGAAACCCTGGTCAGTGTCGAACCGAAACTGATTCCAAGGTCGGTCAACCTGCAACGCATCGGCCCGGCGCCACTGGCGGAGATTCTGCTGCAACTGGCTGACCTGCCGAACATCGATCTGCTCGCCGAAACCCAGCGCCAGCCATGGCTGGAAGTGCGGGTGACCCTCGACGAACCGCAGCCGGATCTGCGCCATCAGGTGGAAAACGCCCTGCAAGGCAAAGCCGTGCGCCTGGTGCGGATCGCCGCCGAGTACGCCGGCAACCGTGGCGCCGAGGGTGGCGACGACGGCAGTGCGCTGGTTGAACTGGATCAACTCACTCCGCAGGAGCTATTCAGTCGCGCCTGGCTCGACAACTATGGCAACGAGGTCGATGAGCAGACGCTCAAGGACTTCGCCGAACTGCTGCAGGACGTACAGATGGAGGGCGAGCAGCCATGAAGATTCTCGCCATTCGCTTGAAGAACCTCGCCTCGCTGGCGGGTCCGTTCGAAATTGATTTCACCGCCGAACCGCTGGCCAGTGCCGGGCTGTTCGCGATCACCGGGCCGACCGGCGCCGGTAAAAGTACCCTGCTCGATGCGCTGTGCCTGGCGTTGTTCGGCGCCGTGCCGCGCCTGAACAACACCGGCCGTGACGCCAAAGTGCCGGACGCCGACGGTGAAATCGCCACCGGCGACCCGCGCACCTTGCTGCGGCGCGGCACTGGTGAAGGTTATGCGGAAGTGGATTTCGTCGGCGTCGATGGCCGCCGTTACCGTGCGCGCTGGGAAGCCAACCGTGCCCGGGAAAAGGCTGGCGGCAAGTTGCAGATCAGCCGTCAGAGCCTGCGTGACATCGATCAGGATCAACTGCTCGCCAGTCAGAAAGGCGAATACAAGACCCAGCTCGAAGCCGCGCTCGGTCTGAACTTCGAACAGTTCACCCGCGCCGTGCTGCTGGCCCAGAGCGAGTTCAGCGCGTTCCTCAAGGCCGACGACAACGACCGCAGCGAACTGCTGGAAAAACTCACTGACACCGCGCTCTACACCCGTCTCGGCCGCCGCGCCTTCGACAAGACCAAAGAGGCCCGCGAAGCGCACAAGCTGCTGCAGGATCAAGCCACCGGGGTCACCCCGCTGACGCCCGAAGCTCGGGCCGAGCTGAACGAACGCTTCAGCACCGCCCAGCAACAGTTGAAGTTGCAACAGGCGCAACTCAAGCAACTGGAACAACAGCACAGCTGGCTCAAGGATTTGCGCCAGTTGCAGGACGCGCAGCAAGCGGCGGCCGAGCAACTGCACAGCGCGCAGCAACAGTGGGAAGGTCTTGCCGGGGAACGCCTGAAACTGACGCGCCTGGAGCAACTCGCCCCACAACGCCACCAGTTCGCGCGCAAGACCGAACTCGATGCGCAACTGACACCGCTGGCGGCACAGATTGCCGCGCACACCCAACAATACGGCGAACTCAACGAACGCCAGACGCAACTGGAACAGGCGCTCGATGCAGCGAACATCGCCCTGAGCGAAGCGCAGCAGCGGCACAGCGAAAGCGCTCCGCTGCTGCGTCAGGCCTTCGACGAGCAAAGCACCCTCGCCCGCCTCGTCAGGGACACCGCACTCAGCGCCGAAGCCCGGCGGTCCGCCGAGCAAGCCTGCACCGAAGGCCAGAGCGCGATTCAAGCCTTGCAGACGAAACAGGCCGAAGTCGCTGAACGCTTGCAGAAAATCGCCGCCGAACTGGAACAAAGTGCCGATCTGGCACCGCTCAGCGATGCGTGGAATGCCTATCGCGATCGCCTGCAACAGCTGATGCTGATCGGCAATCGCCTGAACAAGGGTCAGGCCGAACTGGCGACCCTCGAACAGAACGCCGCGCACAGCGCCGACGCGTTGGCCACGCAGAAACAGCAACTGGAAGTGCTGTTCAAAGAGGCCGGCGCCGAGCCGGATGCCGTCGCCGAGCAGATCGGTATCCTCGGCAATCTGTTGCAGGACAACCGCAAACAACTGCGCGCCATCGAAGACCTGACGCGGCTCTGGGCCAGTCAGCAGGAACTGGAAAAACGCGGTGCCGAGCTGCAGCAGCGCTTGCTCGATGCGCAACAGGAGCGCGAACGCCTGACCCAGGACGGGGTGAAAACCAAGGCCGAGCTGACCGTCGCCGAACAAACCCTCAACGTCACCCGTGAATTGCTCGAACGTCAGCGCCTGGCACGCAGCGCCAGTGTCGAAGAGCTGCGCGCGCAGTTGCAGGACGATCAGCCGTGCCCGGTCTGTGGCAGCAACGAGCATCCGTATCATCAGCCGGAAGCGCTGCTGCAAAGCCTCGGCCGTCATGATGAAAGCGAACAGGCCAACGCCCAGCAAGTGGTCGATCAGCTCAAGGAAAAGCTCATCGAACTGCGCGCCGAAGTCGGTGGCGTGATCGCTCAACAAAAGGAGCTGCTGCAACAACAGGAACAACTGGTCGCGCAGCAACAGGCGCTAGCGCCGAGCCTCGACGCCCATCCGCTGTCCGCTCAGTTACTGAACCAGGACGCCGACAAGCGCGACGCCTGGCTGACCCGGCAGAACGATCAACTGAACCAGAGCATCACTCAGGACGAACAACGCCAGAGCGCCCTGCTTACCCTGCAACAGGATGCGGCGCGCCTGACCCAGCAACTGCGTAACGCCGAAACCGCGCATCAGCAAACGGCGCAACACCTGAGCAACCAACAACGCGAACTGAGCAGCGACCGTCAGCGTCTCGACGAAGAACTCACTGCGTTCGCCAGCCTGCTGCCGGCCGACACCCTCGAAGCCTTACGTATCGAGCCGGCGGCGACTTTCATGCAGCTGGACCGGCAGATTGCCGAGCGCCTGGCGCAGGTTGATCAGCAGAAAGAAGAGTTGGCCGAACAGCAGCAACGCCAGCAGACGCTGGAGAAGGAACAGGATCGCCAGCTCAGCCGCGTACAGCAGTTGCAAAGCGCCGAGCAGCAATTCAGCGCGCTGGCTGAGCAGCAACAGGCCTGTCAGGCGAAACTCGCGCAACTGCTGGGCGAACACAGCAGCGCCGAGCACTGGCAGCAGCAACTGGAACAGGCTGTGGAACAGGCGCGCAACGCCGAAACCGGCACGGCTGCGGAACTGCAGAACGTGCGCACGCAACGGGTGCAGATTGGCGCCGAACTCAAGGCTCAGCAAGAACGCTTGCAGGCGCTGCAAAGCGAAGACGACGAACTGACGCAGAAGATTGCCGACTGGCGCGCACGCCATCCTGAACTGGATGACGGCGGTCTCGGAGACCTTTTGCGCGTCGATGACACGCAGCTCAGCGAACTGCGCCAACGCTTGCAGCACAACGAAAAAGCCATCGAACAGGCCAAAGTGCTGCTGCAGGAACGTGATCAGCGCCTGGCCGATCATCAGGCGCAACACAACGGCAATCTCGATGCCGAGCAACTCGCCAGCGCCCTCGCCGACCTGCAGAACCAGTTCAACCTCAGCGAGCAACAGTGCGCCGAACTGCGCGCCGAACAGGCTGAAGATCAGCGCCGGCAGAACGCCAATCAGGCACTCGCGAAGCAGATCGCCGACGCCTATGCCGAGTACCAGCGCTGGGCGCGCCTGAATGCCTTGATCGGCTCGGCCACCGGCGACACCTTCCGCAAGATCGCCCAGGCCTACAACCTCGACCTGCTGGTGCATCACGCCAACGTGCAGTTACGCCAACTGGTCAAACGCTATCGTTTGAAACGCGGCGGCAGCATGCTCGGCCTGTTGGTGATGGATACCGAGATGGGCGACGAATTGCGCTCGGTGCATTCGTTGTCCGGCGGCGAAACCTTCCTGGTGTCGCTGGCCCTTGCATTGGGGCTGGCATCGATGGCCTCGAGCACGCTGAAAATCGAATCGCTGTTCATCGACGAAGGCTTCGGCAGCCTCGATCCGGAATCGCTGCAGCTGGCCATGGATGCCCTCGACGGTTTGCAGGCACAGGGACGCAAAGTCGCGGTGATTTCCCACGTGCAGGAAATGCACGAACGCATTCCGGTGCAGATTCAGGTGCAACGCCTCGGCAACGGCTTGAGCACCCTGGAGGTGAAATGAACACGTTGTATTCATTCCGCCGCTGCCCGTACGCGATGCGTGCGCGGATGGCGCTGCGTTATTCGGACGTGCCGGTGGAGATCGTCGAAGTCAGCCTCAAGGCCAAACCGGCCGCGATGCTGGCGATCTCGCCCAAAGGCACGGTGCCGGTGCTGGATGCGGATGGACAGGTGATTGATGAAAGTCTGGAGATCATGCGCTGGGCGTTGGCGCAGCATGATCCGGACGATTGGCTGCTCGGCGGGGATTCACGGATTGCCGGGTTGATCGAGGCTAATGATCAAGGGTTCAAGGTGCATTTGAACCGCTACAAATACGCCGAGCGCTATCCCGAGCAGCCGATGGAGGTTTATCGGGCTGAGGGGGCGTTGTTTTTGCAGCAGTTGGATGAGTTGCTGAGGGATCGCGATTACTTGCTGAGCGATCACTTGAGTCTTGCGGATGTGGCGTTGCTGCCGTTCGTTCGGCAATTTGCGCATGTTGATCGCGAGTGGTTTGCGCAGACGCCTTATGTGCGGTTGCAGACGTGGCTACAGCGCTTCCTCGAATCCGAACTCTTCACCTCGATCATGAAGAAATAACCCCTGTAGGAGCTGCCGAAGGCTGCGATCTTTTGATCTTGATCTTAAAAACAAAATCAAAAGATCGCAGCCTTCGGCAGCTCCTACAGGGGATGTGTTTCATGCCAGGGCGTTGCACATGCCTAGTGCCATGCAATCCACTTCAAACGGCCCAAGAAAATCGACCTCAGCCTTGATCGGCGGATTGCCGGCCATCAGCCCCAGTGAATTGGCCCGTTCGATATTGTGCGCAATGCTGTGATTGGCCTCTATGGCCCGCGCCAGCGCACCCACCGAGCCTTGGCCGAAGCCAAGTAACGCCGCACCATTGGTCATCAGTGCCAGCCCGGCTATGACCCAGAGTCTGTAGCCTTTCATGCTCCGCCCACTCCTGTGAGTTCAGCACGATCAACCAGCACGTCTGCACGGTGTTCGAACTGGATGCCGGGGTGTGCGACCTGGATCGGTGCGTCGAAGCTGTGTTGGGTTTGCGCGGCGATGCTGACGAACAGCACCAGTGCCAGGTAAAGACCGATGGCCAGGTAGGCGCCGCGCTTGGCTGAGGTAATGATTGAACTGGCCATGATGTGCTCCGTGGGCATGTTTCAGTGCCGTCAGGATCAATCAAAAAAGCCGCGGTAACCACTCAGGGTTTGCCATAGTAAACATCAGCTTGGTTGATTATTTAGCCGGTCTATCTCGGCGTTGAAGGAAACCTATCGAGCGGAGATTTTTCGATCACACATACGTGTAGGAGCTGCCGAAGGCTGCGATCTTTTGACGTTTAAGATCAAAAGATCGCAGCCTTCGGCAGCTCCTACAGGGAGTGGTGCCAAATCAGACTTTCAGTGTTGGGCTTTGTGATCCAGCGCGGCGTAGAAGTTGGCGCTCTGTTGCAGGTATTTCTGGGTGTAGCTCTGGGTGTGGGATTTTTTGCCGGCTATTTCAACGTTGGCACTGGCTGGCAACGCAACGGTGGCGGAGATGGCGGAAGCGGCGATGATCGAGAAGAGATTGAAGTTCATGGCGGTAACCCTCGTGTTCGGTTGGCTTGCTTTGCCCGGTTGGGCCGTGGAGCAAACTTAACGCTCGAGGGTTGATCGCTTGAAATGCTTTGTAGCATTACCGGATATCAGCGCGATTAATACAACGAGACAGGCCCCGTAAACCGGGGCCTGTGGCTTATTGTCGCACTATAAACTTCAGGTCGCTGGGGGCGTCCATCGGCAGTTTTTGCACGGTTTTGCCGAGCAGACCGGTCTTGGCATCGCGCTCGACGACGACAATTGCGTTGCTCTTCTGGTTGGCGATCAGCAGGAACTTGCCACTCGGATCGAGGCTGAACTCACGCGGGTGATCGCCTTCCACCGAGCGTTTTTGCAGCTCTTTGAGCTGACCGGTCGCCGGATCAATGCTGAACACCAGCAACTGATTGGCGGTGCCACGGTTGCTGACGTAGAGGAACTTGCCATCGGCCGACGCATGCAGCGCGGCGGCGGCTTTGTCCGAGGTCGGCTGACCGGCGGCCAGATCGACCATTTGCGTCTGGGTCAGCACGCCGTCGTGGTAGTCGAACACCGCGACCTGCGCGCTCATTTCCATGGTCAGCCAGGCATGCTTGCCGTCGGCACTGAACAGCAGATGACGCGGGCCGCTGCCGGCCGGCAGGCTCACCGAAGCGGTTTTCGCCGGGGTCAACGGCAGGTACGGATTGGCCTTCGGGTCGAATTTGTAAATGAAGACCTTATCCGCCCCGAGGTCGTTGGAGAACACATAGCGACCATCCGGCGAGGAAACGGTCGAGTGCACGTGGTTCGAGGCCTGACGCTCCGGATTGACCCGGCTCGCCGGGTGCGCGCTCATCTGCACCACGGGTTTGAGTTTGCCATCGGCGCCGACCGGCAACACGGCGAGGGTGCCACCCGGATCTTCGACCACCGAATAGTTGCTGACGAACAGATGGCTGGCATCGCCGCTGAGGCTCGAATGGGTCGGCTCGTTGCCCAGGCTCTGCACTTGATTGATCAGGGTCAGGGCGTGGGTCTTCGGATCGATCAAGTAGCTGCTGACGCGGCCGACCGGGTCTTTCTGGCCGGGGCCGTTTTCGTTGACCACGAACAGCTGCTTCTGGTCTTTGGACAGGGTCAGCCACGACGGGTTTTCGCTCTTGACCACTTGCAGCGGCTTGGCGTCGATCTGCCCGGTGGCGCTATCGAAATTCATTCGATAGATGCCCTGGCTGGTGCCTGCGGTGTAGGAGCCCACCAGCAATTGATAAGTCTCGGCGCTGGCACTGGACAGGCCCATCGCACCGACACTGCCGGCCATCAGCAGCGGCCAGAATTTACGCATGTTCATTGATCATCTTCCTCGTCGTCGCTGCTGCTGACTACATCACCAAGGCAGACCACACGGTGCTCGCCGGTGGTTTTGGTGTCGCTGGCGTAGCCAATGATCAGCCAGCTCTGCAGGTCTTCGTCAAACGTCGCCGCCGTAACCTGCGCCGGGGTGAACTCCCAATGCTTGGCCGTGCGGCCATCGATACATTCGATGTGCAGGTTGTCGTCTTCGTCGAGGGCGAATTCGAAGGCGTGCAGGCCGTCGATTTCGACCATGCCGCAGTGTTCGAGGGCGTTGAGAAGGGTTTGGGCAGTCATGGCAATCAAGTCTTTCAGGGGGGGAAACCGGCAATGATAGCTCATTGTTGACGCAGAACCCTGTGGGAGCTGGCTTGCCAGCGATAGCAATTTGTCAGACGCATCAATGTTGAATGTGCCGTCCTCATCGCTGGCAAGCCAGCTCCCACAGGGAAATTGGCTGACAGTTACAACGCGTCGCGTGATGGCTTGCCATCTACCAGCCGCTGAATGCGCAACGGATTGCCATTCTTCAGCGGTTCCGGCAGCAAGCTATCGGGGTAGTTCTGGAAGCACACCGGGCGCAGGAAGCGATCGATCGCCAGCGTCCCCACCGACGTTCCGCGCGCATCGGATGTCGCCGGATACGGCCCGCCATGCACCATCGAATCACACACCTCCACACCCGTTGGATAACCATTGAGCAGGATCCGCCCGACTTTCTGTTCGAGCAGCGGTGTCAGCTCCGGGAAGCGTTCGAAGTCGACCAGTTCGCCGATCATCGTCGCCGTCAGCTGTCCATGCAGCCCCAACAGCGCGGCGCTCAGCTCGGCCTTGTCCGCCACTTCGACGATCACCGTGGTCGGGCCGAACACTTCTTCCTGCAGCACTTCATCGCCGTTGATCAACAGGCTGACGTCTGCCTTGAACAGTTGCGGCTGCGCCTGACTGCCCTGCTGCGGATTACCCGCCAGATGCTCGATGCCGGAATGCGCCAGCAACTTTTGCAGACCTTTGCCATAGCTGCCGAGGGTGCCGGCGTTGAGCATGGTCTGCGCCGGTTGGTCGCCAATCAGCCCGGCGACTTGCTGGACGAAGGCGCTGAACTGCGGCGAGCGGATACCGATGACCAATCCCGGATTGGTGCAGAACTGGCCGCAGCCCTGCACCACCGAAGCGGTCAGGTCGCGGGCAATGGTTTCCGAGCGCTCAGCCAAGGCTTGAGGCAGAACGATCACCGGGTTGATGCTCGACATTTCGGCGAACACCGGAATCGGTTGCGGCCGCGCCGCTGCCATGTCGCACAGTGCCCGACCGCCCTTGAGCGAACCGGTGAAACCGACTGCCTGGATCGCCGGATGCTTGACCAGCCATTCGCCAACGCCACCGCCGTAGATCATGTTGAAAACGCCTGCCGGCATCGCGGTTTTTTCGGCGGCGCGAATCAGTGCGTCGGCAACAAGTTCAGCGGTTGCCATGTGGCCGCTGTGGGCCTTGAACACCACCGGGCAACCGGCGGCCAGCGCGGCAGCGGTATCACCGCCCGCAGTGGAAAACGCCAACGGAAAGTTGCTCGCACCGAACACGGCCACCGGGCCGAGGCCGATGCGGTACTGGCGCAGATCCGGGCGCGGCAATGGCTGGCGATCCGGCAATGGCAAATCGATTCGCGCGCCGTAGAAATCTCCGCGCCGCAGGACTTTGGCGAACAGGCGCATCTGGCCGCTGGTGCGCCCGCGCTCGCCCTGAATCCGCCCCGCAGGCAGCGCGGTTTCGCGGCAGACCAGCGCGACGAACTCATCACCCAAGGCATCCAGTTCATCGGCAATCGCGTCGAGAAATTGCGCACGGCGTTCGGCGCTGAGGCTGCGATAAGCGGGGTACGCTGCGGCGGCGGCTTTGGCGGCGGCATCGACTTCGGCTTCAGTCGCTTGAATGAAATCGTACGGCAGCTGTTCGCCAGTAGTCGCGTCGACGCTTTGCAGTTTGACGTTGCCTGCTGCGCTGCGCTGTCCGCCGATGTAGTTGTGGCCAAGAATCTGAGTCATGGGAGCTCCTTAAAGGGTGCCGATGCTGTCCGGTTGAAAAGCCGCTGCTGCCGGAGCGATGCCGTTGACCAGCGGTGCGCCGAATTCGGCCTGGCTGATTTCAAACCGGTCGCCCGGTTGGGTGCGGATGCCATCGGCGAACGACAGGGTCGCGGTGCCGAAAAAGTGGATGTGCACGTCGCCAGGACGCAGGAACTGGCGGTATTTGAAGTGGTGGTATTCGAGGTTGGCGAGGCTGTGGCACATGTTGGCCTCGCCGCTGAGAAATTCGTTTTGCCACAGCACTTCGCCGTTACGCAGGATGCGGCTGGTACCAGCCAGATGCTGCGGCAATTCACCGGTGCGCAGTTCCGGGCCGTAGCTGCAACTGCGCAGTTTCGAGTGGGCCAGGTACAGGTAGTTCTTGCGTTCCATGACGTGGTCGGAGAATTCGTTGCCCACTGCGAAACCGAGGCGATACGGTTTGCCGTCGTGGCCGATGACGTAGAGCCCGGCCATTTCCGGTTCCTCGCCGGCATCCTCGGCAAACGGTGGCAACGGAAAGGCCTCGCCCGGACGCACAACGATGCTGCCGTCGCCCTTGTAGAACCATTCTGGCTGCACGCCCGCCTGCCCCGCCGCCGGTTTGCCACCCTCCACGCCCCATTTGAAGATGCGCATGGTGTCGGTCATTTGCGCTTCGTCGCCGGCCTGCTGGTGCATCTTGTCCCGCGCCGAAGCGCTGCCCAGGTGCGTCAGGCCGGTACCGCTGACCAGCAAGTGCGCCGGGTCCGGGTGATCCAGCGGTGGCAGGATGCGCCGGTCTTTGAGCAACTGCGCATAGTCATGACTGATGCCCAGGCCGTGGGTTTGGACTTGCTGCTCCAGAGTGCCGCCGGCCTCGATCGCGGCCAGTGCGAGATCGCGTACGCTGCGGGCGTCCTGCACTTCGCGGATCAGCCCGTTGTCGACCACGCCAACGCGGCGCTCGCCGTCATTCAATTCGAATTGAACCAGATGCATAAATTTCTCCTGTAAACAAAACTTCGAAACACTGCAAAACCCTGTGGGAGCTGGCTTGCCAGCGATAGCAATCTGTCTGACACCGCGATGTTGGAGGTACCGCCGCCATCGCTGGCAAGCCAGCTCCCACAGGGTTTGCGGTGATGGTTCGTTTGATATCAGGTTCGGGTGGCACCGCGTGCACTGGCGGCGAACTGCTCGACCGGCAGCACGTGTTTGCGCTCAAGCACGCGGTAGACGATGCCCGTCAGGATCAAACCGAACACCATCACCCCACTGAGGAAATACAGCCCCGAAGCCAGATTCCCGGTGTACTCCTTCAGCGCGCCGATCACGAACGGCCCGATGTAGCCGCCGAGGTTGCCCACCGAGTTGATCAGCGCAATCCCCGCCGCCGCACTCGCCCCAGCGAAGAATCGTCCCGGCAAGGTCCAGAACACCGCCGTGCAGGAAAACAGCGCAAACGCCACCAGGCACAGCGCCGCCAGTTGCGCCACCGGCAGTGATAGCCATGCACTCAGGAACAGACCGATCGCACCCAGCACACAAAGCACCGCCAGATGGCCGTAGCGATCATTCATGCGGTCGGAGCTGCGCGGCACGATCAGCAGGCCGACGATGCCAAAGATGTACGGCACCGCCGAGACGAAACCGGTCACCAGATCGCTGCCGCCGAACTGTTTGATCAGCGTCGGCAGCCACAGGCCGAGGCCATAAATGCTCAGGGTCACCGGCAGGTAAAACAGCGCCAGCAGCAACACGCGTTTGTCCTTGAGTGCATGCAGCGGGTTGCCGTGACGGGTCTGGCCGTATTCCTGAAGATCTTTTTTCAGTTCGCCGGTCAGCCAGTCTTTCTCGGCCTGATCCATCCACTTGACGTTCTGCGGGCCGTCGGGCAGCCAGCGCAATACCGGCCAGGTCAGGAGGATCGCCGGGGTGCCGATGACGATGAACAGCCACTGCCAGCCGTGGAGACCGAGGATGCCGTCCATGCCCAGCAAGCCGCCGGACACCGGGCCGGTGATCATCATCGCGATCGGTTGAGAGAGGATGAACAGGCCGAGGATCTTGCCGCGATGGCGCACCGGAAACCATTGGGTGATGTAGTACAGAACGCCGGGGAAGAACCCCGCCTCCGCCGCGCCGAGCAGAAAGCGCATCACGTAGAAACTGTGCGGGCCCTGGACGAACGCCATGCCGATGGTGATCGCGCCCCAGGTGATCATGATCCGCGCAAACCAGCGCCGCGCACCGAAGCGTTCGAGCATCAGGTTGCTGGGGATTTCGAGAAGAAAGTAGCCAATGAAAAACAGCCCGGCACCGAGGCCATAGGCCGCGTCACCGATGCCGATGTCGGCGCCCATGTGCAGCTTGGCGAAGCCGACGGCGGAGCGATCCACATAGGCGATCAGGTACAGCAGGATCAGGAAGGGAATCAGTTTCAGCGTGATGCGCCGGACAAGCCGCAGTTCCTGGCTCATGGGATCGGTCTCCGATTGTTGTTTTTATAGAACCTCGGGGGACGCCTCTCGCGGAAAACCGCCAGGGCCAATCCCTCCACCGAAAACGACTATATAGTATTACTAATTACCCAACAACACTTCCAAAGCGGCGATTTTGCGCTTATGTTTAGCCGTGACTCGCAAACAATAGTCTTACAATAAGAGAACCGATCATGTCTGAGAAGAAACCCACCCTGCGCTCGGCCCAATGGTTTGGCACTGCCGACAAGAACGGCTTCATGTACCGCAGCTGGATGAAGAATCAGGGCATCGCCGACCACCAGTTTCATGGCAAGCCGATCATCGGCATCTGCAACACCTGGTCGGAACTGACCCCGTGCAACGCGCATTTCCGCCAGATTGCGGAGCACGTCAAACGCGGGGTGATCGAGGCTGGCGGCTTTCCGGTGGAATTCCCGGTGTTCTCCAATGGCGAGTCGAACCTGCGCCCGACCGCCATGCTCACTCGCAACCTGGCGAGCATGGACGTCGAAGAAGCGATTCGCGGCAACCCGATTGACGGCGTGGTGCTGCTGACCGGCTGCGACAAAACCACTCCGGCGCTGCTGATGGGCGCGGCCAGTTGCGATGTGCCGGCGATCGTCGTCACCGGCGGGCCGATGCTCAACGGCAAGCACAAGGGCAAGGACATCGGCTCCGGCACGGTGGTCTGGCAGCTCAGCGAGCAGGTCAAGGCCGGCACTATCACCATTGACGACTTCCTCGCGGCCGAGGGCGGCATGTCACGCTCGGCGGGCACCTGTAACACTATGGGCACCGCGTCGACCATGGCCTGCATGGCCGAAGCACTGGGCACGTCCCTGCCGCACAACGCAGCGATTCCGGCGGTGGATGCGCGGCGTTATGTGCTGGCGCACATGTCCGGCATGCGCGCGGTGGAGATGGTGCGCGAAGACTTGCGCCTGTCGAAGATCCTGACCAAGGAAGCCTTTGAAAACGCCATTCGGGTCAACGCGGCTATTGGCGGTTCGACCAACGCGGTGATCCACTTGAAAGCCATCGCCGGTCGCATCGGCGTCGAGCTGGACCTGGACGACTGGACCCGCATCGGGCGCGGCATGCCGACCATCGTCGATCTGCAACCGTCCGGGCGTTTCCTGATGGAGGAGTTCTACTACGCCGGAGGCTTGCCGGCGGTGCTGCGCCGTCTCGGTGAGGCCAATCTGATCCCCAATCCGAATGCCTTGACCGTCAACGGTAAATCGCTGGGCGAGAACACCAAGGATGCGCCGATCTATGGCGAGGACGAAGTGATCCGCACCCTCGACAATCCGATCCGCGCTGACGGCGGTATCTGCGTGCTGCGCGGCAACCTGGCGCCGCTCGGTGCGGTGCTCAAGCCGTCCGCGGCCACGCCGGAATTGATGCAGCATCGCGGTCGCGCAGTAGTGTTCGAGAACTTCGACATGTACAAGGCGCGGATCAATGATCCGGAACTGGATGTCGATAAAGATTCGATTCTGGTGATGAAGAACTGCGGGCCAAAGGGTTATCCGGGCATGGCCGAGGTCGGCAACATGGGCTTGCCGGCCAAGCTGCTGGCGCAAGGTGTGACCGATATGGTGCGCATTTCTGATGCGCGAATGAGCGGCACCGCGTACGGCACGGTGGTGTTGCACGTCGCCCCGGAAGCGGCAGCCGGCGGGCCGTTGGCGGTGGTGCAGGAAGGCGACTGGATCGAGCTGGATTGCGCCAGCGGGCGTTTGCATCTGGATATTCCGGATGCCGAACTGGCGGCGCGCATGGCGGATCTGCAGCCACCGCAGCAGTTGTTGGTGGGTGGCTATCGTCAGTTGTACATCGACCATGTGCTGCAGGCAGATCAGGGCTGTGACTTCGACTTCCTGGTGGGTTGCCGAGGGGCCGAAGTCCCGCGCCATTCTCACTGACACCGCAGATCTACTGTAGGAGTGAGCCTGCTCGCGATAGCGGTCCGCCAGTTGGTATTGATGCTGACTGACACACCGCCATCGCGAGCAGGCTCACTCCTACATTTGCTATGCATCAGCCTCAAGATCGCCGCACGCCTGCTATGATGCGCGGCATCTCCATCGCTCAGGATCGCGCCGTTCCCCATGGATTACCGCAAACCTTCCGACCGTAAAAGCATGCACTCGCGCATTGTCCAGGAACTGGGCATGCAGATCGTCTCCGGACGTTTTTTGCCCGACGACAAACTGCCCGCCGAAGCGCTGTTGTGCGAGGAATATGCGGTCAGTCGCCCGGTGTTGCGCGAAGCCACGCGAGTGCTGGTGGCCAAGGGGCTGGTGTATTCAAAACCGCGCGTCGGCACGGTGGTCAAGGCCCGTCGCGAATGGCACATGCTCGACCCGGACGTGCTGCACTGGCTGATGCAAAGCAGTCCGCAGAATGAATTCTTCAATGTGCTGACCAGTGTGCGCAGCATCATCGAACCGGCCGCTGCCGCCCTCGCCGCCCAGCACGCGACCGAGGCCGACATCGCGGCCATCGGCGAGGCCTATCAACGCATGGAAGCCGCGCCGACCCCGGAAGCCTTGCTGCAACCGGACCTGGACTTCCACAGCCGCATCGCTGACGCGACCCACAACGATCTGTTGGCGAACCTGTGCAACATGTTGTCGGTGGCGATTGCCGAGGCGTTGAAGCATTCCAACCAGCGACCGAATTTGCATGAGCTGGCGTTGCCGCGGCACAAGGCGATTCTCACCGCGATCGAGAACCGTGATGCCCTTGGCGCCCGCCACGCGACGCTGGTTCAGCTGGATGATGCGCGCAGTGCCTTGAGTGTTGTGCTTGGGGCGGATCTTTCGTAAGCCTTGAGACCGCTTGCCCTCACCCTAGCCCTCTCCCCGAGGGAGAGGGGACCGATCCGGGAATATTGACGACCTACACCGACGTGAACGATTTGCTTTGAATCCATAATCGGCTGGTATCTCAAATCTCATGATTTGCTGTGAATCCATAATCGATTCGGTATTTCCAGGTCGATGTATCAAGCCGCACACCTCGGTCAGTCCCCTCTCCCTCTGGGAGAGGGCTAGGGTGAGGGGCTTTTGATCTTGACTCATAAAAAAGCCGCAACCCTAAGGTTGCGGCTTTGTTGTTTCAGGCATCCGGATCAGTGAGCAAACAGCGAATTGCCCTTCTGCCCCGCCAGCTTCTCCGGTTTGATCAGGAACTTCGCCAGCGCCGGCAGCAGCCACAGCGCACCGAACATGTTCCATAGCAACATGAAGGTCAGCATCAGGCCCATGTCGGCCTGGAACTTGATCGCTGAGAAGATCCAGGTGCACACGCCGATCGCCAGGCAAAGACCGGTGAACAGCACCGCTTTACCGGTGGATTTCAGGGTCTGGTAATAGGCTTCCTGCAACGGCAGACCGGCGCGCAGGAAACTCTCCAGACGGCTGTAGATGTAGATGCCGTAGTCCACGCCGATGCCCACGCCCAGCGCCACCACCGGCAGGGTCGCGACTTTGACGCCGATGCCCATGAACGCCATCAGCGCGTTGCCCAGCACCGAGGTCAGCACCAGCGGCAGGACGATGCACAGGGTCGCCGCCCACGAGCGGAAGGTGATCATGCACATCACCGCCACGCAGATGTACACCAGGATCAGAATGGTCAGCTCGGCTTGTTTGATCACTTCGTTGGTGGCCGCCTCGATCCCGGCGTTACCGGCGGCGAGTATGAACTCCAGGCCGTCCTTGTTGTTGGCCTTGGCGAATTCCTGCACCGCGTGTACCGCACGGTCGAGGGTTTCGGCCTTGTGGTCGTTGAGGAAGATCAACACCGGCGCCAGCGAACAGCTGTTGTTGTACAGGCCGTCGGCGCGGGCGATCGAGTTGTTCAGCACATCCGGGTTGCGCGACAGGGTTTCCCATTTCAGGTTGCCCTCGTTCATGCCCTTGATCATCTGCTTGGACACGGTCACCAGCGAGATCGCCGACTGCACGCCCTCGGTGTTCTGCATCTTCCACATCAGTTCGTCGATCGGTGCCATCGCTTCGTAGCGCGAGCAGCCTTCGGTGGCGGTCTTGACCATCACCACCAGCACATCGGAGCTGGTGGAGTAGTTGTTGATGATGAAGTTGTTGTCCTTGTTGTAGCGCGAGTCCGGACGCAGTTCCGGCGCGCCCTGGTCGAGGTCGCCGATTTTCAGGTTCTGGCTGTACCAGAGGCCGCCGCCGAAGGCGATCAGCGCCAGGGCGATGGAGACCGGCGCGACTTTCGGGCTGGCGAAGTTCGACAGGAAGCGCCAGAACGGATGTTCGCGATTCGCGTCCTTCTTGCTCTTGGCAATCGCGCGCTTGCTGATGCCGACATAGGAAATCGCCACCGGCAGCAGGATCAGGTTGGTGAACACGATCACCGCCACGCCGATGGAGGCGCCGATCGCCAGTTCGCGGATCACCCCGATGTCGATGATCAGCAGCGTGATGAAGCCCACGGCGTCAGCGAGAATCGCGATCATCCCCGGCAGGAACAGTTGCCGGAAGGTACGCCGCGCCGCGGTCAGAGCGTTGTCCGCTTCACTCGATTGCAGGGCGATACCGTTGATCTTCTGCACGCCGTGGGAAATGCCGATGGCGAAGATCAGGAACGGCACCAGCATCGAGTACGGATCCAGCCCGAAACCGAAGAAGTGCATCAGCCCGAGCTGCCAGACCACCGCCACCAGTGTGGTGCTCAACACCGCCACGGTACTGCGCAGGCAGTTGGTGAACCACAGCAGCAGGATCAAGGTGATGACGAAAGCGATGCCGAAGAACATCACCACCATCACCAGCCCGTCGATCAGGTCACCGACCTTCTTGGCGAAACCGACGATGTGGATCTTGACGTTGGGGTTCTGCGCTTCGAACTTGTTGCGGATCTTGTCTTCGAGCTCATGGGAGAACTTCCGATAGTCCAGGGCGAGCAACTTGCCCTGATCCTGCGGGTCCGGGTAAGACTCCAGCAGCGGGATGTCGACGATGCTCGACTTGAAGTCATTGGACACCAGCCGCCCGACCTGGCCCGACTTGAGCACGTTGTTGCGCAGCATGTCGAGGCTGTCCGGCGAGCCGTCGTAGCTCTGCGGAATCACTTCACCGCCGGCAAAGCCCTCTTCGGTCACTTCGGTCCAGCGTACGCTCGGGCTCCACAGCGACTTGAGGCCGGAGCGGTCGACGCCGGAGATGTAGAACACCTCGTCGTTGATCTGGCGAAGGGTCTCCATGTACTCCCTGGAGAAGATGTCGCCGTCCTTGGCTTCCACCGAAATGCGTACGGTGTTGCCCAGGTTCGCCAGATCGTTGCGGTGCTCCATCATCTTCTCGATGAACGGATGCTTGAGCGGGATCATTTTTTCGAAACTGGTGGATGGGCGAATCAGCGTGGCCTGCCAGAACAGGAAGACGCTGACCACCAGGCAGATCAGGATCACGGCCGGGCGGTTGTTGAAAATCAGACGTTCGAGGAACGTCGCTTTGTCCTGATGATGAGTGCTCAAGGAAGTCATAGCCCCGCCTTCTTATTATTGATTTCGGCGCCGTTGGGCTGTGTGGTGTGCACTCCGCCCTGCCCGGTCAGAATCAGATTGCCGTCGCCGGCCGCCGTCACCGAGGACAGCGAGATGCGGTCCGGGCGGTTGAACACGCTGAAGGTTTCGCCGTTGTCGCTGCTGCTGATCACCGAGCCGCCGTTGCCGACGATCACGATCGAGCCGTCGGCGAGCAGCGTGGCGCCGGACAGACCGAACTCCAGCGCACCGCGCGCGGCCTTGAGTTCGACCTGCTGCCAGGTGCTGCCGAAGTCGCTGGAGCGGTAGAGGTTGCCGCGCAGGCCGTAGGCCAACAGGGTTTCCGCTTGCGCGGTGCCGATCACGCCGAACAGCGAGCCTTGATACGGGCCCTGGAGTTTCTCCCAGGTCTGGCCCCAGTCCGGGGAGCGGAACATGCTGCCCTGCTCGCCGACGATGAACAGCCCGGCGTCCTTGACCGCCGCGATGGCGTTGAGGTGGAACTGATCCTGATTGTCGAGGCGGTCGCTGACGTCTTGCCAGTTCTTGCCGCCGTCGGTGGTTTCCAGCAGCGCACCGTAAGCGCCGACCGCAACACCGTGATTGACGTCCTGGAACCAGACGTCGAGCAGCGGCGCTTCGCGCTTGAGGTCTTCGAACTGTTTGCTCCAGGTCAGGCCGCCGTCTTCGCTGGCGAGGATCTGCGCGTCGTGGCCGACCGCCCAGCCGTGCTTGTCGTCGACGAAATACACGGCCGTCAGCAGTTGCCGGGTCGGCACCTTGGCCTGGGTCCAGGTCTTGCCCTGGTCATCGGAATAGAGAATGTGCCCGCGATCACCCACCGCCACCAAGCGGGTGCCGGCGTGGACAACATCGAGTATCAGGCTTTTGGCGGCTTTGGCCGATTCGGTGGAATACACCCCGTCGGCGGGCGCTTCGGCGGCCAGCACGGGTGCCGACAAGGCAGCACAGCCCAGCAATGTGAGGGCTGTGGCCAGCAACGCGGTGTTGCGAAACGCCGGCGGGCGGCAACGACTCATAGACCTTCCCCTATTTATTATTGTTAGGCCATTGGGCCTTAGGGCGCCGCAAGGGTGCTCGTGGTGACTGACAGGTCACAAGCATAGCCGTGAAACCCGCAGTCCAGAGCGCCTTGGGAAGCTGGCTCATCCTATCGGGCTTTGGAAACGTCTGACAATCGGCGCCACGTTATCTTTTGTTAACCGGATGGTCCCGACACAACCCCCTGTAGGAGCTGCGGCACGCTGCGATCTTTTGATCCGGGTCTTTAAAAACAAGATCAAAAGATCGCAGCGTGCCGCAGCTCCTACATCGATATCGCGTCGTGGTGGATTGATGAGGATGGAAGGTGAATACACCGCCATTCGCCGGATGGATCCGGCAAATCTTGCGCGGGGGACTTGCACGATCGGTATTATGGTATACCATCAGACGCACAGACACTCTCAATCCCCCTACGGAGCAGCTCATGAGTTTCGAAATTCGCAAGATCGTCAGCTATGTCGAAGAAACCTTCATCGAAGGCGGCAAGGCCACGGACAAGCCGGTGACCATGGTCGGGCTGGCCGTGGTGATGAAGAACCCGTGGGTCGGCAACGGCTTCGTCGAGGATCTGAAACCGCAGATCCGCGCCAACTGCTCCGACCTCGGCGCCATGATGGTCGAGCGTCTGGTGAGCATCATCGGCGGTGCCGAGAAGATCGAGGCGTACGGCAAAGCGGCAGTGGTCGGCGCTGACGGCGAGATCGAACACGCCTCGGCGGTGATCCATACCCTGCGCTTCGGTAATCACTACCGCGAGGCAGTCAAGGCCAAGAGCTACCTGAGCTTCACCAACAAGCGCGGCGGCCCGGGCACTTCAATCCAGATCCCGATGATGCACAAGGACGACGAAGGTCTGCGTTCGCACTACATCACGCTGGAAATGCAGATCGAGGACGCGCCGCGTGCCGACGAAATCGTGGTGGTGCTCGGGTGCGCCGACGGTGGTCGCCTGCACCCGCGCATCGGCAACCGCTACATCGATCTGGAAGAACTGGCCGCCGAAAAAGCCCAGTAATCACAATAAAAAGGCATTGCAGGAGCGCTCCATGATTCGGCTCACCGCTGAACTCACCCCGGCTGGCACCAGTTACCTGGCGACCGGCCAAGGCCAGCCCGTGGTCTTGATCCACGGCGTGGGCCTGAACAAAGAAATGTGGGGCGGCCAGATCGTTGGCCTGTCTGCCCAGTACCGGGTGATCGCCTACGACATGCTCGGCCACGGCGCCAGCCCGCGCCCGGCCAGCGGCACCGGCCTGCTCGGTTATGCCGATCAGTTGCTGGAGCTGCTCGATCACCTGAGTCTGCCCCAGGCAGCGGTGATCGGTTTCTCCATGGGCGGACTGGTGGCACGGGCGTTTGCCCTGCACTACCCGGAGCGCCTGCAAAGCCTGGTGGTGCTTAACAGCGTGTTCAACCGCAGTGAAGAACAGCGCGCCGGGGTTATCGCCCGTACCGCGCAGGCCGCTGAGCACGGCCCGGATGCCAACGCCGAAGCGGCGCTGTCGCGCTGGTTCAGCCGTGAATATCAGGCGGCCAACCCGGCGCAGATCGCAGCCATTCGTCAGACCCTGGCCGGCAACGACCCGCAGGGTTACCTGACCACCTACGAATTGTTCGCCACGCAGGACATGTACCGCGCCGACGACCTCGGCAGCATCCAGGCGCCGACGCTGATCGCCACCGGCGAACTCGACCCCGGTTCCACCCCGGAAATGGCCGAGCAACTGGCCCGACGCATCCCCGGCGCGAAGGTTGCGGTGCTGCCCGAGCAACGGCATATGATGCCGGTAGAGTCGCCGCGCCTGGTCAACCAAACGCTGCTGGAATTCCTCGAATACGCACACTCCCGACAAAACCATATAAAGGGGATCGTTGCATGACACTCGCACGCTTCCAGATGTGCATCGGCGGAGAATGGGTCGACGCCCTCTCCGGCAAGACCTTCGAAAGCCTCAACCCGGCCAGCGCGCAAGCCTGGGCCGAACTGCCTGACGCCGGTGAAGCTGACGTCGAACGCGCCGTGCAAGCGGCGCAGACGGCTTTCGACAGCCCGGCCTGGCGCGGCCTCACCGCCACCGCACGCGGCAAACTGCTGCGCCGTCTCGGTGACCTGATCGCGGAAAACAAGGAACAACTGGCGCAGCTGGAAAGCCGCGACAACGGCAAACTGATCCGCGAAACCCGTGGTCAGGTCGGCTATCTGCCGGAGTTCTTCCACTACACCGCAGGCCTGGCCGACAAGCTCGAAGGCGGCACCCTGCCGCTGGACAAGCCCGACCTGTTTGCCTACACCGTGCACGAAGCGATGGGTGTGGTTGCCGCGATCATTCCGTGGAACAGCCCGCTATACCTGACCGCGATCAAACTGGCCCCGGCCCTCGCCGCCGGCAACACCATCGTGATCAAGCCTTCCGAACACGCCTCGGCGACCATCCTTGAGCTGGCACGTCTGGCCCTCGAAGCCGGAATTCCGCCGGGCGTGGTCAACGTCGTCACCGGTTACGGCCCAAGCACCGGCGCCGCCCTCACCCGTCATCCGCTGATCCGCAAGATCGCCTTCACCGGCGGCGCGGCCACGGCCCGGCACGTGGTGCGCAGCAGCGCCGAAAACTTCGCCAAACTGTCGCTGGAACTCGGCGGCAAATCGCCGAACATCATCTTCGCCGACGCCGATCTGGACAGCGCGATCAACGGCGCGATTGCCGGGATCTATGCGGCCTCGGGCCAGAGCTGCGTGTCCGGCTCACGTTTGTTGGTGCAGGACGAAATCTACGACGAGTTCGTCAACCGCCTGGTCGAACGCGCCCAGCGCATCCGCATCGGCAACCCGCAGGAAGATCACAGCGAAATGGGCCCGATGGCTACTGCGCAGCAATTGGCGGTGGTCGAAGGTCTGGTGGCTGACGCCCTTGCTGAAGGCGCGCGGTTGCGCACCGGCGGCAAGCGTCCGACTAATCTCGGTGACGGCTGGTTCTACGAGCCGACGCTGTTCGAGTGCGATTGCAACTCGATGAAGATCATGCAGGAAGAAGTCTTCGGCCCGGTGGCTTCAGTGATTCGCTTCAAAGATGAAGCCGAAGCGCTGGCGATCGCCAACGACTCGCAGTTCGGCCTCGCCGCCGGCATCTGGACACGCGATCTGGGCCGTGCCCATCGCTTGGCGCGGGATGTGCGTTCGGGGATCATCTGGGTCAATACCTACCGTGCGGTGTCGGCGATGGCGCCGATCGGCGGCTTCAAGAACAGTGGCTATGGACGCGAAAGCGGCATCGATTCGGTGCTGGCCTACACCGAACTGAAAACGGTGTGGATCAATCTCTCTCAGGCCCCGATGCCTGATCCGTTTGTGATGCGCTAGGAGTCCTGCGACATGATCGAACCCGGCATTTACAAAGACGTCATGAGCTCGTTTCCGTCCGGAGTCACGGTGGTCACCACCCTCGACCCGGAGGGCGGCATCGTCGGCATCACCGCCAGCGCCTTCAGCGCGCTGTCGATTGATCCGGCGCTGGTGCTGTTCTGCCCCAACTACGCTTCCGACACCTACCCGGTGCTGCGCGACAGCAAGAAGTTCGCGATCCATTTGCTGTCCGCCGACCAGACCGCCGAGGCCTACGCTTTCGCCGGTAAAGGCAAGGACAAGGCTAACGGCATCGAGTGGCATTTGAGCGAACTCGGTAACCCGATCCTCGCCAAGGCCACGGCAATCATCGAGTGCGAGTTGTGGCGTGAATACGACGGTGGTGATCACGCGATCATTGTCGGCGCGGTGAAGAACCTGATCCTGCCCGAGCAACCGGTGACGCCGATGATTTATCACAAGGGCAAGCTCGGGCCGTTGCCAACCCTGGCCTGATGGATAAACACAATCCCTGTAGGAGCTGCCGCAGGCTGCGATCTTTTGACTTTGATTTTTAAGAGCAAGATCAAAAGATCGCAGCCTTCGGCAGCTCCTACAGGGCAATGTGTGTGTGTGTGAGGGAGATTTATGAGCAACGAAAAGTACGAAAAAGGCCTGAAGATCCGCACCCAGGTGCTGGGCGAAGCCTATGTGCAGCGCTCCATCGACAACGCCGACGACTTCACCCGCCCACTGCAGGAAATGGTCACCGAATACTGCTGGGGCCATGTCTGGGGCCGTGAGGGTTTGTCGCTCAAGGAGCGCAGCATGATCAACCTGGCGATGATCTCGGCGCTCAACCGTCCGCACGAACTCAAGCTGCATGTGCGCGGCGCCTTGCGTAACGGCCTGAGTCGTGAGCAAATACGCGAAATTCTGCTTCAGGTCGGTATTTATTGCGGCGTCCCGGCAGCCGTGGACAGTTTCCGGCTCGCCCGTGAAGCCTTCGCCGAAGCCGACGCCGAGACCTCCAGTTAACCCCTCGGCTGTTTAGATGCCCGTCTGGCATGGACAGCCAACTTCAAGAGCGGACCCCATGAAACGCCAGCCACTCGACGACAGCTTCAAGGTCAATCGCAACCCCGTTACCCTGCGCGAAATCGTGCTGGATAAACTGCGTAGCGCGATCATGAATTTTCAGCTCATGCCCGGTGATCGTCTGGTCGAACGCGATCTGTGCGATCGCCTCGGTGTCAGCCGCACATCGGTGCGCGAAGCGCTGCGTCACCTGGAGTCCGAAGGTCTGGTCGAGTTCGCCGATGCCAAAGGCCCACGGGTGGCGATCATCACCCTCGCCGATGCGGTCGACATCTATGAGCTGCGCTGCGTGCTTGAAGGCCTGATCGTCCAGCTGTTCACCTTGCGTGCCAAGGCCAAGGACATCAAGGCCCTGGAAAAAGCCCTCGACGAGAACCGCAAGGCGCTCAAGGACGGCGAACTGCAGCAGGTGATCGACTCGGTGCAGGGCTTCTACGACGTCCTGCTCGAAGGCTCGGGCAACCACGTTGCGGCCACTCAATTGCGCCAGTTGCAGGCGCGCATCAGCTACCTGCGGGCGACCTCGGTGTCCCAGGAAAACCGTCGCGGCGCCAGTAACCACGAGATGGAAAAAATGGTCGAGGCGATCAAGAGCGGCGATCCGCTGGCGGCGCATCAGGCCTGTGTCGATCACGTACGCGCGGCCGCCGCCGTGGCCCTCGACTACCTCAAGCGCAAACAGGAAGAGACCGGCGCCACGCCGAACATCACCCTGCCCATCGCGCTGAAAGAACCGCGTATAGGTCACTGACATGTTCAGCCCGAGCTTTTGCCCGAAATGCGGTGGCCCTGACCTCGGTCAGCAGGTACCGCCGGGCGATACGCACGAGCGCCTGATGTGCCGCGGCTGCGGCTACATCCACTATGTAAACCCGAAAATCATCGCCGGCTGCATCATCGAGCAGGACGGCAAATACCTCTTGTGCCAACGGGCGATCCCGCCACGCCCGGGCACCTGGACCCTGCCCGCCGGTTTCATGGAAAGCGGCGAAACCACCGAGCAGGCGGCGCTGCGTGAAGTCTGGGAAGAAAGCGGCGTGCGCGCGGAAATCGTCTCGCCGTATTCGATTTTCAGCGTGCCGAAGATCAGCGAGGTGTACATCATCTTCCGCGCAATCGCGCTGGAGATCACCGGGCAGTACGGCCCGGAAACCCTCGACTACAAATTCTTCGCCCCTGAGGACATTCCGTGGGAGCAGATCTATTACCCGGCGATCCGGCAGATTCTCGAGCGTTACATCGAGGAGCGTCAGGCCGGGGTGTATGGGATCTACATGGGCAATGATGACAGCGGGAAGATCCACTTTATCCGCTGATCACATCCCACCCTGCCGGTGCCCCACATTCCCTCACACCCCAAATCCCTGTAGGAGCTGCCGCAGGCTGCGATCTTTTGATCTTGTTTTTAGAATCAAGATCAAAAGATCGCAGCCTGCGGCAGCTCCTACAGGGGTTACGGCGCGATGCCTTCTACGATGACGATCTCCGCCCTCGCCCATTCCTCGCGATAACGTTTCGCCTCCTGATACGCCGCCGAGTGGTAGCACGCCAGCGCTTGCTCGTAGCTCTCGAATTCGATCACCACGCTACGCTGAGGAGTAGCCCTGCCCTCCAGCGCTTCGCTGCGTCCGCCCCGGGCCAGAAATTTCGCGCCGAACGCGGCGAAGGCTGCCGGTGCGCGCTGGGTGTATTGGCTGTAGTGCTCGGTGTCGTCGACATCCACGTGGGCAATCCAGTACGCCTTCATAGTGATCTCTTTGTTGATTTTGTATTATGGTATACCAATATTATTTGCAACCAACCCTGAGAGTCCAGCATGGCCTTCAACAGCATCGAAGAAATCCTCGAAGATTATCGCCTCGGCAAAATGGTCCTGCTGGTCGATGACGAAGATCGGGAAAACGAAGGCGACCTGCTGCTGGCCGCCGACTGCTGCACGCCCGAGGCCATCAGCTTCATGGCCCGTGAAGCACGCGGGTTGATCTGCCTGACGTTGACCGACGAACACTGCCAGCGCCTAGGCCTTGAGCAGATGGTGCCGAGCAACGGCAGTGTGTTCAGCACCGCGTTCACCGTATCGATTGAAGCCGCGGTGGGCGTGACTACTGGCATTTCTGCGGCTGACCGTGCGCGTACGGTCGCGGCCGCCGTCGCTAAAGACGCCCGGGCCGAAGACCTGGTGCAGCCTGGGCACATCTTCCCGCTGCGCGCCAAGGAAGGCGGCGTGCTGACCCGCGCCGGCCACACCGAAGCCGGCTGCGACCTCGCCCGCCTCGCCGGTTTCACCCCAGCCTCGGTGATCGTCGAAGTGATGAACGACGACGGCACCATGGCTCGCCGCCCGGACCTGGAAGTGTTCGCCCGCAAGCACGGGATCAGGATCGGCACCATCGCCGACCTGATCCACTACCGCCTCAGCACCGAGCACACCATCGAACGCATCGGCGAGCGCGAGTTGCCGACGGTGCACGGCACTTTCCGTCTGATCACCTTTGAAGACCGCATCGAGGGTGGCGTGCACATGGCGATGGTGATGGGCGATCTGCGTCGCGAGGAACCGACACTGGTGCGCGTGCATGTGATTGATCCGCTGCGTGATCTGGTCGGCGCCGAGTACAGCGGGCCGAGCAACTGGACGCTGTGGGCGGCGCTGCAACGGGTCGCGGCGGAAGGGCATGGCGTGGTCGTAGTGTTGGCCAACCATGAATCGTCGCAGGCATTGCTGGAGCGCGTGCCGCAATTGACCCAGCCGCCACGACAGTTCAGCCGCTCGCAATCGCGGATTTATTCGGAGGTCGGTACCGGGGCGCAGATTCTGCAGAACCTGGGGGTGGGCAAGCTGCGGCATCTGGGGCCGCCGCTCAAATATGCCGGGTTGACCGGGTATGACCTGGAAGTGGTCGAGAGCATCCCCTTCAGCGAATAACACTGCCCTCACCCCAGCCCTCTCCCGGAGGTAGAGGGAGCCGACCGAGTTGTTCTACCGCTATACATCGACCTGAAACTGCGAGTCGAACTCAAGTTTTAAACAGCATGGAGATCGGCTCCCTTTCCCCTCTCCCATTGGGAGAGGGCTGGGGTGAGGGGCTGGTTCTAAAGTGCGCCCTATGACTCGTGCCGAGCACGGGCAAAAAACCAGAATCAACAGATAACCGGTAAGGCAAAGTGCTTGCACAAAGTTTGGAATACCATAATATGATATTCCATAGACCGGACGACCTGAAAAACCGTCCGGCTACTGCTCCCGACAGGCGGGCAACAACGCAAGCCCGCTCAAAAACACAACAATGAGGGCGTAAAAATGGTGTTAAACAAAGCTGCAACCGCGATCTTTTTTGCGGGACTGCTGAGCGTGACCGGCCAGGCTGCAATGGCCGCCGAAAGCGTGAACTTCGTCAGCTGGGGCGGTAGCACCCAGGATGCGCAGAAACAGGCCTGGGCCGATCCGTTCAGCAAGGCCAGCGGCATCACCGTGGTGCAGGACGGCCCGACCGACTACGGCAAACTCAAGGCCATGGTCGAAAGCGGCAACGTGCAGTGGGACGTGGTCGATGTCGAAGCCGATTTCGCCCTGCGCGCCGCCGCTGAAGGCCTGCTCGAACCCCTCGATTTCAAAGTCATCCAGCGCGACAAGATCGACCCGCGTTTCGTCAGCGATTACGGCGTCGGCTCGTTCTTCTTCTCCTTCGTCCTCGGCTACAACGAAGGCAAGCTCGGCGCGGCCAAGCCGCAAGACTGGACCGCGCTGTTCGACACCAAGACCTACCCCGGCAAACGCGCGCTCTATAAATGGCCAAGCCCAGGCGTGCTCGAACTGGCGCTGCTGGCCGACGGCGTGCCGGCCGACAAGCTCTACCCGCTGGATCTGGATCGCGCCTTCAAGAAACTCGACACCATCAAGAAAGACATCGTCTGGTGGGGCGGCGGCGCGCAGTCGCAGCAACTGCTGGCCTCCGGTGAAGCGAGCATGGGCCAGTTCTGGAACGGCCGGATTCACGCGCTGCAGGAAGACGGCGCACCGGTCGGCGTGAGCTGGAAACAGAACCTGGTCATGGCCGACATTCTGGTGATTCCAAAAGGCTCGAAAAACAAGGACGCGGCGATGAAGTTTCTGGCCAATGCCAGCAGTGCCAAAGGCCAGGCGGACTTCTCCAACCTGACCGCCTACGCCCCGGTCAACGTCGACAGCGTGGCGCGTCTGGACTCGGTACTGGCCCCGAACCTGCCGACTGCCTACGCCAAGGATCAGATCACTCTTGATTTCGCGTACTGGGCCAAGAACGGCCAAGCCATCGCGACACGGTGGAACGAATGGCTGGTCAAATGAAAATGGCGGCTGCTGCGCCCCGTCCTGCAACGGTGACCGGGAGCGCCACCGGCGCTGCCGGCTCGACCCCCACCTTCAGACAACGCTGGAAAGGTGCCGGCAACTTGCTCCCGGCACTGCTGTTCCTCGGCCTGTTCTTTCTCGCGCCGTTGATTGGCCTGCTGTTGCGCGGCGTACTGGAACCGACCCCGGGCCTTGGCAACTATGAACAACTGTTCGCCAACTCGGCGTATGCACGGGTGCTGCTCAACACCTTTTCGGTGGCCGGGCTGGTGACGATTTTCAGCCTGTTGCTGGGCTTCCCGCTGGCTTGGGCGATCACTCTGGTACCGCGCGGCTGGGGCCGCTGGATCCTCAACATCGTGCTGCTGTCGATGTGGACCAGCCTGCTCGCCCGCACCTATTCGTGGCTGGTATTGCTGCAGGCCTCGGGGGTGATCAACAAGGCACTGATGGCGCTGGGGATCATCGATCAGCCGCTGGAAATGGTGCACAACCTGACCGGTGTGGTGATCGGCATGAGCTACATCATGATCCCGTTCATCGTCCTGCCGCTGCAGGCGACCATGCAGGCCATCGACCCGATGATTCTGCAGGCCGGTTCGATCTGCGGCGCCAGCCCGTGGACCAACTTCTTCCGGGTGTTCCTGCCGCTGTGCCGGCCAGGCCTGGCGTCCGGCGGGTTGATGGTGTTCGTGATGTCGCTCGGTTACTACGTCACCCCGGCACTGCTCGGCGGGGCGCAGAACATGATGCTGCCGGAGTTCATCATTCAGCAGGTGCAATCGTTCCTCAACTGGGGCCTGGCCAGTGCCGGCGCCGCGCTGCTGATCGCGATCACGCTGGTGCTGTTCTACTTCTACCTGAAGCTTCAGCCGGAATCCCCGGTTGGCGCCAGCAACGCGAGGTAAATCGAGATGCTCCTGACTCCCAATGCCATGAGCCGGCGGATGCGTTTCGGCCTCTACGCCACCACCGGTTTGATCGGCCTGTTCCTGCTGTTGCCGATCGTGTTCATCGTCCTGCTGTCGTTCGGCTCGTCGCAGTGGCTGGTGTTCCCGCCGCCGGGCTGGACGCTGAAATGGTACGGCCAGTTCTTCTCCAACGCCGACTGGATGAACGCCGCTGCGGCCAGCCTCAAGGTTGCCGTGCTGACCACGATCTGTGCCGTGGCCCTCGGTCTGCCAACCGCGTTTGCTCTGGTGCGCGGGCGCTTCCCCGGTCGGGAAATGCTCTACGGCCTGTTCACCCTGCCGATGATCGTGCCGCTGGTCATCATCGCGGTGGCGGTGTACGCGCTGTTTCTCAAGCTCGGTTACACCGGGACCATGTTCGCCTTTGTGGTCAGCCATGTGATCGTCGCGCTGCCGTTCACCATCATCTCGATCATCAACTCGCTGAAGCTGTTCGATCAGTCGATTGAAGACGCGGCGGTGATCTGCGGTGCCACACGCCTGCAAGCGGTGTTCAAGGTGACGTTCCCGGCGATCCGCCCGGGCATGGTCGCCGGCGCCCTCTTCGCCTTTCTGGTGTCGTGGGACGAAGTGGTGCTCAGCGTGATGATGGCCAGCCCGACCCTGCAAACCCTTCCCGTGAAAATGTGGACCACCCTGCGCCAGGACCTGACCCCGGTGATCGCCGTCGCTTCGACGCTGCTGATCGGCCTGTCGGTATTGGTCATGGTGATCGCCGCCGCGCTGCGCCGGCGCAACGAAATCAGCGCCTGAGCGCCCAGGAGTACGACATGAGTGCCGTGATCAAAGACGCATCCCAGCAGAGCGACAAACCCCTGGTCAGCCTGCGCAATCTGAACAAGCACTACGGCGACTTTGCCGCCGTCGACAACATCTCGCTGGACATCAAGGACGGCGAGTTCCTGACCTTCCTCGGCTCCAGCGGCTCGGGCAAAAGCACCACGCTGTCGATGCTCGCCGGGTTCGAAACCCCCAGCAGCGGCGAGATCCTGGTCAACGGTCAGTCGCTGGTCAACGTGCCGCCGCACAAGCGCGACATCGGCATGGTGTTCCAGCGTTATTCTCTGTTCCCGCATCTGTCGGTGCGCGACAACATCGCCTTCCCGCTGGCGATCCGCAAACTCGCCGCCGCCGAACGTGACAAACGTGTCGATGCGATGTTGAAACTGGTGCAGCTCGAACAATTCGCCCATCGCCGCCCTTCGCAACTCTCTGGCGGGCAACAGCAACGCGTCGCCATCGCCCGGGCGCTGGTCTACGAGCCACGCATTCTGTTGATGGACGAACCGCTCGGTGCGCTGGACAAAAAACTGCGTGAAGACCTGCAGGATGAACTGCGCCAATTGCATCGGCGCCTGGGCATCACCATCGTCTACGTGACCCACGATCAGGAAGAAGCCATGCGTCTGTCGCAGCGCATCGCGATTTTCAGTCATGGCAAGATTGTCGGTCTGGGCAGCGGTTATGACCTTTATCAGAATCCGCCGAACGCGTTTGTCGCGTCGTTCCTCGGCAACTCGAACTTCCTCAAGCTAAAGGCGCACGGCAATGCGGCGGCTTCGTTTGAAGGACAGTCATTGTCGATTCGACTGACCGCTGGGTTGCACACCGATCAGGAGATACTGCTGATGGTGCGTCCGGAAAAGGCGGTGGCGCTGAGCGTGCAACAGGCGAGCGAAGAGCCGTTGGCGGCGGGTTGGAATGAGGTGTCGGCTAAGGTGGTGGAGGTGTTGTTTCTTGGTGAGAGCCAGACCTGCAGTGTGGTCACTTCGGGCGGGACTTCGATGACGGTGAAGGCATTGTCCGCAGCCGGCATGCCGCTAAAGGCCGGTGATCCGGTGCACGTGCGCTGGGCCACTGCCGACGCCTGCGTCTACACCGAATGGACCGAAAGCGACCTCAACAAAGCCGCCGGCTCCCACTGAGAATCCGTGTAGGAGCTGCCGCAGGCTGCGATCTTTTGATTTTGCTTTTCAAAGATCAAAAGATCGCAGCCTGCGGCAGCTCCTACATGAGATTGCAATCCAACGGTGCCACTCAGTTGATCGGGGTGAATCCTTCTATCTCGTCCGGCCACGCCGTGAGAATTTCGAAGCCGGTTTCGGTCACCGCGACCATATGCTCCCACTGCGCCGACAGCGAGCCATCCTTGGTCAGCACCGTCCAGCCATCCGGCATGTTCTTCACATGGCGCTTGCCGGCATTGAGCATGGGTTCGACGGTGAAGATCATCCCCGCCTTGAGCTTCATGCCCTGATTGGGAAAACCGTAATGCAGGATCTGCGGCTCATCGTGATACACCTTGCCAATGCCATGCCCGCAGTACTCGCGCACCACGCTGAAACCTTCGCTCTCCGCCAGGCTCTGGATCGCATGACCGATGTCGCCCAGTGTCGCGCCCGGACGCACCATGCGGATGCCGGCACACATGGCGTCGTAGGTGGTCTTGATCAGGTGTTGTGCTTCAGGCGTCGCCTCGCCGACCACGTACATGCGGCTGGTGTCGCCGAACCAGCCATCCTTGATTACCGCGATGTCGAGGTTGACGATGTCGCCATCCTTCAGCGGCGTGCCCGAGGGGATGCCGTGGCACACCACATCGTTGACCGAGGCGCAGACGGTTTTCGGGAAACCGTGATAACCGACGTTGGCCGGAATCGCTTTCTGCACGTTGACGATGTAATCGTTGCACAACCGATCCAGCTCATCGGTCGTCACCCCAGCCTTGACGTGCGGCACCAGCATCGCCAGCACTTCGGCGGCGAGTTTGCCCGCCGCACGCGACTTCGCGATTTCCGCAGGGGTATTGATCTTGATCTGATTTCTCATGCGCTGACGGCTTCCTGAGTCAGTTGATGCAGATCCAGCCCGCCGTTCTGTTCGGCGCGGATCAGCAAGCGGCAAATGGCGCTGTGGTCGAGGTTGGGGTGCAGCTCGGCGAGCATGCCGATGCGCATCCAGTGCTCGGCCTGCGCGTTGATCGAGCGGCTGAGCGCGTTGCTGGAGATGCGCAGGTTCTCGTGCATGTCTTCTGAAATCTTTACGATGCCCATATCCGAATCCGATACGAAGTGTATATGGATCGTATATTAGCCAACCCTCACGGAAAATTGCAAATACACTCCGCAAACCTGCTGATATAACCGTGTAGGAGCTGCCGCAGGCTGCGATCTTTTGATCTTGCTTTTGTTTGTAAAAACCAAAATCAAAAGATCGCAGCCTGCTGCAGCTCCTACAGGGTTTGGTGTCGGCTTGGGGGAAACATGCCGAATTTCAGGCAAAAAAAAGCTGCCCAAAGAGGCAGCAAAAACTTTAAGAACACGCGATGTATGGGTTCAGGATAGGCGCCGGATAATGACAGTGTCATGACAACCAACAATTCACTGAACCGCCCCTGCCCCGTCATCAGAATGTCATCAAGCGCACCGCAGAATCCTCGCAAACCGTCTTGAGCCTTCGACGGATGCTTTGCAGGGATTCCCATGAAAGAAGACGCCTCGCTGTTTGCCGCCATCGACCTGGGTTCGAATGCATTTCGGATGATGATCGGTCAGTCGGTGCGCAGCCGTAAGGGTTTCATGATTCAGGAGATCAAAACCCTGCGTGAACCGGTGCGGCTGGCCGAGGGCTTCGACGGCGGTGCGCTGGACGAAATGGCGCTGGATCGTGGCTGGCAGGCGCTGGCGCGGTTCGGCAAGAAACTGCGCGGCTTCGAGGCCGGCAAGGTGCGGGCAGTGGCGACCAGCGCGGTGCGCGAGGCCGACAATGCGCAGTTGTTTCTGCACAGTGCCGAACGCCATCTCGGGTTTCGCATCGACGTCATTTCCGGCCATGAAGAGGCGCAACTGGTCTATGCCGGCGTCGCTCATACCCTGCCGGATGCAGAAGACATGCGTCTGGTGGTCGACATCGGTGGTGGTTCCACCGAGCTGATTCTCGGCCAGGGGTCGCAACCGCTGCTCACCGAAAGCATCGCCATTGGCAGCGGTAGCCTGGGCGCACGCTATTTCCCCGACGGGCGCATTGCTCCCGGCGCACTGCAAGAAGCCGAGCGCGTGGCGATCCTGCAATTCGAAAAAGTCGCCCGCCGCTATCGCGCTCAGGGCTGGCAGCAGACCATTGGTTCCTCCGGCACGGCGCGGATGCTGGCGAAGGTGCTTAAAGCCAATCGCTTGAACGATTTCGGTCAGGACGGCATTACCTATGGCGGGTTGTTGCGCCTGTCGCTGTTGCTGCTGAAGGTGAAGAACGTTCAACAACTGAAGCTCGCCGGTCTGCAACCGCATCGCCAGAGCATCCTCCCGGGAGGGCTGGTGCTGATGCTGGCGGCGTTCAAGGTGTTTGGCATTTCGCAGATGGTGCCGTCGGAACCGGGGCTGCGCCTCGGTGTGTTGCACGGCTTGATGAGCCGTCACTGACCAATCACTGAACCCAGTGTGGGAGCGGGCTTGCTCGCGAAGGCGGAGTGTCAGTCGAAAATTATTTAGCTGACACTCCGCTTTCGCGAGCAAGCCCGCTCCCACAGGTTTTGGTGGTTGTCCTCTCAGGCCAGTTCTTTGCGGAGCTGGCGGGCGGCGGCAACCATGTGCACCAGCGCCGCTTCAGTCTCCGGCCAGCCACGGGTTTTCAGACCGCAATCCGGGTTGACCCACAACCGCTCGGCCGGAACTCGCTGAGCCGCCTTGCGCAGAAGATTGGCCATTTCCGAAGCATCCGGCACCCGCGGCGAGTGAATGTCGTAGACGCCCGGGCCGATCTCGTTCGGGTAATCGAAGGCCTCGAATGCCTCCAGCAGTTCCATGTCCGAACGCGAGGTTTCGATGGTGATCACGTCGGCGTCCATGGCGGCGATGGACTCGATCACATCATTGAATTCGCTGTAGCACATGTGCGTATGGATCTGCGTTTCGTCGCGTACACCGGAGGCACACAGGCGGAACGCTTCGGTTGCCCAGTCCAGATAGTGCTGCCATTGCGCGCGGCGCAGCGGCAGGCCTTCGCGGAATGCGGCTTCGTCGATCTGCACGATTTTGATCCCGGCGGACTCCAGATCCACCACTTCGTCACGGAGCGCCAGCGCCAGTTGCCGCACCTGCACTTCACGGGACACATCTTCGCGCGGGAACGACCACATCAGCATGGTCACAGGTCCCGTCAGCATGCCTTTCATGACCTTGCCGGTCAGGCCCTGGGCGTAACGGATCCACTCCACGGTCATGGCTTGCGGACGACTCAGATCACCGAAGATCACCGCCGGTTTCACGCAACGCGAACCATAGCTCTGCACCCAGCCGAAACGGGTGAATACGTAGCCGTCGAGTTGCTCGGCGAAGTACTCGACCATGTCGTTGCGCTCGGCTTCACCGTGCACCAGCACGTCGAGGCCCAACTGCTCCTGAATTTGCACGGCGTGACGGATCTCGCTGTACATGGCTTCGGTGTATTCGGCTTCGCTTAGCTTGCCCTGCTTGAACGACTGACGCGCCAGGCGGATCGACGCAGTTTGCGGAAACGATCCGATAGTCGTGGTCGGAAACAGCGGCAGATCGAGACCGGCGCGCTGTTGGGCGATGCGCTGGGTAAATGGCGATTGGCGCTGGCTATCCTGTGCAGTAATGGCCGCCACACGGGCCTGCACTGCCGGTTTGTGAATACGAGGCGAGGCGGCGCGGCTGGTCTGTACCGAGCGACTTTGGGCCAAGGCGCGCAGCACTTTCGGCGCTTCCGGCTCGCTGGCCGCCTGCGCCAGCACGGCGACTTCCTCGCACTTCTGCACGGCAAACGCCAGCCAGCTTTTCAGCTCGGCATCGAGCTGGTCTTCGCGGTTCAGATCCACTGGGCTGTGCAGCAACGAGCACGATGGCGCGACCCACAACCGATCCCCCAGACGCTCATGCGCATGCTGCAACGTCGCCAGCGCATGTTCCAGATCGCAGCGCCAGACGTTGCGGCCGTTGACCACACCCAGCGACAGCACTTTGTAGGCCGGCAGGCGATCGAGGATGGTCGGGTACTGTTCTGCTGCGCGCACCAGATCGATGTGCAAACCATCGACCGGCAGATTGGCGGCCAGACCGAGGTTCTCTTCCAGACCGCCGAAGTAGGTGGCGAGCAGTTTTTCCAGCGGATCACGCTGGATCTGGTTGTAGGCACGCTCGAAAGCATTCTTCCACTCCTGCGGCAAGTCGAGCACCAGAATCGGCTCGTCGATCTGCACCCATTCCACACCGAGTGCGGCCAGCCGGGCGAAGATCTGCCCGTACAGCGGCAGCAAACGATCAAGCAATTCCAGCTTGTCGAACTCGGCGCCTTTGGCCTTGCCCAGCCATAGATAAGTCAGTGGGCCAATGATCACCGGTTTGACGCTATGGCCCAGTGCGCGGGCCTCTTCGACCTCTTCGAACAACTGCTCCCAGCCGAGCTGGAACTGTTGATCAACGCTGAATTCCGGGACCAGATAGTGGTAGTTGGTGTCGAACCACTTGGTCATTTCCTGTGCGTGCGCACCACCGCAGCAGCTGTCGCTGACGCCACGGGCCATGCTGAACAGGGTCTGCAGGCTGGCCTTGCCGTCATGCGGACGGAAGCGCTCGGGAACCACGCCGAACATCAGCGAGTGGGTCAGCACCTGGTCGTACCAGGCGAAATCGCCTACCGGCAGCAGCTCGATGCCGGCGTTTTTCTGCAGGTCCCAGTGGGCCTTGCGCAGTTCACGACCCACTTCACGCAGGCCGGCCTCGTTCAGTTCTCCTTTCCAGAACGCCTCTTGCGCTTTTTTCAGTTCGCGGTCGCGACCAATGCGCGGAAATCCGAGGGAATGGGCCAGTGCCATGACAAACAACTCCAATGTCTTGTTGATGGCGGCCATTGTCGAGATCAAGCGCTAGTGAGACAAACTCATTTTAATCTTGATGATCGCGAGTTTCTCTCATGATCAGATGTGAGCTGTTTTTCCGCTGAAAACACGGTTTGCCCTGCAGGATATTCATCTGCAGATCAAGCTGCAGGCGAAGCTCACGACGCCCTTTGAATACTCGATGGCGCCTTGATGTAAACCCTCTAAACCCGCGCCGTTGCAGGCTGCGATTCTGTTCTATGGTTAGATCGAAATGGCTGGCGCAGCGGCGGGTTAAAGGTTGCGACGGATCATGTCTAAGCCTATGTTGCACGCGAGCTTTTCCCCGCGAATGGAACGCGATCAACACCACTACAAGAGGTGAAGAAATGTCAAAGGATTCACGCCCTGCCGTACTTGGGCTGATCGGCAATACGCCGCTGGTACAAGTTACCCGCTTCGATACCGGCCTCTGCACACTGTTTCTCAAACTGGAATCACAAAACCCCGGCGGCTCGATCAAGGACCGCGTCGGTCTGGCGATGATCGATGCCGCTGAACGCGACGGGCGCCTGCAACCGGGTGGCACCATCGTCGAGGCCACCGCCGGCAACACCGGTCTGGGTCTGGCGCTGGTCGGCCGGGCCAAAGGCTACCGCGTGGTGCTGGTAGTCCCGGACAAGATGTCCACCGAGAAAGTCCTGCACTTGAAAGCCATGGGTGCCGAAGTGCACATCACCCGCTCGGACGTCGGCAAGGGCCACCCCGAGTATTACCAGGACGTGGCCGCACGACTGGCGAAAGACATTCCCGGCGCGTTCTTCGCCGACCAGTTCAACAACCCCGCCAACCCGCTGGCACACGAGTGCAGCACCGCGCCGGAGATCTGGGCGCAGACCGAGCATGATCTGGACGCGATCGTGGTTGGCGTCGGTTCCGCCGGCACACTGACCGGGCTGAGCCGCTTCTTCAAACGGGTACAACCGGATCTGCAAATGGTCCTCGCCGACCCGGTCGGTTCGGTGATGGCTCAGTACAGCCGCGACGGCACCATGCCGACGCCCGGGTCGTGGGCGGTGGAAGGCATCGGCGAAGATTTCATTCCGTCAATCACCGACCTCAGCAGCGTGCGCCACGCCTACTCGATCAGCGATGAAGAAAGCTTCGACCACGCCCGCCAGTTGCTGCGCGCCGAAGGCATTCTCGGTGGCTCGTCGACCGGCACCCTGCTCGCCGCCGCGCTGCGTTATTGCCGCGAACAGACCGAGCCGAAACGCGTGGTCAGCTTCGTCTGCGACACCGGCACGCGCTATCTGTCAAAGGTCTACAACGACCAGTGGATGACCGATCAGGGCCTGTTGCAGCGCAAGCGCTATGGCGACCTGCGCGATCTGATCGCCCGGCGCTTCGAAGATGGCCGCGTGATCAGCGTCGGCCCCGACGACACCCTGCTGACCGCGTTCCAGCGCATGCGCCTGGCGGATGTTTCGCAATTGCCAGTGCTGGTTGAAGGCAAACAACTGGTCGGCGTGATCGATGAATCGGACATTCTGCTGCCGGTGCACGAAGACGCCGCGCGCTTCAGTCAATCGGTGTCCAGCGTGATGACCGACAAACTGCAAACCCTCGCCCCCGGTGCCAACCTTGCCGAGCTTGAAGCGGTGCTCAGTCGCGGCCTCGTCGCGATCATTGCCGATGCTTCGGGCTTCCACGGCCTGATTACCCGCACCGACATGCTCAACCAATTGCGGAGATCCCTCGCATGAGTCAGCACGACAAGAATTCCCAAGGCTTCGCGACCCGGGTGATCCACGCCGGGCAAACGCCTGACCCGACCACAGGCGCGCTGATGCCGCCGATCTACGCCAACTCGACGTACCTGCAAGACAGCCCCGGCGTGCACAAGGGCTTCGACTACGGGCGCTCGCACAACCCGACGCGTTTTGCGCTGGAGCGTTGCGTGGCAGATCTGGAAGGTGGCACCCGCGCCTTTGCTTTCGCTTCCGGGCTGGCGACGATTTCCACCGTGCTCGAACTGATCGATGCCGGTTCGCACGTCATCTCCGGCAATGACCTGTACGGCGGCACGTTCCGCCTGTTCGACAAGGTCCGTCAGCGCAGTGCCGGGCATCGTTTCAGCTACGTCGATCTGACTGACCTGGCGGCGTTCGAAGCGGCGCTGCAGGATGACACCCGCCTGGTGATTGTCGAGTCGCCGACCAACCCGCTGCTGAGCCTGTCGGATCTGGCCGCGATTGCGCGCATCTGCCGCGCACGCGGGATCATCAGCGTCGCTGACAATACCTTTGCCAGCCCGTACATTCAGCGCCCGCTGGAGCTGGGTTTCGACATCGTGCTGCACTCGAGCACCAAGTACCTGAACGGTCACTCCGATGTGATCGGTGGTATCGCGGTGGTTGGGCAGAATGCCGAACTCGCGGACAAACTCGGCTTCCTGCAGAACGCGGTCGGCGCGATTTCCGGCCCGTTCGATGCGTTCCTGACCCTGCGCGGGGTGAAAACTCTGGCGCTGCGCATGGAACGTCACTGCAGCAACGCGCTGGAACTGGCCAAGTGGCTGGAGCAGCAACCGCAGGTCAAACGCGTCTACTACCCGGGCCTGCCGTCGCACCCGCAGCATGAGTTGGCCAAACGGCAGATGCATGGTTTTGGCGGGATGATCTCGGTGGATCTGAACAGTGATCTGGAGGGTGCACGGCGTTTTCTGGAAAACGTGAAGATCTTTGCCCTGGCAGAGAGCCTGGGCGGCGTCGAAAGCCTGATTGAGCACCCGGCGATCATGACTCACGCGACCATTCCAGCTGAAACCCGCGCCAAACTGGGCATCGGCGACGGCCTGGTGCGTCTGTCGGTGGGGGTCGAAGATCTCGAAGACCTGCGCGCTGATCTGGCGTACGCGCTGACCAAAATCTGATGCCGTAACAACGACAAAGCCCGCAGTAATGCGGGCTTTGGTTTATTCGAGTAGGCGGCCAGTGCTGGTCTCTGGCTTACAAGGTTTATCGGGCCTCTCACAGTACAAAAGCAACCATGGAAAAAGAGCGGTGCTTTGCTGCCTCACACGGCATAAGGGCTGGATCTCAGCGCGGAGATCTTTCTAACCGTGTACCCTTCGGAACGCGCCCCACGTCCCCTTGCTATCCGCTTGCGCATCAGTCTGCGTCTTCGCCTACACCTTTGAGGCTAGCAAAAGCCATCCAGTCCCGGGCGGTGTTTTTAGACTGATTTCCTTCAAGCGCCCCTGTGCAAGGAAGTTAACCGACTATCGCTTGCATGTTGTCGCACCTGCGCCTGCATTTTGCCGATCTATACTTTTCAGTTCGCTAACGCGGTTTCATGCAAAAACGTCGACACCCGTGCGCCCATCGAGCGCGCCCGTGCCAATTGCCAACTTGGTCAACCCCGGGCCAACGAATGCTGTGTGGCTGATGGGTCGTGGAGAAAATCATGAAACACACGCTTTTGTCAGGCGCCATTCTTGCGGTCGCGGCGACCGTGATGTTGCCAACGGTTTGGGCTGCGCAGCCGCAAGCGGTGGCCTCTGATGGTTCGGATCATGTGGGGGCTGGTGCAGTGGCGTCCGATGGCTCTGATCATGTCGGTGCTGGAGCAGTCGCCTCGGACGGTTCGGATCATGTCGGCGCTGGCGCAGTCGCCTCGGACGGTTCTGATCATGTCGGGGCTGGTGCAGTCGCCTCGGATGGTTCCGATCATGTCGGGGCTGGCGCAGTCGCCTCGGATGGTTCCGATCATGTCGGAGCAGGCGCAGTGGTGTCCGATGGCTCTGATCATGTCGGCGCTGGCGCAGTGGCGTCCGATGGCTCCGATCACGTCGGCGCAGGCGCACTGGCTTCCGACGGCACCGACAAGGTCGGCGCCAATCGCTATGCCTACTCACGCGTCGGCGTCGGTTCTGATCGCGTCGCTTCGGCGCTGATGACCGGCAGCTATTCCGACCAGTTCAACTCCCCTCAGTAATCGGTGCGGGGCGACCCGTTGGGTCGCCCCTCCCACCGCTGCATTAGCACATTTGTGCTAATCGACCGCCCCGCCCACCGGCGTTATATTCCCTCGCAACCCCCGATGCTCCCCAACATTGCCGCTGTGCAGTGCGCGGGATCGTCGTGCCTGGAAATCAGAACAACACCAAGGAAGAAACACCATGAAACTGCATTCCAACTTGTGCAAAGTGGCCATCGTCAGCGCTCTGCTGCTTGGTGCCAGCGGCTGCCAGACCGCCAAACCTACCGAAGCCAGCATGAAAGAACGGGCCCAGACGGTCATCGGTAAACCGGTGTCGAAAATCGACAACATCCGCAGCGACAGCACCCTCACCTACTACACCGCCTACACCCCCGCCGGCGAGTACAACTGCGAGTTGCCCAGCGGCGCGATTATCGCCGTGGCGAGCATGGGCATCATGACCCCGCCGCTGTCGTGCCTGCCGAAAGGCGCCTCACCGATTCCGTTCCAGTAAACCCCCATCCCCGGTAAAGGACTACGTTCCATCATGAAAATCCTGATCGCAACTCTCACCCTCACCGCCCTCGCCCTGAGCGGCTGCGCCACGCCCAAACAGTGGGAAGCCACCGGCGGCAGCAAGAACGACGGCGTGGTTCAGGTCTCCTATGAATTGGGCCAGTTTGAAAGCGGCCAGACCAACGCCGCGCAAGGCCTGACTGTGGCGATGGAGCGCTGCAAGACCTGGGGTTACAAGAACGCCGAGGTGACAGGTTCAGAAAAAAACATCTGCCGCACCATGGGCCAGTTCAACTGCCTGCAAACCACCATCACTCAGGACTACCTCTGCAAGCGTTGAGTCAAACCTGCTCGGCCGGCTCGGTTTGCCGGTCGCGCAGGCTGCGCAAGGTCGCGCGCAGCTCGGCCGGGCGTACTGGTTTGGACAGGATGGCAATTTGGCGGTCGTGCAAGGCCGCCTGTATTTTCTCGATGTCATGCCCGGTGATGATCATCGCCGGCAACGCAAAGCCACGCTGGCGCCGCACCTCGTCAATGCACTCGATGCCCGTGGAATGTGGACCCAGATCGTAATCGGCGACGATGATGTCGCAATCGGTGACCAGCCCCTGCCCGCTCAATTCGCCTTGCACCACGCAGCCCCAACGCTCGAGCAGCGCCGAAGTTGCCAGCAAGACGTTGCGATCATCCTCCACCAGGCACACCTTCAACCCGGTCAACAAGCCGGCCTGCCGCACATCGTCACGCATGACCGGCAACTGCGGCGCCACGGCCACCGGCAAGCCATACAGGGAGACCGCCGTGCCGCGCCCAAGCTGCGAGCGCAAGGCCACATCGACGCCGATCAACTGCCCCAGACGCTTGACGATCGACAGCCCGAGGCCGACGCCTTCCACGTCCTTGTCGCGCACCTGACGCACTCGATAAAACTCCTCGAAGACCTTCGGCAGATGCTCCTCGGCAATGCCGTTGCCACGGTCATAAATCACGATGGCCAGCCCGGTGCCGCGTTTGCGCACGCCGATCAGCACCGGGTGTTGCGCGCCGTACTTGAAGCAATTGGAAAGCACGTTCTGCACCATGGTCGCGAGCAACGCCGGATCGCTCTGTACCCAGTGCTGGCACCGGCGCAGACGCAATTCCACACCGGCCCAGCGTGCCGCCTCGGCGTTCTGGCGGATCAGGTCGGCCAGCCACTCACCGAGATTGAACACCTGCAGCCTCGGCAGAATGCGCCCGTTGTCGAGGGTGTAGAGGTCAAGAATCGAACGGAACAACTGCGAGACGTTGAGCAGCGAACGGTCGATGTTGTCGACCAGTTGCCGCTCCTGCTCGCCCAGCCGCGACTCACGCAGGCACGCCGTGAACAGACCGATGGAGTGAATCGGTTGACGCAGATCGTGACTGGCCTGGGCGAGAAACCGGGATTTCTCCAGATTGGCCGCGACCGCCTCTTCGGAGGCCTTGCGCGTGCGCTCCAGCAGCAAGTGCGCGTAGAACGGAATCACGGTGCTGGTGAGCATCAACATCAGCACCATGTACGGCTGCGCCTGCCACACCGGCGTCAACCGATAGACCGCCAGCAACGCCAGCAGCGCCAACCCCGTGGCAATCGCCAGATAGCGCGAGCCGTAACGCATGCCGTTGCCCAGGTTGACCCAGATGATCACCGCGTACAGCGGCAACGCCGCTTCACCGCCGAGCACCAGGCCGAAACAGGTGCCGGTGTAATCGTGGATCATCGCGAATATTCGTCGCGCCGGGTAATGCCCCGGCCAGCGCGCGATGGCCTGGCGCAAGACAATCGACGCCAGCAGAAACAACGCGATGTAGATCACCACCGGCAGATAGACATCGAAGCGCTGCCCCGGCAAAACACCGAGCACGCAGATGTAAACCATGGCAATGCTGGCGATGATGATCCGCAGATTGGCCTGATCCAGCTCGGTGTTTTTTTCGAACTTCATGGGCAACGTCCTTGTGCGACAGTCGTCAGATTCAGCAGCGGTCGGCAGGCAATCTGCGCTTGCGGTGCTAAGGTGCATGCCGTAAACCACGCTGATCCAGGGAGGGTCACGCCATGACATGCCGCATCATCATAGCCGACGATCACCCGATGTTTCGCGAGGCCATGCTGCGCACCGTGCAGCGCCTGCTGCCCGAGGCGACTATCGAGGAGGCCGGCGACCTCGACGCCGTGCTGGCCTTGCTGCCCGACGGCAGCGAGCCGGACACACTGATTCTCGACCTGCGCTTCCCCGGCCTGACCTGCATCAGCCAACTCGCCGAACTGCGCCGAAAACTGCCGCGCACCACGCTGATCGTGGTGTCGATGGTCGACGACGAGGCATTGATCGGCGAAGTGATGGCGGCCGGCATCGACGGTTTCATCGGCAAGAACATCGCCCCGGATGAGATCGGCGAGGCGATTCTGGCGATCCGCGAAGGCGAAGTGCTGGTCAGGTTCGCGCCTTCCGGGCTGCTGCCGCTGGAGACCGGCACCGCCCTCACCCCGCGTCAGCAGGATGTGTTGCGGCTGATCGCCCAAGGCAAGACCAACAAGGAAATCGCCCGGGAACTGGATATTTCGCCGTTCACCGTGCGCATCCATGTGTCGTCGCTGTTGCGCACGCTGAACGTGCCGTCGCGGGCGGCCGCTGCGGTGAAATATTCGGGAGGCAGCGGCGCAATTTAAATGAACCCTGCGCGCTTGGGGTCACCTAACTGAAAGACCATCAGGAGGTAGCCCATGCAAATTGAACCCGTCTGGATCGTACTCGCCGTCGTTCTTGTGATCGTTGAATTGTGGGCGATCAACCGCGTGCGCAAGAGCGCAGGCAAAGGCAGCAACAAAGGCGTGTGGATTATCGCCATCGTGTTTGTGCCGTTGTTTGGCCTGATTGCCTGGGCACTGGCCGGGCCGAAACACGTGACTCAAGATTGAAAGAAAACCCCCTGTAGGAGCTGCCGCAGGCTGCGATCTTTTGACTTTCAAGATCAAAAGATCGCAGCCTGCGGCAGCTCCTACAGGGAATGCAGCGTTTACGGATCAACCTGCGCCATCAGCTCCGGCACCGATTCCGGCCGTTTGGCATAGCGCTGCGCCAACACCGCGCAGACCATCAATTGAATCTGATGGAACAGCATCAGCGGCAGAATCAACACACCAATCGTGCTGCCGGCAAACAACACCTGCGCCATCGGTACGCCAGTGGCCAGGCTCTTCTTCGAACCACAGAACAGAATGGTGATGCGGTCTTCCTGGCTGAAACCGAACGCCTTGCCCAGCAAGGTCGACGCCAGCAGCACCAGCGCCAGCAGAATGCAGCAGACCACCACCAGCCCCAGCAGATCGACTACCGGAATCTGATGCCAGATTCCTTCGTTGACCGCCTCGCTGAATGCGCCGTACACCACCAGCAGAATCGAACCCTGATCGACAAACTTCAGCCAGTTCTTGTTGCGCCCGACCCACGCGCCAATCCAGCGCCGAGCGATCTGCCCGGCAATGAACGGCAGCAGCAATTGCACGCTGATCTTCAGGATCGCATCCAGGGTCGAGCCGCCGTCACCGTGCACGTTCAGCAGCAGCGTCACCAGCAATGGCGTGAGAAAGATCCCGAACAGGCTAGACGCCGCCGCACTGCAGATCGCCGCCGGGATATTGCCTCGGGCCAGCGAGGTGAAGGCAATTGCCGACTGCACGGTGGCCGGCAACGCGCAGAGATACAGCATGCCCATGTATAGCTTGTCGCCGATCAGCGGTGAGAGCAGCGGTTTCAGCGCCAGGCCGAGGATCGGGAACAGCACAAAGGTCAGGCCGAACACCAACAAATGCAGGCGCCAGTGGCCGGCACCGGCGATGATCGATTCACGCGACAGTTTCGCGCCGTGGAGGAAGAACAGCAGCGCGATGGCGATATTGGTCAGCCAGCCAAACCCGACCGCGACCTGCCCGCTGGCCGGCAGAAAACTGGCCAGCAGCACGACGCCGATCAGGGTCAGGGTGAAGTTGTCGGGCAGGAATCTTGGGCGAGTCATGGGCTTGTTCATCCGGGGGTTGCCAGTACGTGACTGCGACTCTAACGTGAGCAGAAATTACCGACTAACGCCGAAGAGCCGACAGATGCCGCCTAAAGGACATGAGAAAAGCTTCCGGCGCAGCATTCCCGGGTTGCCTAGCCTGCCCCGTCCGCTGTACGGGCGCACCGAATCGCTGCCCAATCGCGCACTGACCCGGCGTCACAGTCACCCCTGGGTGCAATTGTCGTACGCGATTCAAGGCGTGCTTGAGGTGCAGACCGGCGCCGGGCGTTTCGTCGCGCCACCGGAGCGCGCGGTGTGGATTCCGGCGGGCGTGCCGCACCGAGTGTTCAGCTCGCCGCACACGGAAATGCGCAGCCTGTACATCGATTGCAGCGTGGCCGGCTGGGCGCTTGAACGTTGTCATGTGTTGGGCGTCAGCGATCTGCTGCGCGAACTGATCCGCGCGTTCAGTCTGGTCCCGGTGGAATATGACGAGGGTGGCGCACATGGTCGGTTGGCCCAGGTGATCCTCGATCAACTGGCCGAGGCGCCGCAGATCGACCTGATGCTGCCGCTGCCGCAGGACAGCCGTCTGCGGCAGATCTATCAAAGCCTGGAGCAACATCCGGAACAGCAAACCACCCTGAACCATTGGAGCGAAAAATTCGGCGTCACCGAAAAAACCCTCAGCCGCCTGTTTTTACGCGACACCGGCCTGACCTTCCGTGCCTGGCGTCAGCGCTTGCGATTGCTCGGTGCACTGACCCCGCTGGAACGTGGCGAACGCGTCACCGACGTGGCTCTGGCCTGCGGTTATGACTCGACCTCGGCGTTCATCGCAGCCTTCCGCCAACAGTTTGGCGAGACACCGGGGGAATTTTTTCGCTGAGTTTTGTCGATATTTATCGAATTAGCACATGCCATTCGGCAAACTTCAGGGTAGAGTTTCGACCATCGGTAATTCTTCACACGTTTCGACGATAACCATAATGACCCACCCCTTTAGCGAACCTGTCGGCGGTAACAGCATGATCGAAGTCACTGAAGTCTCCATTGCTCAATTACGCGCGGCGCTCGACGCCGGCCAGACCACCGCGGTTGAACTGGTGCAGGCCTATCTGGCCCGGATCGACGCCTATGACGGCCCGAACACCGCCACCGCACTGAATGCCGTGGTGGTGCGTAATCCCCAAGCACTGGCCGAAGCCCAGGCGTCCGACGCGCGCCGGGCCAAGGGCGAAACCCTCGGCCCGCTCGACGGTATCCCTTACACCGCCAAGGACAGCTATCTGGTCAAGGGTCTGACCGCGGCTTCCGGCAGCCCGGCATTCGCCGATCTGGTGGCGCATCGCGACGCCTTCACCATCGAACGCCTGCGTGCCGCCGGAGCCATTTGCCTGGGCAAGACCAACATGCCGCCGATGGCCAATGGCGGCATGCAGCGTGGCGTCTATGGTCGCGCCGAAAGCCCGTATAACGCGGCCTACCTGACTGCGCCGTTTGCCTCCGGCTCGTCCAACGGTGCCGGCACCGCCACTGCCGCGAGTTTTTCGGCGTTCGGCCTGGCGGAAGAAACCTGGTCGAGCGGTCGCGGTCCGGCGTCGAACAATGGTTTGTGCGCCTATACGCCGTCGCGCGGGGTGATTTCGGTGCGTGGCAACTGGCCGCTGACGCCGACGATGGACGTGGTGGTGCCGTACGCCCGCACCATGGCCGATCTGCTTGAAGTGCTCGACGTAGTGGTTGCTGAAGACACCGACACCCGTGGCGATCTGTGGCGCCTGCAGCCGTGGGTGCCGATCCCGAGCGTTGCCTCGGTACGCCCGGCGTCCTACGCCGAACTGGCGGTGAAGTCCGATGCACTGGCCGGCAAACGCCTCGGTGTGCCGAAGATGTACATCAATGCCGACCCCGAAGCCGGCACCAGCGAAGCCCCTGGCATCGGCGGCCCGACCGGGCAGCGCATCAACACTCGTGCGTCAGTGATCGACCTGTGGAAACAGGCCCGCGCTGCTCTGGAAACGGCCGGCGCCGAAGTCATCGAAGTGGATTTCCCGCTGGTCTCCAACTGCGAAGGCGACCGTCCGGGAGCACCGACCGTGTTCAATCGCGGCATCGTTTCCAAGGAATTCCTGCATCACGAACTGTGGGACCTGTCGGCCTGGGCCTTCGACGATTTCCTGCGCGCCAACGACGATCCGAAGCTCAATCGCCTGGCCGATGTCGACGGGCCGAAAATATTCCCGCACGACCCGGGTACCCTGCCCAACCGTGAAGGCGATCTGGCCGCCGGCATGGACGAATACGTGCGCATGGCCCAACGCGGCATCACCCCGTGGGACCAGATTTCGACCCTGCCCGACGGCTTGCGTGGTCTGGAAAAGACCCGCAAGCTTGATCTGGAAGACTGGATGGATGCGCTGAAACTCGACGCGGTGCTGTTCCCGACCAATGCCGACGTTGGCCCAGCGGATGCCGATATCAATCCGGAATCGGCAGACATCGCCTGGAGCAATGGTGTCTGGGTCGCCAACGGCAATCTGGCGATCCGGCACCTCGGCGTGCCGACTGTCACCGTGCCGATGGGGATCATGGCCGACATCGGCATGCCGGTTGGTCTGACTTTCGCCGGTCGTGCCTACGATGACTCGAACCTGTTACGTCTGGCCTCGGCGTTTGAAGCCGCCGGTTCGAAGCGTCAGGTGCCGCCGCGTACTCCGGCGCTGACTGCCGCCAAGTAAACGAACACGGACGGGATTGAGGCCGCAAAAGGCCTCAATTCCCGTCGCCGCTATTCCCCCTCTCTGATCGCGATACTTCGCTTTTCCCGAACTGTCGCTAAGAAATAAGCGATTTTTCTTACAACCAAACTCGCCGCTAGCATGGCCCTGCCTGACCCTAATTCAATAAAAGCCAGGGAGCGAGCCATGCCAACCACCAATATCAATATCGGCGAACCATGGATGTGGGGCGCGTTTATCGTCTTCGTTCTCGCCATGCTTGCACTGGATCTGTTCGTCTTTGGCGGACGCAAGGCGCACCGCGTTTCAGTGCGGGAAGCGTCCTGTTGGGTGATCGCCTGGTGCGCACTGGCCATGGCTTTCGCCGGATTGCTCTGGTGGTATCTGAATGGCCAGTTCGGCGCCGAAATTGCCCAGCGCAAGACCCTGGAATTCCTCACCGGTTATTTGATCGAGCAATCACTGTCGATCGACAACATGTTCGTCTTCGTGATGATCTTCAGCTACTTCGCCGTGCCACCGGAATTGCAGCGCCGGGTGCTGCTGTACGGCGTACTCGGGGCGATCGTGATGCGCGCGGCGATGATCTTTGCCGGGGTGTGGCTGGTGTCGCAGTTCGAGTGGCTGTTGTATGCCTTCGGGGTGTTCCTGATCATCACCGGGATCAAGATGCTGATGTTCGCCGAGCAGCAACCGGACCTCGACAAAAACCCGCTGCTGCGCTGGGTGCGCGGGCACATGCGGATCACCCAGGGCTTTCACGGCGAGCGCTTTTTCGTGCTGCAGAACGGTGTGCGCTGGGCCACGCCGATGTTTCTGGTACTGGTGCTGATCGAGGCCAGCGACCTGATGTTTGCGGTCGATAGCATCCCGGCGATCTTCGCGGTCACTACCGATCCGTTCATCGTGTTCACCTCGAATATCTTCGCGATCATGGGCCTGCGGGCGTTGTACTTCCTGCTGGCCGACATGGCCGACCGCTTTCATTTGCTCAAGTACGGACTGGCGATCGTGCTGGTATTCATCGGCGGCAAGATGACGCTGATGCCGTGGTTTCACATGCCGGTGGAATGGTCGCTGGCGGTGGTGGGCGGGGTGATTCTGGGGTCGGTGGTGTTGAGCCTGATCGTCACCCGCAAGGAAGACCAAACCCAATCTCTGTAGGAGCTGCCGCAGGCTGCGATCTTTTGGCGTTGTCTCCTGGAAAAACAAGATCAAAAGATCGCAGCCTTCGGCAGCTCCTACAGGGGGGGGTTACTTGTCGGACTTGATGCTGGTCCACACCCGCGTGCGTACGCGTTCGAGTTTTTGCGGCAGTGGCTGGACCACGTAGAGGGTTTTCAGGGCTTCAGGCGTTGGCGTCAGGTTCGGGTTGGCGGTGATGTCTTTGTTCACCAGCGGCATCGAATCCTTGTTCACGTTCGGGTAGCCGAGGAAGTCGCTGATCGGCGCAATGACTTTCGGATCGAGCAAGGTGTTGAGGAATTCATGCGCCTCTTCGACATTCTTCGCGCTCTTCGGAATGGCAAAGGTATCGAACCAGATCGGCGCGCCCTCCTTCGGCAAACGCCAGTCGACCACCACACCGTTGCCTGCCTCTTTCGCGCGGTTGCCGAACTGGTAGAAGCTGCCGGAGTAACCGATGGCCACGCAGATGTCGCCGTTGGCGATGTCAGTCATGTACTTGGCTGAGTTGAAGTAGGTCACGTACGGACGAATCTTCAGCATCAGGTCCTTGGCCTTTTCATAGTCGGCCGGGTTCTGGCTGTTCGGGTCGAGGCCGAGGTAATGCAGGGCCAGCGGCAGAATTTCCGACGGCGAGTCGAGCATCGCCACGCCGCAGGATTTGAGCTTCTCCATGTTCTCGGGCTTGAACACCAGATCCCAACTGTCCACCGGCGCATTGTCGCCCAATGCGGCCTTGACCTTGGCCGGGTTGAAGCCGATCAACACCGTGCCGTACATGTAGGGCACGCCGTACTGGTTGCCAGGGTCATTGGCGTCGAGCAACTTGAGCAGCGCCGGATCCTGATGGCTCCAGTTCGGCAGTTTCGACTTGTCGAGTTTCTGGAACACACCGGCCTTGATCTGGGTGTCGATGAACTGGTTCGACGGCACCACCAGGTCGTAACCGGAGTTGCCGGTGAGCAACTTGGCCTCCAGCGATTCGTTGGTGTCGAAAGTGTCCCAGGTCACTTTGATGCCGGTCTTCGCGGCGAAATCCTTGGGCACCGACGGCAGGATGTAATCCGCCCAGTTGTAGACCCGCAGCTCGCGCTGTTCGGCGTGTACCGCGCTGGCCAGCAGCGTCAGCCCACACACGGTGGCACCCAGAATGCGTTTCATCGTGACCATGGTTGTTTCCCCGGAATGCGACGTGAGATCGATGGTTTTTATGTTCTGTACACGGCAGCGGCTGTAAAGGTAGCCAAGGGCAAGCAAAGTCCAGCGTTTAGTTATGGCTTTGATTCTTGCCGACCGCGGGGGCGCGGCACAGTGGGTGATGGGCCAAAAGGGGATCGAAATGGCCAATTTGAATGACCACTGGAATGCACAAGGGCTTGGCAAACATCACTTGTGGTGAGGGGATTTATCCCCGATGGGACGCGAAGCGGCCCCCTTTATATCTCAAAGGGGGCCGCACTCGCTGATTTCACGACTGCTTCGCAGTCGATCGGGGATAAATCCCCTCGCCACGTTGCTTCTGCGTCTGCCCACGTGTGGCGAGGCAGTAATACAGCGGCACCGTCACCACCAGGCCGAACAGCCACGACAGGTCGGCGCCATCGACCAGATTGGCGTACGGCCCGACGTACAGCGACGTATTGGCGAACGGCAGTTGCACAATGATCCCGATGAAGTAGGCAATGATCGCGTGCAGATTGAAGCGCCCGTAAATACCGCCGTCCGCGCGGAAAATCGAGCTGATGTCATACGCGCCGCGCTTGATCAGGTAGAAGTCAATCAGATTGATCGACGCCCACGGCACCAGTACCAGCAGCAACGCCAGAATCAGTCCGATGAACTGCGAAATGAAATCCGCCGAAGCACCCAGCGCCACCACGCAGCAACCCGCCAGCACCACGCTCGACAACAGCACGCGCACCTTGATGCTTGGCGTCCACTGGCTGGCGAAGGTCTGGATCGAGGTGATGATCGACAGCACCGCGCCGTACAGATTCAACGCGTTGTGGCTGATGATGTTGAGCAAGAACAGCACCATCAGAATCGGCCCCAGCCACCCGGTGGACTGCTTGACCGCCGCCATCGCTTCGGTGCCTTCCGGCGTCGCCAGAACCGCCACCGCGCCAAAGCTGAACGACAGAATCGTCCCCAGCGTCGCGCCCAGATAAGTGGCCCAGAACGGTTTGGCGATGCCGATATCCGCCGGCAGGTAACGCGAATAATCGGACACGTACGGCGAGAAGCTGATCTGCCAGATGATCCCCAGCGACACCGTCGCCAGCCAGCCCGACAAGTTGAAGCTGCCACGCGTCAGGAAGTCTGCCGGCAAGTCGTGGGCGAAGATGTAGATGAAACCGGCGAGCAGCGCGCTGCCCATCACCCAGGTGCCGATGCGGTTCAGCGTGTGGATGAAGTTGTAGCCGATCACGCCAATCGCCGTGGCCGCCAGTGCGCCGATCAGAATGCTCAACGGTGCCGGTACCGCCGGTGCGATGCCGACAATCGATTTACCGGCCAGCACGATGTTGGAAATGAAGAAACCGATGTAGATCAGCGCCGCAAAAAACACGATCAGCAGTGCGCCGTACCGCCCGAACTGACCACGACTCTGAACCATTTGCGGAATGCCCATGCGCGGCCCCTGCGCCGAGGCCAGTGCGATCACCACGCCGCCGATCAGGTGCCCCAGCGCAATCGCCAGCAGGCCCCAGAGCAAGTCGAGATGGAACACCTGAACCACCATGGCGCCGGTGACGATGGGCAGTGGCGCGATGTTGGTGCTGAACCATAAGGTGAAAAGGTCGCGGGCCTTCCCGTGGCGTTCCGCGAGTGGGACGTAGTCGACCGTGTGATTCTCGATCAACGGATCTTGCCGGGACATCTGGGACATATGCATGAACTCGAGTTTGTCTGTTCTTATCTTTGTATGAAGCCAAACCGGGGGAACTCTGGGTCGCCCCTCAGATGCAGACCATATTATGGTATTCCAAACATTTCACAAGACTGATACTTAGTTTACGGCGCTATCTGATCCACCATCCTCACTGATACTGCGGCCTGCAGGCCAGCCGAAAGCCCAATAAACGCTGAGTTTCCGACGAAAGCACCACGTTTATCGGTTCAGCCTAAAAGCCCTTGCAAAGAAAAAATACTGGTATACCATCAGACCAACAAACACATAAAAATCGCGTCACAACACCCGAGGACCGTCCAATGATCGATGCTGCCATCTACAAACAAGTCATGGGCTCGTTTCCGTCCGGCGTCACTGTCATCACCACGCTGGACGATGACGGCCAGATCGTTGGCCTCACTGCCAGCGCCTTCAGCTCACTGTCGATGGATCCGGCGCTGGTGCTGTTCTGCCCCAACTACAGCTCCGACTCCTACCCTGTGCTGATCAAGAACAAGCGTTTCGCGATCCACGTTCTGTCCGGCGGCCAACAGAGCGAGGCTTACGCCTTCGCCCGCAAAGGCAAGGACAAGGCGCAGGGCATCGAATGGACGTTGAGCGAGTTGGGCAACCCGATCCTGGCCAATGCGACAGCTATCATCGAGTGTGAGTTGTGGCGCGAATACGAAGGTGGTGACCACGCGATCATGGTCGGCGCGGTGAAGAACCTGATCGTCCCGGAGCAGCACACCGGGCCGCTGGTGTATTGCCACGGCAAGATGGGCGCCCTGCCCGTTCTGGCCTGAACGGAATTACTGTAGGAGTGAGCCTGCTCGCGATAGCGGTTTATCAGATGTCGATGTGTTTGCTGACACACCGCTATCGCGAGCAGGCTCACTCCTACAGGTTTTGTAGCCTCAATAACAAAAGATCCGAGGAAGCGTCATGAAATTTTCCCTGTTCATCCACATGGAACGCTGGGACGAAAGCGTCAGCCACCGCCAACTGTTCGAAGACCTGACCGAACTGACCCTGATGGCCGAGGCCGGCGGTTTCAGCACCGTGTGGATCGGCGAACACCACGCGATGGAATACACGATCTCGCCGAGCCCGATGCCACTGCTGGCCTACCTCGCCGCCAAAACCACCACCATCCACCTCGGCGCCGGCACCATCATCGCACCGTTCTGGCACCCGCTGCGGGTGGCCGGTGAATGCGCCCTGCTCGACGTCATCAGCAACGGACGCATGGAAGTCGGCCTGGCCCGTGGCGCCTATCAGGTTGAATTCGATCGCATGGCCGGCGGCATGCCCGCCTCCAGCGGCGGCCAGGCCCTGCGCGAAATGGTTCCGGTAGTCCGCGCCCTGTGGCAAGGCGACTACGCCCACGACGGCGACATCTGGAAATTCCCCACCTCGACCAGCGTGCCAAAACCGATCCAAAAGCCGAACCCACCAATGTGGATCGCCGCCCGCGACCCGGATTCGCACAACTTCGCGGTGGCCAACGGCTGCAACGTGATGGTCACGCCGCTGATGAAGGGCGACGAAGAAGTCGTCGACCTGAAGAACAAGTTCCAGACTGCGCTGGATAAAAACCCGGATGTGCCGCGTCCGCAACTGATGGTGCTGCGTCACACCCACGTGCACTCGGCGGACGATCCGGACGGCTGGAAAATCGGCGCGAAAGCGATCTCACGGTTCTACCGCACCTTCGATGCGTGGTTCGGCAACAAGGAAACACCGGTCAACGGCTTCCTCGCTCCGAGCCCGGAAGAGAAGTTTGCCGGGCGTCCGGAGTTTGAGCTGGAGAGCCTGCACAAGACGGCGATGATTGGTACGCCGGAGGAGATTATTCCGCGGATCAAGTATTACCAGGAACTGGGGGTGGATGAGTTCAGTTTCTGGTGTGACAACAGCTTGCCGCATGCGGAGAAGAAGAAATCGCTGGAGTTGTTTATCAGGGATGTGGTGCCGGCGTTTCGGTGAGCTGACTTGTAAAAAACCGGGCATCAGCCCGGTTTTTTTATAGGTATCTCCGAAACAGTTCGAATATCAAAAGAAATTTTGAAATCCACAATTCAGTATTGATAATCCGCAAAGAAAAATATCGCATATAAAAAGAACGCAAAACTTGCCAATACCGCCCGCCCGGCGGGGTCAGCATCCGGGCCTAATCCACCGGGCGCAATGGCGACCGTTGCCCCTCTTAAATAATTATAAACACCTTGAGCAAACCATAACTGAACAGCAAATATCGTAAAAAAACGCCCCCAGTTGCCATTGAACTGAAAGTAGCCATTGAGTAGTGCTGCGAGTAATAGACCCACCCCCACCCCATCACGGTATTTGAATAGCCAGTTGATTATTGATTTACTTGTAATAGGCATCGATAGTTCTTTTAACGATATGATCCCAAACGTCCTGCGCACTCGAAAATTTGGGTTAACGGGGGCTGGGTTAATGTGGCTAACGGGGTCAGACCACATTTTCGGAGGGCTTTCCAAACGTAGGCTGTCCGCATTTACCCTTTTCCAAGGTATGTAGCCATGCAACTCAACAGCCACCTGCCTACGATCATACAAAGCGTAACTTCCAATAGTCCCTGCCATCCACTATCCAGTATCTCTCACGGACGGGAATCAGAAAACTAAAATCATAGCACTCAGAGGTCCAACCCGCATAAACATATTCCTCGTGAAACCGACCTTCATCCATATGCATAAATATCTTTCGATCAAAATTTATATAGAAAGTTGGAAGGCGCGAACTAACAACGTTGGCCAATTTATACAAATCGGCGCTCAAACCTTTACCTGTCAGGTAGTAACTCTCAATTGCCCCAAAGACAGTTTCATCCGCCCCAACAAAGCCCTGCAAATCCAACGACGATAGTATTTTCTCTCGCGAAAGATCAAGGTACTTCGGAAAATTCTCCGAAGTCAACTGCGCAAGCCCTCCCCTGTAGTTTTGGCGAAACTTTTCATATTGTTCCTTTTGAATTTCTCCACTTTTCAGAGAGGCACTGAGACTGATATCCATATCCAAAGTAAAATTCTCTTTTTCATCCACAACCCAGAAGCATTTTTCAGAATGAACAAAAAAACAGATACTTTTTTCGCCGTCCCACAGATCGTCAAAAATCACTTCATTTACGGTCATTTATCAAACTCTTAGGAAAACGGGGAAGGAAAACGGGGACAGACCACATTTTCGGAGTGCTTTCTAAACGTGGTCTGTCCCCATTTACCCACCTTTTGTGCCGCCACCACCGTCGCCTTTTGCACCAACTAACCTAGATAAATTATGTCCATATCTCCTGGCCAGCGGAGGTAAACCATACTACTCCAACCGGAACGGTAGTTAAAAACCAAAATCCAAAACCATCAAGTTCATCCTCCTCAGGGTGAACAGGCCATGCGAGTGCAATGATACTAATTTGCTCATCAATACTACCAGAGAGATAATTTCCATCTGACGCCAGCTTTAAATGCCCTTCGAGCATTAGACGCCTCAGTAATTCGAGAAAAATTTCCGCTCTTTCTTCATTACTTATTTTCAAGTGCGAAATTTCCACACTTAAGTGCTGCCAAATCGATCCAATTGATAGACCGAAGGAGCTACTTAGAATAGCTGAGTACAAAAAATCTATATTCATTTGAATTTAATCTCGATTCGTTTCCCAGCATTAATAGACGGATTTATTACATCTATGGTCCAAGCTGCGCCTGACTGTTGAGTTGAGTTCGAGAAATTCCTCAACGTAATTTTGCTACCTGCGTTAGCTCCAGAAGTAATCGTTGCAGCATAAACATCCCCTTTCCCGGGAATCGACTTTACGACTGGCATATATTCAGTTCCTGTCAACTGTCTAAAATAGCTCATTACATCTGATGTCGTAGTGCCAGAATAAACAGGCGCACCAACACTGAGATAAGGGTCAGCTTGGAGCGTCCTTCCTCCTATACTCAATTGAAAATCCTTTGGTTGAAGACTTGAATTATTGTACTGCAATGCAAGATCGCTAATTCGGTTATCAGATTGCTGCTGTAGAATTGCCCCGGGCTGCTTACCTGTTAAATCAGGGCCTTTGGGGTTCTGCGCTATTCGGTCTAGTGCATCTTTCTCAGCATCAACTATCGAGCTACCTTTTGCACCGGGCCCTTCCTTCGTGTCGGCAGCACCGTCCTTCGTCCCTCCTTTCCCGCCTTTGCCCCCTCCAGGCACCTTGATTGTCGGCCCGATCGCGGACACGCTCATCGCTAAGCCTTCGACGGCCGCCGTCGCCATTTCGTGACTGATACCAAGTGTCTGGACTAGCGTATCGGCAATGGCCGCGACGGTATGGCCAGCGGTAATACCGGCCAACATGTTCTGGAAGCCATTGTTCTCGGTAATCTACAGATCAAAAAAATGCGCCGCTTCAGGCGATGCAGAGGCCGCCAGGTCCTTGAGTTTCTGGGTTTTTAGCCTCTGCTTCCGCAACCAGACTGGAGAACGTGGCGCACTGACCAGGGTCGGCCGCACCCTTTGCAACCGCCTCGATATCCTGCTTCTGGCTCAGTTCGTGGTACTCGCCATAAGCCTTGTTTGCGCAGGTAGAGTCACTTCCGCAGTTGATCATCTCCTTCGCTGCTCGCTCAAGATCCGAGTGAGACAGGAAATTGTACTGGGTTGCGGTTGCAGCAATATTCGCTGCGATGTTCGGGTCGGTGCCCGCAACCACTGCAGAAAGCACGGCGATCAACTGGGACATCGCCAACAAATTGGCTTTTGCCTGGTCCGCACCCGGAGGGTTAACGGGGACAGACCACATTTTCGGAGTGCTTTCTAAACGTGGTCTGTCCCCGTTTACCTTCAATAAACTGGAAACTCTACCTGAGGTCACAGGTATGTTTTATTCGAACGGGATCCGCCCACCTTCATCATTGAAATAATCATGAAACGCATCAATGATTGTGTCCAAAGTTCCATCGCGACCTTTAAGGGCTCGAAACTCTTTGGAACGAATCAAGTTACGCCCTACGCCCTCAGAAAATTCTAACTTGGCATTGGCCTTACTCAGAGCCAGCACACCAAACTCTTCGTAAGCGCTTTCAAACAATAGCCAATCAAACCCCAGATTACCGACGATCATCGGATAATCCGCAGTGCCTTTGAAAAAATCCCGGAAGCCAGAATTCAAGACTTCGATACCTTCATCGACATTGCTCCCATCGAAAAGGTAGCACAAGCCAGGAGGTGCGCTGAACAAGGCGAATACGTCTGTCGAGAAAACTTCATAGTTCAAGCAAACCAATTCACTGAGAACATCAGTAGTACTTAGTATTGGCCTTTCAAAAAAATAATACTCAAGCCCTGAATCAAGAAAGACCATCGCAGGAAGATCTTTCTCCAAATCAAGGTGCCTCGATAACGCTGCCGTTATCCGATTCACTTCTTTAAATTCCACTTTTGATAGGCTCATTTACTCAACCTTAAATCGGATTTTGGGGGTAAAACGGGGACAGACCACGTTTTCACTAGCTGGTCGACTTTTTCGGCCGTCCCGGGCTCCCCCGCTGCACGCGGCGACCGATCATTGTCTCGACCTCAACAGCAAATTTTGAACCGCCAGAAACATTAGTTCCATTGGTCGCGTCACGAATCTGGTCAACCAATTCTGACTCTAAGTCATTTTTGAACAGTTCGCGATAAGCATCCGCCGGGTGCCCGCCCCAGCCTCCAAGCGTCAAATACTGTTCATGAGGGGTAACAATGTGAGAGGGTTCTGATTGTGTATTAACACGGTAACTTGACCAGCGATATTCTGCCGAATGAATTACCATTTTCGCTCTAACGGGATTCATTTCGATGTATCGATAACAGCACTACAAATATCGTTCACCCTCAACAAGGCAGGAACGATACCGGCCTCCCCACAAATTTCCGCTGCGACCATACGTACGATTTATATATTGGACGTATCTCTGGCCAACACCTTTCATCAGCAGGCTTGCGCTGTTGGCATGATGAGGACTGACTAACAAATGAACATGATTAGTCATTAGGCACCACGCATGAATATCACAATTACTTTTAGGCGCCTGTTCGGCCAAAAGCTCCAGGTAAAAAAGGTAGTCTTCCTCGAAAAAAACAACGGATCTATTATTTCCTCGTTGAATCAAGTGCAGTGGCACGCCTGGTATCAAAACTCAGGATCTACGCGGCATCAATGAGTCCTTTCAATTGGTCGAACTGAAAGCTTAGCGCGCCGCAAGACTCAAATGACGGCAAAATTTTACGTATTGTTTCAGCCAATTATATAAAACGTGGTCTGTCCCCACTTACCCTTTTACAGCGACAGCTTAACCAATGAAACTTCAACCCCCAAATCACGTACATCGTTAAAAAATGACAGACAGCCATCGCACTCCAACACACTAAACCCACCGGCACCACAGTCAAAGTACATACCCACACACCCTTCAGCCACATCTTTAATTCGGTACTCATATATATTCATGATTTTCCTTCCAACATACGAATCCAAAATATCAAGATTTAAAACTGGATAATCGACATCCCCACCAACAACACCATTCAACTGAAACTCCGACTTTGGCAATTCGGTTGAAAAAACGGCCACACCTTCTCCGATACTCATGGAAACCCAGCCACAACTTTCCAGCCGAAAGAAAAACACCAAAACATCACAGACTCGCTCCCCATCCAAATAAAATGAACGACTCCGAAACTCACAAAACCGATCATGTAAAAACATTTTCTACCTCACTCAAAATATATAAGACTTTTCCCCAATCAACGTATCAAACTCATATTTACCACCCGGCAAAACCCTTAAACTCACTGTACGATCCGTAACCGAACTATACACATGCACCAAATCGTAGTCACCTCGCAATTGTGACTTTGGAATCAGCGCACTTATGTCGGTCGCGCTTTCAAGGGTGGCCTTGATATCCAGCTTCGCTTGCTCGATACCTGCTCTTCCCCGCTCATATGGCAACCGCCCTTGGCCGATTTTCTCCCCCAGCTTTTTATTTATATTGGTCATCTGTGACGCCACGAAATTATCAACGTCGCCGAGTCCTGAAACTATCTTGACTCCGCTCGCACCTGACGACAAATTACGAGGTTCAGTACCCGAGTACTGTTTCCAATCAGGGTGGTACGGATCAGCCTTCATCTCATCCGTAATTTTGGTAATCGTCCCCGTTTTTCCATCCGACGTTCTTTTCAAAATTTCGTTAAGCAACGCGTCTGCTTCTTTTGCCTTTCCAGCCTTGACGAGTTCTTTTACTTTTTTCACACCTTGAACAATGTCTGAAGCGTACTTTTCGACTGGAATAACACCCACTGCTGCAAGAATATAATCCCAGACACTTTCCGCTTCATAAAAACCTTTCCCCGAACCAATAAAAGGTAGGTAATCGGTCAAGACATCCATTAGTTTATTGGCAATATTAGCCGACAACATTCGATCGACTTCGTTATTCATCAAACCAATGCTGTATAGCTCCCCATCAATCGAGTAACGCATCAACTCCGGATCTTGCATCGCAATCTTGAGTTGCTCACGCGATTCTGGAGTATTTTTGTGGAGCAGGAGATCGAATTCCGCTTTTTTGGATTCAAAGCGTAAGACTTTGCAAGCAGGACTGGCCATGTCCGCCTTACAGGCAGAATAAAGAGCTTTATCTCGCTCAACATCAAGTTGGTTCAGCTCATCTCTTCGTGCGCATGCGCTTGCATCACCACCGTTGCAGGCTTGCTCTGCTTCAAATCGCTCGGTATTTTCAGCGTGATTTAAGAAGTTGTACTGGGTCGCATTATTAGCGATCCATGCCGCCATTTGCAGACTGGTTGCGTCAACATTTCCGTTAGCTGTTGCGGCCAGAACGCCAACAATCTGAGACGCCATCAGCAATAGCGTCGGATCGCCGTTGACGATTTTTTTCAGATCCCCAACGAGCGCTTCGTTTGCACCGGCAGCCAATGCACCTGTCGCAAAATCCCCCCCAGTCAGTTCGGCCAACAACCCGCCAACCATGGCATGTACAGCGACTTTAGTTGCCGATCCATCATCAACGACATTGGCCGTGAGATCACCGACGAGATTGAAGCTGAAAGCGGCCATCGTATTGAACAGTGCGCCTTTGAGAACGTCACTTACGTTCGCATTTCCCCCCAGCGCTTTAGTGATGACCGCAGAGGTGCCACCTTGCAGGATCTGACTACCCGCGAATGTGCTGACGCCTTTCCACGTCGCCAAGGATGGACCGGTATATTTCCCGTTTGCATCGAATGTCGCGCCGGTCAGTTTATTCAGATAGTTCGCCGTGATTCCGGCCGTCAGTCCGGAAATAACATAACCCTGCAGTGCATCAGACGAAGTAACGTCCGCGAACACAGCCCCAAGATTTCCACCGTTATTGATGAAGCTAGTGGTTGCATTCGTGGCGGCTCCAGTCGCCACAGCAGCAAAAGTTGCGGCCCAGAAAGTCCCCATCCCGCTCAAGGCTGTCAGCGCTGCCGGTCCAACCACAGCGGCCATGACGATCGCGACGATCATCTGAGAGGCTGGACCCAGTCCCGAGTTTTCGTACTTGAACGACTCGTGAATTTCCTTCACGAGCCGCCAATCAACATCACCCCGCGCTTCAGCATCCTTCAGCCACGCCAGTTGCGGGTCAGCCTTGACCATCGTGTCGATGGTCTGGCTGACCGATTGCTGATTCACATCCTTGATGTCGATCTTCAGACCATCCACGGCCTTGATCACGATGCTGCCCTTGGCAATCATCTGGGTCTGACGCAGCGTTTCATCGGTATTACCGCGACCTTTGGACGACACCCACGCAGCATTGTTGTTGGTCTTGGTATGGCTTTCGTCATGGAGGTCTTTAACCCCTTCAAACGTAATCGCCCCGCCACTGTCCAGAGTGATGTTGTTACCACTGTCCAGCTTGGCGACCTGATAAAGCTGATCGCCTCCGCTCTTGAGCGTAAGATCGCCGCCCGACTTGATCTCGGAGCCGATGTACTTGTTGTCGGTGACCTCGTCGTGCTGCATTTTCAGCTTGCCGAAGCCACCCTTTTTCTTCATGTCGTACAGCGAATAATCGGTGTCCTGCAAAGCAAGGATCTGCAGATTGTCACCGGCCACCAGGTACGCTTCATCACCCGCCGTCACCCGACTGGAAATCACGCTGAGGTCTTTACCCGCATCCAACCTGACGTCGCCACCCGCCGTGATACCGGACATGACCTGGCTGACATGGTCCTCCTGCATCGTGAGCTTCTTGCTTTTGGACAGAGAGTGTTCTTCATCGGCCGCTGAAGTGAATACGATGTTGTCGGTTGCCGTCATCACGGCATCGCGTTTGGCATCGATCTGGCTGGCGATGACGTTGATGTCACGCTTGGCATCAGCCTTGAAGTCGCGTCCAGCGTCAATGTCGGCACCCAATTGGGTGATGCTGCTGCTGTTGTGATTGTCGTCCTGGAACACGCTGTTTTTTACTTGTACGGACGCCACGTTGACATCGCGCCCGGCATTCAGCGTCATATCCCGACCACTTTGCATGACACCACCGACGATGGTGATGTCCTTGGCCGCCTTGACAGTCAAGTCATTGGCCGCCTCGATCCGGGCTGCGCTGTCGGCAAAATCCCGGTGCTGGTTGCCAGGCCCATCGACGTTGTCCGCCGAAGTGATTGTCCGCTCGTTGATGACGTCGCCTTTGCGCGTGGTCAGGGTGACGTCACCGCCGGTAATAACCCCACCCGACTTATTGACGATGTTATTGGTCGCCAGAAGATCCAGCCGATTACCCGCTTCGATCAAACCGCTGTTGACCAGATCCTTGCTCGCCGTCGCCGACAGATTATTCGTTGCCTTCAACGTACCAACGTTATCCAGATTCTCACCCGCAATCAGCGTGACATCGTTACCGGCAATCAGCGCGCCGGTCGGTGCAAGCCGATTATTGGCGTTAGCCAAATAAAGGACCGGCACGAGCACTTGCTCGCCGTTCACGACGACACTTTCCATCCAGACGATATCGTGAGTCAGTGCCGCGACCTGTTCGGATGTCAGGGTGACGCCCAGCGTCAGGTTGAGCTGATTTTTGCTGGTGAGGGCATTGTCCATCAGGTACTTGAACATGCTCTCATCGGTGGTCTGGCCATCGATGAAACGCTGACCGGTACGCGCCACGACCGCTTGCTGGATGAGGCGTTGCTCATAGAGACCATCACCGAGCCGCTTGGCGCTTTTGTCCGGGTCATAACCCAGGTTGGACAACAGATAATCCGACCCCATGAATTGCTTGAGGTCCGTGAGCACAGGGTTGGTTTCGATCAGATATTTGTGCGCATTGGAGGGTCTGTTATCAGCCGGTACACCCTGCACACGATTGATCGTGAAACTCGTTGAGCGAGCAGGCAGCCCGACGCTGTTGGCATCGGCAGCGGGCGCACTGACATCGAGAGCACTGGCCCCCGTTCCGGTTTCAGGCGCCAGATGGTTTGCCGTATTCAAGTCAACGGCACTGGAGGAAACCTGAGTGCCGTTTGCCAGCTGGATGTCTCGGGGCTGGGTATCCGTCAGCGTTTGTTGACGGTTGATCGGGCTGATGGATGCGCCCCCCATGGTCCAGCTATCCGGACCGCTGGCGGTCGGCGTAGTAGTGCCTTGCCCGCTCAGACGGAACAAGCCGTTTTGCCCGGTGGGCAGGCTGAAACCTGGAAGTGCCAGCGGGTTCACCTGCTGCTGTGCCAGATCGGGTGGAAGTTGCGCATTGATATGGATCGGCGTCGAGTAAGCGCTGCCTGCGCTGGTGTCGGCCTTGGTATGCCCCGCTGTGACATAGGCGTAGAACGGACGCACTACGCTGTTACTGATGGTCTGCCCGGCATTCAGTGTGATGTTTCCAGCCGCTTGAATCACGGCGTCGTACGCACTGCTCGAGCTCGTTACCGAAGTCGTCGGCCCGGTAATTATGCCTCCGCCCATCATTTTGATCACCGCGCTCAAGTCAGCCTCAACGGTGGGTGACGGTGTACCGCCATTTTTTGCGTTGAACGCATCGACCGCCACGATCACGCCAAAAATCTGGTCAACGTAGTTCCAGTACGTTCGCTTGGTGACGATCTCCTGCTCTTGCAGGCCGGTGTTATTGATGGTGTCGGCATTGACGACGATGTTGCCAGTAGAGGCAATCGTGCTACTGGTGTTGTTCAGCGTCGATGCATTGATCGACATGTTGCCACCACTGGTCATGCTTGCCGCTGCGCTGCTGGCGTTGACCTTGAGGCGATCAGTTTCGGCGATTTCCCACAACCCGTTGCGGCGGCTGCCACTGCGGAAGTCACAGCCGGCAATTGGAATCAGGTTGCAATCGAGTTGTGTGATGAAAACAGAGCTTTTTTCTTGTTTGGTGTATTCAAGGATCGCCCGAACGTTGTTGACAGTCAGAGCATTGATGGTCAGATCGCGCGCGCTATAAATATCCCCGGAGACGTTATCCAGCAGATTCGCTTTGCCAGTGCCAGCGTCACCGCCGATGTAGACGTTACCCAGCCCGTAGAGCTGGCCATAAGAGTTGTTGAAGTTTGCAACCTGCAGGCGCATGTCGCCGCCGCTGGTGATCAGTGCATTACTGTTGAGCAGTGATCCAGTGGTGGCGGTCAGGTTCTGACCCGCAGCGAGCGTTCCCCAGTTGTTGATTTGACCCGCATTGATGATCATGTTGGCGGCTGACGTCAGCCGCGCACCATTGTCCAGTCGGCCACCGACATTCAGGTGCATGTCGCCACCGCTGGCGATGCTGGATTTTTCGCTATTGAGGCTCACCTGCGCGGCACTCAGGTCCAGCGTTCCGAGGCTGGAGAGGCGCCCGCCTCCCCAGTACGCACCACTCAGGCCAACATTCATGCTGCCGTCACTGGCGATCAAGCCTTCGTTGCGCCAGTTGACGCCGGTGCCGGTGAAACTGTCTGAGGCCAGCAGTTGCCCTGTCGCCGTTTGGGTCAAGCTGTTGACATTAACAGTCAGTCGCCCCGCCTGGATGACGTTGCTGTTGGTCCAGGTATCGGTGCTGATGGTCAAGCCGCCGCGGGTCACGAGGGTGCCGCCGGCGTTGATGACGTTGTTGGTGGAGATGTCGAACGTGCCGGTACCGACGTGCAACAGGCTGCCACCGGTATTGAGGAAGCTGCCGGCGTCGAGCGTCAGGTCGGTGTTGGCGGTTTCCAGTGTGCCGTTGCGGTTGTCGAACAAGCCGCCAATCTGGAAGCTGGTTTTGCCGCTGGTGCCGAGAGCACGCAACTGGCCGGTCTGGTTATCGAGGCTGGCGGCCTTGATGGTCAGGGTGCTGTCGCTTTCGATGATGCCCAGGCGGTTGTTCAGTTCACCGGTCAGATTGAGGTCGATCTGCTGGCCGGCGATCTGGCCGTCGTTGTCGCCGCTGTTGTCGAAGTTGTTGCCGGTGACGTTGATTTTGCCTTTGGCGTAGAGCCCGCCGTTGCGGTTATCGAAGTTGCCGGTAGTGATGACCACGTCGCCGCTTTGCGCAGAAACCCGTCCACCGTAGTTATCGATACCACCCGGCGCGATGAGATTCACGCGTTGAGCCTGTATCACACCGCCCTGGCGATTGTTATTCAGGTCGTAGCCATTCCTCAGCACGCCTGTCAGGCGCGCTGAGAACGCACCTTTCAGGCTGGCGAGGACGCCGCCACGACTGTCGAGATTGCCAGCGTCGAGAGTCAGATCACCGGCATCGGCAATGATCCGGCCGCTCTGGTTATCGATGTCGCCACTGGTGGTCAGGGCCAGTACGCCCTTGCTTTGCAGGGTGCCCTTGGCGTTGCCAAGACTGGCCGCCTGGATCTGTACATCGCCATTCTGGCTGTAGATCAATCCGTCGGCGCTGTTCTGGATGACGCCTGGCGTGGTGATCGTCAGCAAGTCATTGGCCGCGACGGTGCCGCGATTGCGGTTGTCCAGGCCGCCGCTGCGCAGGGTCATCAGTCCCTGACTGGCCAGTTGGCCGCCCTGGTTGTTGATCTGTGTTGCGCGTTGCAGCAGCAGTGCGCCACCGCTGGCGAGCTTGCCGTTGGTGTTGGTCAATACGCCGAGCAGGTCGAGGGTCACGGCGCCATCGCTGGCCAGCGTACCACTGGTGTTATCCAGTGTGGTGCCGACAAAGCTCAGGTCCTGTTTGGCGCTGACACTGCCGCCGGCGTTGCCCAGTGTCATCGCCTGCATCGTCAGGATTGCACCGCTGTAGATCGAACCACCTGCGGCGTTATTCAACAGGCTACTGACCGTAAGAGTCTGTGCCTCGCCACTGGAAACCACGCCCTGGTTGCTGTTATCCAGGCTCGCGGCGTTGACGTTCAGGGCTTTCTGGCTGACCAGTGCCCCGGCGTCGCTGTTGAGCAAGTCCCCGCTCAGTGTCACATTGAGGCTACCGCTTTTGCTGGAGAGCGTGCCGCTGTTGCGGTTGTCGAGGCTCTCGGCATTGACGTCCAGCCCTTGCCAACCGGAGATCAGACCGTTCTGGTTGTGCAGTTGGGTACCCGTGAGACTCAGCAGGTTGCTGCTGATCAGCTTGCCGCCGCTGTTATCGAAGGCTCGGGTTTTGAGGTCGATGCTCTGGCTGCTGGAGATCTCGCCGCTGTGGTTGGTCACATCACGCAGGTGCTGAATGCTCAACTGGCCTTCAGTGGTGATCAGGCCGCCGTCGTTGTTCAGATCAGCAGTGGCCGCGCCGAAATCAATGGCGATGGCACTGCCCAGCAGCGAGCCGTTCTGGTTGTTCAGGCCATTGCTGTTGATGGTCAGGCCGGTGGTGGCATTGATCAGCCCCAGGTTCTGGTTGGTGAGCAGGCCGTCGAGGTTAAGGTCCAGATTCGAACGGCTGGTCAGTGTGCCGCCGCTGTTGTCGAGGCTGGCCGCTTTGACGTCCAGCGCAGCCGCAGCAATCAGGCCTTTGATGTTGGTCAGCGCCTGGTCGATGCGCAGCGTCACGGCCTGATTGCTGAGCAATTTGCCGTTGCTGTTGTCGAGGCTGCGCGCCGTCACGGTGAACGTCTGCGCGCTGGAGATTTCACCGCCGGTGTTGTTGACGTCCTGGAGGTTCTTGAGCATCAGCAACGGCGCGCTGATGAAGCCGCTCTGGTTGTTCAGTTGACCGTGATTGAGGTCCAGATCCAGCGACGTGTTGCTGAACAACTGGCCGCCCTGCTGATCGAGGCCAGTGACGTTCGCGGTCAGCGCAGCAACGCTGGCGATACGACCGCCGTCCTGGTTGGTCACTTGGGTCGCTTTCAATTCCAGCGTGTCGCCACTGTTCAGACGGCCGTTGTGGCTGTTATCCAGTGTAGCGGTATGCACCACCACCGGACCTTTGCCGCTGATGCTGCCATTGTCGCTGTTGTCGAGGCTGGCACTGGTGAGGTTGAGGCTGGCGTCGGTGACGATCTGGCCACCACGGTTGAGCACCACGCCGCTGGTGGTCAATGTCAACGGCCCGGCAACCGACAGGCTGCCGAGGTTGTTGGTCAGACTCGCCGCTGTCACGCCAAGGCTGCCTTCCGCGCTGATCAGGCCCTGACTGTTATTCAGGTCGCCGCTCAGGTCGAGTTTCAGGTTGCTCTGGCTCAGGAGTGCACCCGCAGTGCTGTCGAGGCTGCGGCCGGTCAGGGTCAGGTCGGTCTTGCCCGAGATCAGCCCCTTGGCACGGTTGAGCACTTCATCAACGGTCAGGCTCAAAGCCCCTTGTGCGATCAACTTACCGCCATTGCTGTTGTCCAGACGACTGCCGACCAACGTCACGTCAGCCTGGCTGGACAGCTCGCCGCCACGGTTGTCGATGGCATCGACCGTCAGTTGCAGCGCCTGATTCGCCCCGACGAGACCGCCGTTACGGTTGTCGAGGCTGTTGCCGTTGAGCTTCAGCCCGTCGGTTGCCACCAGTTCACCGTGTCGGTTATCGAGGGTCGCGACGTTGGCGATAACGTCGGCTTTACCGGCAATGTGCCCTTCGCTGTTGTCGACGCTGTCGGCTTTCAGATTCAGTTCATCATCAGCGATCAGCGTACCGCCCTGGTTGACCAGTTGGCCGTCCACCGTCACCCCGAGGGTGCCACGGCTGGTGATCAGGCCGCCGCTGTTGTCCAGGCGAGCGCTTTTGACATCCACGCTCTGCGCGGAAATCAGGCCCTTGACGCTGGCCAGCAGTTGTTCGATGCGCAGGGTCAGGCCCTGATTGCTGATCAATTTGCCGTTGTTGCTGTTATCGAGGTTTTGCGCGGTCAGGGTGAAGGCCTGGGCGCTGGAGATTTCACCGCCCTGGTTGTCGACGTCCTGGAGATTTTTCAGCACCAGCAACGGTGCATTGATCAGGCCATTGCGGTTGTTCAACTGGCCGTGATTGAGGTCGAGGCTCAGGGACGTTTTGCTGAACAGTTGACCGCCCTGCTGATCGAAGCCGGTGACCGTTGCGGTCAGTGCTTTTTCGCTGGCGATCCGGCTGCCGATGCCGTTGCTCACTGCGCCGGCGTTGAGCGTAAGGGTGTCACCGCTGACCAGGCTGCCGCCGGAGGCATTGTTGAAGACGCCGGTGGTCAGCGCGGTGGCTTTTTTGCCGCTGATCAAGCCGCCCTGACTGTTATCCAGACTTTTTGAAGCAAGGATCAGCCCGCTGTCAGTGGCGATCGAACCCGTCTGATTGTTCAGGCTGCCCGTGCTGGTCAGCGCCAGCGCGCCGGCGCTCGTCAAGTGACCGCGCGTATTATCGAGACTGCCGGCGTGTACGGTCAGCGTCCCTTCGCTGCTGATCAGACCCTCGATATTGCTCAAGGCGTTGTCGAAACGAATGTCCAGATTGCCCTGCCGGGTGACGAAACTACCGCCGCTGTTATCCAGGCTCTGCCCGATCAGCGTCGAGGTGCCAACACTGAACAGTTGTCCGAGGGTCTGATTGATGACCCGGGCCACAGTCAGGCCAAGGGTGGTTCCGGCGAGGACTTTGCCGCTGTCACTGTTGTTCAGGCTTTGACCGATGACGGTCACATCGACGGTGCTGGAGATTTCGCCACCGCGATTGTCGATCTCGCCGACCGTGAGTTTCAGCGCTTTTGTAGTACCGACCAGACCGGCCTTACGGTTGTCGAGCGACTGGCCACTGAGCAACAACGAACCTTGGGCGACCAATTCACCACCCTGGTTAACCAATTGCGTCACGTTGGCGTTCAGATCGGCTTTGCTTGAGATGCGTCCGGCGCTGTTATCGATGCGCGTCACGCCGAGAATCATCGGCCCTGCCGCACTGAGCAAGCCGCCACGGTTATCCAGTTGTGTGCCGCTGTAGTTGACGGCGGCCTGACCATCGAGCAGACCTTTATCGCGATTGTCGAGCGCGCCAACATTGAGTTGCAGGTCTTTGGTCGCGCGGATTTTTCCGCCGCGATTGTCCACTGAATTGCTGCGCAGGGTCAGGCGATCCTTGCCAACCACGCTGCCGCCACGGTTGTCGAGGCTGCCACTCTGGACATCGACTGCACCTTTGGCGCTCAGCTCACCGTTCTGGTTATCGAACAAGCCAGTGATGCGCGCGGTCAGACTGCCGTCGCTGACGAGACTGCCTTCGTGACTGTTGTCGAGGCTGGCGGCGGTGATGCTGACATTCACCCCCGAGCCCAACACACCGTTGCGGTTGTTCAGCGCGCCAATCAAGCCGATGTTCAGCGCTACGTCACCCGTCACCTGGCCGTCGCTGTTGTCCAGCGTGATGGCGTTGATACGGGTGGTGCCGGCGCTGGATATCTCGCCATCGTGGTTATTCAGGTCACCAAGATCGGCGCCGAGGTTGCCGTTGCTGCTGATCACACCCTGCGTGTTGATGACCTTGCTGACGTTCAACTGCACCGTCGAGTTACCGAGGACGCTGCCCTTGTTCTGATTGTCCAGGGTGGTGGCTGTGAGGCGCGTGCTCTGCTGGGCGCTCAACGTACCGCCCTGGTTGTTCAGGGTTTGCGCGACGGTCGCCGTCAGGTTGCGACTGGCGATCACGCTTTTACCGCTGTTGTTGAGATTCTGCACACTCAGGCTCACGTCGCCAGCGCTGTTTCGTCTGTTGTCGGCGTTGACCCCGGCTTCAATGATGCCGTTGTTGCTCAGGGTTCCACCGGCGCTGAGGCTGATGCTGTCGCGTGCAGCGAGGCTTTGCTGGTTGCTCAGATCGCCTTGGGTTTGCACGCTCAGTGCGGTGCCGGCGTAGACCGGACCTTGGGCAGTAAGGCTGTTGGCTTTAATGTTCACGGCAGTGGCTGCCGAGGTCTGCGCCAAGGTCAACTGGCCGTTGGCATCGATCTGGATATCGCCACCACTGGCGGCCAGGTTACCCGCCAGTTTCACCCCGACCCCGGCCTCGGTGCCGACCAGTTTGATCGCCCCGGCGTACATCCCGCCGAGTGCCGATGAGTCGATTGCCAGTTGCGGTTTGGCGCTGCCATCATCGGCGCGGGCCGTGGCGTTCAAGGTCTGCGCGTTGACGTCGTTGCGCCCGGCAACAATCGTCAGGTTCTGCGCCTGGATTTCGGCGTTGATCTTCGCGCTGCGGGTGATGATTTCGAAACGGTCGACGTTGTTGGCGTTGAGGCCGGCGCCTTCGATCGCTACAGCGCCTTGATCAACCTGAAAACGATCCAGCCGGCCCGCGCCATCCAGCACCGGTTTGCCGGTGGTCAGCGTTACGCGCGGCGCGTTGATGAAGCCGCAACCATTACAGGTGATGCCATACGGGTTGGCCACGATCACCCGCGCCGACTGCCCCGCCACTTCGGTGTAACCGCGCAACTGGCTCGGGTTGCCGCTGATGACTTCGTTGAGAATCACTTGCGCCGAGCCACTGTTTTTCAGGTTCGGGTTGCCGATGATGTGGCCGGCCAACTGGGTGTTCGAGGTCTGCGCCGAGCCGTTATTGAGGATGACGCCCTGCGTGCCGACGTTGTAATCGTGAAACTGGTTGTGCGACAGCCCGCTGCCGTTGGGCGTGGCGATGTTGATGATCGGCACACCGTTACCGGCACGATCCAGCGCGGTGTTGGGGTTGGCCACGACTATGCCGTCGGCCTGCGCCCACATCGGCTGCCAGAACATGACGTTCGCCAGCAGGAACGCCAGCCCGCGCTTGGGCATGCCCAGGAACGACTCACGTTTTTTTACGACCGCAGAAGGCTGGCCTGCAAGGAAGGCGAACTGGCGAACATCCATGTCGATGATCTCGAAAAGTGGTTATCAGATGAAAAAGTCGATGCGGAAATAGATCGGCGCTTCGCGCTCGGTCAGCACGTCCGGACGTTCGAGGGAGTGAGCAAAGGTCACGCTGGCGGCCACGTGCTCGCCACGGGCGAACAGCTCCAGCGAGTTGCTCGACATGCGTCCGTGCTGATCACCGTTGTAACGGTCGCCGCGAATCACGCCCTGGTCGTAACCGAGGCTGGTGCCGTATTCGGCGAACACCGGGCGCAGCCATTCGGCCGTCACCGGACGGCTCCAGCGCAGGTCGTTGCGCCAGTAACCGCCGCTGTCGCCGGACAGCGACTGATCCTTGTAGCCACGGATCGACGACAGTCCACCGAGGCTGGTGCGCTGCGGACTGAACAGCACATCCTCGCTGCGCTGGCCGGTCATCAGGCTGCTGAAGCTGAAGGATTCGCCCCATACCTTGAACGGCTGCAGGTAGCTCAGGGTCGCGGTGTATTTGCGGTAGCGTGCGTCGGGCTCGCCGGGGCCTGGATCGTGGCTGCCCTGCGCATCGAACGCGCCGATGCCTTCCTGCATGCCGGCGTCGAAGTTGACGAAGGCGCTGCCGATGCGGCGACCGTGGTTGAAGCCGAACTGCGCTTCGCTGATGCGGTTGCTGCTCAGCTTGAGCTTGCTGTCTTCGATGAAGTTGTTGGTGCGCAGGTAGGACAGCCCGGCGCTGAGCGAAGTCTTGCTCACCGAGTCGCGATGGATCACCCGCTCGGCGCGCAACTGATGGTTTTCGCTGTCGCCGGTCTGCTTGAAGTTGTAGCCGTTGGCGGCGATCTGCGAGCGGTAATCGCTCTGGCTGTAGGTGTAGCTGAAGTTCCACCAGCCCCACGGCAGGTTGTAATTGAGCATGGCGTTGCTAGAGGTGTGCTGGTGGTCGGTCATTGCATCGTGACCGCCGCGCAGGCTCAACTGATCGGCCAGGCCCAGCGGGCTGTCCCAATCGAAGGTAGTGCCCCACTGCTGTTCGCCGGTGCTGCGCTGGCCGTCGTTGCTGCGCGACAGTCCGGCACGCCATGGCTTCTGCGGGTTATTGGTGACCAGCACTTCACTGCCGCCGACGTTCTTGCCCGGCGCCAGCTCCATCTTCGCCTGATTGGACGGCAGGCGATTGAGCTGATCGACCATCTGCTCGATCTCGCGCAGGTTGACCAGTTCGCCGGACTTGCCGGGAAATGCCATGGCCAGTTCGCGCTGTGAAAGCTGGCTGTTCTCGGCGCCCTTCATGCCTTCGAGTTTGCCCTCGACCACCAGCACTTTCAGGTGCCCGCCGGACAAGTCCTGTTGTGGCAGGTAGGCGCGACTGGTGACCAGACCTTTTTCGATGTAATGGTCGGTGATGACTTTCAGCAGTTCGTTGAGCTGCGGTACTCCGAGGCACTGGTCGATGTAAGGCTTGAGCAGGCGGGTTTTGTCGCTGTCGGACAGACTGTCGGCGCCCTTGAGTTCGATGTCCTTGATCGGGAAACAGCGGGTATCGATGGGCGCTGCCGGTTGCGCTGGCCTGGCATCCTTGCCGGGCAGGTCCTTGAGTTCTTCCAGACGCCGCTGCTGCTCTTCAAGTAGGCGATTCTGGCGCTCGCGGATCAGGTCGGTCTCACCGGGGGTCGGTGCAGCAAAGGCAATCTGGAGCGGAGACAGGCACAGCAATGCTACGCACAACCTCGCCGCGAGGGCGGGTGAGGACATGTTCGATCCCTCGAGACGGAAAATGACATCAAAATAGTGGCGCGATATTAGATGGCCATCATTTTGACGTCAAACTATCGTATCGACCGTTTGTCGGGTTTGTAACAGGGATTGAACAATCGACGCGATTGCGGTTTTCCGGGGTTAATCCTTGGTTCAGTGCGCAACGCCCAACTTCGTCGCCACGTCCTGCGGTGCCAGCAGGCGGCCATCCGCTGAACGCAATTCCAGTTTGCTGATCGGCTGACGCTGCTGCGCATCAACCATCACCGAACCCGGCTCACCCGGCGCATACAGGTGCTCACCGCCCCACTGCGACAGTGCAACGATCACCGTCTGCAAGGCCTTGCCGCGTTCAGTCAGCACGTATTCCTTGTAGGCACCGCCATCGGCGGCCGGCACGGTTTGCAGAATCCCCTGCTCGACCAGGGCCTTGAGCCGGGCGCTGAGCATGTTCTTGGCGATATCCAGATTCTTCTGAAAATCGCTGAAACGGCGGATGCCCTCCAGCGCATCGCGGATGATCAGCAGCGACCACCAGTCGCCGATCAAATCCAGCGTACGGGCGACCGGGCAGGCATTGCCGTGCAGGCTTTTGCGCTTCACAGGGTGTTTCTCCATCAAACCAGCGTGTGGTTGCATCTTACAACTGTGACGCTGGAAAAGAACCTCGCCGCCCGCCATGGCAATTGAGCACTTGCGTACAAGTGACCGCCGCGATTTGCGCCGATAGTGATGGGCGGCCATTGCGGCATCCGGCCTTCCCGAACGATTGCCCACAGCAAGGAGTTTCCATGAGCACATTCACTACCGATGACGGCACACAGATCTATTTCAAGGACTGGGGCAGCGGCAAACCTGTGTTGTTCAGCCATGGCTGGCCGCTGGATGCCGACATGTGGGAATACCAGATGGAATACCTGAGCAGTCGCGGCTACCGCACGATTGCCTTCGACCGCCGTGGTTTCGGCCGCTCCGATCAACCATGGACCGGCTACGACTACGACACCTTCGCCGATGACATCGCGCAACTGATCAACCACCTCGACCTGCGCGATGTCACGCTGGTGGGCTTCTCCATGGGTGGCGGCGACGTCAGCCGTTACATCGCCCGCCACGGCAGCGAGCGCGTTGCCGGGCTGGTGTTGCTGGGCGCGGTGACGCCGCTGTTCGGCAAGAAGGCCGACTATCCGCAAGGCGTCGACACGGCGGTGTTCGACGGAATCAAGGCTGGCCTGCTCAAGGATCGCGCGCAGTTCATCGCCGATTTCGCCGCGCCGTTCTACGGCACCAATCAGGGCCAGAAAGTCTCCGACGGCGTGCTCACGCAAACCCTGAACGTCGCCCTGCTCGCCTCGCTGAAAGGCACCGTGGATTGCGTCACCGCATTCTCGCAAACCGACTTCCGTCCAGACATGGCGAAGATCGACGTGCCGACCCTGGTGATCCACGGTGACGGCGATCAGATCGTGCCGTTCGAAACCACCGGCAAACAAGCCGCCGCGCTGATCAAAGGCGCTGAATTGAAAGTCTATGCCGGCGCCCCCCACGGTTTTGCCGTAACGCACACCGAAGCGCTGAACGAAGATTTGCTGGCTTTCCTCAACCGCTAAAAACGCTGCGCTGATCAGGCACCCACCCGGTCAGCGCACGTTGCGATACAGCATCAGCCGCGCGCTCTCGTGCAGCCCCCGCGTCAGTTTCACCAGGCGCTGGAATTCCTCGGGATTTTGCCCGGCGACGTTGTCCAGCGGCGTGTTCGACGCCAGGTCATGCAGGGTCGGCGAGCTGCCGTCATGCTGCATCTGCAGGAGGAAATCCTTGGTCACCCCGCCAATCACCGGAAACGTGCCCTCGCGCAGCACCAGCGGCACCACGCGCTCACCTTCCGGCGCCGGTTGCTGGACATCGCGGCCCATCGCGCCATTGCTGAACGGCACGCCGGCCATCCCGGCCACCGTCGGCAGCAGATCCACCAGCCCCACGGCTTCCTCGATGACCTTCGGCGCCAGCAGCCCCGGGGCGTGAATCAACATCGGCACATGATTGCTTTCCAGGCCCAGTTGCTCGAACGCCGGCGGCATGTGCGGGATCTGGCTGATGCGCGTGTTGTGGTCGCCGAAGAACACAAAAATCGTGTTGTCGTAATAGCCGCCAGCCTTGGCCAATTCCATCAATTTGCCGATATTGAAATCCAGCAGGCGCACCGCGTTGTACTGCTCGACGCTACGTGACCCGGCGGCTTGCACCTGCTCCAGCGACAGGTTGCTGACTTCGAAGCCGTCGTTGTCCTTGGGGATGGTGAATGGCCGATGGTTGCCCGAGGTTTGCACGTAGGCGAAGAACGGTCGGTTCTTCGGCAAGTCGCGCAGGATGCGGTCGCTCTCCTTGAACAGATCCAGATCGGAAATGCCCCACACGTCCACCAGCGGCGAACGCCAGTCACTTTCCTGATACAGGCGCACGCCGTCGATGCTCTGTTGGATCAGCGCATTGATGTTGGCCCAGCCGGCGTTACCGCCGATCATGTAGAGCTTCTGGTAATCGGTGAACGCGTTGATCAGCGTGTGCTGGCGGGTGATCAGCGGATGGCGCGTTGCGGTCTCGCGGCGAGTCACGTCGGGAACACCGGTGATGCTCGCCCACACGGTTTTCGCAGTGCCGGTGACTGGCACATAGAAGTGTTTGAAGAACCAGCTTTGGGCCGCCAATTGATCGAGGTTTGGCGTCGGGTTCAACGGATTGCCGTAGGCGCCGACGGCGCTGGTGCCCAGCGATTCGAGCATGATGAACATCACGTTCGGCGTGCCCTGCAGCCGATACGGTTGCACGCCTTGCTGACGCTCGAACGTCAGGCTCTGCGGGTCCGGTCGATCCACGCCCAGATAGCGGGCAATCAACGGATAGTGCTCGCGCACCTGCGCCTCATCGAATTGCGCCTGCCCGGTTTTCAGCGTGTCGTACAGGAACAGCACCGGGTTCAGACCGACTGCGGCGATCTGCGCGTTACCGGAAAAGAACGCATCACTCCAGCGCAGCGGCACCGGGTTTTCCAGGTTGAGATTGTCGACCCGACCGAGCAGCGCCAGCAGCACCACGACCACGCTTAGCCCGGTGCCGAATGCCAGCGACGGACGCCGGATAACCTTGGCTTCACGGGCTAGTGTCAGCCGTTCCAGCTTCAAAAGTCCGTAGAACCAGACGCCCAGCACCGCCAACCAGCCGAGCGCGATCCACAGCACCGGATAGGTTTCCCAAACCATCTGTTGTGAGATTTGCGCATCTTCCAGATAACGCAGCACCGTGGCGTTGATCCGCACGCCAAGATAGGCGTAATGACCGAAATCGATGATGTACAGCAGGCCGATAACGCCGAGCGCCAGCAGCCAGTAAATCCGCGCGACCCAGCGCAACCAGGGCAACCGCGTGAGGTTCCAGCGCGGCACCCAGGCCAGCAACGCCAACGGCAGGATCAGCAACACGGCGAGGCGCAGGTCGAAGCGCAAACCGATCCCGAGGGTTTCGCGCAGCGCCGGATTACCGATGAACTCGCTGGGCGCGATCCCGGAAAACCCCAGCACGAACACCAGCCTGAGCACGGCAAACAACAAGAACGCCAAACCTGCCGCACCCACGCCGTAGCGCAGGCGTCGCGATTGCAACCAGCCCATCATTGACCTCAGTGTCATTGGTTCAAATAGAAGATGTCGCGCTTGCCGTTGCGGCTCGCAGCAGACGCCAGACCTCACGGATGCACAGCGCTGCAGCGGCGATCAGGCAGTAACCCAGCAGCAGCGGATCGATCAGGTAATCCCAATAGTTTTCCGAAGCCTTGAGACGCAAGGCGAACGCCAGCGTGCCCAGCGCAAGCATCGACACTGCCAGCGTATTGCGCAGCCACAACAGCGCCAGTGCCAGCAGGCCGATACAGACGATCATCGGCCGTGGGTTGAAGCCCCAGCGATACGGATCGAAGTACGTCAGGCCCATCGTCGCCGGGTACAGCAGCGCGGCCAGCACGGTAAACAGCACCAGCACCTGCACCCGTGCCGGCAATGTCTGCCGCTCGACCACGCCCAGTCGGACCAGACTGGCCCAGCCGAGCAGCACCAGCGTGGTGATCGCCAGATCGTCGGTGACACTGCGCACATACGCCGCCAGGGGCAGCTCGTTGACCGGCACGAAGCTGACCACTGCCAGCAGTGGCAGCAGCCACGGACGCCAGCGTTGTGTGCATTGCAACGAACCCAGCAGGACAAAACCAAGCAGGATGAACGTCAAATGGGCTTGCCAGAGAATCGGCATCACAGGCGCTCCTCGAGCCACGCTTCGTTGAAGCTGACATGTTTGATGAAGGTGTTATTCCACGAATACACCAGGTGATAGAGGCCATCGCTGCCGCGACTGAAGTACGGATACTCGTACTCGAAATCACAGCCCTGCGGCTTGCACACCCGGTAATCCAGATTGCTCAGAAAGCGTTGCTCCAGCGGCAAGCGCCGGGCACCACTGGAAGCGCGAAAGCCTTCGCCGATGATTGCTTTGTAGGCTTCGGGGGCGAACGGCTGGCCGAGCGGATCGGGTGACTGATCGAGCTCGATCACATTGCGCCAGTTGTTCAGGCTGGCATCAGTGCCGTAGAGGCTGAGCTTGAAGCGCCCGTCCTGCAGATCATTCAGCGCCACCAGCAGACCGTTGTCGCCGGTGCCGACTGCCGCGAGCGATGAATTGGGGTTGGCCGGCTCCAGCGGATACGGCTCGCTCCACGTCTGCCCGGCGTCCTCGGTGCGGCTGGCCAGCACTCGATGATGGGTGTCGCCGGCATAACGCAGCATGGCCACGGCACGTTTTCCGTCCAGCGGCACAATGGTCGGCTGCAACGAATGCTTGCCACGGCTGATACGGAATTTGTCGATCACCGCGCCGTCCGCGCTCAGGTACAGGTACTCGGCGAATTTGCCCATGAACTCGTGATACACCGGCAGGCCGATCGAGCCGTCGGCATGGAACACCGGCGCGGCGCGCACCAGCGTACTGATGTTGAAAAACGGTGAGGTGATCAGCTGTCGCGGCACCGACCAGTTGCGCCCGAAATCATCCGAGACCATCACGTTGATCGCACTGGTGGCCCAGCCGCCCACGGATACCGAGACATAAAACATCCACAACCGTTGATCCGGCGCGAGGGCGATCACCGGATTGCCCAGTTTGCGGATGTAGCGGCGGGTGCCGTCGCGGGTCGATTCGCGAGTGGCCAACACCTGCTCGGCGCCCCACTCCGCGCTGTCGGCGTCATAGCGGGCGGTACGGATCTGCACGTCGGCGGCGCCTTCGCGGGAACCGGCGAACCACACCGCCATCAGGTCGCCGCCCGGCAGTGCGGTCACCGACGAGGAGTGCACGAAATCATTCAATTGCGAGGAGACGAAGCGACTGCTGTACAGCGGCTCCGGTGCCTGCAGCGAAGCATCGACGGGCGGCGCGGCCACGGCAAATGGTGCCAGCACATGGGTCGGATGACTGCGCCAGGCGCCCCAGAAAACCAGGCTCACGGCCAGTCCGCCGAGGATAAGTTTCAAGCGATCGGGAAGCGCACGCATAGTGGACTCACGGCAAAAACAGGATGGAGGGCAATTGGCAAAACATCCCTGTCAGCGCGGCGGATCGTCCGGCAAGCGCCGTCGGCGTCCGGTGAGCATCGACAACGGCAAGTTGTCGCGCAGCAGAAAACTTTCGAACAGCGCGGCGGCGATGTGCAGACACACCAGCACCAGCAAGATGTCGGTAGCGGTTTCGTGCACCTGCAACGGCCAATCGGCGCCCCACAAGGCGTCGATCTCTTCCATGGCCCAGCCGCTCAAACCGGCGATGAACATCGCCAGCAACATCAACAGCATCACCAGCGCACCCATCGGCGAATGCCCAAGACGATGCTCGGGCCGACCGGCAATCAACGAGCGCGCATGGGCGATCAGCCGCGTCGGCGTCGGCCAGAAATCCGCCCAACGCGCACTGCGCGGCCCGACGAAGCCCCATACCAGCCGCACCAGCAGCCAGCCCATGGCGTAATAGCCGAGCCAGACATGCCAGTCGTCTCCGGCTTCATTGAAGAAGTAATTGGCGACGAAGACGCCCGCGATGGACAGATGAAACAGCCGCACCACGGGGTCCCACAGGCGCACGGACGTGCTCGGCATCAGCCCTTGATCTCGGTTTTCACCGCTTTGCCGCTGACCGGGTCGTGGTAGATCTCGACCTTGCGCTTGTCCTTGTCGAAGCCGTAGATCTCGTAGCAGTTGCCGTCGGTGACCTTGAACTTGCTGATCTCGTAGCCCTGAGCCTTGAGCTGCTCCTGAAAGGCTTTCTGGTCTTGCCATTGCGAGCGTTCGGCGGTGGTGCATTGCGGGCCGGCGACGGCCAGCGGGCTGGCAACGATGAGGGACAACAGCAGAAGTTTGCGCATGGAAACACTCTCGCTCGATGAGGAAGGCCTCACTGTGCAAAAGCAACCTTAGTCGAAGCTTAGTTGGCAACGAGTCGTTACATCTTTCCCGTCGGGTCAGCTGCCACAGCCGGCTGCACAGCGGCATGATGCCGCCGGTCAACCGCCGTGTTTCCTCAAGAGAATCCGTTATGCGCCTATTGCTGGTCGAAGATGATCGCGCCCTCGGTCAAGGCATTCGCGTTGCCCTCGGCAGCGAAGGCTACACCCTCGACTGGTTGCAGGATGGGGTCAGCGCCCTGCACGCCCTGCGCAGTGAGAGCTTCGACTTGCTGCTGCTCGACCTCGGCCTGCCACGGCTCGACGGCCTCGCGCTGCTGCAACGCTTGCGCGGCGAGCAACAGGATTTGCCGGTGCTGATCCTCACCGCCCGCGACGGCACCGCCGAACGCATCGCCGGGCTGGATGCCGGCGCCGACGACTACCTGATCAAACCGTTCGACGTCGATGAACTGAAAGCGCGGATTCGCGCATTGCTGCGCCGCAGTCAGGGCCGTGCGCAACCGGTACTTGAACATGCCGGCGTGTGTCTCGATCCGGTCACGCAGCAGGTCACCTGGCGCGGTACCGACGTGGTGGTGACGCCAATGGAGTATCAACTGCTGCACCAACTGATGGCCCGCCCGGGCAAGGTCGTCACCCGCGAGCGCCTGTCGCGAGCGCTGTATGGCTGGCAGGATCGGGTCGAGAGCAACACCCTCGAAGTGCTGATCCACAACCTGCGCAAAAAACTCTCGAGCGAATTGATCCGCACCGTGCGCGGTGTCGGCTATGTGGTGGAGCTCAAACCATGATTTCCATACGCGCGCGGATTCTGGTGCCGGTGCTGATTCTGGTATTGATCGGCGACCTGCTGATCAGTTGGCTGGTGCTGCGCGACAGTCACCATGAAATCGAAGAAGTCTACGATGCCCAACTGGCACAAAGCGCACGCCTGCTGCAAGGCGTGCTGGCCCAGCGCGCGCCCGGCGACAACGACTGGAGCCGGCTCTATCAGGCCTTTGATGAAGCCATGAGCCGGGTCGGCGACGGCGAGGCCGCGCACCCTTACGAAACCCGTCTGACCTTTCAGGTCTGGCGCAGCGACGGCCAATTGCTGGTGCGCTCGGCCGAAGCGCCGGAGCTTGCGGCGCCGCCCACCACTCTCGGCTCGCATGACCTGATGGAGAATGGCCGCGACTGGTGCGCGTTTCTGCTCAAGGATTCGCAACAAGGGCTGCTGATCTGGGTCGGCGAGCGCGACGACATCCGCCAGGATCTGATCGAGCGCATCGTCGGCCACACCGTCTGGCCGAGCCTGATCGGCGTACCGTTGCTGGCCGCGTTGATCTGGCTGACCATCGGCTGGGGCCTGCAACCGTTGCGCGCCATGGCGCAGAGCATTCGCGGCCGTGACACCGAAACCCTGAAACCGCTGCACCTCAGTCCCCTGCCCCACGATCTGGAGCCGATGCAAACCGCGCTCAATCGCCTGTTGCAGCAGATCGACAATCTGCTGGCCCGTGAGCGGCGCTTCATCGCCGACGCTGCCCATGAGCTGCGCACACCGCTGGCGATTCTGCGGATCCACGCGCAAAACGCGCAACTGGCGGCGACCCCGCAACAACGCGAAGAGGCACTGGAGTATCTGGTCAGCGCGGTGGATCGGGCGACGCGTATCGCCAGTCAATTGTTGACCATGGCGCGCATCGAACCGCACCTGGCCAATCCCGAAACCCGCAGCGTGGAGCTGACCGAACTGGTGCGCGAAGAACTCGCCGAACTGGCACCGCTGGCCCTGGAAAAAGACGTCGAACTGATCCTCGACAGCGACCACCACTGCCCGGTCGACACCGACCCGGTGGCCCTCGCCATCGCCTTGCAGAATCTGGTGACCAACGCGCTGAATTTCGCCCCGCCGGGCAGCGAGGTGCGAGTCCTGGTGCAACCGCAGGCGGGCGGCGCGGTGTACATCAGCGTCGAGGACAGCGGGCCCGGGATCAACGAATTGGACTACGCGCGGCTGTTCGAGCGTTTTTACAGCCACGGCCACAGTAACGGCGCCGGACTGGGGCTGGCGATCGTGCAAATGATCGTCAGCAAGATCGGCAGCACGTTGCAGCTGTACAACCGACCGCAGGGCGGGTTGTGTGCGCAGTTGCGGATCAATGAGCTCTCGAGTCAATAACATCGCCCGAACCCTGCACGAGCATTGTGGCGAGGGAGCTTGCTCCCTCGCCACAGAGTGTTGTGGTTATTGACGTCTCGATGCTTTTGACAAAATTTTCATGTTTGCCCCCATAAGATCCGCAGCCTCGTTGGGGAGTAGCCTGTTTCCGAGTCCCTCGGAAGCGTTCGTATCAACATTCTCGGCAACACGCCGTGGTACGGACACCTTTTGGTTGGTGAGACCGACGACACATCCATGCCTAATGTCGGGCGTGTGGTTGTGTCGTTGACTCATAGCCCGACTGGAAGTGTGCCCCCGTGAATCCTGTTTCCCTCATATTCCTCGCCCTGGCCATGTCCACGGACGCGTTCGCCGCGGCCATCGGCAAAGGCTCCAGCCTGCACAAACCGCGTCTGAGCGAAGCCCTGCGCACCGGCCTGATCTTTGGCGTGATCGAAGCCATCACCCCGATCATCGGCTGGCTGATGGGCCAGGCCGCCACCCGCTGGGTCGCCGAATGGGACCACTGGATCGCCTTCACCCTGCTGCTGATCCTTGGCCTGCACATGATCTATAACGGCCTGAAGCACGAAGACGAGGAAGAAGAAAAACCCGGTCAGCACTCTTTCCTGATTCTCGCGGTCACCGCGTTCGCCACCAGCATTGACGCCCTCGCGGTCGGCGTCGGCCTGGCGTTTGTCGACGTGAATATCTGGGTGGCGGCAGCGGCCATCGGCTTGGCGACCATGACCATGGTGACCATTGGCGTGATGCTTGGTCGGGTGCTCGGTGCGGTCGTCGGCAAGCGTGCGGAAATCGTCGGTGGCATGGTGCTGATGATCGTCGGCACGACCATTTTGTACGAGCACTTGGCAGCCTGAGTCAGCCCCGGATCAGCGCCGCCAGCGTCATCGCGTTGCCCAGCGCGGCGCCACTGGCGGTGTTGTCGAAAATGCACCAGACGCTGGCGCCTTCAGCAGCGCAGAGCCGCATGTCCTGCGCCAGCTGCTGCAGATAAGGCATCTCATAAGCACTGTGATAAATCCGTGGCGCGCCATGCAGTCGCCAATAGCGCACACCCGCCCAGCCCTGCGCCGAACCGTCGGTACTGATCCGCGACGGATCGACCACGACCTGGGCAATCCGATACGCTTGCAGCATCGACGCCGCCACCACCCACGACTCATGCCGTGGTTCAAGCACCACGTCACCGGCGAAGCGTTGACGCAACGCCACGAAAAACGCCTCTGCACTTGCCGGTTCAAAAGCCAGCGACGGCGGCAGTTGCACCAGCAAACACCCCAGCCGATCAGCCAGGCCTTCGCACTGCCCGAGAAACTCATCCAGCGCTTGCTCACAGTTTTGCAGACGCAATTCATGAGTAATCTGCTTCGGCACCTTCACCGAAAAACGAAAGCCCGGCGGTACCGAATCCGCCCAGCGCGCATAGGTCTGACGCCGATGCGGGCGATAGAACGAGCTGTTGATTTCCACGCAGTCGAACCGCGCCGCATAACGCTGCAGGTGCGTGCCCTCGGCCGGAAACTCTGGCCAATATTCACGCCCCAGACTCCAGCCTGCGCAACCGATGAACATCAAAAAAGCCCCTTCGCCGCTTCACGCATGAAAATCTCTACGGTCTTCGGACCAATCCCATCGAACGCCATCAAGCGCTGCTCGAACTCGGCACGATCGGCGCTGGCCTTGACGATGTTGCCGACCTTGCCGACGTACTCATCATTGAGCCGCACCGCCAGCGCCAGCAGACGCGTGGCCGTGGTTTCGTCGTAACGCACGTAATGCGCCTCACCGAGCATGCCGACCAATTGCCGATGCGTGCAGTTGGCGAGTTTGCGCGGCGTGTCGCGCTGATGCCGCTCGGCAATCACTCGATACGCCTCTGCAGCAATGCCGGCCTGAATACGCTTGCCCATCAGGAAACTGGCGAGCAGCCATTTGAACAACCCCTCCTCGCTTAACGGATCAAGGCTAATGTGCAGATCTTGGGCGCTGACGGTTTTGCTCATTGGATATTTCTCACGAACCTCTGTAGGAGCTGCCGCAGGCTGCGATCTTTTGATCTTGTTTTAAAAAATCAAAGTCAAAAGATCGCAGCCTGCGGCAGCTCCTACATGGGGTTATTTTTTGCCGGGCAGGACGCTGGCCAGCACCTGCTTGGCGGCTTGCACAATCACCCCCGCTTCGTCGGGGTCACCCTTGAGCAAAGTGGTGGCGAATTTTTTTGCCTGTTCGAGCTTGATGTGCGGCGGCAACGGCGGCACGTTGGGATCGGTCTTGAACTCGATCAGCACCGGTACGTCCGAGGCCAGCGCCTGTTCCCAGGCGGCGCCGACGTCTTCTTCGCGGTCGACGAAAATCCCTTTCAGGCCGATGGAAATGGCGAACAGGTGATACGGCACGTCGGGAATGCTTTGCGACGCTTCAAACTTCGGATCGCCCTCCATCACCCGCTGCTCCCAGGTGACCTGATTCAGGTCCTCGTTGTTGAACACCGCACAGATCCACTTCGGACTGTCCCACTGGCGCCAGTATTTGGCGACGGTGATCAGCTCGGCCATGTTGTTCATCTGCATCGCGCCGTCACCCACCAGCGCAATCACCGCGCGCTCGGGGTGGGCGAACTTGGCGGCGATCGCGTACGGCACGGCAGCGCCCATCGAGGCCAGGCCACCGGACAACGAACACTGCATGCCCCGGCGGATTTTCAGGTCACGGGCGTACCAGTTGGCACAGGAACCCGAGTCACTGGTGATGATCGCCTGATCCGGCAGGCGCGGTGACAGTTCATAAACCACCCGCTGCGGATTGATCGGATCGGCTTTGGACATCGCGCGCTTTTCCAGGGTCTTTTCCCAGGTGCTGCGCCAGCCTTCGATTTTCTTGCGCCACTTGTGCGAAGTTTTCTGTTCGAGCAACGGCAGCAGTGCCGCGAGGGTTTCCGCCGAATCGCCGACCAGATTGACCTCCATCGGATAACGCAGGCTGAGCATGTCCGGCTGCAGGTCGATCTGCACGCCACGCGCCTGACCTTCCTTGGGCAAAAACTCGGCATAGGGGAAACCCGAGCCGATCATCAGCAAGGTGTCGCACTCGTGCATCATCTTGTAGCTCGGCTCGGTGCCCAGCAGGCCGATGCTGCCGGTGACCCACGGCAAATCGTCCGGCAGAGCTGCCTTGCCAAGCAACGCCTTGGCGACGCCAGCAGCGAGTTTTTCCGCGATGGCGATCACTTCATCCGTCGCCTGCAACGCGCCAGCGCCCACCAGAATCGCGACTTTTTCGCCACTGTTCAAAACGTCGGCGGCGCGTTGCAGATCGGCCTCGTAGGGCAGCACTTTCGGCTTGGTGTAACCGACGCCGGAATGCGCGGTGCCGTGTGCCCGCGCCGGTGGCTCATACTCAAGATCCTGCAAATCATTGGGCAGGATGATCGCCGTCACCCGCCGCTCGCCAACCGCCGTACGCACGGCGCGATCAAGCAAATGCCGGACTTGCGACGGCGCCGAGGCCTGCTGCACAAACGCCCCGGCCACATCCTTGAACATCGAGACCAGGTCCAGCTCCTGCTGATAATGACTGCCGAGCGCCGTCCGCGCCTGCTGGCCGACAATCGCCAGCACCGGCTGGTGATCCATGCGCGCGTCGTACAACCCAGTGATCAAGTGCGAAGCGCCGGGCCCGGAAGTGGCAATGCACACGCCCAACTCGCCCGTGAACTTGGCGTGGGCCGATGCCATGAACGCGGCCATTTCTTCGTGCCGGGCCTGAACGAATTCGATCTTGCCATTGGCTCGGGCGAGCGCACCGAACACGCCATTGATGCCGTCCCCCGGATAACCAAAAATCCGCGTGACGCCCCATTGGCTGAGCCGCTCAACCAGAAAATCTCCCACTGTCGTCGTCATCTCGTTCCTCGCCTGTCACCGATGCATGAAGCCTGCCCGGCGAGATATCCGCCGGGCGGTACATGGGTCTGGACAGTCGGGACGCGCGCGAAGTTTCGATTGTTTTTACCCGACGGCATTGCCGAACCGCTCCCTGTAGGAGCTGCCGAAGGCTGCGATCTTTTGATGTTGTTTTTGCAGATCAAAAGATCGCAGCCTTCGGCAGCTCCTACACGGGGATCATCAACAATGCGGATGCACCGTCATCGCCACCAGTTTGATCACGATCGGCCGCACCACGAGGATGCAAAGGAAAGCCACCGGCATCGCCAGCTTGTAGGCGTGCAGCGCATTACTCAGGTAGTCGTTATCAATCCCGGAGTTGGCCGCAGTGATCACCAGCGACATCAGGAACGCCATGATCGTCGCCATGTACAGCGCAAAGACATACGGTGTCGCCCGTGCAGAAAGCTTGCGTCGACCGAGATACAAGGCATCGGTATCTGTTCTTTGATTCATATGGCTTTTCCATCCATTGACAGGGAGCCGGCACCTTAGCAAAGCCCCCTGCCCTCAACTAGACGGCACGCCACAGGTACTTTATAAAGCAGAACTTACGAATCAAACCCACGCGGCGGGACACGGATGAATCTGTTGGCGGCGATTGCCAGTTTTATCAAAGTGGTTGAAGCCGGCTCGATCGTCGGCGCCGCCAAGACCCTGGGCGTCAGTGCGGCAGCGGTCAGCCAGACCCTCAGTCGCCTCGAAACGCACCTCGGCGTGCGCCTGCTGCAGCGCACCACACGCAGCATGGCGCTGACTGAAAACGGCGCGTTGTATTACGAAAAGGTGCGGCGTATTGCGGCTGATCTGGAGTCGGCGCAAAGTGCGATCGTCGGCGATGAAAGCGAACTGCAAGGGCGTTTGAGCATCGCCTCCACCAGCGCATTCGGCCGCCACGTCCTGGCGCCGTTACTCGCCAGTTTTGCCGCGCTGCATCCGCGCCTGCTGGTCGAGCTGTCGACCACCAACGGCAAGATCAATCACATCCAGGACGGCATCGACCTGAGCCTGCGGATCAAGCCGCAACTGGAAGACGGCATCGTCGCGCGCCGGATTGTTTCCCTGCCGTTCATCTTCTGCGCCGCTCCCGCCTACCTTGCGCGCGCCGGGGTGCCGCAATCACCGCAAGAGCTGCAACACCACGCCTGCCTCGCGTTTCGCTATCCACTGGATGGACGCTTTCTGCGCTGGGGCCTGATCCGCGACGGTCAGCGCTACGACGCCCCGATCAACGCCACCGCCATCAGCGACGACATCGATGCCCTGGCGCAAATGGCAGTCAACGGCGCAGGTGTGACGCGCCTGGCCGAATTCGTCGCTGCGCCCTATCTCGAGAGCGGTCAACTGGTGCAACTGTTCGAAGATCTTCCGGGTGAAACCCACGGGCATGTCGAACCGATGGACATCTATGCATGCGTGCAGGAACGAGCAGCGATGACGCCGAAGGTCAGAGCCTTCATGGATTATTTGACGGAGCACTTGAATAGGCGCTGGCCAGTGAAAGCTGGTTGATCCACAGCAGCTCTTGCACTTTCAAGGCTGCAGATCACCCCCAAGCCATTGGCTGCACGCACTCATCTGCTGGCTAATCCACTCGCGAAAAAGCATGGCATTGGCGCTCTGTTCGAAGGGTCGCGGTGACAGCAGGCAATAACTCGAACCGTCGCGAACGAAGCCGAACGGCGCGATCAACTGGCCGGATTTGAGTTCGTCCTGCACCATCAGAAACGACGCCATACCGACGCCCAGCCCGGCCAGCGCAGCCTGAATGCACAGGTAGAAATGCTCGTAATCGACCCGACTGACACCCGACGCATTCATGCCAACCAGTCGCACCCAGTTGTCCCACGCCTGCGGGCGGGTCTTGCTGTGCAGCAGGCAGGCGCCGCGCAAATGATCGCCGTCAGGACGACTGGACGGCACGCAGACCGGGCCGATCCACTCCTCGCAAATGGTCACGCCGTGCACGGTCTCGTCCCAATGAAAATCGTCGCGCCGGATCGCCAGATCCACCCCTGAACGAGCGAAGTCGATGGGCCCGCCGGCCGTCAGCAATTGCACCTGCAACTGTGGATGCGCGCTGTGGAAGTCAGGCAAACGCGGGATCAACCACTTCATGGCGATGGTTGGCTCGCAGGACACAACCAGTACGTCATCGTGGACTTCGCGTTGCAGACGATAAACAGCGCTTTCCAACTGCTCGAACATCGGCGCGGTGACATTGAACAGCAAGCGCCCGGCGTGGTTGAGAAAGATCGCCCGATTGCGCCGCTCGAACAATTCCACGCCGATCGCCTCCTCCAGCAAGCGCACCTGGCGGCTGACCGCGCCGTGGGTGACGTGCAGCAGCTCGGCAGCCTTGACGAAACTCTGGGTCTGGGCGGCGGTGTTGAAGAAGCGAAAGGCAGCCAATGGAGGAAGGTTCATATAGGCGATGATTTCTCACAGATTTTCGCGACTATAAATCGTTTTTTTTGCCGAAGACACTTCTCCATCATGTTGCCGCTCGAGGCCGCTAGAGCAGATTCCCATCAACCACTGTTGGTCGTTGGTACAGATCGAGGCTCGACATCTGTGAATTAAAGTAGCGCAAATATCGTCATGGAGAGCAGGAATGAACGAGTTGTTTTTGGTGATCGCGATCACCATCCTTGCCGTGATCAGCCCCGGCCCGGACTTTGCCATGGTCACTCGCAACAGTTATGCCTACGGGCGGCGCAGTGGTTTGCTGGCTGCGCTGGGCATCGCCTGTGGCGTGCAGGTTCATGTGTTCTACACGGTGTTCGGGGTGGCGCTGATCATCACTCAGTCACCCATGTTGTTCTGGATGATGAAACTGCTGGGTGCCGGCTACCTGGTCTATCTGGGCATCAAATCCTTCACCAATAAATCTGTACTGACATTTGCCGATGCGAGCGCTTCGGCACCCCGTGCCTGGAAGGTGTTCTGCTCGGGATTTCTGACCAATGCACTGAATCCGAAAACCATGTTGTTCGTGGTAGCGGCGTACAGTCAGGTGGTGGAGCCAAGCAGTTCGCTGACCATGAACTTCGCCTATGGCCTGTTCATGTCAGTCATTCATTGGCTGTGGTTCAGCCTGGTCGCGCTGTTTTTCTCCACGGAACGGCTACGCCGGCGCCTGCTGGAAAAACAGCGGCTCCTCGACAAGGCCATCGGGATCGCGCTGATGGGGCTGGCGGCATGTTTGATGATTCCGGGGGTTGCGCAGTCTTGAGCTAGAGCGTTTATGCTGTCTGGTCTGATACCCGTCAGCTCATTCTCGGCAAGTTCACCATGAGGCCCATTTCATGAGTAAAGCGCCCTACGTACCGCCCAAAGTCTGGAAACACGAAGCGCCGTCCGGCGGCCAGTTCGCCAGCATCAACCGCCCGATTGCCGGACCGACGCATGAAAAGACCCTGCCCGTGGGCAAACACCCGCTGCAGTTGTATTCACTGGCGACGCCCAATGGCGTCAAGGTGACCATCCTGCTGGAAGAATTGCTCGCACTGGGGCACACCGAGGCCGAGTACGACGCGTGGCTGATCCGGATCAACGAGGGCGATCAGTTCTCCAGCGGTTTTGTCGAGATCAATCCGAACTCGAAGATTCCGGCGCTGCTCGACCACAGCGTACAGCCGCCGATTCGGGTATTCGAATCCGGTTCGATCCTGCTGTATCTGGCAGAGAAATTCGGCGCCTTCCTGCCGAAAGATCCCGCCGGCCGCACGGAAACCCTGAACTGGCTGTTCTGGCAGATGGGCGCCGCGCCTTATCTGGGCGGCGGCTTCGGGCACTTCTACGCGTATGCGCCGGAGAAGCTCGAATACCCGATCAACCGCTTTACCATGGAAGCCAAGCGTCAGCTCGATGTGCTCGACCGACGCCTCAAGGAAAGCCGCTACCTGGCCGGCGACAGCTACACCATTGCCGACATCGCGGTCTGGCCGTGGTACGGGCAACTGGTGCGCAATAACGTGTATTCGGCGGCCGAATTCCTCGCAGCGCAGGAGTACACCCACGTACAACGCTGGGCAGAAGAAATCGCCGAGCGCCCGGCAGTCAAGCGTGGCCAGCGCGTCAATCGCACCTGGGGTGACGAGGCCAGTCAGGTTGCGGAGCGACATCAGGCCAGCGATCTGGACTGACGCCACATTCCCACAAAGATTTGTGCTGGACAGGGGCATCCCGGTTCACAGCAACCTTTGTGGGAGCGAGCTTGCTCGCGAAGGCGCCAAGTCAGTCAACACTGACATAACAGACCTACCGCTTTCGCGAGCAAGCTCGCTCCCACAGGGAATTCGGGTTGGACATGAGGATTTGTGAACCTCAGCAATTACATTGAGACCACACCACCACTGTCGTCAAAGGATCTGCAATGCCCCCTGGAAAACGTGAACTGGCGCGGATCGAGCGGCGCTTGATTGCCACGCTCACCGACGCATGTGAAACCGCAAAAGGTGAGATCAAAGGCTTCACCTGGCTGACTCACACCGCTGACCTGAACGCATTGGCGGCGACCCTGAATGTCATTTGGGTGTTCGACACCGAAGCCGACAAAAACCTCGCTCTGACTGATGCCAAGGCACGCCTGCTTGAGCTGACGGCCACTGCGCTGAGGGAGGCCGATATCGACCTGCTCCCTTCAGAGCGCAACGTGCGTTTCGACTCCGAGGAGGAATGCCAACGCACGCACGGTGGCAACTGGAGTGAGCGTCTGAAACGGTACTCCTGACTTTTGCGTTGCCGCTGAGACTGCGCTTCAGGTCCATCTGCTCATAAGCGCTGGTATGTAGCGCAACCGGCTGTTGAGCGAAACGACGATCCAGCGTCCCTTCAGACCGTCTCCTCGTCAACCGGCAACGAAGCCAGCATCTCCGCGCGGCACACCTCAAGGATCTCGTCGGCCAGGGCGGAATCATCCGGACAGGCACGCGACAGCACAATCGCGCCGACAGCCCGCGACAGCAGGTCGATCATTTTCTTTCTCCCCTCGCCCACCACGGCGTCCGGCCCGGTTGGATATTTGTCTCCGAGGGTCTGCAGGGTGCGCTCGATCCCCTCGGCAAACGTCGTTTTCACCTCATCCGATTGACGCGCTGCATCGCCACACAACGCGGCCATGGTGCAACCGCTACCACGTCCGTCGCGATGTTCTCTCGTCACATACACATCGATGAAGCCAGGTACGTCGAGCGCTTCGGCACCTGCCAGCGACTTGGCAAGACTGCAGGACGCGGCTTCAGCCATCAGATCGGCCTTGGAGCCGAAATGCTTGTAAAAACCACCATGGGTGAAACCGGCAGCCGCCATGAGATCCGCCACACCGACGCCGTCAAAGCCCCGCTCACGGAACAGTTCGGAAGCGGTCTCGACGATGTGTTCTCGATTGGCCTGCGCCTGGGCCTTGGTCACTCGCACGTGCAGTACCTCGTATTCATTGGGAATGCTTGCGCCAATCATACATAGATGCTGGTCATAATCAAAACCGTTGACAGTTTAGATTTCGATCATCATCCTAATTGCAGGCACAGCGACTTTTCCAACGGGCACGGAAGAAATACCAGATGAGCAACCAGACTCTGTTCACCCCTTACACACTTGGCGACCTGACGCTGTCGAACCGCGTCGTCCTCGCACCGCTGACTCGCAACCGTGCAGGCGCAGGCTTTGTACCCAGCGAGTTCGCAGCCACTTATTACAGCCAACGGGCCAGCGCAGGCTTGCTGATCAGTGAAGCCACGCAGATTTCCCGACAAGGTCAGGGCTATCAGGACACCCCGGGAATCTACACGCCAGAACAGATCGACGGCTGGCGCCAGGTGACCGATGCAGTCCATGCCAAGGGCGGAAAAATCTTCCTGCAACTGTGGCATGTCGGCCGCGTGTCGCACGTTGACCTGCAAGAAAACGGCGCCGCCCCCGTGGCCCCTTCTGCGCTACGCGCCGCCACCAAAGTCTTCGTCAACAATCGCTTTGAAGATGTCTCGGCGCCGCGCGCGCTGGAGACCAGCGAACTGCCAGGGATCGTCTCGGATTTTCGCCAGGCTGCGGCAAACGCGATTGCCGCCGGGTTTGATGGTGTGGAAATTCACGGCGCGAACGGCTATTTGCTCGATCAATTCCTCAGGGACAGCGCCAATCTGCGAACCGATGCGTATGGCGGCTCGATTGCAAACCGGGCGCGTCTGTTGCTTGAAGTGACGGCGGCCGTCGTTGATGAAATCGGCGCCAATCGCACCGGTGTGCGCCTGTCTCCGGTGTCGCCGGCCAACGGCGTCTCCAGCAGCGATCCGCAGGCGCAATTCGATTACGTCGCCGAGCAACTCGATGTCCTTGGGGTGGTTTATCTGCACGTGGTCGAAGGCGCAACCGGTGGCCCGCGCGACGTGGCGCCCTTCGATTTCGGCGCGCTGCGCCAGCGTTTCAAAAATACCTACATCGCCAATAACGGCTATGACCTGGACCTGGCGACCTCGAAGCTCGCCGAAGACCAGGCCGACCTGATCGCCTTCGGTCGCCCGTTCATTGGCAATCCGGATCTGGTGGAGCGCCTCAAGCAGGGCGCGCCGTTGTCCGCGTTCGATCCTGCCACCCTCTATGGCGGCGGTGCGGCAGGCTACATCGACTACCCGACGCTGGCTGAATCAAGCGTCAGCGCCAACTGAGCCCGTTCTGTTTCTCACATCCTGAAAGAGAGATCCCCCATGAGCACTCGCCCTACTGTTCTGATCACTGGCGCCTCCACCGGCATTGGCGCGGTCTACGCCGAGCGCTTCGCGCAACGCGGCCACGATCTGGTACTGGTCGCCCGCGACCAGGCACGCCTGGACGCACTTGCAGCCCGCTTGCGCAGCGAACACGAGGTCACCGTCGATGTGATCCCGGCGGACCTGACACAACTCGCTGATCTGAGCACCGTTGAAAGCCGCCTGCGCGACGACGCCCGTATCGGCATCCTCGTCAATAATGCCGGCGCCGCCCTCTCCGGTAACTTCATCGACCAAAGCACCGACAGCGTTGCGCAACTGGTCGCCCTCAACACCACCGCGCTGGTGCGCCTGGCCAGCGCCATCGCTCCACGTCTGGTCAAGGCCGGTGACGGCGCGATCATCAACATCGGCTCGGTGGTGGGCCTGGCGCCGGAGTTCGGCATGACCGTCTATGGTGCGACCAAGGCCTTCGTCCTGTTCCTGTCCCAGGGACTGAGCCTGGAACTGTCACCTCAGGGCGTCTACGTGCAAGCCGTACTCCCCGCCGCCACCCGTACGGAAATCTGGGATCGCTCCGGCATCGACATCAACACCTTGAGCGACATCATGGAAGTGGGCGATCTGGTGGATGCCGCTCTGGTCGGTTTCGATCGTCGCGAACCGGTGACCATCCCGCCGCTGCACGAAGCGCAACGCTGGGATGATCTGCAAGGCGCGCGTCAGGGCCTGATCGGGCAAATCCGTCAGTCTGCGGTTGCCCAGCGCTACCTGGACCCACAGTGATTGTCTGGTAGCGAGCACGCGCGGCGGATTCGATGCAGGCGCAAGTCACTGCATCGAATCCGGCCCGCGATCCGGAGCAGAAATGAATCAAATCCTGGCAAATAACCACACTGGCGCGTCGACGCCATTCAGCAACGCGGCGAACCAGTCGATCGTGGTCAACGGCGTGCGCTTCGCTTACCGCGACATCGGCCCCGCGATCGGCGTGCCGCTGGTGCTGTTCAACCATTGGGGCGCCGTGCTGGACAACTTCGATCCCGCGATCATTGATGGACTGGCACAAACCCGACGCGTAATCACTACTGACTATCGCGGTATTGGCGGCTCTGGTGGAACCGCGCCACTGACTGTCGGTGAAATGGCAGACGATGCCATTCAGTTGATCCGGGCGCTGGGCTTGGAAACCGTTGATGTACTGGGATTCTCGCTCGGCGGCTTCGTTGCCCAGGACATTGCCCTGAAGGCGCCTGATCGGGTGCGTCGCTTGATTCTGACCGGTACCGGTCCGGCCGGCGGCAGCGGTATCGACAAGGTCGGTTCGGTGACGTGGCCATTGATCCTCAAAGGCTTGCTGACCTTGCGCGATCCCAAGGTCTACCTGTTCTTCACCTCGTCAGCCAATGGCCGTCGATCTGCCGCGCAGTATCTGCAACGCCTGAAAGCACGCAAAAACAATCGCGACAAAGGCCCGACACCGAGCGCTTTTCTGCGCCAGTTGAAAGCGATCACCGCGTGGGGCCAACAGCCGCCGCAAGACCTCGGACGCTTGCGCATACCCACGCTTATCGTTAACGGCGACAGCGACATCATGGTGCCCAGCGTCAACTCGATGGCGCTGGCCAAGCGTATTCCCAACGCACAACTGGTGATTTATGAGGATGCCGGGCACGGCGGGATTTTCCAGCACTACGTTGATTTTGTCGCCAAGGCGCAGGCATTCCTCGACGCCTGACGACACGGCGCAGCAACACCGCAACGCGCCAGCTACCCTCCTTACAACCGCCAAGAGCCGCACTACGATGAAAGCATTTCTGATTGATCGCTATGGAAAGAACACCGGGCGCATTGGCGAAGCGCCTGCCCCTGTGGTGGGTGCCCGTGATGTCTTGATCGAGGTACACGCCAGCAGCGTCAATGTGCTGGATTCGAAGATCAGCAGTGGCGAGTTCAAGCTGATTCTGCCCTGTGCATTACCGCTGATACTGGGCAATGATCTGGCGGGTGTCGTGGTTGAGGTTGGCTCACAGGTGACGCGGTTCAAACCGGGAGACGAGGTCTACGCTCGCCCGCCGGAAACGCGGATCGGAACGTTCGCCGAATGGATCGCCGTGGACGAAAACGCGGTCGCCCGAAAACCCGTCAATACCAGCATGGCGCAAGCCGCATCCCTGCCCTTGGTCGCGTTGACGGCGTGGCAAGTACTGATCGAAACCGCACAACTGAAAAAGGGTCAGAAAGTACTGATTCACGCGGGATCCGGTGGGGTTGGCAGCATTGCCATCCAGTTGGCCAGACACCTCGGCGCCTTCGTCGCCACGACCACCAGCACCGCGAATGTCGAATGGGTCAAGGCACTGGGGGCCGATCTGGTCATCGACTACAAACAGCAAGACTTCGAAAGCGCCCTGCACGACTACGACGTGGTGTTGAACAGCCTTGGCCCGGACGTTTTGCAAAAATCACTCAAGGTCCTGAAGCCCGGCGGCCAGCTCATTTCCATCTCGGGCCCGCCCACTGCACAGTTCGCCCAAGAACAAGGCTTGTCCTGGCCATTGCAACAGGTCATGCGCCTGTTGAGCTTCGGTATCCGGCGCAAGGCGCGCAAGCAGGCGGTCAACTACACGTTCGTCTTCATGCGGGCCAATGGTGCACAACTGCAAAAAATCGCCACGCTGGTCGAGGAGGCAATCATCCGACCGGTGATTGACCGCAGCTTCTCGTTTGCCTGGACGGCAGAGGCGTTGAAGTACGTCGAGCAGGGGCGCGCCAAGGGCAAGGTCGTCGTTACGCTCAAATGACAACGTGCCCCCGGCGGCCGGCTGAACTCGTCAGCCGGCCGCGTTCGACTCGACCAGATGAACTTCAGTCGCACTGCGACCGGCGCACCAGGCGAGCACCGACGCAATCACCAACACCGCCGCGCTGAGTTCGAAGGTGGCTTTATAACCGCTCAGATCAAACGCCAGGCCACCGACGATGGCCCCTCCGGCGATTGCCAGTTGCACGATGGCCACGAGCAAGCCTCCGCCGGCCTCGGCATCCTCCGGCAGCGTCTGCGCCAGCCAGGTCCACCAGCCCACGGGGGCCGCCGTGGCGACCAGCCCCCACAATCCGAGCAGCACCGCAGTCAGCAGCGGCGATGCGCCGAAGTTGACCAGCGCCAGTGCAATGACCGCCATTATCAGCGGGATAACTGTCAGCGTGCGGTACAGGCCGGTGCCGAGGAATCTTTCGATCACAAAGGTCCCGATAAAACCGGCAAGCCCCAGCCCCAGCAGCATCAAGGACAGGGTTGCAACGCTGACCCCGGTGACCCCCTCCAGAAAGGGCCGCAGGTAGGTGAACAGCATGAACTGCCCCATGAAAAATACGCTGACGGCGACCATTCCCAAGGCGACCGGCCATTGCTTCATCAGCCGCAGGGCGTTGCCGCTACCGGCCTGACGCTCAAGCTTGAAGGACGGCAGACTGATCAGCAGCCACACGGCCGCCAGCGCGGCAACCGGAACCACACAGAAGAACGCGCCGCGCCAGCCTATCAACGCGCCGAGGAAACTCCCCGCCGGAGCGGCGATTACCGTCGCCAGCGCGTTTCCGCCGTTGACGATCGCCAGTGCCCGGGATACTTGATCAGGCGGCACCAGACGCATCGCGGTTGCCGCCGACAACGACCAGAAACCGCCAATGGCGATGCCGATCAGGGCCCGCCCGAACATGAACGACGGATAGCCCGGCGCGAATGCGACCACCGTCCCCGAGACGATCATCAGCAAGGTCAGACCCAGCAACAGCTTCTTGCGCTCGACGCGAGCAGCGACCGCTGCAATCACCAGGCTGGTCATCAGGGCGAATGCACCGGACACGGAAATCCCCTGCCCGGCCTGGCCCTCGGTGATGTGCAGTTCGGCGGCAATCGGCGTCAGCAGGCTGACCGGCATGAATTCTGAAGCGACCAAAGCGAAGGCGGCCAACGACATGGCCAACACCGCACTCCAGCCGCGTTTTTCTGTAGAAAGGGAAGTCATGGGAACTACCTGTATTGCGAGAGGCGTCAGGATCGCGTTGTCGAATCGCGGCTCTCCTGTAATGGTTTGACACATTCTCCCGGTCGATTCACCTCTGCCCTAGTGCATTCCTCTTGAATGCTTGCCTGATCCTCTGAGGATGCAGGGTGGTGTATAGGAATCGCCTGTGCAGCGGATTAGAGTTCGTTCAACAGGAGTTGCCCGACATGATCCCTACCCCGCTGCGCCACCAATCACCTCTGGCGTTGAACATTGACTCGCGCGTGAGCGTGCCGGGTGACTTCGCCACGTCGATAACCGGCCTGTCGCTGTTTCGTCGCGATCAGCCGGCGCCACCGGCCGTGTGCATGATCGAGCCGAGCCTGATTCTGGTGGGCCGTGGGGAAAAGCGCTTGTGGGTCGGCGGTGAGGGCTACAGCTACGACCCTTCGCGGTTTCTGGTCACCTCGCTGGATCTGCCCGCCAACTCTGAAGTGATGCTCGCCAGCCCCGAACAGCCCTGTGTCGGGCTGGTGCTGAGACTGGATGTCGGCATGCTCGCCGAGATCCTCAGCAAAGGTGGCTTGCCTGCGAAGCGGCAGCCGTCGATGAACACCGGCGCTGGCATCGGCAACATGTCTTCCGCTCTGGAAGGCGCGTTTGAGCGCCTGCTGGCATTGCTCGACGAGCCTGAGGCGATCCCGGTGTTGGCGCCACTGGTGCTGCGAGAAATCCACTATCGGCTGCTCCATACCGATCAAGGCGCGCGGCTGCGGCAGATCACGGCCGTCGATAGCCAGGGTTATCGCATCGCCAAAGCCATCGACTGGCTCAAGGTCAACTACAGCGCGGCGCTGCGCATCGATGAGCTGGCGGCGCGGGTGCAGATGAGCGCACCGACCTTTCACCACCACTTCCGCCAGCTCACCGGTATGAGCCCGCTGCAGTACCAGAAGTGGCTGCGACTGAACGAGGCGCGCCGGCTGATGTTGATGGAGCGTCTGGACGTTTCGCGAGCGGCGTTTGCGGTCGGCTATGAAAGTCCCTCGCAGTTCAGCCGTGAATACGCACGCCTGTACGGCACCGCACCCAGTCGTGACATCGCGCTGCTGCGTGGCGAACCCTTCGCCGCAGAAGCACTGGGCAACGCGGCCAGTTGAGCAAAGAACACGCTTTACCGGTGAGGCGCCACGCAGCGTTTCACCGCTTATAAAAATGCACGTCAACCGATGATCGAGCGGGTGAACCATGGAACTACGAATCAACCAGAAAACCTATCAGGTCGATGCCGACGCCGATACGCCCCTGCTGTGGGTGATCCGCGATGATCTGGGCATGACCGGCACCAAGTACGGCTGTGGACTGGCGCAGTGCGGCGCCTGTTCCGTGCTGGTGGACGGCAACGTGGTGCGCTCGTGCGTCACGCCGGTGGCCGGCGTGGTCGGCCGCGAGGTCACCACCATTGAGGCGATCGAGGCCGATGAAGTGGGCAAACGGGTGGTCTCGACCTGGGTCGATCTGCAGGTCGCCCAGTGTGGTTACTGCCAGTCCGGACAGGTGATGGCCGCCACGGCGCTGCTCAAGCAAAACCCCAAACCGAGTGACGCGCAGATCGAGGCGGCGATGGTCAACCTGTGCCGCTGCGGCACGTACAACGCCATTCATGCCGCCGTGCATGAGCTGGCCGGCAAGGGAGATGCCTGATGAACGTGCGTATCGATCCTGCTCAGGAAGTATCAGCACTGGCTCTGCACGAGCCGATCAACGTGTCGCGCAGACGTTTCCTGGCCGGCACCGCCGTCGGCGCACTGGTGCTCGGTTTCGGCCTGCCGCTGGGTGCGACTCGCGTGCAAGCGGCAGTGGCGGCCGCGACTGCCGAGCGCGGCACGCAGGTGCCGGCGTTTCTGGAAATTCGCCCGGACAACCGCGTGCGCCTGCTGTGCCCGTTCATGGAAGGCGGACAAGGTACGTTCACCGCGATGGCGCAGATCGTCGGTGAAGAACTGGATGCCGACCCGTCGACGTTCCTGGTCGAAGCCGCGCCGCCCGGCGAAGCCTATGTGGTGATGGAAAACGGTATGCGCATCACCGGCGGCAGCATGTCGGTGCGCATGAGTTACCCGGTGATGCGCCGCCTCGGCGCCCTCGCCCGCGCCATGCTGCTGCAGGCCGGTGCGCAGCAACTGGGGGTGCCGGTGAGCGAACTGAGTACCGAACCCGGCAAAGTTGTGCACGCCAGGTCGGGCCGCTCGCTGGCCTACGGCGAACTGGCCGAGCACGCCATGGATCTGCCGGTTCCCGATCCGGCCTCGGTGCAACTGCGTGATCCGAGCCAGTTCCGCTGGATCGGCAAACCGGTGAAGCGCGTCGATGCCTACGACAAGTCCACGGGCAAGGCGCTTTACAGCATCGACCTGAAGGTCGACGACATGCTCCACGCCGCCGTTCAACATGCCCCGCGTTTGGGCATGACCGTGGGCAACCTGCGCAACGAAGAGCAGGTCAAGGCAATGAAAGGCGTGCATTCCGTGCATCGCCTGCCGGGGGCCGTAGCGGTGGTCGCCGAGCGCTGGTGGCACGCCAAACGTGCAGTGGAAGCGATTCAGGTCGACTGGCAGGAACCCACGGCCGACAGCAAAGTACGCTCGATGCCTGCGGACTTTTCCAGCGACGCCTGGCTCAAGCGCCTGGCTGAAGACAAAGGCCCGGCCAGGGATGATGAAAATGAGGGCGACGTGGCTGCCGTTCTGGCCAGCGCCAAGACCCGGATTGACGCCACTTACCACAACCAGTACCTGAACCACGGCCAGTTGGAGCCGCCGTCGGCGCTGGCCCGATTCAATCCCGACGGTTCGCTGGAAGTCTGGCTGCCGAATCAGGCGCCAGACATGTTCCGAGCGGACATCGCCAAACGCACCGGGCTGGATCCGTCGCGCATCACCTTGCATTCGCCATTGCTCGGGGGCTTCTTCGGTCGGCATTTCCTTTACGACGCCGCCAGCCCCTACCCGCAGGCGATCGAGTTATCGAAAGCGGTTGGTCGCCCGGTCAAACTGATCTGGAGCCGCGAGGAAGAGTTCCTTCGCGACGTGCTGCGTCCGGTGGCAGCGGTGAATTTCCGCGCCGCGCTGGACAATGACGGCTGGCCGCTGGCAATTGAAGCGATCAGCGCCACCGAAGGCCCGACCGAGGCGCTGGCCGGCAAACAGGGTGAAAAACTCGACCCGACGGCACTTGAAGGGTTGTCGGGTAAATCCTATGCAATCCCCAACAAACGCATCGCGCAGATCTACGCCAAAGGCCCGGCGATGCTGGGTTACTGGCGTTCGGTGGGCAATTCGCTCAACGACTTCTTCTACGAATCGTTCCTTGACGAACTGGCTGACAAGGGCGGCAAGGACCCGTTCGAATTGCGCCTGCATCTGCTGCGCGACAACCCACGACTGACCACGCTGCTGCAAGCAGTGGGCGAGCTGTCGGGTGGCTGGAAGCGTGGGCCGTTCACCGCGGCGGACGGCAGCAAACGTGCGCGAGGCGTGGCGATGGCGTCGCCGTTCGGTACCCAGACCGCCGTGATCGCCGAGGTCTCCATCGAGAACGGTCAGGTCAAGGTGCACGACATCTGGCAGGCGATCGACCCCGGCAGCATCGTCAATCCGGCGATTGTCGAGGCGCAGGTCAATGGCGCGGTGGCGCTGGGCCTGTCGCAGACCCTGGTGGAGGAAGCCGTGTGGATTGATGGCAAACCGCGCGCGCGCAACTACGACCTGTATCCGATCCTGCCGCCTGCGCGGATGGCCCGGGTCCACGTGCGTGTTGTCGAGAGCGGGGAAAAAATGGGCGGCATCGGCGAACCACCGTTGCCCGCTGTCGCGCCCGCCGTCGCCAATGCGGTGGCAACGCTGACCGGGCAACGGGTGCGCAGCCTGCCCATGAGCCGCCACACCTTCACTTGATCAGCGCCGGAGCGTCCATGAATAACCGCCGATTCACAAGAACCGCTGGCTGGCTGGCAGTGCCGTGCCTGGTCGCGGCAGGCCTGCTGGCCTGGTATGTCACCCGCGAGCCTGTCTCGCGCCTTGAAAACAACCACACCGCCGTGGCCGATATCGACCCGGCGCTGGTCGCTCGTGGCGAATACGTCGCCCGACTCGGCGATTGCGTGGCGTGCCACAGCGTGCCGGGCGGTGCGCCGTTCGCTGGCGGTCTGGAAATGGCCACACCACTGGGCGCGATCCACGCGACCAACATCACCCCGGAGCCGGAAACCGGTATCGGCCATTACAGCCTCGCGGACTTCGACCGTGCGGTGCGCCATGGCGTGGCACCCGACAGCCGTCGTCTGTACCCGGCGATGCCCTACCCGTCCTACGCCAAGCTCAGTGACGACGATGTGCGAGCGCTGTACGCGTTCTTCATGAAAGGCGTGGCACCGGTCAAGCAAGCGAATATCCCGAGTGCGATTCCTTTCCCGTTGAACCTGCGCTGGCCGATTGCGTTGTGGAATGGTGTGTTTGCCGACACCGAGCCTTACGTGGCCAAACCGTCGCAGGATGAAGTGTGGAATCGCGGTGCTTATCTCGTTCAAGGCGCAGGACACTGCGGCAGTTGCCACACGCCGCGCGGTCTGGCGTTCAACGAGAAGGCACTGGATGAATCCGCCACGCCGTACCTCGCCGGCGCCTTGCTCGATGGCTGGTACGCGCCAAGTCTGCGTGATGATCACAACACCGGCCTGGGCCGCTGGAGCGAACCGGAGATCGTGCAGTTCCTCAAGACCGGGCGTAACAAACATGCAGTGGTTTACGGCTCAATGACCGAGGCGTTCAACAACTCGACGCAGTTCATGAGCGATGACGATCTGACCGCGATCGCCCGTTATCTCAAGTCATTGCCCGGGGATCCTCAGCGCGACGGCCAGCCATGGCAGTACCAAGCGGTTTCGGCGACGGAACGTCTGGACGCGCCCGGTGCTCATACCTACGTCACGCGCTGTGCTTCGTGCCATGGTTTGGACGGCAAGGGCCAATCCGAATGGATGCCGCCGCTGGCCGGCGCCACGTCGGCACTGGCCAAGGAAAGCGCCTCGGCGATCAACATCACCCTCAACGGTTCGCAACGGGTGGTGGCCGCCGGAGTACCGGACGCCTATCGCATGCCAGCCTTCCGCGAGCAGTTGTCGGATCAGCAGATCGCTGAAGTGCTGACCTTCATGCGCAGCACCTGGGGCAATCAGGGCGGTGCCATTGAACCGCAGGCCGTCAACAAGCTGCGTGAACGTACGGATCCGGCCAGCAGCAGCCCGATCATCCTGCAAATGCGTTAGAGGAACGTTTGATGGAAAGCATCGACTTGCTGGTCCTGCGCACCGCGCGGGACTGGCTCGCCGCCGGCGAGCAAGTGTTGCTCGCCACGGTGGCGCGCACATGGGGCTCTTCGCCGCGCCCGACAGGGTCGATGATGGCCTTGCGTAACGACGGTCGCGTGGTGGGCAGCGTGTCCGGCGGTTGCATCGAGGACGACCTGATCCAGCGCTACACCACCGCGCATGGCGGCAGCGGCCTCAAGGACAGTGCGCCCGAGGTGGTGCGCTACGGCGTCAGTGCCGACGAAGCGCATCGTTTCGGTTTGCCCTGTGGCGGCACGCTTGAGCTGATTCTTGAGTTCAATCCCTCATGGCAGGTGCTGGACGAACTGCTGGTGCAACTGGATGCCGGGCAACTGGTGCGCCGCTGCCTGGCACTGGATAGCGGTCGCGTCACGCTGGAAACCACGGCAACTCCTGAGCAATTCAGTTTCGACGGCCACCGGATGCTCAATACCCTCGGGCCGGGGTATCGGCTGCTGATGATCGGCGCCGGCGCGCTGGCCGAGTATCTGGCGACCATGGCCCTGTTCAACGGCTTCAAGGTCGCGGTGTGCGACCCACGTGCCGAATACATCGAAACCTGGGCGGTGAACGGTGTGGAGCGGATCATCGGCATGCCCGATGACGTGGTGCGCGACTTCGCGGTCGATCTGCGCACCTGCATCGTCGCCTTGAGCCATGATCCGCGACTCGACGATCTGGCGCTGCTCGAAGCCCTTCACAGCCCGGCGTTTTACATCGGCGCCATCGGTTCGCGACGCAACAGCCAACTGCGCCGCGAACGTCTGATCGAGCATTTCGGTGAGACCGAGGCATCACTCGAACGGCTGCACGGGCCGATCGGCATCTACATTGGCAGCAAGACACCGGCGGAAATCGCTGTCAGCGTGATGGCCGAGATCCTGGCCGCGAAGAATGGCGCCAATTTGCCGAAGGCGTTTTCGATTGCCAGAGCCAAGGCGCAGGAAGCCTGACTGGCGGACATGTTCAGCGCCTACGTGATGACGCTGAATCAACCTTCAACGTGAGGCGGCTGCACGGGTGAACTGCTGTTCCGTCACCACGCTACCCCACTGACTGCCCTGCTCTTCCATCGTCAATTCGAACCCGGCCGCTTCGTACAGTCGGCGCGCGGCGTCGAGGCCTTTGAAGGTCCAGAGCTGAATCGCATCAAAACCCTGCTGATCGCAGAACTCCACTGCCGCGCTCAGCAGTTGCCGGCCGACGCCACTGCCGCGGCAGCCGTCGTCGAGGATGAACCAGCGCAAATGCGCCTGATTGTTGCCCAGATCCTGGCCGTCGATTGCGATCGAGCCGACGATGCGCTCATCAAGCGTGGCTACCCAGATCTGGTTGCAGGGTTGATCGAGGCGCCCGACAAACTCCGCCGTTTCACGGGCGACGCGGCTTTCAAAGATCGCGCCGAAACCGGAATGCCGCGAATAATAATCCGCATGCATTTGCACCACGCGGCCGATCAGACCGGGGCGATAGCCGGCGCTGATGTGCAGGTTCGGCGTGAGTGGCCGGTCGGCGCCCAGACGGATGGTCTTGAGCGCATGCGCGTAGGTTGACAGGCCCTGCGCCACGCTCTGTTGTTGCGACGGATTGAGCGTGTCCAGTGCCTTGCTGACTTGGGCCTGGCCATAGGCATGAATGTCGGCGACGGTCTGCCGGCCCTGCGATGTCAGGTGCAGATGCTTGACCCGGGCGTCCTCGGCAGCACGCTCCTCGATCTCCCCGGCCTTGATCAGTTTGCCGACCATGCGGCTGACACTGGATTTTTCCAGGCCAAGGCTTTGCGCCAGTTGCGCAGCGCTGACGCCGTCCCCGGCTTCGATTTCCAGCAATGCGTGCACGCCGGAGGCGGAATAGTCGGTCGCCGCCAGTGTGGCGCGCAGGAAACCGAACTCACGCACCATCGTGCGCGACGCTGTACGGATTTCTTCGATCAAGGCTGTAGGGATACTCATGACACATCACCGCTGAAATCTAGTTGTACCATACAACCATATTTCAATATGACGGTGCAAGAAGCCGACGACGCCGGGCAGGCGTTCGATTGCCGACGTCGCCACAGCAGCAAATGTCAGGCAAAAAAAAGCCCCGCAACCGAATGAGGTGCGGGGCAAAGTATTGGCTGGTTGCGGCCAACCAAAGGAGCTCGGTCAGAACGGTTTGCGCGGCCGGGTCAGATGCAGTCCTGGGCGGCGCGTTCAAAACTGGAAGGCAGGAAGTTCGAAGCCAGCAAGTGACGCTCGTAGATGAACACTTTGCCGCCGCTGCCGGCCTTGTAGGCTTCCAGCACGTTGTCTGCCGACACCTTGCTCGGCACCACGATCCGGTAGCTGCGCTGGGTCTGCGAGACGGTCGGGTTCAGCGCACTGCCCTGCAGCTTCGGCACCACGCAATCGGCGTATTGCGCCGGAGTCTTGTTGGTCTGCAAGGTCAGCGTCGGGTCGTTCGGTGCGGAGGCGCAACCGGCGAGCAGCAGGGAGACAACAGCCAGTGTCGGGGCAAAAAAAGTACGCATCGGAGTAATCCTGAAAATAAAAGTCCGGTTCAACCGGCAGCGGTTCAGCGTCACGGCGCCGCCGCTGCCCTTTTGGTTTTGAGTGTTCAGCTGGAAGCCACCAGCGCCTTGAGCGAGGCATCGAACTGCTTCAAGGCATTGAGTTGCAGGTCACGTTGCTGCTCGATCTGTGCGGCAATCTCGTGCGCCGCTTTGTCGTGTACCCAGACCGACGAAATCTGTTTCTCCACCGAGCCCTCGGCTTTGCCGATGTACTGCAGGTCGGCATCGTAGAAACGCGCGATGAAATGCGCCTCGTACAGGCTGTTCTGCTGAGTCAGCAAGCGGTTGAAGGTGTCGAGTTTCACCACGATGTCCGGATGCGCCAGAATCAGTGCATCGAGGTTGTCGTAAACGGTCACCGACATGAACTGGCGTTGCAGCGAGCTGAGCAACCAATCGATCGCCAGTTCCGGGTCGGAGCTGCTGACAAAGGCTGCGCGGATTCGCGAATCCAGTGCATCCTTGGCACCGTGCAGCGCCATGTCGTGGTAACGCGTCAGGTATTGCAGGTTTTCCCGGGTGTTTTCGCTGTACAACACACCCACGGTCTGTGAATGCTGCAAAGTCGCGCTGCTGCCGGCGATTGGCTGAAGATGACACGCACAGGCGTCGTCGGCGTAAGACGGTGCCGTGGCTACCATGCCGCTCATCAGCAGAGCGGTCAGCGCCAGTCGGGTCAGTGTCTTCATCGCGCAATTTCCTTGAGCTGCGTTTTCAATGAAGGCAATTTTCCGCCTATTGAATGCAAAGCTGAACTTGCGTTTCGTGATGGTCACTATTACTTCTAGCGATAGTTGCGCACGATAAAGACGGGTACACACTCATCCCCAATGACTAAAACAACAGTGAGGAAGCCGATTTGAGAACCTTTGACCTGATCCGCGACGCGGTTCTGCCCGACTTTCGCGAGCGGGTGGCGGAATACCTGGTGCAGTACGAAAACGTGTTGCTGGACAAGGACATCACCGATGCGCAGCTCAAGCGCGATACCGCCAATCAGTTGCGTGGCTATTTGCGCGGGTTGAACACCACCCGGGTGCTGGGCATGGCGTACTGGGAAGAACTGGATCGACGGGTCGTCGACACCTGGCTCACGCCTCACGAATGAGCGTGGACGCCGGTCGGTGATGATCGTATGCGGCGCCTGCCAAAACGGCCCCGAACGCTTACAATCGGCGGCCTTACCGACCTTCTGACAGGCTCCCCCGGAAATGCCGCTCGACCCACCAACGATGCTGACCATCTCGATCGCTCTCGCAGCCGCTGCCGCGCTGTATCTGGCGGTCGAGTGGCGCAGCATTCGTGAGCCTTCGCTGCTGTTCTGGAGCGCCGGTTTCGCCACCATCACCGTCGGTTCCACTCTGGCTCTGCTGCGCAGCAACGGCTTTTTGCTGATCGGCATCTGGTTCGCCAACGGCTTGCTGGTGACCGCGCACTTTCTGTTTCTGCTGGGGGTGGCGCGCTTCACGCAGATCCGCCTGTCACGCGCCTGGTACCTGGTCTTCGTCTGCTGGCTGGTGATGCTGTTGCTGCCGGACGGGCCGCTATGGTCGAAAGTCATGCTCGCCGCTAACTCGCTGCTGGTCGCTGCCTCGACGCTCAAGGCCAGCCTGCTGCTGCGCCCGCATGGCAAGTCGCTAAGCGTCGGTGCGGTGCAATTGCGCTATGTGCTGCTCGGTCACGGCATCTTCTATGTGGCCAAGGCGCTGACCGTGGTGATCCCCGGCACGCTGATCGACCTGGCTGCGTTCCGTGGCGTAATCATCCAGATCTCGCTGGTCGAGGGCGCGATGGCGATCATGCTCATTGCACTGTCGATGACCGGCACCGAACGCTACCGGCGCGAGGAGCAGATCGCCCGACTGGCCGCCCGCGATCCACTGACCGCGCTCTACAACCGCCGCGCCCTCGACATGCGCGCGCCGGGCCTGCTGCGGGGCGTGTCTGCGGCGCATCCCGGCGCCTTGCTATTGATCGATATCGACAACTTCAAATCGGTCAACGATCAGTACGGCCACAGCGCCGGCGACCGTTTGCTGGTGGCGTTGAGCGAAATGATCCGCGCCGAGACCACCGATGAGGCGCTGGCCGCCCGTTTGGGCGGCGACGAGTTCGTGATTTTGCTGAGCAACGCGCCGAGTGATCACATCGTCAGACTGGGCGATGCCCTGCGCGATCAGTTTCAGCGCATTGCGATCCAGACATTTCCCACCGCCGAGCCGGTGACGCTGAGCATCGGCGCCACCCTGTTCAACCAGCCGCCGGCCAGCCTCGCGGCATTGATCGAACAAGGCGACGCCGCGCTGTATGAATCCAAGCGCGGCGGCCGCAACCGCCTGCGCCTGACCGGACTCACCACTTCAGGATGACCAGACCCATGACCCGTTCCGAAACGCCTCTGCAAGACCTCGCGGCCCCCGAAGGCGTCTGCTACGGCTGCGGCAGCCGCAACCCCCATGGCCTGCACGTCAAAAGCTACTGGCACGAGGACGGCGTGCACGTCATGGCCGAACACCTGCCGGACGCCAAATACTGCGGCTGGCCGGACCTGGTGTACGGCGGGTTGCTGGCGATGCTGGTCGACTGCCACTCCAACTGGACCGCGATGGCTTACCACTACCGCGCCGAACAACGCGAGCCAGGCAGCCTGCCGCGTATCGACTGCGTCACTGGCAACCTCGGCCTCAAGTTCATCAAACCCACACCGATGGGCGTCACCCTGACCTTGCGCGCCAGGGTCGAAGGCGACGTCGGACGCAAGACGCGGGTGATCTGCGAGGTGTACGCCGGAGAAGTGCTGACGGCGGTGGGCGATTCGGTGTTCGTGCGTGTCGATACCGGGCAACTGGCGGACGCGGCGCACGGTCGCTGAATCCACACGCGCCCCTGTAGGAGCTGCCGCAGGCTGCGATCCTTTGATGTTGATCTTTAAAGTCAAAAGATCGCAGCCTGCGGCAGCTCCTACAGGGCATGGTGCTCGAATTAACCCGGGCGCTGGCCCGAAAGACTGCATGACCGATTTGCGACCCACAGCAGCGATGGCAGACAGACGTCTAAACGCCTCGGCAATCGTAAGATTCACTTACATGTTTTTCCGCTTGTGGTGCACATTGCCAACCCCTTATAAGAGCGGCTCTCACTCGCGAATTGAAGGATGCACCCATGAGCAATGCCTGGAACGAAGGGTATTTCACCGACGAGGGTTACACCTATTCGTACAGCCGGGAAATCAACCCGGTGTTCCAGCGTTTTTGTTTGTTGTTGCGCGGTTTTGCCACCCTGGAAGGCAGCGGCGGCTACCACTGCGAGCTGGGCTTTGGCCAGGGTGTCTCGATCAACATCCACGCCGCCGCCAACCCGGGCAACTACGTTGGCACCGACTTCACACCGTCCCAGGCCGCGCATGCCATGGCGCTGGCGAACGACTGGAACAGCCAGGCCCTTCTGTATGACGACAGCTTCGAGCAACTACTGGCCCGCGATGATCTGCCAGCGTTCGACAGCATCAGCCTGCATGGCATCTGGTCCTGGGTCAGCCGCGACAATCAGCAATTGATCGTCGAGTTCGCCCGCCGCCACCTCAAGCCCGGCGGCATGTTGTACGTGAGCTACAACTGCTTCCCGGGCTGGTCGCCTTCGGCGCCACTGCGCAATCTGTTCAGCCTGCACAATCGCTTTGCCAGCCAGGCCTCGACCAGCCCGGCCAAACGCATCGATGCCGCGATGGAGTTTTCCGAAACGCTGCTGGCGGCCAATCCGAAGTACGCCAGAGCGGCGCCGGCCCTCGGTGCCCAGTTGCAGAGCATCAAGGGCCAGAACCGTCAGTACGTGGCCCATGAGTATTTCAATCGCAACTGGGACTGCATGTATTTCATCGACGTGGTCGATGCCATGACCGCAGCCAAACTCGACTACGCCACCACGGCCGTACCGCTGGACACCGTGGCTGCGCTGAATCTGAGTGCAGAAGGCATGGACTTTCTGGAAGGTATCGAGCACCCGATCATGCGCGAACAGGCGCGCGACTACTTCATCAATCAGAACTTCCGCCGGGATCTGTACGTACGCGGCGCCAATCGGCTGTCTGCCGCCGAGCAACGCGATGGCCTGCTGAGAAGCCGTTTTGTCCTGCTGCAAGCGATCGAAAGCATTCCCGGCACGGTCACAGGCCCTGCGGGCGAGGCGTCTTTACAGGCGGACATTTACCGCCCGGTGCTCGCAGCGCTCGCCGCCAACGCCTACGAAGCGAAAACCTTGCAGCAGTTGTCGATAGCCGTCGGCGCCGTGTCTTATGACGACCTGGTGCAGGCTGTCACCGTGCTGATCGGTATGGGCGTCGCCGCCCCGTGCCAGAGTGAATCCGCCGAAAGGCAGGTGCAGGAACGTTGCGACACCCTCAACCTGCAACTGTGCAAGCGCGCCCTGTTCAACAGCAACATTCAGGTGCTGGCCAGCCCGGTCACCGGCGGTGGCGTGCCGATCAGCCGCGTGCAGCAGCTGTTCCTGATTTCGATCAAGCAAGGCATGACCGACCCGCAAGACTGGGCGCAGTTGGCGTGGGCCGTCATCGGTGAGCAGGGCGAAGTGCTGCACAAGGGTGACCAGCCGCTGCTCACGGCTGAAGAAAACCTTGCCGAGATGATCGAACGGGCCCTGGCATTTGCCCAGACACCGCTGGACATCCTTATGGCGCTGAAGATTGCTTGATCCTGATATACGCCGGACGACTGGCCGCGATAGAGCGCGGCCAGTCGTCTGCGTGTATGGCCCTGACTGCCGCCTCCTGAGCCATCCTGCCCCCACCTGCCACGCAGCGCCCCGTTAAAAAAGCAAAATTGCCATGTGTTTCCGTCGTTCTTTCTTGCGTCGCACTGTTCATTGCCCGTTCCTGTCTGCCTGGAGTTTCTTCGATGCCGTCGCCTAAATCCCTGCCCTCTGCCCTGCTGGGCCTGGCCCTCGCCTGCCCGGTCATGGCCGAGGAACCCAAAAGCATGGAGTTGGGACAGGTGCTGATTTCGGCTGAAGAACAAAGCGGCGCCGATGCCTCCGTCGCCGAGGCCGAAGCGCGTCTGGCGCAAGTGCCCGGCGGCAGCAACGTGGTCGACATGCGCCAGCCGTTGCAGGGCCGAGTGGCGAGCAATCAGGACGTCCTGGCCTATCAGCCGGGGGTCTACGCGCAATCGGCGGGTAATGAAGGGGTGAAAATCTCGATCCGTGGTTCGGGAATCAACCGCGCACCGGGCGCGCATGCCTCGGGGTTGTACACGATGCTCGACGGCCTGCCGCTGACCGGCCCCGGCGGCACGCCCTACGAATTGCTCGAACCGCTGTGGCTTGACCATGTGGAGGTGCTGCGCGGCGCCAACGGCTTTGATCGCGGCGCCCTGGCGCTGGGCGGCGCCGTCGATTACGTCAGCCATACCGGTTACGACGCGCCGAAACTGCAGGTGCGCTATGCCACCGGCAGCCATGGTTATCAGCAGCGGCAAGTCAGCTCCGGACAAGTGCTGGGCGACTTCGATTACTACGTGTCGCTGACCGACTCGAACGCCGACGGCTATCAGGATCACACCGCCAGCGAGAGCAAAGGCGTGATCGCCAACTTCGGCTATCGCTTCAATCCGAACCTGGAAACCCGCTTCTATATCCGCTATCGCGAGACCGACAACGACCTCGCCGGCCGCGTGACCAAGCACTCGATCGAGCACACTCCACGGGCGGCCAACCCTGCCTACGTGGCGCGCGATGACAGCCGCAAACAACCGGGCAGCACCTTCATCGGCAACAAGACCACCTACTACATCGACGACGATTCGAGCATCCAGACCGGCCTGGTCTATCACGACTACCCGATGGACCTGCGCGAAGGCCCGAACCGTCTGAAAGTGGCCTACACCGACGTCAGCGGCACCTTCGACTACAAGCGCCGCGACACCGTGTTCGGCATGGAAAGCCGCAGCACCATCGGCCTGCGCACCACCAAACATTTGCCCAACGACGGCGCCAGTGAATTCGTGCGCATCCCGTCCGGCAACACCGCCGCGTATGCGCCGGGCACCCGCATGCGCAACTTCACCTATCAGGGTTCGGACACCGTTCTGCACGTGGGCAACGACCTGGAAATCGCCGACGACCTGTGGCTGACCACCGGTCTCGCCGCCATCTACACCCGCCGCGAAAGCGCCGTCACCTATCCGCAAAGCGGCGGCAAGACCAGCCTGAACGACTGGGATTACGCGCCGCGTCTGGGCCTGCGCTATCAGGTCACGCCGGACCTGCAACTGTTCGGCAACCTCAGCCGTTCAGTCGAGGCACCGCACCCGTGGTCGCTGATCTACAGCTCGAACATCCGCTTCCCGGCCGGCAACGGTGCAGCGACCGGCACTCAGAGCGACCCGATCAAACTGCAGAACCAGACCGCGACCACCCTCGAACTCGGCGGTCGCGGCGACAGCGCGCTCGGCCAGTGGAGCCTGGCGTGGTACTACGCCCAGGTGCGCCACGAATTGCTGTCGGTACTGCCGGACGCCAACGCCGTCACCCCGTACGAACTCAACGCCAGCCCCACCGTGCACCAAGGCGTGGAAGCCAGTCTGCAAAGCACGCTGTGGTCGGCCGCCGACGGACGTAAATTGAGCCTGCGCCAGGCCTACACCTTCAGCGATTTCCACTACCGCGACGACCAGCGTTTCGGCGACAACCGCCTGCCCGGCCTGCCAATGCACTACTACCAGGGCGAACTGCGCCACGACTGGCCACAAGGCTTCTTCGCGGCGGTCAACACGCAACTGGTGTCCAAGGTCGCGGTGGATTACGCCAACAGCTACTACGCCGATCCCTACGCACTGTTCGGCGCCACCGTCGGCTACAACGCGCCGAAAAACGACTGGCAAACCTGGCTCGACCTGCGCAACCTGACCAACAAGCGCTACGCCGCGACGGTCACGCCGGGGTATGACGACAAGGGTCTGGATGCGGCGCGTTCTACGCCGGGTGAAGGGTTCGGGGTTTATGTCGGGGTGTCGTGGAGTCTGCTTTAAGGGTTTACCGATTCGGTCATCCGTTGAAAGCCAGCGCGATCAAACAGGAGGTATCAGGAAATGGGACCGAAGACGCAAAAGCTGCTCATTGTTCTTGATCAATTGATCGAGGTAATTGAATACGATGGAGACATGCACTGGAGCCAGTGGATGCGCAACACAAGAGCGCGTCTTCTTGCCTCTGATTATTCCGGGATCACCTACTTGTTATCGGCCTACGGTGGTATGGGCTCGTTCAATGATGTGGTTTTAGGGCAAAGTCGCGTCGATGGGGTATTTGCCTGGAAACCCGGCTACATCGAGTTGAACGAACAATTCGACACGTTGCGTGCCGAGGCAGCACAACTGGCCAAGGCAATCAGGGACTCGCAAAACTGACATTCCCTCGCCCCTCTCACTCATAAAACTTGCCGGCCAGCAAAATGCTCGCACAGCGCTGCCATACGTTGGCTGAAGCGACTTCCGCCGCCACCTGCCTGGAACTGTCAATCGCCCAGGCACCTGCGGCTTCGAGAAACGCATCCACAGATCCATTTTCCCAACCCAAGGCGCCCCGCCCATAGGGGGACAGCGGTTCGTTCATCGTCTGCTCACGGGCGAAATCGGCACCCAGTGCCTGAATAAACGTAATGAACGATTGCTCGTCGTTCACGCGTTCCAGCAACTCATCAAGATCATCAGGCGCAGACATCGTGGCAAATTCCTGTTGGTGAATGGGTTTGCCCGGGATGCTGCTATGCATCGACCAGAGGGTCAACCCGTCCGTCAAAACGGCCCCTGCGTCATCACTCGCGTCTCGATGATGCTGCGCAGCGCAACGACCCGCTTCTGATACAGATCAGTCAGACACCCGACCTTCGCACCACAGGCCTTGCGGCTTTTCAAAAAGGCCTGTTGTTCGCCGATCAGAGCATCGCGCCCGCCCATCGGCAGCAGGCGTTTATCGAGGCTGAACAGCTCGCCCATGGTGACGTCCAGATCGTTCAGCGTGCGGTTGGCGCAGACGGCCTTTTCGTCCGCCGCCCGGGCCTTGGCGCAGTCAAAACTGGCCGCCTGAACCGTCTGTGCAGCAATCAGTAGTGCCCAGCCGAGGGCGGCAGCGGTTAACCGTGAAATTTCTCGAACTCGTGTCATGTCGTCGTATCCAACGTTGTAAGCCAATGGAGGTATGAAAATGAAAAACACTGACGACCGCAAGCCCGCAACCCCTCATAACGCGCCTCCGCTCGACGCTGCCGGCAAACCGGTGGATGTGGTTCGCCGGGATCTGCAGGACAGCGACGACGATACCAAAGCTGTGGACGAGGTGCTGACGCCGACCTCGATCCGCACCAAAGAACAGGAGGCCGAGGAACTCAAGCGCAAGACCGATGCGATCGAACGCAAGGTCGCCGACGGCAATTGACTCGCCAGCCACAGGGCAGCGCTGACGAGATATGCCGGGCGGAAGGATTGCTTATTGCCAATCAATCCATCCCGCTCTGCGCTGGCCTTGGCCCTTTCTGCCCTTGGAAATACCTTCGTCCGCTCAACGGTTTGCAGCCCTTGAGCGGATACGTCCCGCGAGCCGTCAATCTCCCGCCCACGACCGTTCGGCGCTTTCTCTGGCAAGGCCGCAAATTCGCATCTAGGGTTGCATCGCTGGCGATATGCCAGCCACCCAGCGAATGTCGAATCGGCACTCGCCCGTAGCGGCACTGGAAAAGCAATCAGGGATGGTTTTTGTGCTTGCAGTTCTCCTGCGCTCTTGCCGAGCGCGTCACTGATCCCTGCGTTTCGTTGTGTTCTATCAAGGACAGAAAGATGAACAACGTACCGGTCAATTCTCTGCATCTGCCACTCAGGCAGGCCACACCCGGCGCTCCCGAAATCCCGCCCGGCGGATTCGGCTGAGAACGCCGGCGCCGGCCCGGGCGTAATGACGTCTGCGCTGCGCGCACTGAAACCCGCACTCGATCAGATCCCGACGGACCAGGTAACCCGCTCGTGGAGAACAGCGCCTGCCGCTGTTCTTGCAGGTCGCGGCTGCCTGGCTGTCAGGTACGGCGCCCCTTTTTCGTCAGGGGCGGTTTTGCAGCACCGATGAGGAAACCTCGCTATGTCCCGTTCAACGGCCAGCATCCCGCCTTACGGGGTCGCCATTCAAAGTGCGATCAAGCAAGGCGATGTGCAGCACATGAAAACGCTGTTGCAGCAACGCGACACCAGCAAGCCTGAAGCGCAAGACCTGAAAGACGCGTACGAAAAACTGGCCAGGGAAGTTTCCAGGCACGAAAAGTCCTGAAGCCATCAATCACATTGCAATGGAGGCAAACAACATGTCCGGTTCTACTGAAAATGTCGGCCTGTTCCCGGTGAGCTATCGCATCGGCACCGGCGCGTCCGGTGCGCAGTCGCTGGCCCTGCATCTGCTAGTCTCGACACCCGATACGAAAGTCAGCGGCACCGCCGCGATCACCCAGGCGACCAATCCGCCACTCGGCGTGCATTCCGACGTCTGGGGCGAGTATACCTACCTCACCGTGATGTCCCCCGGCGTCAGCAAAATCCTCGTGACCGCCCAAGGCAATCACGGCGGCCCAGGCGCCAACTCCATCATCAATTTCGATGTGCGTCTGGTGGTGGGCACCGACTGGCGTGAAGGTGTCGCCAACTATCGCTACTTCGATGGTCAACGCTGGCATGAGGTCAACAACGCCCCGGCGCATCTGGTGGAATCGATACCCTCACCGTTCAATCCCGGCCCGGTAATCAACCCGCACCCACCGATCCTGCCGCTGTATGCCGCGCCGATTCAGAGCGCCATCGCCAGCGGTGACCTGGCACAGATGAAGAACCTGGCCAGGCTCGCCGAACAGCAACTGGAGCAACTGCCGAAATTGCGCGACGCACTGGACGCCGCGAAGAAAGAGGTCAGTCGGCTGCAGAGCCACTGAGTCAGGCCACTTGATCCGCCATTCACTTAGGGAGTAGCACCATGTCGATTGGACTTTTTCACACCCGTCTCAGCATCAGCAATGCATTGCCCGGCGCCCCGGTTCTGAACCTTGATCTGCTGGTCGATACCGTGAACAAACGTGTCAGCGGGATTGCCAGCGTGTTTCAGGCCACCTGGCCGACGGTCAATTTCCGGACTCAGGTCTGGGGCAGTTTTTCCGAAACCAAACTGACTGCAAACGTCGAGAACCACATCATTCTCACCCTTGACGGTGGTCCGAGCGGCCCGCTCAGCCAGATCGCGCAGACCTTCCACCTCAGAGGCATTCTGGGCGGCGACTGGGCCAGCGGTTTTGTCGATTATCGCTATGAAGAAAAGGGCCAGTGGCACGAGGTGAAGCACGTCGCGGTGCATCAGGCGCCCAGCGAGCAACCACACCCCACGCCGCATCCGCAGCCACTGTACGCCGTGGCCGTGCAGCAGGCGCAGACCGGCGGCGATCTGGCGCAACTCAAAACCGTGGTGCAACAGGCCGAGCAACAGGTGGCGCACGAGAGCGCCTTGCGCAGTGCCCTTGAGCATCTGAAAGCGGAAATTGCGCGTCTGGAAACGCGCTAACCGACAGACCCCGGGCGCGATTGCAAAGGATCTCGCCCGGGGCTTGTTCAACTGCGGTCAATCCCTTCGTCGCGCGCACCGGATTGTGCGCAAGGATTTCCCATGTCAGACGTGCGCCCTGCCCGTTATCTCAGCGACACCGATCTCAAACGCTACGTGCCGGTGCATGTGGTCTGGGAGATCACCCTGGCCTGCGACTTGAAATGCCTGCATTGCGGCTCCCGCGCGGGGCATCGACGGCCTGACGAACTCAACACCCGTGAATGCCTGGACGTCATCGATTCACTGGCCGCGCTTGGCACCCGCGAGATCACCCTGATCGGCGGCGAAGCCTATCTGCGCAAGGACTGGACACAACTGATCAAGGCCATTCACGACCACGGCATGTACTGCGCGATCCAGACCGGCGGGCGTAACCTGACGCCGGCGAAGATGCAGGCGGCGGTCGATGCCGGGCTCGATGGCGTGGGCATTTCCCTCGACGGTCTCGCGCCGCTGCATGACGCGGTACGCAACGTCCCCGGCTCGTTCGACAAGGCCGTGGACACCTTGCGCCGGGCCAAGGCTGCGGGGCTGGCGGTGAGCGTCAACACCCAGATCGGCGCGGCCACCCTGCCGGACTTGCCGGCGCTGATGGACACCATCATCGAACTCGGCGCCACCCACTGGCAGATCCAGATCACCGTCGCCATGGGCAACGCGGTGGACCATCCGGAACTGCTGCTGCAACCCTATCAACTGCTGGACGTGATGCCGCTGCTTGCGCGGCTGTATCGCGAAGGCGTCGACCGTGGCCTGCTGATGAACGTCGGTAACAACATCGGCTATTACGGCCCTTTTGAGCATTTATGGCGCGGCTTCGGCGACGAGCGCGTGCACTGGACCGGTTGCGCCGCCGGCCAGACTGTTCTGGCGCTGGAGGCCGACGGCACGGTCAAGGGCTGCCCGTCCCTGGCGACCGTCGGCTTCTCCGGCGGCAACGTGCGCAACATGAGCCTGCATGACATCTGGCACTACAGCGAAGGCATGCATTTTGGCCGCCTGCGCTCGGTGGATGACATGTGGGGTTACTGCCGTGGCTGTTATTACAACGATGTCTGTCGCGGCGGTTGCACTTGGACTTCGCACTCGCTGCTCGGCAAACCCGGCAACAACCCTTACTGCCATTACCGCACCCTGGAGCTGCACAAGCGCGGGCTGCGCGAGCGCATCGTCAAGGTCGAGGACGCGGCGCAGAAATCATTTGCGGTCGGCCGTTTCGATCTGATCACCGAACGCATCGACACCGGCGAAAAAGTCAGCAGCGTCAGTGACAGCGGTCAGGTAATCAAACTGGCGTGGATCAATCAGGGCCAGCAATCGCCGGAACAAGGCCGGATCGCCCCGCAACTGAGCCTGTGCCGCAGTTGCTTGCAGTACATCTATCCGCACGAGGTGATCTGTCCGCATTGCGACGCCGATGTCGCCGCCGCCGAAGCCGAACACCAGACCAATCGCGCGCGGCAGCAGGCGATCATGAACACGCTGACCGGGCTGTTGGGCGTCGCGCCCAGTCACCTGAACTGAGCACTTGCTGCCCCTGCAGTCGATATTTTCCAACTCTGTCCCGGGTTTTCCTGCCCGGGGCAACTCTCCCCCTACCCTGCAAGCCGCGGTTTTACTGGCTTCATCCCTTCTGCTTCAGCAATTTGTATTCACATCCCAGCTTAATAATATTTTACCGATACCCCCCTCCTGCCTAGTCTGACCGCAAGCAAAACGGACAAGCCTGAAGCGATCCGAATCCACTTGCCTTGCCAGGAAGGATGTAGAAATGACCACTGAAATAATAAAAACAGACACGCTTGTCGTGGGGGCCGGACAGGCCGGTGTGGCGATGAGCGAGCACCTGAGCAAACTCGGCGTGCCGCACCTGGTGCTGGAGCGCAGCCGCATCGCCGAACGCTGGCGCACCGGGCGCTGGGACTCGTTGGTAGCCAACGGTCCGGCGTGGCACGACCGCTTCCCGGGGCTGGAATTCGATGATGTCGATCCCGACGGTTTCGCCCATAAGGAGCGTGTGGCGGACTACTTCGAAGCCTACGCGAAGAAATTCAACGCGCCGATCCGTACCGGGGTCGAGGTCAAAAGCGTGGTGCGCAATGTCGGGCGTCCGGGCTTCACCGTCGAGACCTCCGAAGGCGTGATCGAGGCCAGCCGCGTGGTCGCGGCAACCGGCCCGTTCCAGCGCCCGGTGATCCCGCCGATCGCCCCGCAAGACCCGCGTCTGTTGCAGATCCACTCCGCTGACTATCGCAATCCGCAGCAACTGCCCGCAGGCGCGGTGCTGGTGGTGGGTGCCGGATCGTCGGGCGTGCAGATCGCCGATGAACTGCAGCGTTCCGGCAAGCAGGTTTATCTGTCGGTCGGTGCGCATGACCGTCCGCCGCGTGCCTATCGCAACCGTGATTTCTGCTGGTGGCTGGGGGTGCTCGGCGAGTGGGATCAGGCAGCGATGAAACCCGGTCGTGAGCACGTGACCATCGCGGTCAGCGGCGCGCATGGCGGGCGCACCATCGATTTTCGTGGTCTGGCCCATCGCGGCATGACCCTGGTTGGCGTGACCGAGTCGTTCAACAACGGCGTGGTGACCTTCAAGCAGGACCTGGTGGACAACCTCAAGCGTGGCGATGACAACTACCTCGCCCTGCTGGATGCCGCCGATGCCTACATCGAGCGCAACGGTTTGGATCTGCCCGAAGAGCCCGAGGCACGCGAAACCTACCCGGATCCCGACTGCGTGAAAAATCCGCTGGTCGATCTGGATCTGGCCGAAGCCGGTATCACTTCGATCATCTGGGCCACCGGGTTCGCCGTGGATTATTCCTGGCTGCAGGTTGCAGCGTTTGACGACAAGGGCAAACCGCTGCACCAGCGTGGCGTGTCCAGTGAGCCGGGGGTGTATTTCCTCGGGCTGCCATGGCAGTCGCGGCGCGGTTCGTCGTTCATCTGGGGCGTGTGGCATGACGCCAAACACGTGGCCGACCACATCGCCACCCAGCGTAAATACCTCGATTACAAGGATGCCGAGCAGCGTGAAGCCGCCCTGCATTCGACCGCCAGCACCAAGGCCGCCGATACCGTCGACGCTTGATTGCCCTCTTTCGCGGCGGTGCCCGGTGCGCCGCTGAACACTCAGTCTGGAGCTGTACATGAGCAAGCCAACCCACACCCGCATCCGTATGTTCAACACCAAGGACACCTACCCGAACCAGACCCTGGACAACGATTTGTGCCAGGCCGTGCGCGCCGGCAACACCGTGTATGTGCGGGGTCAGGTCGGCACCGATTTCGACGGCAATCTGGTGGGCCTCGGTGATCCGCGCGCACAGGCCGAACAGGCGATGCGCAACGTCAAACAGTTGCTGGAGGAAGCCGGCAGCGACATGAGCCACATCGTCAAGACCACCACCTACCTGATTGACCCGCGCTACCGCGAGCCGGTGTATCAGGAAGTCGGCAAGTGGCTCAAAGGCGTGTTCCCGATTTCCACCGGGCTGGTGGTGTCGGCACTGGGGCAGCCGCAGTGGCTGATGGAGATTGATGTGGTGGCGGTGATTCCCGAGTAAGTCGGCAGACCGAGTCGCGGCTATCGCGAGCAGGCTCACTCCTACAAGGGAACGCATTTCAAGGTAGGAGTGAGCCTGCTCGCGATGAGGCCAGTCAAGACACACAAGGAGTAAACAGATGACCTTTTCAATCGCAGCCCGTTGCCCCGAAACCGGCCAGTTCGGCGTCGCCATCAGTTCCTCCAGCATCGCCGTCGGCGCACGCTGCCCGTGGCTGCTGCCGGGGGTTGGCGCGGTGTCGAGCCAGAACATCACCCTGCCGTCCCTCGGCCCGGAAGTCCTCGCGCTGATGGAACAAGGCCACGCGCCCGATGCGGCGCTGGACCAGGTGCTGACTCGCAACGGCTACAGCCAGTACCGGCAGATCACCGCGATCAACCACCTCGGCCAGACCGCGCATTTCAGCGGCGCGCAGACCCTCGGCGTGCACAACGCCGTGTCCGGCGAACAATGCGTGGCCGCTGGCAACATGCTCGCCGGGCGTGCGGTAATCGAGGCGATGGTCCGCGCCTTTGAAGACGGCGAAGGCCAATTGGCCGATCGCCTGCTCAAGGCCTTGCACGCCGGCCAAGCCCTTGGTGGCGAAGCAGGCCCCGTGCATTCGGCAGCCGTGGTGGTGGTCGGCGAACAGACCTGGCCGATCGTCAACTTGCGGGTCGACTGGGCCGACGAAGACCCGATCGGCCAACTGCAAAAGCTCTGGGACGCCTATCAGCCGCAGTTGCAGGACTACATCGACCGCGCCCTCGACCCGGCCAAGGCGCCGGGCTATGGCGTTGCCGGTGATGATCGATGAACAGCGTCGCGTTGCTCAGGACGCTGGTGGGCTTCGACACCACCAGCCGCGAATCCAACCTGCAGCTGATCGAGTTCGTGCGCGACTACCTCGCTGGCTTCGATGTGCCGTGCGAGCTGATCTACAACGCCGAGCGCAGCAAGGCCAATCTGTTCGCGACCATTGGCCCGGCCGAGCAACCGGGCATCGTGCTCTCGGGGCACACCGATGTGGTGCCGGTCGATGGTCAACCATGGACAGTAGCGCCGTTCGAACTCTGCGAACACGACGGCAAGCTGTTCGGACGTGGCACGGCGGACATGAAGGGCTACATCGCCTGCGTGCTGGCCCTGGTGCCGGCGCTGGTCGCTGCAGAGCTGCGCATGCCCGTGCACATCGCCCTGTCATACGACGAAGAAGTCGGCTGCCTCGGGGTGCGCTCGTTGCTCGCAGAACTGGAGCAGCGTCCGGTCAAACCGCTGCTGTGCATCATCGGTGAACCCACCGAACTCAAACCGGTGCTCGGCCACAAAGGCAAACTGGCGATGCGCTGCGACGTGCAGGGTCATCCGTGCCATTCGGCCTACGCACCGCTGGGGGTCAACGCCATCGAGTACGCCGCCGAGCTGATCGGCGAACTAGGGCGCATTGGCCAGCAACTGAAGGCGCCCGAGCATCACGACGCACGTTTCGATCCGCCCTACAGCACGGTGCAGACCGGGGTGATCAGCGGCGGCAAAGCGCTGAACATCGTGCCCGCCGATTGCCGCTTCGACTTTGAGATCCGTGCCCTGCCCTCGCAAGATCCAACCCTGGTAGCGCAGCAGCTGCAAACCTACGCCGAGCAGCAAGTGCTGCCGCGCATGCGGGCAGTGAGCGAGCACAGTGCGATTCGTTTCAGTGAGCTGTCGGCTTATCCCGGCCTGGCTACCGATGCGCAGAGTCAGGCGGCGGAGTTGATCGCGGCGTTCTGCGATTCGCAGGAGTTCGGCACCGTGGCGTTCGGCACCGAGGGCGGGCTGTTCGATGCGGCGGGTATTCCCACGGTGGTCTGCGGCCCCGGCAGCATGGATCAGGGGCACAAACCGGACGAGTTTGTCAGCCGCGCACAACTCGATGCCTGCGATGCGATGCTGCAACGGATGTTGGCCTCGATTCGCGCCTGATCCTTTCGGCCTGACTGCCTGCCTTCAGGCGTGCAGTCGGGCCAATTCCTCACGGCAATGATCAACGAACAACTGCACCGGTTTGGTCAGTTGCACCCGACGCAGCCAGGCTGCCGACAAGCCCGAGCCGGTCACGGTTTCCGCCAGCGGCACGCACACCACTTTCTGCCCGTCGTAGGTGTATTCGCCGAACGGCCGGGTCACCAGAATCGAAAAGCCGAATCCACGCCCGACCATGCCGCGCACCATCTCGATCGACGGTGAACTGAAGACGATGTGCGGGGCCAGTCCGCGCTCCTCGAAAATGCTCACGAAGTAGGTGCGGCTGGGCACCACGTCGAGCAGGATCATCGGCTCCAGCACCAGATCGTGCAGCGAGACTTTCGCCTGTTGCGCAAAGCGGTGGTCGGCCGGCAGCAAGGCGTAAGGCTGCTGCGGTGGCATCAGCGGCGTGGTATCGATGGTGCTGTCGAGGTCATGTTCGAACAGCATCGCCATATCGATGCTGCCGGCGGTCAGCGCCTGCACCAGTTCCTGCTGTTCGCCGTCGCGAATACGGATTTCCACCCCCGGCCAGCGCTGCTTGAATCCGGCGATCAGGCGCGGCAGGTACAACGGCGCCACCGTTTCGAAACAGCCGATATCGATCTGCCCGGAGACCACGTCATTGTCCGCCAGCGCGTTCTGCTCGAACTCATGCGCCACTCGCAGCAATTCCAGCGCCTTGCGATAAAACCGCGATCCACTGGGCGTCAGCGACACGCCTTGGGCGTGATGGCGGATGAACAGCTGCACACCGAAGCTTTCTTCCAGATGCTTGATCGCGGTAGAGACGGACGGCTGGGCGATATAGAGCTTGCGCGAGGCTTCGGCGACGCTGCCGCAGTCGGCGGTGGTGACGAAGTATTTGAGCTGGCGCAGGTTGTAGGCGGCCATATGAACCTCTGCAAGTGAGACGACGCTTTTGTGTTGAGGAGATTTATCTGTGGTCAGGGCATTTGTCTGTAGTCAGGGGGTTCTGTGGTGAGGGGATTTATCCCCGATGGGGCGCGAAGCGGCCCCTGTTTCTTAAGTCAAAAGAGGGGCCGCTTCGCAGCCCATCGGGGATAAATCCCCTCACCACAGACAGCGTATATCCAGAAAAGAGTGAAGGTTGAACATACCGGACAGCCCCCAGACCCACGGCATATATTTTTTAAGGTCTGAAGCAACAAACTTACTAATTTATCTATCCCGGCCCATTGCACATGATCGCTTCAACAAGAAATGCGCCGTCCGTGTCGGCGCTTACCGAAGTACGTCCACGTACTCATCCTTGCCTTGGAGTTCGTCATGTCCACCTCTGCAACAACGTCCGCCCCGCTCATTGAAAAACACACGATAGGATACGTGCCCCCCGAAGATCGCCACGGAAAGGTCAGGGATCTGTTCACGCTGTGGTTCGGCGGCAACATCGCGCCGTTGCCCATCGTCACCGGCGCGCTGGGCGTGCAGTTGTTCCACTTGAATCTGGTCTGGGGCATCGTCGCGATTCTGGTCGGTCATCTGGTCGGCGGCGTGCTGATGGCGCTGCACTCGGCGCAAGGCCCGCAGATGGGCATTCCGCAGATGATCCAGAGCCGCGCGCAGTTCGGCTCGCTCGGCGCGCTGCTGGTGGTGCTGATTGCCGGGGTCATGTACATCGGCTTCTTCGCCTCCAACATTGTGCTGGCCGGCAAGTCGCTGCACGGCGTGGTCGACAGCGTGCCGGTGCCGGTCGGCATCGTCATCGGCGCTCTCGGGTCGGGGATCATCGGCATCATCGGCTACCGATTCATTCACGTGCTCAACCGCATCGGCACCTGGGTACTGGGGATCGGCATCGTTGTCGGTTTCGGTTACATCTTCACCCACATTCAAACCGACGACTTCCTCACCCGCGGCAGCTTCAACCTCTCCGGCTGGCTCGCCACCGTGTCGCTCGCCGCGCTGTGGCAGATCGCGTTTGCGCCGTACGTGTCCGATTATTCGCGTTACCTGCCGGCGGACGTGAAAGTCTCGTCGACGTTCTGGACCACGTATCTGGGTTCGGCACTGGGCTCGAGTCTGGCGTTCATCTTCGGTGCCGTCGCCGTGCTCGCGACCCCCGTGGGCATGGACACCATGGATGCGGTCAAACTCGCCACCGGCTCGATTGGCCCGCTGATGCTGGTGCTGTTCCTGCTCAGTGTAATCAGCCACAACGCCCTCAACCTGTACGGCGCGGTGCTGTCACTGATCACGTTGGTGCAGACCTTCGCCTACCGCTGGATCCCCACCGCCAAGAGCCGTGCGGTGATCTCGATCATCGTGCTGCTGGCCTGCTGCTTTGCCGCCGTCGGCGCGTCGAAGGACTTCATCGGTCACTTCGTCGACATGGTGCTGGTGCTGCTGGTGGTATTGGTGCCGTGGACCGCGATCAACCTGATCGACTTCTACGCCATCCACAAAGGTCAGTACGACATCCAGTCGATCTTCCAGGTCGACGGCGGTATCTATGGACGCTACAACCCGCAGGCGCTGCTGGCCTACGCGATCGGCATTGCGGTGCAGATCCCGTTCATGAACACCCCGCTGTATGTCGGGCCAGTCTCGGCGCACATCAACGGCGCGGACCTGTCGTGGCTGGTGGGACTGCTGGTGACCTCGCCGCTGTATTTCTGGCTGGCCAATCGTGACAGCGCTTATCGGCGGCGGATGATGGGCGGGAAACTGGTGGGCAGTCTCTGAGATTGATTCAGTGTAAAAAGAAGGCCCGCCATGCGCGGGCCTTCTGCGTTGTGGTGTGGTATTTCTTGATGCCCCGACAGGCACCCACGAGACAGGGAAAACTCATGCTGCGAATTCTGGGCAAGGCGTCATCGATCAACGTGCGCAAAGTGCTGTGGACCTGCGCTGAACTGCAGATCCCGTTCGAGCGTGAGGATTGGGGCTCGGGCTTCAAACCCACCGACACCCCGGAGTTTCTCGCCCTCAACCCCTGCGCCATGGTGCCGGTGATTCAGGACGGCGATTTCACCCTGTGGGAATCGAACACGATCATTCGTTATCTGGCGGGCAACCATGGCGGCGCAGACCTTTACCCCACCGAGCCGCGAACCCGCGCGCGGGTCGATCAGTGGATCGACTGGCAGGCGTCGGAGCTGAACCGCTCGTGGTCGTATGCGTTCATGTCTCTGGTGCGTCAGTCACCGGATCATCAGGACAGCGCCGCGTTGCTCAACGGCGTCGATCAATGGTCGAAGACCATGGGCATCCTTGATCAGCAGTTGCAGAAGACTGGCGCGTACGTCAGTGGCGAGCAGTTTTCGCTGGCAGATATTCCTATCGGGCTGTCGGTCAATCGCTGGTTCGAAACGCCGCTCGCGCATCCGGATTATGTCGCCGTCAGGGCGTATTACCAGCGTCTGAGCCAACGCGAAGGCTTTCGCCTGTACGGCAGAAACGGTACGCCGTGAAGCATGACCGTTGCGGCGTCGAGGCATGAGTGACGTCGTCGACGCAGCTACTCTTCTGCACGCACCACCCCGCGCTCCTCCAGCAAACGCACGAACATGCACAAGCTGCGCGACACCGTGCCCCGGCGCCACACCAGCCACGTGGTCAGATAACGAAAATCCGCCGCCAGTGGCCACACGCTTACGGTTGCGCTGCCGGGCATGCTCTGCAGCATCTTGCGCGGCATCAGCGCCAGCCCGGCACCGGCGCTGACGCAAGCGAGCATGCCGTGGTAGGACTCCATCTCGAAAATCTTGCCCGGCACGGCAGCGTCGGTGCTGAACCATTTTTCGAAGTGATGCCGATAAGAACAGTTGGAGCGGAACGCATAGATATTCTCGCCGTTCACATCCGCCGCGCGCTGCACCGGGGGGTGATTGAGTGGCGCGATGATGACCATCTCTTCCTCGAACGCCGGCACGCCTTCCAGCGCCGGGTGCAGCACCGGGCCATCGACGAATGCCGCCGCCAAGCGTCCTGAAAGTACACCGTCGATCATCGTTCCGGATGGCCCGGTCGACAGGTCCAGATCGACCTTGGGATGCAATTGGTTGTACGCCGCGAGCAGTTCGGGGATGCGCACGGCGGCGGTACTTTCCAGCGAACCGAGGGGAAATGCGCCCTGCGGCTCCTCACCGGCGACGGTGGCCCGCGCCTCCTGCACCAGATCGAGAATGCGCCGGGCGTACTCGAGAAAACTCCAGCCAGCCGGTGACAGACGCAAACGGCTTTTCTCGCGAATGAACAAATCGACGCCCAGATCCTGCTCCAGCTGTTTGATCCGCGTGGTCAGGTTCGATGGCACGCGATGAATCTGCGCTGCCGCAGCGCTGATGCTGCCGTGCTCGGCGACGGCTTTGAAGATTTCCAGCTGCACCAGATCCACAGTCATTCTCCAATCGTGAAAGAAACGATCTTTATTATTCAGTTTCCAGAAAACAAACGCCACCCTACTCTAGGCCCATCCACTGAACTCGCAGGAGCCAGCCATGAGCCAGATTTCCAGCCAGACCCATGCCATCTCGATCAACCCCGCCACCGGCGAGCAGATCGGTCACTACGCCTTTGAATCCGCCGAAGCCCTCGACGCTGCGCTGACCCGCGCCGCGTTCGGTTTCTCGAAATGGAAACGCAAGCCGCTGCAGGATCGTTCCCGCGTCCTGACCGCCCTCGCCGGCGCCCTGCGTGACAGCGCCGAAGCCATGGCGACCATGATCACCCTGGAAATGGGCAAGCCGATCGCCCAGGCCCGTGGCGAAATCGAAAAATGCGCCAAGCTCTGCGAGTGGTATGCCGAAAACGGTCCGGCGATGCTCGACGCCGAACCGACTCAGGTTGCAGGCGGCAAGGCGCGCATCGAGTACCGACCACTCGGGCCGATCCTCGCCGTGATGCCGTGGAACTTCCCGATCTGGCAGGTGCTGCGCGGTGCCGTTCCGGCGCTGATCGCCGGCAACACCTACGTGCTCAAGCATGCGCCGAACGTGATGGGCAGCGCCTACCTGCTGCGCGACGCCTTCAAGAACGCCGGTTTCGCTGACGGCGTGTTTGAAGTGATCAACGTCACCCCCGAAGGTGTTTCGACCGCCATCGCCGACTCGCGCATCGCCGCTGTCACCCTGACCGGCAGCGTGCGCGCCGGCATGGCCATCGGTGCCCAGGCCGGTGCCGCGCTGAAGAAATGCGTGCTGGAACTGGGTGGTTCAGACCCGTTCATCGTGCTCAATGATGCGGATCTGGATGAGGCCGTGCAGGCTGCCGTCATCGGTCGCTACCAGAACTCCGGCCAGGTCTGCGCCGCGGCCAAGCGCCTGATCATCGAAGAAGGCGTGGTCGAAGAGTTCACCCGCAAATTCGTCGAGGCCACGCGTCAATTGAAAGTCGGCGATCCGCTGTCCGCCGACACCTACATCGGCCCGATGGCGCGTTTCGATCTGCGTGACGAACTCGACCAGCAAGTGCGTGACACCCTCGAAGAAGGCGCCACCCTGCTGCTCGGCGGCGCTAAGGCCCAAGGCCCGGGCAACTACTACGAGCCGACCGTGCTGGCCGACGTCACCGACCGCATGACCTCGTTCAAACAGGAACTGTTCGGCCCGGTGGCATCGATCATCACTGCCCGCGATTGCGCCCACGCCATCGCCCTGGCCAACGACAGCGACTTCGGCCTGACCGCGACGATCTACACCGCCAACGTCGCACTGGCCCAGCAACTGACCAGCGAACTGGACACTGGCGGCGTGTTCATCAACGGCTACTCCGCCAGCGACCCGCGCGTGACCTTCGGCGGCGTGAAGAAAAGCGGCTTCGGTCGCGAACTGTCGCACTTCGGCGTACGTGAGTTCTGCAACGCGCAGACCGTGTGGCTGGATCGCAAATAACACCTCCCCCTGTAGGAGCTGCGGCACGCTGCGATCTCTTGATTTTGATTTTCCAGATCAAGATCAAAAGATCGCAGCCTCGTTTCACTCGACAGCTCCTACAGGGTTTTACGTCGTGCGTTGATTGCGCGAGCGCAATGACCCCAGGGCTTACAGATATTTCAGCCAGGCGATGTCGCGACGCCGCGATTTCAGCGCAGAGAACCAGCGTACCGCCGGGTACAGTGCCAGCGCCAACAGCAGTGACACCAGCCAGATCGCCGCTACTGAATCGAAGCCGAAATAGCTACCGTGGTTAAGGCCGAACAGCGCCACGGCAATCAGATACAGCACCTTCAGCACGTACAGGTGCAACAGATAAAAGAACATCGGCGCCGAACCGAAGACCGTCAGCCAGCGAATCCAGCGGCGCGTCTGCAGCCGTTCGAACACCAGTAACAACAGCAATCCGGTGCTCACCGTCAGGGTGATGAACAGCAGCGATGGCGGGTACTTGGTGATGTTGAAAAACGCCATCAGCGTTTGCACAGTCGTGTCTTCAACCGCCCAAGGCTTTTCGCCATAAGCGTTGATCAGCCGCAGTCCCACAAAGCCCAGCAAACCGGCGATACCGCCCAGCAACAGGCCTTGCTGGCGGCTCAAGGCATCAGCCCCGCGGGCGAACCACGGGCCCAGCGCATAACCCAGACCGATTACGCCGATCCACGGCAACAGCGGATACGAAGTGCGCAAGCGCAGACTGTCACCGACCTCGATCCAGCCCCGATCATGCAGAATCGCCCATGGCACATGCAGTGCCGACTCCGGCGCGAAATGCAGCCCATCCAGCAGGTTATGCCCGGCAATGATCGCCAGACTTAGCGTCAGCAACAGCCAGCGCGGCAACCAGACCAGCAGCGACAAGGCGATCATGCTCAAGCCAATCGCCCAGATCACCTGCAGATAGATCACGCTCGGCGGCAACTGAAACGTCCATGCAAAATTCACCAAGGTGAATTCCAGCACCACCAGAAACAGCCCACGCTTGAACAGGAAGGCACTGACATCGGCCTTGCCCGCGTACTTCTCGCCGAACAGCCACGCAGACAATCCAGTCAGCAACACGAACACCGGTGCGCACAGATGCGCCAACGTGCGACTGAAAAACAACGCCGGCTCGGTGCTGGCGATGTCCATCGGGTCGGTCACCTGGCGGTGCAACAGAAACGTTTCACGCACGTGATCCAGCAGCATGAACAGGATGACCAGACCGCGTAACGCATCAATGGACAGCAAGCGGCCGGTCGGCGGCGGGTTGGAACGGGCACACGCAATCGTCATGGACATTTCGCCATCGAGTCAATGAATCGGGGGCGCATAACTACACGTCCCGCCAAAAATTTGCGTTACTCTATAACATTAAAAGTCGATTCCCAAGCCAAACGCCATTTGCCCAATCACGTCAGGCTTCTATAGTGATCAGGCGCCCTGTGCCCTTTGCGCCTGCTGTCGAGCGTTGCCCATGACCTCAACCGAACACCTGATCATCTGCGAGCATTGCGACTGCGTGTACGAAAAAGTCGTGCTCGGCAAACACCAGAAAACCCTCTGCGTGCGGTGCGGCGGCGTGCTGCAGCGCTACAACGGCTTGACCGTCGAGCAGCGGCTGGCCCTGAGTTTCACTGCGGCGATGCTGTGGCTGTTCGCCAATTTCTATCCGGTGATGAGCATCAGCATGAAGGGCCTGAAGAACAGCGCGACGCTGTGGGATTCGGTGCTGGCGCTGAGTCAGGGGCCGATCACGTTCATGGCGATGGTCGCGGCGATCTCGATCATCATCGCCCCGGCGTTTCAACTGGTGCTGTTGATCTGGGTGCTGAGTTTCGCCTTGTCATCGCGCCGGGCACCGGGCTTCAAGCTGTGCATGCGCTGGCTGGAAACCCTGCGCCCTTGGAGCATGCTCGAAGTGTGTCTGCTGGGGGCGATGGTGGCGGTGTTCAAACTGGCCGGGCTGCTCGATGTGCTGCCGGGTATCGGTCTGTTCGCCTTGGCGGTGCTGAGTCTGATGATGATCCGCATTGCCGGCCGTGACATTCGTGATCTGTGGGACATTCTATGAAGCGTCCCGCGACCGCCAGCGAACTGAATCTGTGCCTGTGCCACAGCTGCGGGCTGGCCTGTGACCTGACCGACGAGCCGCACCAGTGCCCGCGCTGCGATGCGCCGTTGCATCGGCGCAAGACCAACTCCCTGACGCGCACCTGGGCCTATCTGTTCGCCGCGCTGGCATTTTACGTGCCGGCCAATCTGCTGCCGGTGATGAACACGGTGATGCTCGGCAACGGCGCCGACAGTACGATCATGAGCGGCGTGCTGGAGTTCTGGGAGGGCGGCGCGTGGGACATCGCGCTGATCATTTTCATCGCCAGCATCGCGGTGCCGGGAATCAAATTCGTCGCCCTGTCGCTGCTGCTGATCACTGTGCAGCGGGGCAGCGACTGGGCGCGACGTGAGCGTTCGAAGCTGTACCGTTTCGTCGAGTTGATCGGCTACTGGTCGATGCTCGACGTGCTGGTGGTCGCCCTGGTCGCGGCGCTGGTGAAGTTCCAGGCGCTGGGCGATATCGAACCACGCCCGGGCATCCTGTTTTTCGGCATGGTGGTGGTGTTCACCATGCTCTCGGCGATGAGTTTCGACCCACGGCTGATCTGGGACAACGCCCCGGACGACGAACCGCTCAGCGACGTACCACCTCAAGCAGCACCTGCAACGGATGGCGCAGCGCCCGATCCGACTGGCGCTTGACCTGACTGCGGCACGAATAGCCGGTGGCCAGTGCTTCGCCCTGCTCCGCCGGAGCCTCGACCCGCCGCGCCCACGATTGCTCGTAGATCAGCGCCGAGGTTTCGCGATTGCGTGCTTCATGGCCGTAGGTGCCGGACATGCCGCAGCAACCGGTGGCCTGCGTCGCCAGTTTCAACCCGACCCGTTCGAACACTTGCTCCCACTGGCGGGTGGCGGCCGGCGCGTTGGTTTTCTCGGTGCAATGTGCCAGCAGACGGAATGACCGGGCCGCATCGGCAGCGGCCTGCTCCGGCATCACCTTGAGCAACCATTCCTGCACCAGCGCGACTTCCGGGCAGTGGTCCATTCCGGGCACTTTCAGGTATTCCTGGCGATAGACCAGCGTCATCGCCGGATCCAGCCCCAGCAGCGGCACCCCGAGGTCAGCCAGCTCGCGCAGTTGCCGGGCATTGCGCAACGCCGCGCGGTTGAACGCCGAAAGGAAGCCCTGCACATGCAGCGGCTTGCCGTTGGCGCTGAACGGTGCCAGATACACCTGATAGCCAAGTCGTGAAATCAACTCCAGCAGATCCGCCAGCAGCGGCGCCTCGAAGTAACGGGTAAAGGCATCCTGCACCAGCACCACACTGCGCTCGCGCTGGGCCGGGGTCAGCGCCGACAGATTGGTGACCGTCGCCGGCTGCACCTTCCAGCGGCGCAGCGCGGCGTGAAAATCGAAACGGCTGAGCAACGGCACATCGACCATGCCACCGAGACGCTCCAACTGTTTGCGCACAAATGTTGCGCCCATCAAACCGTTGTACAGTGCCGGAATCCGCGCCATGTACGGAATGCTGTACTCCAGCGAAGCAATCAGATAATCCCGCGCCGGGCGCAGATAACGGCTGTGATACAGCTCCAGAAACCGCGAACGGAATTCCGGCACGTTGACCTTGACCGGGCACTGCCCCGCACAGGACTTGCACGCCAGGCAACCGGCCATGGCGTCATACACCTCATGGGAAAAGTCTGCCTCCTGCGCGCGGCTGTTGCGCCATCGGGTCCAAAGGTTGCGGAAAAAGGCCGGACGACGGATCGCATCGGACAGCACATCAACCCCCGCCTCGCCCTGCAAACGCAGCCATTCTCGGATCAGCGATGCGCGACCCTTGGGCGATTGCGCACGCTCGCGGGTGGCTTTCCACGATGGGCACATGGCGTCGTCGGGATCGAAGTTGTAGCAGGCGCCGTTGCCGTTGCAATGCATGGCTGCGCCGTAGCTCTGCCAGACCTTTTCGTCGATTTGCCGGTCGAGTTCGCCGCGCAGGGTCACTTCGTCGATTTTCAGCAACGCCGCGCCGGTATTGGCCGGGGTGGCGATCTTGCCCGGGTTGAACTGGTTGAACGGGTCGAACGCGGCTTTGAGTGCCTGCAACGCCGGGTACAGCTCACCGAAAAACGCCGGCGCGTATTCCGAGCGCAGGCCTTTGCCGTGTTCACCCCACAACAGGCCGCCGTACCGCTGGGTCAGCGCCGCGACACCGTCAGACACCGGACGCACCAACGCCGCTTGCTGCGGATCCTTCATGTCGAGAATCGGCCGTACGTGCAACACGCCGGCATCGACGTGGCCGAACATGCCGTACTGCAAACCGTGGCTATCGAGCAGTTCGCGCAACTCGGCGATGTACTCGGCCAGGTGCTGCGGCGGCACTGCGGTGTCCTCGACAAACGGCTGCGGCCGCGCTTCGCCGGCAACGTTGCCGAGCAGGCCGACTGCGCGTTTGCGCATGCCATAGACCTTGTTCACCGCCGCCTGACCGACCGCCAGGGTATGGCCGAGGCGTTCGACCGTGGTGTCGCTGCTCAAGTGTTCGAGGAAGGCTTCGACCCGGTGTTGCAGGTCCTCGGGATCATCACCGCAGAACTCCACCAGGTTGATCCCCAGTGTCGGGCGCTCGGCACTTTCCGGGAAGTATTCGGCGACGCCGTGCCAGACGATGTCCTGCATCGCCAGCAGCAACACCTTGGAATCCACGGTTTCAATCGACAGCGGCTTGAGCGCCATCAGCGCCCGGGCATCGCGCAACGCATCCATGAACCCGGCGTAGCGAATGTTCACCAGCATCGTGTGTTTGGGGATCGGCAGTACGTTGAGCTTCGCCTCGACCACAAAGCCGAGTGAGCCCTCGGCGCCGCACAGCACGCTGTTGAGGTTGAAACGCTTGTCGGCCTCGCGCAGGTGCGCCAGGTCGTAGCCGGTCAGGCAGCGGTTGAGATCGGGGAAGCGCTGTTTGATCAGTTCGCCCTGCTCATCAATGATCTGCCGCGCACAGCGATAAACTTCACCCACCCGATCTTCACGGGCACACAGCGCTGTCAGGTCGTCTTCCGCCAGCGCTGCGCCGTGCAGGCGTTCGCCGCCACGCAGAACCATGTCGAGTTCCAGCACATGGTCGCGGGTCTTGCCGTAGGTGCAACTGCCCTGGCCACTGGCGTCGGTGTTGATCATGCCGCCGACGGTGGCGCGGTTGGAGGTCGACAGCTCCGGGGCGAAGAACAGCCCGGCGGATTTCAGTGCGGCGTTGAGCTGATCCTTGACCACCCCGGCCTGCACCCGCACCCAGCGCTGCTCGACGTTGATTTCCAGAATGCGGTTCATGTGCCGCGACAGATCAACGACGATGCCATCGGTCAGCGACTGACCGTTGGTGCCGGTGCCACCGCCACGCGGCGTGATCACCACTTGCTGATAGGCCGGCTCGGCGATCAGCCGAGCGACCCGCGCCACATCCTCCGCATCCATCGGAAACACCGCCGCTTGCGGCAGACGCTGGTAGATCGAGTTATCGGTGGCCAGCACTACGCGGCTGGCGTAATCGGCACTGATCTCGCCACGAAAACCACTGGCTTTCAGGGTTTTGAGGAACTTCTGGTAATCGGCGGTCAATGCAGTGGCGGGCGACAGCTGGGCAATCATCGGTCGGGAAATCTCGGTCAAAATCGGGCCGTGTGGCGGTGAACAGTTGTGCGCAATGAATGATTGCGTCACGCTCCCGCCATCTCGTGGTGCTTATGTTCATTGCTTGGCGCCGTCGGGACAAACGTAAAATCGACCCGCAATCCATGACTAAAACGAATGAATCCGCGAACCCTCACCCCTTCCATGTCGTTATTGCTGGCCTTCGAAGCTGCCGCACGCCATGAAAGCTACACCCGCGCCGCCCACGAACTGTCGCTGACGCAAAGCGCGGTCAGCCGTCAGGTGCAGATTCTGGAAAAGATGCTCGGCATGCGCCTGTTCAGCCGCGAAGGCCGGCAAGTGGTGCTGACCGATGTCGGGCGCATGTATCAGCGCGAACTCGCTGAAGCCCTCGGGCAGATTCGCAGCGCAACCCTGCAGGCCATGGCGTTCGGTTCCGGCATTCATAGTTTGCGTCTGGCGACGCTGCCGACCTTCGGCTCGAAATGGCTGCTGCCGCGACTCAAGGACTTCTACACCGCGCACCCCGGCATGACCGTGCACTTGCATTCACGGATCGAAGCGATTGACTTCGACACCAGCGAGATCGATGCGGCGATCTGTGTCGGTGCGGGAGACTGGCCGGGGCTGAGCGCCCTGCCCCTGCACACTGAAGAACTGGTGGTGATTGCCAGTGCGCAGTTGTCGTTGGCCGAGCGCGATGAAGCGGAACAGCACATCGCCGGGCAGTTACTGCTCAATGTCAGCAGCAATGCCCAGGCCTGGGCGGAGTGGTTCACCCATCATGGTTTGCCGCACCGCAGCATGCGCATCGGGCCGAGCTTTGAAATGACCTCGCACCTGATTCAGGCGGTCCGGGCGAATATTGGCGTGGGGCTGGTGCCACGGATTCTGGTGGAGGATGAATTGCTTAACGGCGAGCTGCAGCAACTGGGGGAGCCGATCACCAGCCGCCGCAGCTACTACCTGGTGTATCCGCCGCGTAATGAGGCGTTGCCGTCACTGAAAGCGTTCAGGGACTGGTTGGTGCATACGCTCTGACCGCAGCCCCCACAAATGCAAAACATAACGAAACGCCGCTCGATGAGCGGCGTTCAGTCAATCCCGGTACTGGCGCTTTAGCGGTGGCGGCGCACTCGGCCCCCTGACGAGGGGCTTGGCCAGCAGCTTGCCATCCGGGCCATAAAACAGGCGCCTGACGCTGGGCGGCATGGGAGTAGGCTCTTTTGCGCTCATGATGAAACCTCTTCGACAGAACTGAATTCGACCCACTGGACTTTCGAGGAATCTATCACCAATAGTTCGGCGCCAAAAGGCAACGCCACGCCATCCTCCCCCAGCCAGCCTGGATTCAGCATGATGAACTGCCCCTCCAGCGGGCCGGAAGGCCACTCGACGGGCCAGCCGAACAATCGCCTTTCATCCGTCAAATGCAGCGTTACCAGGCGATTGTGGCGGGCAAAGGTGCTGTACCACTCGCTGGGGTATGAGTTTTTATTCGTTACATTTTTACTTCGTAACCATTTGTGCAATTTGTCATTCGAGGCCAGAGCACACGACAACAAGCCGAGCGCCATCGAGACCATGAACGCCCACACGGCCTGGGATTTGCCATCCCACTTTCCTACAGAAAAGCCTTTCGAGCCTACCCATAGACCAATAGCGCCGATCCCCAACACCACCCCATGAATCACAAACGTAAAGATCAACGCCTGCACAATCTGCCCAAACGTATCAGGCCGCTTGAATGAAGTGAGCGTGTAAAAAATCCAGGTCGAGACAAACCCGGGAATCAGATACTGCAACAACGGAATAACTTCTTTGACCAGATCATCCATGATCCGTGGCTCCTTGAAAGGCATGCCCCTCCGGTTACCGGGCGGCACTCAGAAGCCTAGCGCACACTGGAATACGCCTCGTGCCGATCTGTCACAGCGCATTTCGCAAAGCAAAAAAAAGCAGAAACCATTGATCCGGTTTCTGCTTTTTGTGCGGCTGGCTTTTGCAGCGGAGGCTGGGCTTTACAGGCAGTCACGCACCGATTTGCGCAACGACCCGGACTTGGCCCATGGCGGTCCCTGATACAGGGAAACGCGACTGCCGTCCTTGTATTTGATGATATCGAGAATCTCGTCGGCGGTGACGAGGCTCGGCGCCTTGATCCGGTAGCCGTTGGAAATGGACGTCTGCGTGGTCTTCGGAATGTCCTGTTGCCACAACGGCAACAAACACGCGGCATAGTCTTTAGGCGCTTTGGTGGTGGTTTTGCTGAGATTTGGCTCGCCCGGCACCAGCGATGCTGGCAATGAGCAACCTGCCAGCAATGCCAACGCCAAACTCCCGATCCATATCCGCATGGTGTTTCCCTGATCTGAAAAAAAGCGAATGTAACGTGTAACCGGTTGTACATCCATCCCGACGCCCCGCTACAAGAGCATTTGGACAAATATTTACATCCATTCACCCGGTGGCAGACGAGCTGCGCTTCGGCGATGAAAAATGCGGCTACTCTGTTTTACCGAGAATGACCGGAGGTGATCATGCGGCTCAATCAATACGAACACGAACTTCAGCGTGACCTGCAAGCCGTTGCATCGGATCTGCGATGGTCGGCAGTCGACCTCAAGCGCATCGCCGAACAGTTGCGCAAGAGTGGCAATGAAGCGGATGCCCAAGCGGTTCTGAGGTCTTGCGAGGTGCTGCAAAGTGATGAAGAACGATTGCAGTCCTATGCCAAGGAAGTGAAAACGCGCTCCATCAGCCGAAGCAAGGTTCACTGACAGCGACCCTGCCCTCAACAAGAGCCCCGGCAAGCACCGGGGCACTTTCGTTACATTTGCTTCAACTTGCAGTGTGACTTCGCGCTCGCACCGAGCGTTTTCTGTAACCCGGCAACGCAGCGGCATAGGCCAGCGCTTCCTCTCTGCTACCGAACGACGCAAGCCGATCGCCTTGAGTACAAACCCGCCACGGGCCGTTGTTCACGCTGAGTACGTCGTAGCCGTTCATGTGCATTTTGTTCAAGACCGGAATGCTCATGGGTACCTCCTTTTTGCCGACGGTGGATTCAGCTCTGCCTTTTTAACTTACACCCGGATGCCGCAGCTGTGCCGACCGGGTGTCGCCATCGCGATGCGCCAAGGCTCTGGCACTTTCCGCCAGGCCAAACACTCAAAACCCCGAGGGAACCTTTGAATCCGGGGTCGGCTCGAATATTGCAGTTTTATTTCATTTATGTGACACGCAGTAAACAGGTAACAGATGAAAGTACGCGCCACCGTTATTTGCGAGCAGGATCGACATGTGCTCCTGGTACGCAAACCCCGCTGCCGCTGGACATTGCCCGGCGGCAAGGTCGAGCCTGGGGAAACCAAAGCCGGGGCGGCGACGCGCGAGTTGCAGGAAGAAACGGCACTGGATGCCGAGCAGATGTTGTATCTGATGGAACTGCACAGCGGCAGCACCCAGCATCATGTCTACGAGGCCTCGGTGCTCGACCTTGAGCAGTTGCGCCCGCAAAACGAGATCATCGAATGCATCTGGCATCCGCTGGACGCGGTGCAGAATCTGCCCACCAGCGACGCGACATTACGCATCGTGCAGGCGTTTCAGCGGCGCTTGTAAGGTATCAGCCGGCGAATGCCCGGCGCCCGGCGCTCATTTCCGTACGCAGTTCGCCGATGAAGTTGGAAATATCGCGGATCGTCACCAGATGTTCCGGTGATACGCCATTGAGCAACAACTCGACTCGCCCGGAGTCAGGCTCATACACCTTGATCCGCAACAGTCCCTGCTCCACTTGTGTGCATTCGCATTCAAGCGACGGAAAGCCGGATTCGACAATCCGGCAGATGTCGGCAATGGCTAGCATGGGCGTACGCCTCGCAGGCGATGAGTCGATCGACCCGTTGAGCATAGATGAGCCCTCAGCAACCCGCCGCCCCGAGAAGTGCCAACCCGATCACATTTTTCGCGCAGCCTTAGTGGGCGTCATGATCCCAGATCCAGTTCCACATCCCCGGCAACTGCACCGGCTGCGAACTTTGCTGAACCGTGCGCGCCAGCGCCGCTTTCAACAATGCCGCGTGATCATCGTAGAACGGTTTGTCCGCCAGTTTCACGCCCGTGGCGGCGGCGCTGTCGAGCAGGATCTGCAGGTATTCGCGGGTGTGCCGCGCGGTGTAACGGTTGAGGTCATGAAAGGTCACCACTATCGGAATCACCCCGTCCACGGTGGGAAATTCGCCGAGGGCAATGCGCTCGCGGACTTCCGATAGCTGGCGCAGCATATTCGCCCGACGTCGGGGACTGGCGTTGAAGCCCCAGATCTTGCCGTCATTGGCGCTCAGATCAGTCAACAGCACGTGCAAGCCATGCTGCTGATAGGCGGCAAAGGTGCGCTTGTCGTAATTCCAGAATGGCGGACGCAGCAGGATCGGTGCTGCTCCGGTGATCGCGGCGATATCCGCCGTGCCGTTGCTCAACGACTGCTCCAGTTCTTGCGGATCGAGCGAGCGATGGTTGGTGTGCCAATGGGTGGCGGTGTGGAATCCGAGGATGTGCCCTTCGGCGTGCTCGCGCCGCATGATGCCGCGACCAATGTCACTGTTGCCCGCACGCGGCGCACGGGTCTGGACGAAGAACACCGCTTTGATGTCCGGTTGCACCGGGTTGACCTTGAGGCTATCGAGCACTGTCGCCGACGGATTCCAGAAACTCGAGGCGCTGGGGCCATCATCGAAGGTCAGCAAAAAGCGCACCGGCGCCTGGGCCTTGAGCCGGGTTTCGGTTTGCGCGGTCATTTCGATCGGCGCGGCAATGCAGCCGGCCAGCCCAAGTGCGATGGCCGCTGCACAGAGAAGATTGAACGCGTATTTCATGTTTTGCCTTGCGCCTGACCGTTGCGGCCCTGTTGTCGACTGGCAAAACTCCCTCGCCCTGATCCATCCCTGCGCCCGGCTTCGCGAGCCAGGTTTGGATAGGGTACACAGGCTTTGGTTCCGGCGCTCGCTTAGTCAGCCAGTGCCTGTTGAAATGAAGTATCGATGATTCCGGCGGTGGCCAGCGGTGCCGGCAAGGCCTTGACCTTGAACAGGAAGTCCGCGGTGCCCTGCAGGTCGGCCGCCGCCCGTTGATCCACCGGCCCGACAGTCATGTGCGCCTGACGCAACCAGTGTCGAGAGACCTGCTGATCGAGATTGGCTTTCTTCGCCCACAGGTCCGCGTATTCGTCGGTGTGGCTGTCGACCCAGGCCCGCGCCTGTTTCAAACGCCCGAGAAAATCGGCAATCGCGGCACGCTTGCTGTCGATCGACGGCGCCGACGCGGCAATCGCGCTGAGGCCCGGCATCAGGTTTCTCGCGGTGAGAATCGGCCGCGCACCGGAGAACACGATTTGCTGGGAGATATACGGTTCCCACACCGGGAACGCGTCGATGCTGCCCTGTGGCAATGCCGCTGCCGCATCAATCGGCATCAACTTGACGAAGTCGACGTAATTTTCCGGCAGGCCGCCCTGCTCCAGGGCGCGCAAGGTCAGCTGCTGGCTCCAGGCGCCGGGCCAGTAGGCGACTTTCTTGCCCTTCAGATCAGCGATGGTTTTCACCGGCGAATCTTTCGGCACCAGCAAGGCGATAGTGTCCGGGTTCTGCCGGGACACACCGATCAGTTTCACCGGCGCCTGTTTGGCGGCGAGAAACAGAAAACCCGAATCGCCAAGAAAGCCCAGATCCAGCGAGCCGGTCTGCAACGCCTCGGCCAGTGGCGCGGCGGCCTGGAAGTGTTTCCAGTCGACGCTGTATGGCGCGTCTTTCAGCACGCCAGAGGCTTCGACAGAGGCGCGGATGTTGTAGTAGTTCTGGTCACCAACATGCAGGACCAACGGCTCGGCGGCGTGGGCAAGCGGTGCGGTGAATAACGCGGTGATCAGTGTGCTGCGGAGTAAACGGGAGAGCTTCATGGCGGGTCCTGCAATGGGATTTTGCATAGAACATAACGCTGTTGATAAACCGATTTTAAATTCGATTAAGGCATAAGCTCAGCGCTCGGAATGCTCACTGTCCGTTGCGCAACAGTGCATTGCCACAATGTTTCCCACGCAACAGTTGAAAGGCGCTAAAACCGGGGAAAACCCCGTAAACATGGGTCGAGAAGCACATGGCACAGAGCCTGCAATATTCCATTCATGCAGGACGCAGCCGATAAAAATATATTTTTGGACATAACAACCAGTGCCTTTGCCGGAGCGCCCCATGACATCGTTCTTACCGTTTATCCGCCTCAAAACGCTGCTGGTCGCCAGCGCCCTGGCATTGAGCCTGCAACCGCTGGCCGAAGCCGCCGAAGCGCCGCCTGCGGAAGTCCATCTGGATTACGCTTACTACTCACCCGTGAGTCTGGTACTCAAGCATTTCGGCTTTCTCGAAAAAGCTCTGCCACAGAGCAAAGTCAGCTGGGTGCTGAGCCAGGGCAGTAACCGTTCGCTGGAATATCTGAACAGCGGCGGCGTCGATTTCGCCTCCAGCGCCAGCCTTGCCGCTGTGCTGAGCCGGGCCAACGGTAGCCCGATCAAGTCGGTCTACGTCTACAGCCGCGCCGAATGGACCGCATTGGTGGTGCGCAAGGATTCGCCCTACCAGAGCCTCGCCGACCTCAAGGGCAAGAAAATCGCCGCCACCAAAGGCACCGATCCGTACCTGTTCACCCTGCGCAGCCTGCAACAGGCCGGGTTGAAGAAAGACGACGTGGAACTGGTGCACCTGCAACATCCGGACGGCCGCACCGCGCTGGAAAAAGGCGATGTCGACGCCTGGGCCGGACTCGATCCGCACATGGCCGCCAGCCAGGTGCAGGCCGGTTCACGTCTGCTGTATCGCAACCCGGCATTCAACAGCTACGGCGTGGTCAGCGTCACCGAGCAGTACGCCAAGGAACATCCGCAAACCATCGACACGGTGATCAAAGCCTACGAGCAGGCGCGGCAATGGGCGCTGAAAAATCCCGAGGAGTTTGCCGCGTTGCTGGCCAAGGAATCCGGTCTGCCGCTGGACGTGGCCAAACTGCAGTTGTCGCGCACCGACCTGAGCAGTCCGCAACTGACCGCCAACGACGTGCAAGCGTCGAAAGCCGCAGCACCGATTCTGGTCTCCGAGGAACTGGTGCGGCGTGGAGTGAATGTCGATCAAGTCATCGATCAGTTGCTCGACAATGGTGTGCAGCAAGCCGTCGCCCGCCAGTAATCGACTAGACTCACCGCTCATCCCTGTTTGACGCGGATGAGCGGTGAGCGGAGCCCCCGCATGACCATTCGCAGTAATGAATTGCCCGCGCCTCCCCGGAGCTTGTCGAGGCCGCGTCCTCCAACCCTCAATCCGGCATGGCGACGGCGCCTGAAAGGCCTGGCCCTGCCGCTGCTGATCGTGGTCGCCCTGGAGTTCATCGTGCGTCTCGGCTGGCTTCCGTCCTATCAAATGCCGGCCCCGAGCGAGATCGCCCTGACCCTCACCGACCTCGCCGAAGGCGCACTGTGGAAACACATCAGCGCCAGCCTGTTGCGGGTGTTGCTCGGTTTTGCAATTGGCGCCAGCCTGGCGCTGGTGTTCGCCGCTTGGGTCGGCCTGAGCCGTGAGGCCGAGGCTTATCTGGAACCGACATTCGCCGCGCTGCGTTCGATTCCGAGTCTGGCCTGGGTGCCGCTGTTGCTGCTGTGGCTGGGCATCGATGAAACCTCGAAGATCGTGCTGATCGCCATCGGCGCGTTTTTTCCGGTGTACGTCAACGTGGTCGCGGCGATTCGCAACATCGATCGCAAACTGGTCGAAGTCGGACACATCTATGGCTTCAGCCGCTGGCAACTGGTGCGGCGGATTCTGTTGCCCGCCGCCCTGCCCGGCCTGTTCACCGGACTGCGCAGCGGCATGAGTCTGGCGTGGATGTTTCTGGTGGCCGCCGAGCTGATCGCCGCGACCAAGGGCCTCGGTTATCTCCTCAGCGACGGCCGCGAAACCTCGCGACCGGACATCGTGCTGGCGGCGATTATCGTGCTCGCCGTGCTCGGCAAACTCAGCGACGGTTTGCTCGCGGCGCTGGAACGCCGCTGGCTGGCCTGGCGCGACACGTTCACCGGCCAGGAGGCGCAGGATTGATTGGCCAGAGCCAACTATGCTGAAAGCGTCCACCCAGAGATTCGGCGCATGTGCGGAAGACTCTCGCAATACCGCGGCATTCACGACTTTGTCGCGGTGCTGAGCATTCCCGATGCGCTGATCAATCATGTCGGCGATGCGCCGCTGGCGCGATACAACGCCGCGCCGACCACGTCACTCGCGGTGCTTCATCAACATGATCAACGCCTGTATGCCGACAACCTGCGCTGGGGCTGGCGCCCGCACTGGGCCAAAGACCGCGCGGCGCCGATCAACGCCCGCGTGGAGAAAGTCGCCCATGGGCCGTTCTTCCGGGCGATCTGGCGTCATCGGCTGATCGTGCCCATCGACAACTGGTTCGAATGGGTCGACGGCCCGGATAAAACCCGACAGCCGTGGCTGATCCGTCGTGCCGATCACGGGCCGGTTTTCTGTGCGGCCATCGGCCAGTTTCCGACACCCGGCAGTGATGGTCGGGACGACGACGGTTTTGTGATCATCACCGCCGAAACCGTCGGCGGCCTGCTCGATATTCATGATCGCCGACCCGTGGTCTTTCGCGCGGAGCTGGCCGCCGCGTGGCTCGACCCGGCAACACCGGCGGAACGTGCCGAACAGATGCTGCTGTTCGAAGGTGAATCCAGCGAGGCATTTGCCTGGCACAAAGTCGGCAAAGCCGTCGGCAATTCTCGTAATCAGGGTGCCGGACTGATTGCCGAAGTGGCTTAAAGATCCGTGATCTCACGCGTTTACCCTGTAGGAGCTGCCGCAGGCTGCGATCTTTTGATTTTTAATTTTTTAAAAGCAAGATCAAAAGATCGCAGCCTGCGGCAGCTCCTACAGGTGATTACAGGTGACACTCGATCTTTACAGCTGGTGTTTCATCGTTGAAACACCCGGAAAAAAACAGTCGTTTGAGCGAACCAACCGCCTGTCTGACATTTCAACCGTCATACATACATTTACATGCACTACGGATAGCATGCGCGCCGCATTTCCATTTGGCATACCAGTTGACCAAAGAGTCAGCAAAACCAGGAATCCCCTACAACTTTAACAAGCCTTGCAGAGAACTAAGTTGCGCGACGATTTTGCAATCAAACAGGCCAACGGCCTGGAGTGTATCTATCTGTCCATGACAGAACGCTTTCAACTCGACTGTTTTATCGGCCACTACATCAAGACCCGAAACCTGCGTTCAGTGCCGGACATCGAACGCATCCTGCGCACTACTCTCGAAGGCTATCCCGGCCACCCACCGGTGATGGTCAACGAGCTCAATGCATGGATCGACAAGACCCTGGGCTATCGGGCGTCACATCCGGACTTCCCGTCTCTGGAAGACCTCTGAACAACAAAAAGCCCCGCTGTTGCGGGGCTTTTTGCAGATTGCTCTCAGAGCTTCATATCAGGCCCGGTGAGTTCCTTGCCATCGTCGTGCTTCCACGTCTGTTCCTTGCGTTTCTCACGCTCGATTTCTTCTTCGCTGGGCTCGTCTACTTCATCGTCTACTTGTTCGTCTTCATCCGGACGCTTTTGCTCGGTCGTCATGTGCACCTCGCCTTGTCAAAAATAGTCATCCAACCAGCTTAGAACAGTTTTTTACCGGCAACTTACAACCACCAGCGCAGCAAAAAGAAAAACGCCATGCTCAAGAGCATGCTGAGCAAGGTATTACGGGTGTACAGCACCAGCCCGATCGCTACGAGCGAACTCAGCAAATACGGATTATCCCACTGTAAATTCAACTGTTTGTCCGGCATGAACACGATCGGCCCGCAGATCGCGGTCAACATGCCCGGCACGGCAAAGCCGAGAAACTGCCGTGCGTTGCTGCTCAAGCGCACCGGCAGGCGCGGTTCGAGAAACACGTAACGGTTGAGGAACACCAGAATCCCCATGCCGAAAATCACTGCCCAGACCATCATGCGCGCCCCCGATACAGCTTGTTGCAGACAAATCCTGCGGTCATCCCCGCCAGGCCCGACAACACCAGTGCCCAGCCCCACTGCCAATAACTGAACAGCACCGAGCAGAACAGCGACACCGCCACGCACACCACGGTCGGTACGTTACGCACCACCGGGGTGATCAACGCGATGAAGGTGGCGGCAATCGAGAAGTCCAGCCCCAAGTGCTCAAGCCCCGGAATGCTGCTGCCCAGGACGATGCCGGCCAGGGTGAACAGGTTCCAGGCGATATAGAACGTCAGACCAACGCCCAAGGCGTACCAGCGATTGAACTGCTGGCGATCATGCTGGCTGGTGAGGGCGAACAGTTCATCGGTGAGCAAAAAGCCCAGGCCGATGCGCCAGCGCCCGGGCAGCGGCGAGATTACAGAGCGCATGCTCATCCCATATAACAGGTGCTGCGAGGTCAGCAGCAGCGTGGTCAACAGGATCGAGAAAATCCCGGCACCGCCCTTGAGCATGCCGATCGCCACCAGTTGCGCTGCTCCTGCAAACACGATGGTGGACAGGCCCTGCCCCTGTAACGGCGTGAGGTTGGCTTCGATAGCCATAGAGCCGGCCAGCAGCCCCCACGGCGCCGTCGCCAGTGATAACGGCATGATCGCCGCAGCGCCGCGAAGAAACGCACGGCGCGGCATAAGTGAGTCAGACATAACGCTCTTCAACCGAGGAAACGGTCGCAGACTCTGCCAGCAATTGGCCTTTCATGGCTTGAACAATCTTGCGCACTTTGCGCCAAATCGCAGCGCCCCGGCGTCGCTGTCGGCGTACCATGGAGGCCTTCACAACCGCGTCAGGGAGACGACATGCTGTACCGAATCGCAGCCGACGGGCTGGTGCTGTTCCATCTGTCATTCATTCTGTTCGTACTGTTCGGCGGGCTGCTGGTGCTCAAGTGGCCACGCCTGATGTGGCTGCATCTGCCGGCGGCTGCATGGGGCGTGGCGGTCGAGGTGTTGCACCTGACCTGTCCGTTGACCTACTGGGAAAACCTGATGCGCCACGCCGCCGGGCAGACGGAATACGCCGGCGGCTTCATCGAGCACTACATCTGGCCGATCATCTACCCCGCAGGTCTGACGCCGCAGATCCAGTTGGCGCTGGGCAGCGTGGTGCTGGTGATCAACCTGCTGGTCTACGGGCGCCTGGCCCGTGCGTGGAAACTGCGCCGCGCCAGCCGGATCCCGTTTTAACGCGCGGCGGGTTTCAAGGCTTGCAGCCAGGCCGGATCCAGGCGCTTCTGGTCGACCTCCAGACCCAGCGCCTGCATCCGCTCCTGGTGCGCTGCGACCTCCCGCTGCAACTGCGCGTGATCGCTGGAGTTACCGTCCAGTTCGTGCATCTGGGTCAGCCCCAGATGATAGAAACGCAGCACCTTCATCGCGGTCGGATCGTTCTGTTCCACCGCAGCGGTCACCTGATGCATCACGTTGGTCACGCTCATCAGGCTGCGCTTGAGCCGCCAGCTATAGACTGCCGGGGCCATCCACGCCTGCTGCCAGAACTGCCCGCGCATCAGCGCCGCTGTCAGCAGGAAAGCCACGAACACCCCGCCGACATTGAACCGCAGGTTATCGCCGCCAGGCTCGCCGAACAGTGCCACCGCGGCCGTCGAAAGCACCATCGCCAGCACCAGGAACAGCACGGCAATGATCAGCGTGCTGCGGCGCGTCTGCTGGCGAAACGTTGCTGGGTCCATCGGCTGGATCTCGAACATCAGGCATGACTTCCTTGAGCGATAAAAAGGGCAACGGAAAAAACTCGTTGCGCATTATCGCCTCTGTGCACGATTTAGCTATGCTGGGGGCCCTTTTCATCTTTTCAGCGTCCAACGGGGACATGGCGGTACAGCGCAGATCGTGCCATCTTCATTCATGGATACACACTATTCGGATGCCATTTGCCTGCCATTGGAATGACATCGTTTTAAGGATCATTGCATGACCCAACGACACGTAATCAACGCCTCGGTCAGCCCGAAAGGCAGCCTGGAAACCCTTTCTCAACGTGAAGTGCAGCAACTGAGCGAAGCCGGATCCGGCAGCACCTACACCCTCTTCCGCCAGTGCGCCCTGGCCATCCTCAATACCGGCGCGCATGTCGACAACGCCAAGACCATCCTCGAAGCCTACAAGGACTTCGAAATCCGCATTCACCAGCAGGATCGCGGCGTGCGCCTCGAACTGCTGAACGCCCCGGCCGACGCGTTCGTCGACGGCGAAATGATCGCCAGCACCCGCGAGATGCTGTTCAGCGCCCTGCGTGACATCGTCTACACCGAAAACGAACTCGACAGCCAACGCATCGACCTCAGCTCCTCGCAAGGCATCAGCGACTACGTGTTCCACCTGCTGCGCAACGCGCGCACCCTGCGTCCGGGTGTGGAGCCGAAAATCGTCGTGTGCTGGGGCGGCCACTCGATCAACACCGAAGAATACAAATACACCAAGAAAGTCGGCCACGAACTGGGCCTGCGCAGCCTCGACATCTGCACCGGTTGCGGCCCCGGCGTGATGAAAGGCCCGATGAAGGGCGCGACCATCGCCCACGCCAAGCAGCGCATCCATGGCGGGCGCTACCTCGGCCTGACCGAGCCGGGGATCATCGCCGCCGAAGCGCCGAACCCGATCGTCAATGAGCTGGTGATCCTGCCGGACATCGAAAAACGTCTGGAAGCGTTCGTGCGTGTCGGCCACGGCATCATCATCTTCCCGGGCGGCGCTGGCACCGCCGAAGAGTTCCTGTACCTGCTGGGCATCCTGATGCACCCGGATAACGCCGGCCTGCCGTTCCCGGTGATCCTGACCGGGCCGAAACACGCCGCGCCGTACCTGGAACAGCTCGATGCCTTCGTCACCGCCACCCTCGGCGATGCGGCGAAGCAGCACTACGAGATCATCATCGACGACCCGGCCGAAGTCGCGCGGCAGATGACCGCCGGCCTCAAAGCGGTGAAACAGTTCCGCCGCGAGCGCAACGACGCGTTCCACTTCAACTGGCTGCTGAAGATCGACGAAAGCTTCCAGCGCCCGTTCGATCCGACCCACGAAAACATGGCCAACCTCAAGCTGCACCGCGACCAGCCGCCCCACGAACTGGCCGCCAACCTGCGCCGCGCGTTCTCCGGGATCGTCGCCGGCAACGTCAAGGACAAGGGCATCCGCTTGATCGAAGAACACGGGCCGTATCAGATCCGCGGTGACGCGGCGATCATGCAGCCGCTCGACGCACTGCTCAAAGCCTTCGTCGCCCAGCACCGAATGAAACTGCCGGGCGGCGCGGCGTATGTGCCGTGCTACCAAGTCGTGGCATAACCCCGTAGGAGTGAGCCTGCTCGCGATGGCGGTCTATCAATCACCATCAGTGTTGACTGATACGCCGCCATCGCGAGCAGGCTCACTCCCACAGTTTGTATCCATCCCACCTAACCGATCCGTCCTGTTTTCTGACGCAAAAGCCCCGTACATTCCTCACGACAGCCACCCTCGGCCCGTACTAAGCTTCGCGATCAATTTTTCAGGGACGCTTTATGAAACGGATTGCCGCGTGTCTGCTGTCACTCCTGGCCCTGGCGGCCGATGCGGCCGATCTGCAACTGCTCACCGACAACCACCCGCCCCTGCATTTTCAGCAAGGCGATCATCTGGTGGGTTATGGCGTGGACGTAGTGCGCGCGCTGGCGGAACAGACCGGCGACCGGATCGACCTGCAGCAGGTGCCGTTGCTGCGTGCCTTGCGCACCGCCAGCGAAACAGCCAACACCGGCGTATTTACCGTACTGCGTACTGATGAGCGCGACGACCGCTATCAATGGGTCGGGCCGCTGCTCGAAGTCGAAACCGCGCTCTACGCCCATGCCAACAACCAGCCGCCGGTGAAAACCCTGCAGCAGGCGGATCAGGCAGGTCGCATCAGCGTGCCGCGCAAATGGCTGGTCTACAGCTACCTGCAACGACAAAACCTGAAGAACCTCGACGGTGTCGAAACGCCGGAACAGATGATGCGCCTGTTCAGTCTGGGCCGAACCGACTTCGTGGTCTCCGACACCCTGTCCACCGCCGCATTGGCCCGCACCCAAGGAATGGAACCGGGACGCTTGCAGTATCAGATGTCGTTGATGAAACAGGACACCTACATCGCCTTTTCGCTGCAGACCGATCCGGGTCAGGTCAAACGCTGGCAACAGGCGCTGGAAACCTTGCGCGCCGACGGGCGCCTGGAGCAGATTCGCCAGCGCTGGCTGATGAATGCACTGCCGAGATAATCATTGGCTGAACTGGCCCCATCGCTGGCAAGCCAGCTCCCACAGTGGTTTGTGTTGTTCACAGACTTTGTGATCCATGCAAAACCCTATTGGGGCTGGCTTGCCAGCTACCCCAGTTTTCTGTGTTGTTCACAGATTTTGTGATCCATGCAAAACCCTGTGGGAGCTGGCTTGCCAGCGATGGGGCCAGCAAGAACAACATCAATCCACCAGCCGCGCCGCCAACGCCTTGGCCTGCAACGCCACATCCGTCACCGCCGTGCTCTCCCACCACATCCCGCGCAACGGTGGCCCCATCGCGAACAATCGGCTGCCGGCCTGCCCTTCAGCGTCCAGCACCGCTCCGTCCACCGCCGCCGCAATCCCCAACGCCAACGGCCCCGGACGCACCAGCCCGCGCGCCAGCAACTGCTGCGGCAGCGGTCGCGCGACGCGGCGCCAGTCGTACTCGATACCACTGGAATTGATCAGCGCTGCGCCATGCACCACGCAGGTTTCTGCCTCGCCACGACGCCGAATACGAATGCTCACTCCCTCGCCCACCGCCGGCTCAAGCCCCTTGAACGACGCCGCCTGAATCCGCAACCGCCCCTCCTTGTGCAAGCGCTCCACCAACGTCGCACTCAACGGCGGCGAACGGTGATGATGACTCTCCCACCACGGCCGTACATGGCGTACGAATTGTCGACGCTGCACGTCAGTCGCCTGACTCCAAAGCCGTCCGATATGAGCCCGCACCGTGTCCAGCGGCGCCTGCCAATCAATGCCCTGAGCGATCGCCTCGCGGCAATGCCTGCGCAATTCGCGCAACAACTGTCGCGGTGTGCGGATGCTCGGATCTTGCGCAAGAAAATCCACCCACGTCGGCGGTTGGCGCCGCACATGGGGTAACAGTCCGTGGCGGGAAAACACTTCGATCGGCCCGCGATGCCCGGCTTGTTCCAGCGAAACCACTGCATCGACCATGGTCAGGCCGGAACCGATGATCAGCACGGTTGACTGCGGATCGAGCTGACGCATGGCGGCGACATCCCACGGATCAAGCGCTGCGGCATTCAGGCCGCTGGACTCTTTCTGCGGCGTGCGTGCGGCGGGGAACATGCCCGTGGCGAGCACGGCATAGGCACCACGCAGAGTCTGCCCATTGTTCAAACTCACTTGCACCGAATCGGTATCGGTTTGCAGATCGACGACTTCGGCGCAAACATGCTCGACGGTCGAACCGTGCTGCGCACCTACGACTCGTGCCTCGGTCAGGCGCTGCTGCACATAAACGCCAAACAGCCCGCGCGGCGGGAACAGCTCACTGATCGGCACATTCTGCTCGGCAGATTCCGGCCAGCCACCGGCAGCGACGTGCGCGGTCAGCCATTGAGTCAGGTCATCAGGGTTGTCCGGGTCGACACTCATGCGCGCCGCATTGCCATTGAGCGTGTGGCCCAGTTCGACGGCGCTGTAGGCTTCGCCACGGCCGAGTTCGGCACGTGGTTCGATGATCAGGATCCGGCGTTGGCCGGGCAGTCGCAATAACTGCACGGCCAGCATCGTGCCGCTAAGGCCACCGCCGATGATCAGGATGTCTGCTTGAAGGGGTACACAATCCACCGGTGCGTCAGTAGTTCCGCCCATGCCACTCTCTGCTCGCTGCTGCCTGATCGATCACACCAGATTACGGTTTTGACGAATGAACAGGTAGACATAAAACGTGAGGAGGGGAGGCAATCCGGTTTCTTTCAGCGGCTCATTCAACAATTGCTCGACCGGCAAAGCCAGGCGAGCATTTGTTGTGGTCGGCTAAATGCTCATGAATGCTTAATGGTGTACTTTACGATCTGAGAATGGTCTTCATTCCCCGCATAGTCATAAATGATGTAGCGGAAAACTCTGTCTGGCCCCAAGTAATGCAGCAGGTGCTCCTTCTTTATATTGTGCCGATAGGATCCTTCAACCAAATCACCTAAATGCACGCCACCCACGACCTCATGATCCGCAATAAAAATGGAAATCTTATTTTCGGGATCAGAGTTCAAGAGTTTCGGAATGAGCGCTGTCGCTCCATCCGGAGGAACGTCAGTTAACTTGATTACCTCACCTACAGCCTGTTCAATTTGCAAAGCAGCGAGCGCAGTCATTTGAATTCACCTTCGGTAGCTTTCAATGAGGCCGCATCATCGCGATGAGATGCGAGCGTTTCCAGAGGCTGTCAATCAGTCCCTCCGATAAGCGCCATCTCAACTCAGCCACCGGGATCGGTCTACTGTCAGAAATTACAGGTCGAGACGCATTCCCGACGAACGGCCGGAAACAATCAAATCACCACATTACGCACAAAGCGCACCGCTACCGGCCCGTCATTGCGATAGCCGTGGGGCTGGTTGCTGGCAAACATGAAAAACTCGCCGGTCGCAATGGTATTGGTCACCTCACCCACCGTTAACGTCAGGCAACCTTCGAACACGTAGATCTGTTCGCTCCAGCCATCGGCATCCGGTTGCGACGGATAGACCTCACCCGGTTGCAGGCACCATTCCCACTGCTCGACTTCACGGGTGGCGGTGGCCTTGGACAGCAGCACCGCCTTACTTCCCGGAATGACTCCGGCCCAGGCCACCTCGTTGATGCGGCTGGTATCGCGTGCGTCGGGGGCCTGGATCAGGTCGCTGAAGGCCACGTCTAGCGCTTCGGCAACCCGGTCGAGGGTAGTCAGGCTGACGTTCTTTTCCCCGGCCTCGATCGCCACCAGCATGCGCCGACTGACGCCGGACTTTTCCGCCAGCGCAGTCTGGCTCATGTCGGCAGCGTGGCGCAGGCGCCGGACGTTGTGGCTGACGTGTTGCAGGACGGACGCCCGTTGACTGGAATCTTTGTGCACTATATTGCTCACTCGGTAGGGTTGGGCAGTATACTGCGCAACGTTGGACGCATTGTGCGTCCTGCCTTTTATAGTGCGCAAGGTCATGACGTCAGTGAACAGCTCCCCCACGCCTCTTCGCTTCTCCCGCTTCAGCAAGGCCGAGTGCGTGCTGGTGCTGATCACCATGGTCTGGGGCGGCACGTTCCTGCTGGTGCAGCACGCCATGACCGTGAGTGGCCCGATGTTCTTTGTCGGCCTGCGCTTTGCCGCTGCGGCCGCCATTGTTGCGCTGTTCTCCTGGCGCCACTTGCGTGAACTGACCCTGTTCGAGCTCAAGGCCGGCGCCTTCATCGGCGTGGCGATCATGCTTGGTTACGGCTTGCAGACGGTTGGCCTGCAAACGATCCCGAGCAGCCAGTCGGCATTCATCACCGCGCTGTACGTGCCCTTTGTGCCGTTGCTGCAATGGCTGGTGCTGGGCCGTCGTCCGGGGTTGATGCCAAGCATCGGCATCATGCTGGCGTTTACCGGTTTGATGCTGTTGTCCGGACCGTCCGGGGCGTCGTTGAATTTCAGCCCCGGCGAAATCGCTACGCTGATCAGCGCCATCGCGATAGCCGCCGAGATCATTTTGATCAGCACCTATGCCGGTCAAGTCGATGTGCGCCGGGTGACCGTGGTGCAATTGGCGATGACGTCGGTGCTGTCGTTCCTGCTGGTGGTGCCGACCGGCGAAGCGCTTCCGGATTTTTCCTGGACCTTGCTGGTGACCGCGCTGGGTCTCGGCGCGGCGAGTGCGGCGATTCAGGTGGCGATGAACTGGGCGCAGAAAAGCGTTTCGCCGACCCGGGCAACCTTGATCTACGCCGGTGAACCGGTGTGGGCCGGGATCGTCGGGCGGATCGCCGGGGAGCGTCTGCCGGCAATTGCCTTGGTGGGTGCAGGGTTGATTGTCGCGGCGGTAATTGTCAGTGAATTGAAGACCAAGGGTAAGGTTGTCGAAGCAGTTGAAGGTGCCTTGGAGAACGACAGCGGTAATTGAAAGCGAAGATCAAAAGGTCGCAGCCTGCGGCAGCTCCTACACGGAATGCATATCCCTGTAGGAGCTGCCGCAGGCTGCGATCTTTTTCCCCTTGAAACAAAGCCAAACCAATTTTTTCAGACTACTTTGTAGGATTCTGAGACATCCTGGCGTTTGGTAATCAGGGAGCTGGCACGTATGATGCTTCACAAACTTCCGCAGATTAGAAGCCTATGTCCCTGATAGTTCTACTGCTTCTGCCATTCATTGGCAGCTGTCTGGCAGCGGTGCTGCCACACAACGCGCGCAATACCGAATCCCTGTTGGCAGGTCTGGTCGCTCTGATCGGCACCGTGCAGGTCGCGCTGTTGTACCCGCAAATCGCCCACGGCGGGGTGATCCGCGAAGAATTCATGTGGCTGCCCAGCCTCGGTTTGAACTTCGTCCTGCGCATGGACGGCTTTGCCTGGCTGTTCTCGCTGCTGGTGCTGGGCATCGGCGCCCTGGTCTCTTTATATGCGCGTTATTACATGTCGCCGGACGACCCGGTGCCGCGCTTCTTCGCCTTTTTCCTGGCGTTCATGGGCGCCATGCTCGGGCTGGTGATCTCCGGCAACCTGATCCAGATCGTGTTCTTCTGGGAGCTGACCAGCCTCTTCTCGTTCCTGCTGATCGGCTACTGGCACCACCGCTCCGATGCCCGGCGTGGCGCCTACATGGCGCTGATGGTCACTGGTGCGGGAGGATTGTGCCTGCTGGCGGGGGTCATGATCCTCGGCCATGTCGTCGGCAGCTATGACCTGGACAAGGTCCTGGCCGCCGGCGATCAGATTCGCGCACATGCTCTCTACCCTGTTCTGCTTCCTCTCATCCTCATTGGCGCGCTCAGTAAAAGCGCCCAGTTCCCCTTTCATTTCTGGCTACCGCACGCGATGGCGGCGCCCACTCCGGTTTCGGCTTATCTGCACTCGGCGACCATGGTCAAGGCCGGGGTGTTCCTGCTTGCGCGCCTGTGGCCGTCGCTGTCCGGCAGTGAAGAATGGTTCTACATCGTCAGCGGCGCCGGTGCGTGTACGTTGTTGCTCGGCGCCTACTGCGCAATGTTCCAGAACGACCTCAAGGGCCTGCTGGCCTACTCGACCATCAGCCATCTGGGCCTGATCACCCTGCTGCTGGGTCTGAACAGTCCGCTGGCGGCGGTTGCCGCGGTGTTCCACATTCTCAACCACGCGACCTTCAAGGCTTCGCTGTTCATGGCCGCCGGGATCATCGACCACGAGAGCGGTACCCGTGACATCCGCAAACTCAGCGGCCTGATCAAACTGATTCCGTTCACCGCCACATTGGCCATGGTCGCCAGTGCGTCGATGGCTGGCGTGCCGCTGCTCAACGGCTTCCTGTCGAAAGAAATGTTCTTCGCCGAAACCGTGTTCATCAACGCCACCGCGTGGGTCGAAGCAGCACTGCCGATTGTCGCGACCATCGCCGGGACCTTCAGCGTCGCCTACTCGCTGCGCTTCACCGTCGACGTGTTCTTCGGCCCGACCGCTACCGATCTGCCGCACACCCCGCACGAACCACCGCGCTGGATGCGTGCACCGGTCGAGCTGCTGGTGTTCACCTGTCTGGTCGTCGGGATCTTCCCGGCCCAAGTGGTCGGTCCGCTGCTCGCGGCAGCCGCGCTGCCGGTGGTGGGCGGGACCTTGCCGGAATACAGCCTGGCGATCTGGCACGGTCTGAACGCGCCGATGATCATGAGCCTGATCGCCATGTCCGGCGGCATCGTGGTCTATCTGCTGCTGCGCAACCAGCTCAAGCGTGGTCGCTTCAAATACCCGCCGCTGGTGGGCCGCTTCAACGGCAAGCGCCTGTTCGAGCGCAGTCTGGTGCTGATGATGCGCATGGCCCGTCGGGTAGAACGCCGACTCGGCACCCGCCGCCTGCAAATGCAACTGTTCCTGATGGTCCTGGCGGCAGTGCTCGCCGGCCTGATCCCGATGTTGCACAGCAGCCTGAGCTGGGGCGACCGGCCGAAGATTCCGGGTTCGATCGTGTTCGTCACCCTGTGGCTGCTGGCAATCGCTTGCGCCCTCGGCGCCGCATGGCAGGCCAAGTATCACCGTCTCGCCGCCCTGACCATGGTCAGCGTCTGCGGGTTGATGACCTGCGTGACCTTCGTCTGGTTCTCGGCACCGGATCTGGCTCTGACGCAACTGGCGGTGGAAGTGGTGACCACGGTGCTGATCCTGCTCGGTCTGCGCTGGCTGCCCCGGCGGATTGAAGAAGTCTCGCCACTGCCGTCGAGCCTGCGCAAGGCCCGGGTACGGCGCTTGCGCGACCTGCTGCTGTCGATTGCCGTCGGCGCCGGCATGGCGCTGCTGTCCTACGCGATGCTGACGCGGCAGACGCCCAACGACATTTCCTCGTTCTACCTCAGCCGGGCCATGCCCGAGGGCGGTGGCAGCAACGTGGTCAACGTGATGCTGGTGGACTTCCGTGGTTTCGACACCCTGGGTGAAATCACCGTGCTGGTGGCCGTGGCGCTGACCGTGTTCGCCCTGCTGCGACGCTTCCGCCCGCCGAAAGAAAGCCTGCAATTGCCGGCCCAGCAGCGCTTGCTCGCGCCGGACGTGGTCACCGATCTGGTCAACCCGCGTAGCGCCAGCGACACCGCGCTCGGTTTCATGATGGTGCCGGCGGTGCTGGTGCGCCTGTTGCTGCCGATTGCGCTGGTGGTGTCGTGCTACCTGTTCATGCGCGGTCACAACCAGCCGGGCGGCGGTTTCGTCGCCGGACTGGTGATGTCGGTGGCGTTCATCCTGCAATACATGGTCGCCGGTACGCAGTGGGTCGAGGCGCAAATGAGCCTGCGACCGCTGCGCTGGATGGGCACTGGCCTCCTGTTCGCCACCGCCACCGGTCTCGGCGCGATGGCGGTCGGTTATCCGTTCCTGACCACCCACACCTGGCATTTCGCCTTGCCGCTGCTGGGCGAGATCCATATCGCCAGCGCGTTGTTCTTCGACATCGGCGTGTACGCCGTGGTGGTCGGCTCGACGCTGCTGATCCTCACCGCCCTCGCCCACCAATCGGTGCGGGGTCACAAGACCGCGTCGCTGCCCAAGTCCGTCGCCAGCAAAGGAGCCGTCTGATGGAAGAAGTCATCGCAATCGCCATCGGCGTGCTCGCCGCCTCCGGGGTCTGGCTGGTACTGCGGCCACGGACGTTTCAGGTGGTCATGGGCCTGTGCCTGCTGTCCTACGCGGTCAACCTGTTCATCTTCAGCATGGGCAGCCTGTTCATCGGTAAAGAGCCGGTGATCAAGGACGGCGTGACCCAGGACCTGCTGCACTACACCGATCCGCTGCCGCAGGCACTGGTGCTGACCGCCATCGTCATCAGCTTCGCCATGACCGCGCTGTTCCTGGTGGTGCTGCTGGCGTCGCGGGGCCTGACCGGCACCGACCACGTCGACGGCCGGGAGCCCAAGGAATGATGGCGATGACTCACCTGATCGCGGCACCGATCCTGCTGCCGCTGCTGACCGCCGCCATCATGTTGATGCTCGGCGAAAAGCACCGACCGTTGAAGGCGAAAATCAACCTGTTCTCCAGCCTCGTCGGCCTGTTCATTTCGGTGATGCTGCTGCAGTGGACGCAAACCACCGGCGTGCCCGGTTCCATCGGTGTGTACCTGCCGGGCAACTGGCAGGCGCCGTTCGGCATCGTGCTGGTGGTTGATCGCCTGTCGGCCTTGATGCTGGTGCTGACCGGGATCATCGGCGTCAGCGCCCTGCTGTTCGCCATGGCGCGCTGGGACGGCGCGGGGTCGAGCTTCCACGCGCTGTTCCAGATTCAGCTGATGGGCCTGTATGGCGCCTTCCTCACCGCCGACCTGTTCAACCTGTTCGTGTTTTTCGAAGTGTTGCTCGCCGCCTCTTATGGCCTGTTGTTGCACGGTTCGGGTCGGGCGCGGGTGTCGTCGGGCCTGCATTACATCTCGATCAATCTGCTGGCCTCGTCGCTGTTCCTGATTGGCGCGGCGTTGATCTATGGCGTCACCGGCACCCTGAACATGGCCGATCTGGCGCTGAAGATCCCACTGGTGCCGGAAGCCGACCGGGGCTTGCTGCATGCCGGCGCGGGGATTCTCGCGGTGGCGTTCCTGGCCAAGGCTGGCATGTGGCCGCTGAACTTCTGGCTGGTGCCGGCCTACTCCTCGGCCAGTGCACCGGTGGCGGCGATGTTCGCGATCATGACCAAGGTCGGCGTTTATACCTTGCTGCGCCTGTGGACGCTGCTGTTCTCCGGCCAGGCCGGGGCGTCGGCGTTCTTCGGTGGCGACTGGCTGATCTACGGCGGCATGGCGACCATCGCCTGCGCGGCGCTGGCGATTCTGGCCGCACAACGTCTGGAGCGCATGGCCAGCCTGAGCATTCTGGTGTCGGCGGGGATTCTGCTGTCGGCGGTGGGTTTCGCCCAGCCGAATCTGATCGGTGCGGCGCTGTTCTATCTGGTCAGCTCGACGCTGGCGCTTAGCGCACTGTTCCTGCTGGCGGAGTTGATCGAGCGTTCGCGTTCGGCCAACGAAATCCCGTTGGAGGATGAAAGCGAGTTGCTGCCGCGTCCGCAGGAATCGCTGCAACCGCCCAAAGGCATCAACCTCGATGACGAGCAAAAAGCCGTAGTCGGTCAGGTCATCCCGTGGACCATGGCGTTTCTCGGCTTGAGTTTCATTGCCTGCGCGTTGCTGATCATCGGCATGCCGCCGCTGTCCGGGTTCATCGGCAAGCTCAACCTGATCGGTGCGCTGCTCAATCCGCTGGGGCTGGGCGGCGAGGCGCCGATCTCCAACGCGGCCTGGGCGCTGCTGGCGCTGCTGATCCTCTCCGGACTGGCCTCGTTGATGGCATTCGCGCGCATGGGCATCCAGCGTTTCTGGACGCCCGAGGAGCGCCCTTCGCCGCTGCTGCGCAAGCTTGAATGCGCACCGATCTTCCTGTTGCTGGGGCTGAGCATCGCGCTGACCTTCAAGGCCGAACCGCTGCTGCGTTACACCGAGGCCACCGCCGACGCGCTGAACAACCCGCAGCAATACGTGATGGCGGTGCTCGGCACCCGCGCCGTGCCCAGCCCTGAAGCCAAAGCGGCGATGCTGGAGGTGCAGCCATGAAGCGCGTATTTCCGGCACCGTTGCTGTCACTGGCGTTGTGGGTTTTGTGGCTGACGCTGAACCTGTCTGTCAGCCCGGGCAACCTGCTGCTCGGCGCAATCCTCGGCTTCGCCGCACCATTGATGATGCGCAAGCTGCGCCCGAAACAGGTGCGCATTCGCCGCCCGCTGACGATTTTGCGCCTGTTCCTGATGGTCGGCCGTGACGTGATCCTCTCCAACCTGATCGTCGCCTGGGGCGTGCTCAACGCCGGTCGCCGCCCGCCGCGCTCAGGCTTCGTCAAAGTCCCGCTGGACCTGCGCGATGCCAACGGTCTGGCGGCGCTGGCGATGATCTGCACCGTGGTGCCCGGCACCGTGTGGTCGGAGCTGGCGCTGGATCGCAGCATTCTGCTGCTGCACGTTTGGGATCTGGATGACGAGGCGCACTTCATCCACCACTTCAAGACTGCCTACGAGCAGCCGTTGATGGAGATTTTCGAATGAGCCCGCTGCTGTCGAACGCGATTCTGCTGACGCTGTTCCTGTTCTCGCTGGCGATGGTTCTGACCCTGATTCGCTTGTTCAAGGGGCCGTCGGCACAGGATCGGGTACTCGCTCTGGATTACCTGTATATCGTTGCCATGCTGATGATGCTGACGCTGGGCATTCGTTACTCCAGTGACACTTATTTCGAGGCGGCGCTGCTGATCGCGCTGTTCGGCTTCGTCGGCTCGTTTGCCCTGGCGAAATTCCTGCTGCGTGGCGAGGTGATCGAATGACTGCTGAATTGTCGCTGTGGGTGGAGATTCCGGTGGCGATCCTGCTGGTGCTCAGCGGTGTGTTTGCGCTGATTGGCGCGACCGGATTGCTGCGCATGAAGGATTACTTCCAGCGCATGCACCCACCGGCGCTGGCCTCGACACTGGGCGCGTGGTGCGTGGCACTGGCGTCGATCATCTGTTTTTCTGCACTCAAGTCCGGGCCGGTGATGCATGCCTGGCTGATTCCGATTCTGTTGGCGATCACCGTGCCGGTGACCACCCTGCTGCTGGCGCGGGCGGCGTTGTTCCGCAAGCGCATGGCCGGGGATGATGTGCCGGCTGAGGTGAGCAGTCGCAGGACCGAGAGTGGTAGCTGACCCTTAAAAGATCGCAGCCTTCGGCAGCTCCTACATTGGCATGCAATCCCCTGTAGGAGCTGCCGAAGGCTGCGATCTTTCTAGACCCAAGCTACCGCCAACAACCCGGCCCCCAGCACCAGACACAACGGCGAATACACCCAGGTATCCAGCCGCGCAAACCGCGACCCCTTCACTTCCTTGAAAAAACCCACCAGGTTCGAATCGCCGATCGCCCGGGCAAACATCAACAACGCAATCGCGCTGATCACCCATTGCAACGCCTTGTGATGCACCGCCGGCATGCCCCAGCCGACCCGCATGCACACCAGCGCGGCAATCACCAACAATGCTGCCGCTACCAGCAAGGTAATCCAGCCTGACGGTTTGAACGCCGGTCGCACCGTCGCCACCAGTCCTCGCACCGGCACTTGCGGTACCGCCGCCACCGCCGCCCATTGCCCACCCAGCGCCCAATACACGTGTACCAGAGCGATTGCCGCAAATATCGTCACCAGCCATTGAGCCAACACAAAGGTCATGGTCAAGAATCCTTTCGAGGGATTTGAACAAAACATCCTAGTCGGCATTTTTTGAAGTGCACGACCGATCAGCGGTACGGTAAAGTGCCGCCCCATGAAATTCACCCGTTCCGATCGTTCACTGCTGGCCTGGATGCTTTATTGCTGCGTCCTGTTCAACGTGTTCGCCTGCAGCATCGGTCACGGACAAATGGTCGGGATGCAGCTCAACGGCATCGGCGGCCAGTTCTGTACGGTCGATCCGGCCACTCAAGCGCCGCAGAGCAGCAACCCCAGCGAAGAACAACTGCCGACCCTGTCCAAGGCGTTCGGCTGTCCGTTGTGCTCGGTCGGCGGCGGCGTGGGTCCGGCGTTCAACTCCAGCCTGACCCTCGCGGTTCTGCCCGAGCAACACAGCCCGCCGCTGGCGCCCGTTGTCAGCGCCGACCTCCCTGCCCGCTTCACCTGGCCTTCGGCCAATCCTCGCGCCCCGCCGCTCACCTGAGTGACTTTGCCTTTTTGATTTGTCAGCCCACTGCGCCAACGCGCGGCGTTTGCCTGTGCGCTGATTCCCAGACAAGCATTCAGGATTCAACGATGAAACATATTCCTCTGCTGGCGAGCCTGTACGGCTGCCTGTCCCTTAACGCCTGGGCGCAATCCACCGTGGATCTGGCACCGATCACCATCGACGGCGAATCCACCAGCGAACCAGGCCTGAGCCTCGATCAATCCAGCGGCATGGCCTCGCGCCTCGGTCTCAGCGTGCGCGACACACCTGCGTCAGTGGCCGTCGCCAACCGCAACGACATCGAACGCCACGGCGCGCAGAACTTTCAGGACGCCGCCAACACCCTGCCCGGGGTCAATGCCAGCGCACCACCGGGCTTTGGCGGATTCGTCTCCTATCGCGGTTTCACCAGCAGCCAGATCACTCAGATGTTCAACGGCGTCACCGTCTCCGGCGGCCTCGCCCGACCGGTGGATTCATGGATCTATGATCGAGTCGAACTGGTCGGCGGCCCGTCGTCGCTGATCAACGGCGCAGGCTCGGTGGGGGGTTCGCTGAACTACGTGACCAAACTGGCAACTCGCGACGAACAAGCCGCTGAAGGTCGCGTCAGCTATGGCAGTTACGACACCACCGAAACCGCGTTCGGCCTCAACCACGCGCTGACCGACCCGAGCGCCGACGTGCAGCACTACGCGCGACTCGACGTCAGTCACAACACCAGCAACGGCTACATCGACCGGCAGGAACGCGATGCCTGGAGCATGGCGTTCTCATTGCTCAGCGACCTCACGCCGGATCTGTCGCACACCCTGGCCCTGGAATATCAGGACGAACACGAAGACAGCCCGTACTGGGGCACGCCGGTACTCAACCCCAAGGCCGGCGAGTTGAAAATCGACAAACACAACCGCTTCAACAACTACAACGTCGAGGACGGGCGCTACGAACAGCGCACGATCTGGGTGCGCTCGATCATCGACTACCGGATCAACGACAGCACCACCTTGCGCAACACGCTGTATCACCTCGACAGCCAACGCGATTACCGCAACCTCGAGACCTATCAGTACAACACCGACAATAGTGCGGTGAACCGCTCCACCGCCTATCAGGTACGCCATCAGGGCGAGCAGAACGGCAACCAGTTCGAACTGCGCCACGACAATACCCTGTTCGGCCTCGACACCACCTGGTCCGGCGGTTTCGAGTACAAGGTCAACCAGACCACCAACTCGCCGCTGAATATCAAAGGCGCGAGCACGGTCGATCCAAACAACTACCGGCCCGGGCATTTTTACGACATTCCCGGCACCAACCCGACACTGATCAGCGACAAGACCAACGAGGTCACCACCAAGGCGCTGTTCGTGGAAAACCGCCTGGCACTGACCGACAAACTGGCGTTGCTCACCGGCCTGCGTTACGACGATATCGACCTCGACATGACCAACCATCGCACCGTGACGGCCGCCAATCCCAAGCATCTCAAACGCAGCTGGGAGCCGGTCACCGGGCGCGTCGGCCTGACTTACCAGTTCATTCCATCGGCCAGCGTCTACGTGCAATACAGCACCGCCGCCGAACAACCGAACGGCACGCAGGACTTCGATGTTTCCACCGGCAAGCAATGGGAAATCGGCAGCAAGTTCGACTACCTCAACGGCCGTGGCTCGGCGACGGTTGCCGCCTACACCATCGAGCGCAAGGACTTCGCCGTGACTGATCCGCTGGACCCGACCAGCAGCATCCCGGTAGGGCAGCAAACCTCGAAGGGCATCGAGATCGCCAGCTCCCTGCGGATTACCGACAAGCTGTTGGCCGAAGGCAACTTCGCCTGGGTCGATGCGCAATACGACGACTTCACCGAAAAGAACGCCGCCGGCGCGGTGGTCTCCCGCAAGGGCAACACGCCGACCAACGTTCCGGATCGGGTCGGCAATCTATGGCTGACTTACGATTTTTCGCCGCAATGGCAAGGTGGGGTCGATGCGCGGTATGTGGCGTCGGTGTATGCGGACACGGCGAACACCATGACCGTGCCGTCGTACACACTGTTCGGCAGCTTCCTCAGCTACAAGGTCGACTCGCACACCACCGTCACCGGCCGAGTGCGCAACCTGACCAACGAGGTGTATGCCGAGTTTGCGCATGTGTCGCCGGCTTACTATCTGGGTACGCCGCGCACCTTTGAATTGGCGGTGCAGACGAAGTTCTGACCTGACCCGATCCCTTGTAGGAGCTGCCGAAGGCTGCGATCTTTTGACTTTGATTTTTTAAGATCAAGATCAAAAGATCGCAGCCTGCGGCAGCTCCTACAGAGAGCGATCACAAACTGGCGGAGACCTTCTCCGCCACATCCTTCGGCACCCACGCTTGCCACACCTCTGGATGCGCCTTCATGAACGCTTCCGCCGCCTGACGTGGTGCGGTGTGCTTCTCGCTCATCTCGGCCAACGCCTTGTTCAGCGGCTCGATCGGGAAATCCACCTTGCTGAAGAAAGCCGCGATCTGCGGATACTGTTTCTGGAACGGCGTAGACACTCCGATCGACAGCTTCGAGGCCAGCGAACGGGTCGGTTTCGGATTTGGGTTATCGGCATCGGTCAGGGTCTTCCACGCCTCGGCATCGAACGGTGGCTCTTCCAACTGCACCAGTTTGAATTTGCCCAGCAACGGCGTCGGCGACCAGTAATAGAACAGCACCGGTTTGCCCCGACGGATCGAAGAGCTGATTTCGGCATCCAGCGCCGCGCCCGAGCCACTGCGGAAATTGGTGTAATCGTCCTGCAGCCCGTAAGCGGTCAGTTTCTGTTTGTTCACCACTTCCGAGGTCCAGCCGATCGGGCTGTTGAGGAACCGACCCTTGCTCGGGTTTTCCGGGTCCTTAAACACGTCCTTGTATTTCTTCAGATCACTGACACTGCGCAAGTCCGGCGCCAGCGGTTTGATGCCCTTGGCCGGGTCACCCTTGATCACGTATTCCGGCACCCACCAGCCTTCAGTGGCACCCTTGACCGTATCGCCAAGACTGACGACCTTGCCCTCCGCTTCAGCCTTGACCCACACCGGACTGCGCCCGGCCCACTCTTCGCCAATGACCTGAATGTCATTGTTGGCCAGCGCGGTTTCCAGGGTGATGGTGGTACCCGGCAATGTATCGGTCGGCAGGCCATAACCCTTCTCGACGATGATCCGCAGGACATCGGTGATCAGGCTGCCGCTTTCCCAGTTCAGGTCGGCAAAATGAATCGGTGCCTGTGCCGCCGCTGCCGGCTGCGCGGCCGTCAGCACACCGAACGAAACCACGCTGGCGGCCAATAGCCGTCGAATTCCTTTCATGCTTTGCACCTCGTGCTGTTCACAGCAATAGCAGGATGGCCTGGCAGAAGACCGCAAGCCTCTGAATACTCAGTCAACTGACTGTAGCCGAGGTTCCTGCTTTTTCCGGGGCCCCATCCCGGCGAGGTTATGTTTCAGACTTTTCCTGCAAGCTTTGCAGCTCGCGTCTGACCATGCTGGCGTATTCCGCAGGCCGCAAGGTGTAGATCTGCGCTGCCACCCAGTTCAGCCACGCGCCCTGCAATTCGGCTTTGGCGTTGAACAGGCGCAATGCCTCCTCACGCGCACGGTCAAGGTTTTGCGAATGGAAGTCGGCGCGACTCACACCACCGATCACTCGCTGGCCTTGAACGTGATCAGTTCGCCCTTGCGCCACTTCGCCGCTTTACCGGTAACGGCTTTCAGGGTCTTGGTCAGGCCTTCCTGCAGTTGCTGGTGCGCGGCAAACACCGTCACCACGCTGTGGCCTTCCTTGAAAAGGATCGCGTGGCCGTCCGCTGTATCGACAAAGGCGTAGTCGCCCAGGCCGTACACCGTCAGTTTGATTTCGCGAAAGCGGATGTCCATCTTGCCGCCTTCACGGCTGGGCAGCACGGCCGCGCTGAAATGATCGCCGACCTTGAGCTTGAGCCCCGGTTTGTCATCGACCACCAATGCACTTTCGGTATCGATCTCGGCCACGTAAATGCCTTCGGCGTTCTGTTCGGTGATGTAAACAAAACGCGATTGAAACAGCTTGACCAGCTTTGCACGCAAATCACCCAACACGAACAAAGCATGCATATCGAGATTACTGACTGCCAAAGAAACATCCCCACATCTGAAAAGTACCCTGCGCCAAAACGCGCACGGCAAAAAAACGGCCAGGCCGATGCTGTTACCGAATGACTTCAGTACACCTGAAACAAGCGGAGCGCCCATACATCACAAGTTCGCAAGACTACTGGAAAGTCACGCGAGAAACTTGCCTCGACGTTCGCCAGGCCTTGAAGGAAAAATCTTCATTGAAGCGCAACGAAGACGGACTACAAACTTTAGGGAAAAAACTGACGAAAAAAAGCCCTTTTCCGACATATCGCCGGTAAAAAATTGCTTTAGATAGGCACCTGTCGCCAGCAGACACTGGCGATTCTAGAGCAGCGATGCTCCTTCCGACTACCCGAACCGACCTGTAACCGTCGGCTATCTCATGAAAAGGACTTCATATGTGCACTCTGACTCACTTTGCCCAGCCTTCCAAACCCGTCATCGACACGCCGTTCGTGCTGCAAGGCACCGATCTGGCTGAACTTGCGGAGCACGGAGCAGGCAATCACAGACCGCGATTTCAGGTCGTTCCGGCGGGTAACGCGTTCTTTCATATCAAGGAATCTTCCACCGGTCGTGTAAGAGGTTTCCGCGAAGACCATAACGAGGCGTGCGCCCTCGCCCGCTCGCTTGAATCACGAATCGAACTCTTGTCCAACGGTTGCCTCAGATAAAGAGCGAGCGACAGCGCCATTCCGGCACACGCAAAAGGAGTACACGATGGAACTGCCTGCATATGATCTGAAAACCCTGTTCGACCAACTGGGCCTGCCATCGGACAACGAGGCAATCGACGATTTCATCGAAGCGCATCCGCTGGATGCCAACACCAAGTTGATCGATGCCGAGTTCTGGACACCGCAACAGGCGCAACTGCTGAAGGAGTGGCTGCGCGCCGACGGCGAAGAAGCGGTGATGGTCGATGAATTGAACGTACGCCTGCACGACGGACGTTAATAAATGTCAGTGCAGGCTGTCGCCAGGCTCGGCCATCAGTTGCGCGAGCCAGGCAGCCTTGCACTCCTCCGCTTCGTCGCGACTGGCGAACGCGGTGCCACGCCGCTCACCATTGAGCAACACCACCCAGCACACGCTCTGGCCCATCGCGCGCAATCCGGCGGGCACACCACTGCCAATCATCACCGCGACATCGACTCTGCACATACTGACCTCTCGATTTCATTAGCTACCTAACTAACGGCCATGTTAATGACTTCATCGCAGAGGAAACAGCAACGCCCGTGCACAGATTCATTGCGCGAGCGGTAACAATCGATCAGCGCGGATTTTCCGGTTTATAGCCCAGACGCAGTCCGCCCCAATGCCGGCCCTTGACCATGATCGGCACTGACAAGTCGTGCATCAGCTCGCCGGTATCGCGGGTGTAAGTCTGCAATAGCACCGCCTGTTGATGGCTGCCGCAGCGAATCCCGGTGCGGTCGGCGAACTTGCGTTTGGTGCGGTTACCCACCGCGTCGACCTGCGCGTCACCGGTCAACGGCTGACTGAACGCCAGGTTGTGCGTCGGCACATAACCCTGCGGCGTGCACGCGATGGCGAAGACCAACCCCTCATGGCGCGGCAGCAGGGGCTCCTGAATCGCCGGCAATACCTGATCGGTGTAGCGGTCGAAACGGGTCTGAAACTTCGCCGGTTGCGTCCCGGGAATCGGTTGATATTGACGGTCGAACAAATCCTCAAGGCTGATCCGCCCCTGCTCGACATCCGCTTCGAACCGCGCCGCAATCTGACTCGCGCCCTCACGCGCCAGGTCATAGACGCGCTGGTGATAGTCATCCAGACCGACTTCGGCCAGACGCTCGCTGATGGTTTCCGCCTGCCCTTCCATCTGCACAGCGGCCTCGGCCAGGCGTCGGGTCTGCTGATCGCTGATCGCCAGATCACTGCGCATTTGCTCGATGGCCTTGAACAGACTGTCGAGCTGCTCGCGATTGGTTTCCGCGCCACGGGCGATTTCACCGACCTGAGCTTCCACTCCCGCCGTCAGCCGTGCGATGTTTTCCAGATGCTGACCGGTATTCTCGACCTGCTCGACACCGATCTGCAGATCGCTGGACAGCTCGCGGATCTGCTCCACCACTTGCGCCGTACGCTGCTGAATATCGGCGACCATCTCGCCGACCTCGCCGGTCGCCGAGGCAGTCCGCGCTGCCAGACCGCGCACCTCATCCGCCACCACCGCAAAACCACGGCCATGCTCACCCGCCCGCGCCGCTTCAATCGCCGCGTTGAGGGCGAGCAGATTGGTCTGGCTGGCGATGGACTGAATCACCAGCGTCACCCGTTGAATATCATCGCTGCGCAGGCTCAGGGCTTCGATCAATTCACGGCTGGCATTCGCGCGTTGACTGAGTTGATGCATGCGCGCAATCGAATCCACCAGTTCGGTGCGCCCCGCCGCGCTGCTGTGATGCGCTTCGCTGGCGGCGTCCAGCGCTTCACGACTGAGCTGCGAAGTGGCGTGTTCGGTGGCGATCATCACTTCGGCGTTGCTGACAATCTGCGCCGCTGCGTCGAGTTGCGATTCCAGTTTGCCCGCCAGTTGCTTGACGGAAAACGCCACACCGGCAGCTGACAGTGCGTTATGACTGGTGGTGTAGGAAAGATCGCGGGTGAGTTCGGAAATCGCGCTGCCGGCATCGACAGGCGCAGCATCGGGAATGACCCGCGAACGCAGGCGCGGCAGCCAGACAATCAGCACCGCCAGCGGCATGCCGATGTACAGCGACCATCCACCCAGGGTCATGCCGGCGAGCAACAGCATCAGGGCGATGCTTTGCAGGGTCGGAGCGATCCAGCGGTTTTTCGGCAACAGCACTGGTGCGGGCAAGGCCCCAACCAGAGATCCATCTCTCGTCATTTCAACACCCCACGCTTGTTCTCATTGTTGTGACTGCATTAAACGCCACTAGAACGCCATTATCCATGGTCCGTTAGTCGTGGAGTCTGCAGCAGGTCAATGGAACGGCGCGCAAAATATCGCAGACGAGCAAAAGCAAAGATCGCAGCCCCATCAGCTCGTGTAGGAGCTGCCGAAGGCTGCGATCTTTTGCAGGCGCCCCCGATTCAGGGGGCAACCATGGAATCAGGCCTGACGCTGGTGCTTGTCGATCTGCTCGTGACGCTCTTGAGCTTCGATGCAGTACTTGGTGGTCGGGCTGATCAGCAGGCGTTTCAGGCCGATGGCCTCGCCGCTGTCGTCGCACCAGCCAAAACTGTCTTCCTTGATGCGCTCAAGGGCTTGTTCCAGTTGCGGCAGCATGCGCTGGTCGCGATCGATCGCGTTCACCAGCCAGGTGCGCTCTTCTTCAACCGAAGCCGCGTCCGCCGGGTCGGCCGGAGTGTCCAGGCTTTCGATGGCGATACGGTTTTGCTCAATGCGCTCGTGGGTTTCGACTTTCATGTTCTGCAACAGCTCAGTGAAGAAAGCGTGTTGCTCGGCATTCATGTAGTCATCTGCCGGCATGGCCAGCAACTTGTCCTTTGTCATTGATATCTCTATAAAAAAACGTGCATTAAGGCGAAATAGGGAGCGTTCCGGCGAACCGTGTCCGGTCGACGAAAAGGCATCGTTTATTGCAAACGCCACCCGGCACTCAATTTACGAAGGGGCGGCAGTCTAAGGCCCGTTTGAGGCCTCAGCAACTGTAAATACCGGGAATTTGTCCGACAACAGCCGTAAACGGGTCTGACACAGGCTTCGTGGCGGTCATCGGAGTGCGTTTATAGCAAGAAATTCAGTCGAGCGGCTGTATATAGAAGACAAACGGCTAACCGCTGGTGCCTCATCGCGAATTTTTCTTCTCCCGGTGCATCGTTTCAGCCAAGCAGAACCCCAAAAGCCCTCCTAACATCAGCCACAGAGTGATTTGATCAGCCTAAAGGAAGACTTATGCCCCGCCCCGATCTGCCGGCCAACGACGAGCGCCCCCTCGCCAGCCCCCCGATCAATGCCGAGCGTCTGCTGCAACTGATCACCGACGAATACGACACCCTGCCGCGTCAACTCAAACGCATCGCCAGCTACATGAGCCAGCAAAGCGACCGGATCATGGTCGATCGCATCAGCGACATCGCCCGCGAATGCGAGGTGCATCCGTCCGCCATCGTGCGTTTCTCGCAGCGTTTCGGCTTCAGCGGCTTCAGCGAGATGCAGGCGCTGTTCCGCGCCGCCTACACCCACAAAGCCTCGCCGGTGCACAACTACCAGCAACGCATCCGCAGCATGATCGCCAACCAGTCGCAGCAAGCCAGCGACGGCGACCTCGCCCGCGAATGCATCGACGCCACCCGCTCCGGCATCGAACGCCTGGGCCGCGAACTCGACGACGTCGCGTTCGAAAAAGCCGTCGACCTGATCGTCAACGCCGACAACATCTATGTGGTCGGCGTACGTCGCTCCTTCGCCGTCGCTGACTACCTCGTTTACAACTTGCAACACACTCACAAGCGCATTCACCTGGTTTCCGGACTGGGCGGCAGTTATCGCGAGCAGATGCGCAGCGTGCGTAGCGGTGATTTGGTCATCGCCATCAGCTTCACCCCCTACGCCAAGGAAACCCAACACTGCCTGCGCTATGCCCGCCAGCAACAGGCCAACACCCTGATCCTCACCGACAGCCACCTCTCGCCTTTGGCCAAAAACGCCAACAGCCTGCTGCTGGTGAATGAGGGCAGCGCACTGGCGTTCCGTTCGCTGAGCGCGACGTTGTGTTTGTGTCAGGCGTTGTTCGTGGCGGTGGCGTATCGGCTGGAATTGAATGTGGACGAGATTCATGAGCAGGCCGGTTTTGACGACTGACATTTGCCTCAGGCTCGGCTAGGTTATGCCTTCCCACCGGTTCGACTTGAAGGAACGCGTCATGAAACTGATCGGCATGCTGGACTCCCCCTACGTGCGCCGCGTGGCGATCTCCGCCAAACGCCTCGGCATCGACCTCGAACATGAATCGGTCTCGGTGTTCCGCCACTTCGAGCAATTCCAGCAGATCAACCCGGTGGTCAAGGCGCCCACGCTGATCCTCGACGACGGCGTGGTCCTGATGGACTCCACCCTGATCCTCGACTACCTGGAAGCCGCCAGCGGCAAAAGCCTGCTGCCGAGCGACCTCAAACAACGCGCCCACGCCCTGCGCCTGATCGGCCTCAGCCTCGCCGCCTGCGAAAAAGCCGTGCAGCTCTACTACGAACGCAACCTGCGCCCGGCCGACATTCAATACCAACCGTGGGTCGAGCGCGTCGAAGGCCAACTCGCCGCCGCCTTCACCGCCCTCGAACAGGAACTGGAAAAAACCGGCCTGCCCACCGACGGCACCCTCACCCAGGCCGGCATCAGCCTCGCCGTCGCCTGGAGCTTCACCGACCTCGTCGTCCCCGACCAGATCGACACCCGCCGCTACCCGCACATTGCCCAATACACCGCGTACACCGAAACCCTCGAAGCGTTCGTCAGCACCCCGATGACCTGACCATGAGCACCACCGACACCGCCGCCCCGGCGTTAAAGGAAATCTTCAACGCCGAACGCCTGCAACACATCGCCAGCGAAATGAGCGCCGTGTACCCGGCGTTCAAGGCCAAGGTGTTTCTCAAACACGCCAACCAAGGGCTGGCGGAATTGTCGGTGATGCAACGCATGGCCCGCGTCAGCGAAAGCCTGCATGCCGTGCTGCCGCTGGACTACGAAGATTCCCTCGAAGTCCTGCGCGAACTCGCCCCCCGCCTCAACAGCGGATTCGTCAGCATGTGCTTGCCGCACTACGTCGCCAGCTACGGCGGCCACGCCTTCGATACCTCCATGCAAGCGCTGAAATACTTCACCACCTTCGGCTCCTCCGAATTCGCCATCCGCCACTTCCTGCGCAGCGACCTCGAACGCTCGCTGGAACTCATGCACGACTGGACCCAAGACCAAAACCACCACGTCCGCCGCCTCGCCAGCGAAGGCACCCGCCCCCGCCTGCCCTGGTCATTCCGCCTGGAAGCCGTGCAAGCCAACCCGCAACTGACCGCCGGAATCCTCGATCGGTTGAAAGCCGACGAGAGCCTGTACGTGCGCAAGTCCGTGGCGAACCATCTGAACGACGTGACCAAGGAACATCCGGAATGGGTGCTGGACACGATTGAAGGCTGGCCACTGGAGAACAAACACACGGCGTGGATTGCCAAGCATGCGTTGCGCAGTTTGATCAAACAGGGAGATTTGCGCGCGCTGACGGTGATTGGTGCGGGGGCCAAGGCAGAGGTTGAGTTGCTGGATGTGCGGGTTGAGCCGGCGGTGGTGAGGTTGGGTGAGGCGATTACGTTGTCGTTTACAGTGAAGTCGACGGTGGCGCATGAACAGCGGTTGGTGATTGATTATGCGATTGACTATGTGAAGGCGAATGGCGGGGTGTCGGGGAAGGTTTTCAAGTTGAAGACGGTGGAGTTGGCGGGGTTTGGGGAAGTGATTGTGGGGAGGCGGCAGGTGATTAGGGATTTTACGACGCGGAGGCATTTTTTGGGGCGGCATGGGGTTAGGGTTTTGGTTAACGGGGAGGTTTTGGGGGGTGGTGCGTTTGAGATCGTTGCTGAGTGATACCGTTATTAGGTTCCGTTGATCTGGCGAGACTCGGGCTGATAGGGAATTACGGATGGGGCTGCTTTTGGCCAACAG